>NZ_NTFY01000060.1 GCF_002289565.1 Rhodopirellula sp. SM50 | reverse complement strand
GAGTAGCAATGCTTGGATTATTCATGCAGAAAATTTAGCGCCAAAATTAAATCTCGCAACCGTTGGCCCAATTATTCACAGCCTCTCCGGTCTTTCACGGGGTTTTTGAAGCGCGACCGGACGGCTCGCGCCGTTCCGCTAACACCTTTAGGGGCGACGCGGCAACCCTCGCTTACGCGTCGGGCTAGTGCTTCGTCAACTTTTAAACTTGGGGTGCCGCGGAAAAGCGACGGCGGACGAGTCGTGCCAGGAGGGCCAATTCTTGGGGCTGGTGCAGCACTGCCGACACGCCAAGCTCCCTGATCCGCAGGGCCAGGCGGTCGGATGGGTGCCGGGAGACGTCATCGATCGCGGCCCATTGCATCGCATCAGGTCGCGAGGCGCCGATCTGGGCCACGTGCAAGGCGACCGCGGACGTGTTTTCGGCGGACAGTTCCCAGAGGATCACGAGGTCCGATTGGCCCGCGATCAGCGCTCGAATTTTGGCGGCGTCCATTCTTTGCACGTGGAATGTCGGCTGCCCCGATCCCATGGCCTGGCCGGACGAATCGGCGTCGGCGTCGTGCTGGAACGGCCCGACGAATCGCTTCGCCGCGTCGCTCCACCGGCGGCCCGATTCGCAGACCCAAAACGGGATCACCCCGCTGGCCGTTGAAACGGTGGCGAAAGGGTTCATGGCGAGTCTCCATCGCCGATCGATTCCAGCTTGCGGAGCAAACGGGCGCGCGAAATGTTCAATTTCCGCGCCGCTTCGGCTCGATTGCCCGCGCTGGATTCCAAGGCCTCACGAATCAAATCCGATTCGAACTGGGCGACGACCAGATCCAGGTCGATGGTCTGCTGTTGTTTCGGCACCGACTCGTTGGGGCGGTACGACCGGATCGCCAGCGGCAAGTGTTCCAGCCCGATGACTTGGCCGGGACAGCTTCGCATCGCATGACGAATGGCTTGGTCGAGTTCGCGAAAGTTATCCGGCCAAGGGTAAATCACCATCGCATCGAGCGCGGCGCGGGCGAAGCGATCCGCCAAACCGTCTCCACCGGCCCGCCGTCGATCCAGCATGGCGGTCGCGATCATCGGCAGATCGGCGATGCGATCGGCGAGCGGATGGAGACGAATCGTCAGCCCACACAGATGGTCGGCAAGGGGCGGCGTGATCCCCGCCGGCAGTGACGCTTCCAAGAAAACGTCGAGTTCCGGATTCGGTTCGGTGTCGGCGCGGCTGGAGACAACGGCGCTGTCGCTGGCGATGGCGATCAACCGCAATCGATGCGTCGACTCACGCAGATGTTCGACCAGGCGGAGTTGGGCTTCCAGCGGAGTCTGGTCGGTTCCCTTAAGGATCGCGGTCGCCGTTGAGGTTTCCGAATCCGCCAAGTGGGCGATCACCGCAGCCAAGCTGGCGTCCAACAGTTCGGCGTCCATCAACGGCCCGTCGATCGTGGCGATCGGTTCGCCCGCCGCCGAACATTGGTGCACCGACGCTGCGATGGATTCGGCGAAGCAACCCGGCGGGGAGACAATCAGCAGATCGCTGCGGACCGAACCGGCCAGTCGGATTTGTTTGCCGAGCCGTTGGGCGAGGCGAGAATTGCCGACCGAAATGCCCTGGGCGATCGTTTCATGGCGACGGCGCCAACTGTCCAGCTGTCGTCGCAACACGACCGCGGCATCGATGACCGGGTCGACAAGCTGGTCTTGAAAGCTGCCCGCGACGGCCAGCGTGATGGATTCATCGCCGTGGCCGAGTCGGACGAATCGCGTGTCCAGCGCCGCAATGCGGCGTGATTTGGCACCGGGAAAGGTGGGTTGGATCAGCAGCGACGCCGTTCCGGATTTCAAGATTCCCGGGGGCGCCGCGAGTGAGGCGGCCAGAAAATCGAGCGGATCATCGGTGATGCTGGTGCCGGCAAGGCAACGGCGTCCGATCAACGATTCCGGCTCGACGGTCAGCCAATCGCCGACCGCCGCGGAAAGAAACACCAGCCGCCCATCGGGGCCGATCACCCAGAAGGGCGAGTTCGCTTTGTCGATTAAACGACCGAGCGGACGAATCTTGGTGCTGTTGGCCATGACACTCATGGTAGCGGAAACCGCCACATTTGTCGGTGACGCGATTGGTGCGTCTTCCAACCGATGGATTGGCGTAGGTCAGGCTGTGCCTGACGGCTCATTGGCATGCACAGCATGCCCTACGCGGCTCATTGGCATGCACAGCATGCCCTACGCTTCGAGCTCCACCTGCATGCACAGCGTGCCCGACGCAGTGCGAGCCTAGAACACGTCCAAGATGAAGTGGTGACCGCTGTGATAACGGCGGTTGCTGGGGTAGTAGTTGTGCCACTTTTTGTTGTAGACGGGGATTCGCATCTCCGGCGGGTAGCGGTGGTACATGCTATCCGCACTACGATAGTATTCCTGCCCCCAGAAATTCTGGGGGTAATACACGTAGGGATAGTGATAGAATCGATTCCAGTCGCGTGTACTCGCACTGCCGCCCCAGGCTTGGCCGAACGCGCGCTGGTCGGCCGACGCGTCGCCGGCCAAAGTGAAGGCCGATGCCACCAGAACGGCGGCGATGATCAACTGACGAAGCATTCCTGCTCTCCCCCTTGTCGGCCGGTCTGGGACGCGATGAAAGCTGCGTCGCGAATCGGCTCGGTTCATTGGTCGTTTCAAAAGTGTCCGCCGACGCCGAAACTTACGGGTGTTTTGGATCATCGGCTCCTGGGCGGATAGCCCGGATCTTCGGTCGTATCGGCAAAAATGGCTGGATGGGTTGAGTCGATCGTGCCGGGATTTCCAGGAGAAACGATTTGTGCCTTCTCACCGAGGGCATTTAGCACCTATTATTGAACTCCATGCATTGAACTTTGCAGCCACGCCGCATTGCTCCACTCCAACCCCACCAGACCCGAATGCGTCCCTCCCCACGACTGGCCCACCCGCCGCAGCCAATCCCCACTCGGCGACGGCTCCGGGCGAATCTCCTGCCCGGGCGTCAAACTTTGAGGATTTTCGAAACCTTTCCGATTGCGGTTCGGCCGGGCATCGGCCTGTTTCTGCTCGGCTTGATGGCTGTGTTGCCGTGGTCCTCCGCCGCGGCCTGCCCGTTTTGCGAGTCCGTCCAACAAACCATCCGCCAGCAATCGTTGACGATGGACGCCGTCGTGATCGCGTCGAGTCTCGATGGCGAGCTGACGCGGAACCTGACCACCGGCGTGGTGAAGATGCGGATCGAGAAGGTGATCAAGGGATCCGAGCACGTCAAAGTCGGCCAAGAAGTGGACGCGATTTATTACGGCAAAGTCGAGGTCGGACGCCGGTTCCTGCTTTCCGGCGTCGACCCGCCCAACTTGCAGTGGTCCTGTCTGCCGGTCAGCGAACGGGCCGAAGAATACATCGTGAAGGCCAGTCAGGTGAAAGATGACCCCGTCGCGCGGCTGCGTTTTTTCCGCGACTACCTGGAAGACGAAGAGGCGTTGATTTCACGCGATGCTTATGACGAGTTCGCATCGGCTCCCTACGACGTGATCCAACAGATCGGTCCCGACATGGATCGAGACCAATTGATCGAGTGGGTCCAACAGCCCGAAATCGGCGCCGACCGAAAACGCCTGTATTTCACGATGCTGGGTGTCTGCGGCAGCAAAGACGATCTGCCGATGCTCGAAGCGATGCTCCGCAACCCCGCCAAAAGTGTCACCGGCGGCCTGGACGCGCTGATCGCCTGCTACCTGACCTTGGCCGGCGAATCAGGATTGCCGCTGATCGATGAGCTGTTCATCGCGAACCACAAGGCGCCGTTCCCACAGAGCTACGCCGCGATCATGGCGATCCGCTTTCACGGTACCGAAGGCGACGTGATTCCACGCAGCGCGCTGGTCGAATCGCTGCACAAGATCCTCGATCGGGGCGAACTGGCTGACATGGTGATTCCGGATTTGGCGAAATGGAACGACTGGAGTCAGATCGAGCGTCTCAAAACGTTGTTCAAGGAAGCGGAAAAGGACAAAAACTGGCTCCGCGTCCCCGTCATCAACTACATGCGCGCTTGCCCCCTGCCCGAAGCCGAAGCGGCGATCGAGGAACTCGAAAAAATTGACCCCGAAGCGGTTCGCCGGGCCAAGACATTTTTTCCGATACCGGTCCCGGTTCGCGCCAAGCCGGCCGACGAGGCGACTTCGCAAACCGTTCCGCCCCTTGGAACGCTGCAACGCGGAACACGCTACGCCGCCGTCGTCCCGATCGCTGCTGCCCCAGTCGGCACCGCTCCGGTCTCCCTGGCGGGAACCGACGCCACCGCGAACGAGCTCGGCAATCGATCCCTCCTGGCACAGAAAACGAACCCTTGGGACCTTGGCTACGTAATCACGGTCGCCTTGGCGTCCATCGTCTTGGCACTGTTTCTGGTGTTGACCGGCGGCCCCGCGACTGGGGTGAAAGTCGCGTAAGCATTCCGGCTTGCGTGATCGCCGTCGACGATCCCCCACCACTCTGCCACAAACCATCGATGGCTACTGAACTACAAATGTCGTCGTCCGCCGATGAGGTGGACTTTCCCTATCGGGCGCTCAGCCGCAGCGCGATCACATCGATCTTGTTGTTCATCGTCGCGCTGCTGGGGCTGATTCCTCCATTCGAGGCATTGCTGGCCCTGGCGATCCTCGGTGTCGTGTTTGCGATGCTCTCGCTTCGGTCGATCCGACGTTATCCGAACGAATTTAGTGGGCTGGGGTTGGCGAAATTTGCCTTGGCCACCAACGCCTTGCTGTTGGTCGGCGGCATCGGCTTGCACACCTACGTCTACCTGACCGAAGTCCCACCGGGGCACGTTCGCGTACCCTTTTACAAGTTGAAATTCGACGCCGAACCGGATCGACCGACGCAAACCGCGTTTGAACTCGACGGCAAGGACGTCTTCATCAAAGGCTACATCCATCCGTCCAGCGGTGGCGGCATGTTGCGTCAATTTGTCCTGGTCGGCGACCTGGGGACCTGCTGCTTCGGCGGCCAACCCAAGAGCAGCGAGATGGTCGAAGTCACACTGACCGGTGGCCAGACGATCGAAGGCGGCATGACGCGTCGGAAACTGGCCGGCAAGTTCACGCTCAATCAAGTGCCCCGAAAACAAACCGATTTTGACAACGCGGTGTTCTACCGGTTAAAAGGGACGAAAGTGAATTAGTGCTTGGTCAACTTCTAGACCGAAGTTGCCTCGGAAAAAGGGGTCAAAAAAAGGATTCAGCAACCGTTGGTGTCTAGCCTTTAGGCGATTCCCGGTCGCTGCTTCGCAGCGACGGTGGGCGGCTGAAGCCCAATACCGCTAAGTTAACATGAATGAGGGGGCCCGGACGCTGGCGCGAACCGGCTGATATCAAACGAATATCAGCCGTTTGGCGCGAGCCTACGGGCCCTCATCTGAAGAAACGACGTTTAACTTAGCGGTATTGGGCTGAAGCCTGCACACCAACACGTATGCCCGTGCCATTCGTACTTGCCTCCTTTTCCGCGGCCCCCTTAGACGAAGAGTTGACAAAGCACTAAGCGAAACCAGCAACCTAACGAGCGAGCGAGATGCACCACCTTCCACGATTCCGATTTTCATTGCTGATGGTGGTGGTCTGCGCGCTGACAGTCAGTTTGAACGGGGCTTCGGCCGAAGATCCCCAAACCCGGCCCAAGGTCGAAATTCGACTCAGCTCCGCTGCCCAGCTAGCCAAGGGCGAAATCAATTTTGATGATCTGAAGTTCGACATCGAAAAGGACGGCGCGTTCGACGAATCGATGTGGACCGAACGCCTGAAAACCATCAACGGCAAGAACGTCAAACTGCGCGGCTACATCTTGCCCGCCAGCACCTATCAAGACCGCGGCTTTAAGCAATTCGTACTCGTTCGCGACAACAAAGAATGCTGCTTCGGCCCCGGCGCGGCACTCTACGACTGTGTCTTCGTCAATATGGTCGGTGATCATACCGCCGACTTTTCCACCCGTCCCGTGACGGTCGAAGGCAAGTTCGTGCTCGATCCGGAAACCTACAAGTACCCCGGCGGCAAAGGCCCCCGCGGCGCGACCCACATGGCCGTCTTTCGAATCGAAGGCGTGAAGGTCAAATAGACCTCCGCTGAATTTCCGCCGGAATTCTCGGCAACCGGCGAAAACGTCACGTTTTTTGCGTGCGCTTTCTGGATCCGTCTGGCCAAGCACCCTGGGACACCTCGTCCTCAGCGTTCAAGGTCCTCAGCGTTCAGGGTCCTCAGCGTTCAGGGTCCTCAGGATCGCGCGGCGACGACCGCGGGACATGGAAATGGCCTCGAACGCCCACTGGCTGATTAATCTGAGGTGTTCGACCGCGTTTCGTTTCCTCTGATCGATCACCAACTCCATGCAAAACACGTTTCGTCCGTCCACCAAACACCGACGGCTTCAGCACCGTCCCATGCGCGTCGAGCAACTCGAGGGCCGGCGGTTGCTGGCGGCACAAGCTTTCGCCGAAACCAATTACCCCGCCGGCGAAGTGGCGGCGACGATTCAGTCCTCAAGCGATCAACTCGCTCCGTACAACCTGGTGCAGTTCGCCAAGGATCTCAAGGCGGCAGGGGTCGTCTTGTACGGAGCGGCTTGGTGTCCGACGTGTACTCAGCAGGCCGAGCTCTTTGAAGACGGGGCGAATGAATTGCCTTTCGTCGAAGTCACCCGTCCCGATCGATCGATTTCACAGTTGGCGATCGAGAAAAACATCACCGCCTTTCCCACCTGGGATTTCCCCGACGGATCACGGGCCATAGGGATTCGGTCGCTGGACGAAATCAGTTCGCGTAGTCACGTACCGATTCCCAGGGGCGGAGCCCCGCAGTTTGAGTTCATCGGTGACCAGACCGTATCGATCGGATCACCGCTTCACGTTCCCATCGATGCCTACGATCCCTACGGCGGTCCGCTGACGGTCACGGTTTCGGTCGACGACCCGGATCTGCTGATGGAGAAGGTCATCGCCGGCAATCGTTCGATCCGAATTGATCTGGAAACGTATGGCGACCTGGTTTTCGAGTTATTTGAACAGCGGGCACCGGTGGCGTCGGGGCGGATGATCGAATTGGCAAAATCAGGCTTTTACGACGGAATCGATTTTCACCGCGTGATTGACAACTTTGTGATTCAAGCCGGTGACCCGACGGGAACCGGAACCAGCGGTTCCACGTTGGACGACTTCGATGACGATTATCACGCGGAACTTCAGTACAACCGCTCGGGAGTGCTCGGGTTTGCGAAGTCGCGTGACGACACCAGCAACAGCCAGTTCTTTGTCACCGAGGTGCCGACCCGGTTTTTAGACTTCAACTACAGCATCTTTGGTCAACTGGTCGAAGGCGAAGCGGTGCGAGAGGCGATCAGCGGACACGCCGTGAATCACTCCGATCGCCCGACCCGTGACATCACGATCGAGACGATCGAAGTGTTCAACGACCAGGAAAACTCGATCGTGATGCTGAAGCCGACCGGCAACGCGACCGGTCGGACCCATGTCACGGTGACGGTGGCCAATCAATTTGGAGTCACGTCCAGCGAAACGTTTGCGGTGGAGGTTCAGCAGGACAACCACAATAGCCAGCCTTTCTTGAATTCCATCGCCGTCGCGGAGTCTTACCCCAACGACCAAGCCGCGACGCTTCAGATCACCAGCACCGATATCGAAGGCGATGCGGTAGAGTATTCAGCGGAATTGATCGGGGACCACAACAACGCCAACGTCACGATCGACGACGAGGGGCGTTTGGTCGTGATGCCCCGTCATGGTTTTAGCGGCACGGTGGACGTCGAGGTCACGGTTCGACCCGGATCCGGTGTGTCGGGGCACTCGATCAACGATCGCGACAGCCAACGCATCGCAGTGAATTTTGACGAGGCATTCGAGCCTTCGATTCCGATCAACTCCATCACGATCGATTCGATCCATCGCTTGCACACGATTGCGACAAGCGACCAGTACACCGCGATTATCTTCCGTGCCGTCGAAGACACCACGCTCTCCGTTCATCCGGTCGGTACCGCGTCGGTCGATGAGACCATCGCGGTGCTCGATGGCGATCATTTTGTGATCGGTCGGCAGGACGAGGGCGTGACCAGGGCATCGCTGCGAGCCGGCGGACTGTACGCGATTCTGTTTGATCCACACCCCATCGACCGCCTGTTCTCGTTGCAATCCTCCCGCGGCCCCCAGTCCGTCTCGACCGAAACGCTGACCAACCTCTTCCAGCCGACCGATGCAAATGCCGATGGCCAGACCACGCCGCGCGACGTGTTGGCGATCATCAACGGTATCGCGTTGCGTCAATCGGCCGAAGGTGAGCCGAGCCCGACCAGTACGCAGTTTTTGGATGCCAACGGCGACGGCAGAATCACTCCGCTGGATGCACTCTACGTCGTGAACTATTTGGCGCGTCAGCAACCCGGCGAGGGCGAAGGGGCGGCAATCGATCAGCCGCATCCCGCGTCGTTGGCATCCGCGCGTCTCTTGCCCCAGCCGTCGACCGTTGAGCAATCGCCGTGGACGATTCGTGAAGAACAACCCGCCGTGCTTCAATCGGTGAGCCAGTTCCCCGTCCGGAATCGCTCGACGGAGTTGATCGATCGCGTCCTCACCGATCGTCTCGACGAAGATGATGATGACGTCCATGAACCGTCAGCTGCTTCGTTCTCTACGCCGCTGCGCCGCCAGACTGTCGATGCCCAGGGCGAACTCGAGCACGATCAATGGGATCACCCAGCTGATCCAAGCGGCGAGTTGATAAGTCAGCTCCGGCGCTAAACCGAGCGTTTGAAGTGCAAGATGCCCCAGCCGCAACACGACGGCTGAGAGCAGCAGCACGTAGCTGCGGAGCATCCAGTTCCGATGCCTTAAGAAATCGAACCGCCGGCCCACTCGCCAACCGATAAACGTCGACCACCAGGTCGCCGCCGCCAGCAATCCGAAACAGAGTGTGCTCGACCATCCGCCGAATGCTTTCATGGCCATGATGAAGCCGCCCGGAGCAGCCGCAAACAAAACAACAATGACGTAGACACCGCCTGCGATTCGATGAACCCGTGGATACTGCATTCGCAGCGTTCGGCTCATCTGCAGCCCACCGACGAACAATCCGATCGGGGCGCCCGCGATGTGCAGATAGAAACCGATGAAGTAGCCGGAGCGATAGAAATAGTCCGCTTTGTTGCTCAGAAACCCGTAATCGAAATCCGGCGGCAAATAATGCGGAAACGGGCTCAGGATCAGAAAGCCGATCCAAAACACGAACCCGATCGCCACCCACTTTACCCATCGCAAGGGCGTGATCGATGCGGGCGAAATGTAAAAAGATTTCATCACGCGCCACAATCGTGAAAGATTCAGGAGACGGCACCCTATAATCGAAGCTTGGTTTCGATCGTCCGCTGGTTCAGGTTCAAGATGAGAGGACACTGAAATGTCAAACCACAATCAGCCATCAACGGGCTCGCCGCTGGGGACCGATTCTGGCGAGCCCTCACTGTCGCAGGCTCAACCCTACCGAACTCCAGCCAACGTGAGCGAGGGGATCACCGCCGGCGGCGCATTGCGGTCACCACTGCTCTGGATCACCGTGGCGTCCACCACGGGTTTCGCCATTGTCGGTTGGTTCATCTTGTTTACCCCCGTCCAGGATTTTAACAAGAACCGCAGACCGGTGAAGCCAATCCCTCAGTATGTCGAAGACTTTGGGATGAACCGCATTCCGGTGGAAGAGTTCGACGACGCCGAGGACATCACGGTGATGCAACCACTGGAGGGCCCCGCGATTGGCCCCCAAGCGGACTCAAGCGTGATGGTGGTCCCGTAACAAGCTGCCCTTTTCCATACTCTGCGTCGCACTTCGGCCATCAACGATGATCGTGCGAATCGGTCTTGATTGAGAAAGATCGCTAATTTTTGAGATCGAGAGCCTAGCCGGACGGCGTCTCAGACCTACCCTTTTGAGCGGTGATCCTTGGTTCTTGCCGGTGACGGCTGGAGGCATTGATCTGAATCCGCGGACTGTGCCTCCTTTCAAATGACTCCATCGATTCATGAGCAATTCGAATCCACGCGGCCCTGACTGGTCGGACCTCGAGCGGTTGCAGCCCTATGCGGCCTGGCTGATCCCCGCGATCCTACTCCTTGCGCTGCTGTTCACAAGCGTCTACACGGTCCAAGCGGAATCGCAGGGGGTCGTCTTGCGGTTCGGCCGCTACGTCAAAACCGTCGATCCGGGCCTGAGATTCAAGTTCCCGTTCGGCATCGACGATGTTTCGATCGTTCCGGTCAAGCGTCAATTGAAACAGGAATTCGGTTTCGGCACGCCCGGTGCCACCAACGACACGCAAGTCTCGAACGAACAAACCGAGGAACGCGTCATGGTCACCGGCGATCTCAACATCGCCACGGTCGAATGGGTGATCCAGTACCGCGTCCGCGATCCGAAGCTGTTCTTGTTCAAGGTTCGCAATCCGGGCCAAACGCTACGCGACATCTCCGAATCGGTGATGCGGACCGTCGTCGGAGACCGCACCGTCGACGAAGTCATCACGATCGGCCGACAAGAGATCGAGGTCGAGGCACTGTTGCAACTCCAGGAACAGGTCGACAAATACGAACTGGGTCTAAGCATCGACCAAGTTCAACTGAAAAACGTCAACCCACCGCAACCGGTCCAACCGTCGTTCAACGAGGTCAATCAAGCTCAGCAGGAACGCGAGCAGATGATCAACGTTGCCAACGGTGAATACAACAAAGAAGTCCCACGTGCACGCGGTGAAGCGGAACAGAAGACACAAGCCGCCGAGGGTTACGCGCTCAAACGCGTTAACGAAGCTCAAGGCGATGTCTCGCGATTCAACGCCGTGTTTGCCGAATACGCCAAAGCACCCGAAGTGACCAAGCAGCGAATCTACATCGAAACCATGCGGCAAGTCATCCCGACGCTGGGGCAAAAAATCATCATGGACGACCAGGCCAACCAGATCCTGCCACTGCTGAACTTGGCACCGCAAGCAACCGGGAGATCCAAATGAATCGTCTGACATTCCCCGCGATCGCCGCCATTGTGATTCTGGTCGGATTGGTCGCCTACAGCGCAGCCTACACGGTCAGCGAAACCGAACAGGTCATCATCACCCAGTTCGGAAAACCGGTCGGTGACCCGATCGCCGACGCCGGTTTGCATTTCAAACTCCCGCTCATTCAGGAAGTCACCCGCGTTGAAAAACGCATCCTGGAATGGGACGGCCGCCCCAATGAAATGCCGACCAAAGACAAAACCTACATCGTCGTCGACACCTTTGGCCGTTGGCGGATCAATGATGCCAAACAGTTTTTCCTGCGGCTCAGAGATGAACGCAGCGCCCAATCGCGTCTCGATGACATCCTCGGCAGCGAAACCCGCAATGCGATCGCCAAACATGAATTGATCGAATTGGTCCGGACCACCAAAGATCGCCAACCCGTCCGCGATGAAACCATCGCCGACGCGCCCGGCAACATCGGGATCCTGTACCCGATCAACAAGGGGCGGGCAAAGATCGAAGAAGAGATCTTTCAGCAAGCGGCCAACAAAGTCACCGACTTGGGGATCGAACTGTTGGATGTTCGCTTCAAACGCATCAATTACAACGAGAGCGTCAGGGACCGGATCTATTCTCGGATGATCAGCGAACGGCAACAAATCGCCGAACGATTCCGTAGTGAAGGTGCCGGCGAGGCGGCCAAAATCATCGGCCGCAAGGAAAAGGATTTGCTGGAAATCGAATCCCAGGCTTACAAACAAGTCCAGGAGATCCAAGGGGCAGCCGACGCTGAGGCCACCGAGATCTACGCCCAGGCCTACAACCAAAGCCCCGATTCGATCCAGTTCTACGCCTTCATCAAAACGATGGAGACGTACCAAGAGATGCTCGACGAGGACAGCACGCTGATCCTGAGCACCGACAGCGACATCTTTAAATTTCTCAAGCGGATCGAAGATGTTGAGTAGGTGCGTTGGGGAAAAATGGGCTGGTCAAAAAATGGGCTGGTCAAAAAATGGGCTGGTCAAAAAATGGGCTGGTCAAAAAATGGAGTGGTCAAAAAATGGATTGCATCAGGCGACCACTCACCACAGCTCTGTCTTCATTTTTTGACCAGCTCATTTTTTGACCACCTTCTCGTCCCTACGCATCCGACAGATCACCATAAACCGCTTTCAGTTTCTCCAGCGCCCGGATCCACAGCATCCGTGTGGCGGCATTCGACCGTCCGATCCGCTGGGAGATCTGCTCGTGGGACAGTCCGTCGATGTGCCGCAGTGTCAGGACTTCGCGATAGTCGTTGGGCAGTCGGTCCAGGGCCGCGGCTAATTGCAGGGTCTGTTCCGCCCGATCGGCGCGCGAGCGTGGATTGGGCTCGCGATCGATGGCTAACTGTTCGATCCGAATGCTGTCACGATCCAACGCCGCTTGCAATTGTTGTTCGCGTCCCTGCCCGCGTTTGATCGTTCGCAGTTGATCACGATCGTACCGCATCAAGGTGCGTTTCAGGATGGTGCGTAACCAGGCCAGACGCTCGGCTTGCGTGTTTCCCCGAAAGTTTTCGTGGCCGCGCCAAGCGTCCACCAAAGTTTGCTGGACGACATCCGACGGATCGATCCGGCCGCGAAGCGCCGGCGACAACTGGCGTTCGGCGAGCATTTTCAGCCACGGCCGCAGCGGACCGATCGACCAGGTGGCTCGCAGTGAATCTTCGCTCTTGGAAGCGTCTTCGTCCCCGCCGTTCACGTCGTCGCCGGCCTCCCCATCAGCCCCCTGATCCAGCGCAATGTCGACGCCAGAATTCGCAGGATCCAATAGATTTGCACCACGACCATAAAACTTGCCAGCGCGACTCGCAACAGTCCCGTTGCGTCGACCGTATGGCGAAGGATTTCCGGGTCGGCACGTTGCAGATACTCAAACGCAACGACGGTCAAGAAGACAACGGGCGTCCCGACCGAAAGCATCAATCGGATTGAGTATCCCTGGCCGTCTTTTTTATCGCGGACAGCGATCAGCAATGCCACGCCGCACATCCAGACGGTGACGCCGTTGAAAAGATTGAAGACCATTCCGGGCTCACGCAACCATGGACTTTGCCAGACCACCAGCCAAACACCCACCAGCAGCGGTGCGAGCAGCAGCCAAGCGAGACTCCAGTGCCGCTGTTGCAACGTCCGTTTCAAATACCAAAGCGGAAGAATCAGCAAAATGCTCAACGCGAGTCCGCCGCGAACCAGACGAAGCATCCACTGTGCGAGCGTGATGTCCCCGCCGATCGACGCAAACAGGGGTCGCATCCGACGCGGATCCGTTTCCCGATGCGTTGTCACAGCGATGGATTTGTCCGGTCCTGCGAAATAGAGGTCGCGAAACTCGATCCCATCAAGGGTCGGTGACGCGATCCGGGTGTGCGCGTCATCATGCCGACAAAGGATCGGTACATTCGAGGGGGATTCCGGATCGGTCGTTGTCTCGACCAAAATCCCCTGTCGCGACCAATCGATCGCGACGAGACGACCCTGGTCGATCCGCAGCCAACTGGCAGAGACGTTGTGATCCCCTTTCCAGTCGACGTTCTGGAGCCCGTTGACGTCGGGAATCGTGATCCGAAATTGCGGCTCGGGCTGCAGCATCCGGTAGCATCGAATGAGCAGCGATGATCGGCCATCGGGGCTCGCTGTCGATTCGCCCTGTAGCGGAGTCACCCGGTCCATCACGATCCGTTCTTGAACGCCGTCATCGTCGATGTCCCTGAACCACATCCCGGCCACATAGAAATTCTCCGCCGTTTCACTGAACTGCCGAATCCTCTGGAATTGTTTTTCGCGGAGGTCGAAAATCTCGCAATGGGCTTTCCCGTTTGCGTTGTGGCTCAACGCGAGCATCGGGACGCCGTCCGAAGTCGTCGCGTCGCTGATCGCCAGGTAACGGCTCGCGTAGGCGCCGTCCACGACGGGAAGGGACGCGGCGTTCTCCGGCTCGGTCGCGTCAAGGAGTTCACCATCCGGCCCACACAGGACCAACTGCCGCAGAGCAGTGTCTTCCGACGTGCGGCCCAAGTAAACCACGTGCGTTTGGCCATCGATCACCACCAGCGAAAACGGAATCCAATAGTCGGTCCGGGTCGGACGCTGAAAGACCGAACGTTCCCAAATCACCTCGCCGTTGGCACCATCCCAGGCGGCAAGAAACAGTTGCTCGTCGTGCGAGTGGGGACCGACAATGTCCTGGACTCCGTCGCCGTTGATGTCCGCAAACTTTAGATGGTCATAATCATCGGGGGTGTTGATGCGGGACGCCCCGTACAGAAACCGATTCGACCAACGGATCTCGCCGGTGGTACAACTGACCAGGGACATTCCAAACGCATTGATCGGTTGTCCCGGCGCCCCAGCGGACGTTCGGCGGGCAAATCGTCCGTCGCTGACCAGCAGCACTGACTTTCCATCATCAAGCGACTGAACCAGAATGCCCCGGCCTCCCAGATCGCCCCGCAAACGGCACCGCAGAGCGCCTGTTTCTCCGTCGACCAACCGGGCAGGCGTTTCGTTTCCCGTTTGATCCTGAACGAGAAAGTCAACGCTTCCGTCTGGATGTTCGATAGGAATCCATTGGATATCTTCGCCGCCCGTCCGATCGCTGTTCCAAACCGTCTTTGCAGAGTCTGCATCGATGACGCTGATGCGGGTCGGCTGAAAACCCGAAGCGGCAATCAGGTGTCGGCCCGATTCCCCGACCCACGATGCCAGCAAGGTGTTCTCGCCCAAGCGGATCGCCGGCGCTGGCTGAGACTGCAACAGGACCAGGTGATCTTCACCGACGCCGAAGGGCCCACCGCGTCGGCGGTAAACGCGCAGCGACGACGTTGAATCGGTGGGGCTGGGACAGACGTCAAGTCCCGCGGCGATGGCCACGGGACCGGGTTGGCTGGGGTGGAAACGAATCACCGTTGACGCGAGCAGAACGTCCAAGCTGCGGTCGCCGGTGACAAAATCAATTTCGACCGTCCCCGACGGCGTGTCGGGAAGTCCGCTGCGAATCGCATCGATCTGGGCGACGCGAATCTGGTCGCCGAACACGGGAATCCGATGCCTTGCCCAGGCCAGGACCTGACCCGTTTTCCCCGAGATCCAATCCAGATAAATGTAAGCCTTTCGATCAGAGCCGTTTCCCGCTGCTCGGCTTGATCCTTGTCCCGCAATGACGGCCGTCGCGATGTCTTTCCACCCGTCATGGTTGATATCATCGGTCACGGTAATTCGGGACAAACAATCGTCGGCGGATTGAAACGCCGAATAGGGTGTCTGGTCGGCCCAAACCGGTGTGCCCGTCGCTGCGTCGAGCAATTGCACGCCCAAATCGACGCCGTTGCGGTATCGGCAACGGGGCACGATGAGTTCGTCCGCCCCGTCGCCGTTGATATCGGTGACGTAGGGCCAATCGGCGTGGTTGCGGTCGATCGAATTCCGCCACTGGACATGATCCATTTGCCGGCTCCATCGTTGCCGTCCGCTCAGGTCGTAGGCGATGATCTGCGTGCCGCTGAAACGAGCCGTCGTTGATTGGGACTCTTCGTGATCGTGAAAGATCAGTCTTGTCTCACCGCGCGGGTTGGCAATCCGGGCAGCGCGGGCCGGCATAAAAGGCAACTTGATTGTCACGCCAGCCACCGGGTCTTGATCCCAGTCGATGATTTGACATTGGTCCCCGCTCAACAGGACAACTCGCAGCGAGTCTCCATGACGCAGCAACTGGGGCGGGCTTGGGACGGGGATCCGTATCGGCGTGCTGTAGCGTTTGTGTCGCGCAAAAAAATCACTGAAGCTCCGATGGCCCGAGCGATACGCGGAGTCCGCGTTGAAGGACAGCCCGCTGAAGGATCGATACTGGTGCTTGGCGGGATGAACGATCGCGTCGGCCGGCCAGAACGCGTTGGGGGGCGTCATCAGAACTTGGTGGTGCCGACGGATCACCTCGCCGGTCTTTCCGCTCAGGACGGCCAGACAGACATCCGTCTGAATCGCCATTTGATAATGCACGAACATGACAAACAGATCGCTGATTCCGTCGTGATCTCGATCACCGACGTCCTGCAGATCGAAGACCCCCGGAAATCGGAGTGTTGCCCGTCGGTTGAAGGGATCTTGCAACGTCGACTTGCTGGGCAAGTTCGCGAAGGCGTAGGACCGCGACCACAAAATGTTTCCCCGATCATCAACCGCCAGCAAGGCTTGTTGATCCGTCGCGGCGACCAGCGTATCGGCCCGGTGATCGCCGTCCAGATCGATCGGCGTGCGCAGTGCGGCAACGCCTTGCGTCAACAGTGGGTGATCGTCGAGGTGATGATGCCCGGGGTCAAAGTTCGCGGGCGGTTGCGTGTCGGCAAAGTTGACGGGGATTGTCTCGGTTTGGTCTGCGTTGGTTCCATCGAGAGGGGTAAGCGTTGTGTCGATCGAACGGACATCGAGTTCCCACTGGTGGTCGACGTGCCAAGCCACTCGCTTCAAAACGCCGTCACGTCGCCACAGGATCGCCGGAGTCGATTCATCGGAAACCGTCACGACCGCAGCGTCGTTGATTGAGATCTGCTTGGACTGGGCGGGTTCGTTCGTGATTCGGTACTCGCTGGGCAGGCCTCGGGTGATCGGCAACCGTAGCGTCTGACTCCATCGGCCCGGCGGTGCAACCATCATGTCATAGTCACCGGCAGGTCGCTGTTGATGGGTTTGCATCGGAAGCGTCAAATCCATCGTCGCATCGGACAACGCCGATCCGCCGACCGGAACGATGGTCGCTTGGTACGGTCCACCGCCGGCGCGAACGCGAAACGCGCCCAAATGATGATGACGCCACTGTTCGAATCCGGACAACAGTGCGGCGATCAACACCGCCGTGACCGCCATCGCGGCGGCGGCCACGCGGACGCGCGACTGATGCTTGCGAGCCCAACGCGCCGCTTTTTCCAAAACTGAAAGTGGGCGGGCGTGAATCGGATGGTCGTCACGAATGGCGCGCAAGTCATCGGCAAACTCAGCGGCCGATTGATAGCGGCGGCGGGCGTCTTTTTCCATCGCCTTGTGTAAAACCACCTCGAAATCGCGAGGCAAATCCGATCGCAGGGTCCGCGGGGCGCATGGTTCTTCGTGACGGATTTGGGTGATCAACGCCAACGGGTCATCGCCCTCAAACGGTGGTCGCCCCGTCGTCATCTCGTAGAGCGTCGCGCCGAGGGAATAGATGTCGCTGCGATGGTCCACGTCGGTGGCGCACAGGTCCGCCTGCTCGGGACTCATGTAGCGCGGCGTGCCCAAGATCGCACCGGTGATCGTCGCGCCGGCGTCGACCAACCGCCGGGCCAAACCGAAATCGGTCAACCAAACGCGGTCTTCACGATCCAAGATCAAGTTGGCCGGTTTGACATCACGATGGACCACGTCACGCTCATGTGCGTGGGAGAGGGCATCGGCGGCTTGGATTCCGACATCCAGGATCGCATCGAGTGGCGGCGGCGACTGCTCTCGGCGGGCGCGTCCGATCCGCGCGGCCAGACTTTCGCCTTCGATCCGCTGCATCGCGTACCAACTGGTGTCGCCTTCGCGTCCGGTCGCGTAAACGGGAACGATATTGGTGTGATGGAGTGCGCCGGCCGTTTCGGCTTCGCGACGGAATCGGTCGAGCGCCTGGGGGTCGACGATCCCGAACCGCATCACCTTCAGGGCCACGATGCGATCGAGTGATTTTTCGCGGGCTTCGTAGACCACCCCCATGCCACCGCGCCCGAGTTCCGAAAGGATCTCAAAATCGCCGATCGAATCGGGAAGTTCCGATTCCGGTGGCAGGTCAAATCCGCCGGTTTCCGCACCGCCAAACAACTCCGCCGCGTCCAGGCATTCGGCCAAACGCTCGGCATATTCGGGGTGCTCGGCGAGCCATTGATCACGCTGGACGGCCCGACCCTGCTCTCGCTGGCTGAGGTATCGGTCCAGCAGATCAGCGATTTCCGCGTCGATCGTCGATCCCGGGTCGTTGTTCGGCTGGCGTGGCGTGTCGGTCATTTCAATCGTCCAATCGTACTTGAAAGTGCGGGTCCTAGTAGCGAAGAGACGATCCCGGGGGTGGCGCAACGGGCTATTTTGTCGACCGAAGAGGGCAGAAAAATAGACAGGAAAATGGGTGACAGGAAAATGTTTCGGGCCCAAGTCTGGCTCGATCAGCCAAGCACCGACGGTTCGCGACGACCAATCATTTTCTTGTCAACAATTTTCTTGTCTGCCTTCTTTCGAAAGCTTTGACAACGATTGCTAGTCAGCCGTGCGTCGTGCGTCGAGTTGTTTTGGGCCGCCTGGGCGTACTTGTGTTCGCTGCCTCGCTCGCTGTGCTTCAACGTCGTCGAGAGGTGAATCGGGGCTCATGTTTCGCCGTGATGATGAGGTTTCGCCCGATCGTAGAAGAAAAACAAGACTGGCGACGCAGAATCGTTGACGGGGCGATCGGTCAAACAATTCGCTGGTCAAACAATGAACGTGACAGGCGGAGTTTAGATGCGGACTCAGATTGACGGTACCTTTTTTGACCAACCTGTTTTTTGACCTTCCTTCTGCACCGGCGGCACATTGCCCGGCTGCTAAACTGCAACCGTCGACCGAACACGAGCCCCGGTAGCAAAATGTCCGCGAAAGCAAGTCTTCTGATGCTACTGATCAGCTGTGTTTTCCTACTGGACCGCACGCTCGCCGATTCGGATCAGCTTGCCCCGCCCGGCAACGACGATCGTGACGCGTTCACATTCGTGCGGATCAAGTACCGCAGCTCCGGCGGCTACGGCGAGTCGTGGTATCGTCACGAGGGCCGTGTCTGGCAACGCTGGGAAACCGACTACCCGCGGGCCGAAATGAATCTAATCCTGCGGCTCAAAGAAATCACTTCGATGCGCGTCCGCAAGGATCCCATCGTGTTGGAGCTGACCGACACGCAAGTCCACGACCACCCCTTCGTTTTCATGAGCGACGTCGGCTGGCAGGTGCTGTCGGAGGCGGAGCGGCATGCGCTCCGTCGTTATCTTGCCGCCGGTGGATTTCTATGGGTCGATGACTTTTGGGGCGACGGCGAACGGGAGAATTTGATGCGTAACATGGGAACGCTTGACGCACAGTGGCGTTGGCGCAACATCCCTGCCAAGCATCCCATCTTTCACATCGTGTATTCGCTGAAGTCCTGCCCCCAGATCCCGGCGCGGATCTTCTTTGAACAATCAGGATTGGACTGGGATCCGCCGGGGGTCCACCGGTATCCCAGCGGCGGGACACCAGGAGTCAACACGGTAAACTTTCTAGGGCTGTTCGACGAAAATGACCGGCTGCTGGCCGTTGCCACCCATAACACGGACATCGCTGACGGGTGGGAACGTGAAGGGGAGTCCCGTGAGTTCTTTCGTCGATTCTCGATCAAGTCGTACGCGATGACGATCAACATCCTCGTTTATGCCCTGACGCACTAATTTTCCGATGAAACGTGGCTGTCGGGTAAGCCAGGACCTGTCCCGGCCGACGCGATGGTGACCGCCAACCCCCACGCCGGAGGCCCTGGACACGACAAAGTTCTGTTGAATTCTGCGTTTTATTTCCGACTGGTATGGCAGCGATTTCTAGCTGTCCCTAACATCCACAAGGAGTAAGAAAAAAGGCCTCAGCCAAACGATCACTTGGGGCAAAAGTGATCAGAAATGGCTGAGACCTAGTACTCAATGCCGGATGCCCAAGGGGCAAGTTTGGAAATCCAGCACCGCACGGCGCCTTCGGGCGTCGTGCGTTTTTTTTGGTATGGAGAACCACCCTATCGCGTCGCTGAGCTTCAACTCGCGACGTCGTCGAGATCCTACGGCGCAATGACGCCAGGGTCAATGCTGACCTGGCGAATAGACGCCAGGGGTCCGCAAGGCAATTCGCACGTTAGCACGTGGCGTCAGCCAGTGGCGCGTCATGGTTGGCGGTCGTCACTTGGGCCGGCGATCGACCATCCGTTTGGCCTTGGCTTCGAATCGCGGCAGCGACCCTGCGGCCACGGGGGTCACGACCACACGCATCGCCAACCGCTTTTGAAACCGCTCGGCAAGTTGCTTGCAATCGGCGTCACTCAGTTCCGCTTCGACGGCGAGCGTGTCCATTTCGCCCTGCTTGGTCACGATCATTCGAAACTCGGCGGTCGGATCCACTTGCCGGACGATCGATTCGATACTACTGGGAAACACGTTGACTCCGCGGATGACCATCATGTCGTCGCTGCGGCCGAGGACGCCGCCGTCGAGATACAAGAACTGGCAGGGGTGGTCGTGTTGCTGGTAGCCCCGCACGATATCGCCGGTTCGATAGCGGATGGCCGGGCCGCCGTATCGCCCCAACCCGGTCAGCACGAGTTCCGCCTCCTCCCCCTCGCCGGCAGTGCGTCCGTTGGGATGGGCGTCGTCAAAACACAGTCGCTGGGCAATGAATTCGGTCTCGATCACGTGCAGTCCGGTGCCGTCGTGGCTTCCGAATCCCCAGGCACCGATTTCGCTCGCCCCGCTGTGGTCGATCACCGTGGCGCCCCAGCCTGCCTGGATCCGCGAGCGAATCGCCGGGGCGCTGCCGCCGGGTTCGCCGGCAACGATCAATCGTGAAACGGACGACTGCGTCAAATCGATGGACAGTTTTTCGGCAACGGCGATCAGATGCAACGCATAGGTCGGGGTGCAGCAGACGACCGTGCAACGTTGTTCGAGAATCATTTGAAGACGCGTTTCGCTCGACATGCCGCCGCCGGGAATCACCAACGCTCCGGCGCGGACCAATGCGTCGCTGGCGGTCCAAAACCCGATGAAGGGTCCGAACGAAAACGCCATCATCGCGACGTCGCTACCGCGAATGTCGGCGGCATGCAAAACGTGTTGCCAGCAATCCAACCACCACTGCCAATCCTGCTGTGTATCGAGCACCGGCATCGGATGGCCGCTGGTGCCACTGGTTTGATGAAACCGCGAATAGGACTCGCGCGGCAAGCAAAACACTCGACCGGGATCGCCAGGCGACGGTGCGACCAGGTCGGACTTGTTCAACAGCGGCAGTTCGGACAGTTGGTCAAGCGATCGAAGCGGAAGCTCGAGCGAGCCAAAGCGATCGCGATAGAAAGGGTTATCGATCGCGACGGCCAACAGCGCGTTGAGCCGGCTGAGCTGAATGGATTCGAGCGGTGCGCGACTGAGACGCCACTGAGCCGCAATGTCGTATTCGTTCTCGATTTGTGTCATGACGCGGACAGTCTAGCAGTTTCGGTGGCCGGATTAAGCGGCTCTGAAATTGGGGCTTGGAAGACATTGGTCGAAAAATGGATGGGTCAAAAAATGGAAGTGGGAGGGTCGGAAGAACGCGGGGGACCAATGTTTTTCTTGCTCGATTTTTTGACCAACCCATTTTTTGACCCCTTCTGTCCGAACAGCACAGCGCGTCCGCTCCGCCAGTACCCCGCAGCAACGAGGAGAAGTTCAAGAGAGGGAAGCATGAAGGAGCCGTGAAGAAGTCATGAGAAAACCGTTTTGGCATTGTCGTTCCTGGTTCCAGGAAGCACCTTCACCGATTGATTGAACTCTGTCAAAACCTTTCGATATACCTTTCGTTTTTAAAGGCCGGATCCATGAACCCCCAACAAGTGCGACGTTCCCTGTCGCGAGTTGGTTTCACCCTGATCGAACTGCTGGTCGTGATCGCCATCATCGGTCTGCTGGCGTCGATGGCGATGCCTGCGCTGAGCAAGGCTCGCGAGGCGGCGCGTTCGGCCGCCTGCCAATCCAATTTGCGTCAATTCGGGATCGGTCTGGTTTCCCGCAGCACGCAAACGCCCAGCGGCGCGTTTTGCTCGGGGAGCTTTGACTTCAAACGTGACGGGGTGCCGACGGAGGTGGGCTGGGTTTCCGACTTGGTGACGCGGGGCATTCTGCCCGGTGAGATGCTGTGCCCGAGCAATTCGGCGCGGAGCAGCAAAGCCGTCGAGGAGATGGTCGCGTTGCCGTTGTCGAATTTCGTCGCCAACGCTTGTTTCCAGGATTCCGAGCGGCTGGGCAGCCAGCCGTACACCGATTCGTCCGGCGTGGTGGTTTCCAACATCGCGCGGAAAATCGCGAACGAGGCGATTCCCCCCAAGACGCCCGAACGCGCGGCGCTGGTCAACAAAAAGATGATCGACGAGGGCTTCAACACCAACTATGCCGCGTCCTGGTTCATGTTGCGGACGGAATTCAAGCTGGGCCCCGACGGGAACCTTGCGCGGGTCAATCCCGGTTGCCCCGACATGGACCCGCGTGGCAGGAACGTGACCGAAGGCCCGCTGGAAACGCAATACCTGGACGGCTCTCGGGCTCCCTTGTCGACGGTGCCCCTGCTCTGCGATGCCACGCCCTCGGGTTACCTGAGCACCTCGATCGGCGACCGGCTGCCGGCGGGAAGCCTGTACACCACGCCGATTGTGGGAGGCCCGATCGGCAGCACCTTGCAAATGGATCTAGACGGCGACGGCGTCCCGGAGACGCCCAATCCAAACTACCTGAAAACGCCCGTGTTCTCGGCGGGTGAACCCCGCGTCGGGACCGCCGGATGGTACAAGCAGTTGAACTTCTACACCCGTCAGGACTATCGCGGGATCATGCCGTTGCACAACGGCATCGCCAACTGTTTGATGGCCGACGGTTCGGTGCAGGCGTTGTACGATGCCAACGGCGATCAATACGTCAACAACGGTTTTGACGTGCCCAGCGGCGGCGGCAGCGTGATTTGGACCAGCAAAAAGACCGAGGCGGACAAGCTGACGATCGCCAGCTACCATTCGTTGAAATCGGACGGGCCGATCGAGTAGCTACTCGTCGGCCGGTTGGAGCGTTAGACTCTCGGGCGTCCACTGGAATTGCACGCCCACAAACGCTTCATGAACCAACCACGGAAACAACGCTACGGATCACTGGACAGCTACGTGATCGACGCCGGCCAGGCTCAAACGCCTGCGGCACTGGTCATCCTTTGCCACGGCTACGGCGCCCCCGGCAGCGACCTGGTCGGGATCGCCGGCGAGTGGGCCGAGACGCTCGGGGAATCCGCCGAACGATTTCGCTTCATTTTTCCGATCGCGCCGCACAGCCTGGACGAACTGGGACTGCCATCCGGACGCGCCTGGTGGATGCTGAACATGGCGCGCATGATGGACGCGATCCAAGCGCAGCAATTTGATGAGCTGCACCACGAAACCCCACCGGGTTTGGAGGAGTCGCGCAGGGCCCTGTCGCAATTGGTCAATGCCGCCCGTGAGGAACTGGCCGAACAAAGGGGCTGTGATGTCGACGCGATCCGATTCGCTCTGGGGGGATTTTCGCAGGGGGCCATGTTGGCGATGGACACGGCCCTTCGCGGCCCGATTCCGGCCCCCGAATTGTTGATCCAATTCTCGGGGTCGGTGGTCTGCCAGAGTGAATGGACCGAATCGTTGTCGCGTCTGCAAAAGACCCGTGTCTATCAGTCGCACGGAACGCAGGACCCGATTCTGCCGTTTCAGTCCGCCGAGCGACTGCGCGATCTGCTCCTCGCGGCCGACGTCGACCTCGAGTTCCACCCCTTCTTTGGGCCGCATACGATCGACGGAGAGGCGATTGCGTCGACCGCGATTGCCCTGCAACAATTGCTCGCCCCGCCCTCGCACGGAAACACCGCTCCATGAATCGTCTTGCAAGTCGCCGTCCGGAATCGGAGGAGTTTGACAGCGAGTATCACGGTCAGTTGATTGCCCGCGTCGAAGGGGAGTGCGCGATCAAGATCCTGCGACACCAACTGCATTGGATCTGCGACTTGGCCAGCAGCATCAGCACCGAACAAGTCGACCGGATCCACGCTCCTTACCAGTGGACGATCCGCCAGGTCTTTGAGCACTGCGCCAACGCGGAGCGAATGTTCGGCTATCGGATGATGTGTTTGGCCGACGGCAGCGGGCCCACGTTACCCAATTGGGACGAAAATGTTTCCGCCGCCAGCCGGTTCGGATTGGGTAATTTCTCTTGCCTGGCCGCCGAGTTGGGCGATCTGAGAAAAGCGAACCTGGGGCTGCTGCAGCGGCTTTCTCCCCGCGCCTGGGACGGCTCGGGAACGGTCGCCGGCCACCGGGTGAGCGTGCGTGCGGTCGCTTGGCTCACCGCCGGACATCTGCTGCACCACTTTGAAATCGTCGAAAACCGCTGTGGGGTCACTGCGATGCGCGGCCCCGCCATGTTAGAGTGATGGATTCTATTTCCCACTCTCGCTAATCACAACGATGTTCGTCGACCGCGTCCAAATTGAACTTCACGCCGGCAAGGGGGGGGACGGATGCTCCAGCATGCGCCGCGAAAAATACATTCCGCGCGGGGGCCCCGACGGTGGCAACGGCGGGAACGGCGCCAGCCTGATTCTGGAAGCCAGGTTGGGGGTCAATTCCCTGGCCGCGTTTGCCAATCGAAAATTCATTCGGGCGGGCAACGGACGGCAAGGCCAGGGGGCGATGTGCCATGGGCGAAAGGCCGAGGACCAGACGCTGTACGTTCCGCCGGGGACCCTGGTGATCGACGCCGAGCAGGGGTTTGTGATCAAAGACCTAAAACACCACGGCGATTCATTCGTCGTCGCACGCGGCGGCAAGGGCGGCAAGGGGAACGCCCATTTCAAAAGCAGCACCAACCAGGCGCCGCGCGAATTTCAGCGCGGCGAGGAAGGTGAAGTCCGCAGCGTCATCCTGGAACTGCGTTCGATCGCCGATGTCGGGCTGATCGGCAAACCCAATGCGGGGAAAAGCACGCTGCTGAGCCGGATCACGAGTGCCCGCCCAGAAATCGCCGACTACCCCTTCACCACCAAACATCCCAATTTGGGCATCGTCGAACTCGATGAAGCTCGCTCCTTTGTCCTGGCCGACATCCCGGGGTTGATCGAAGGGGCCAGCGACGGCCTGGGTCTGGGACATGAGTTCCTCAAGCACATCGAACGCGCCGGTTTGCTGGTCCATCTGGTCGAACCCGAACCGTCCGACCAGTCGGATCCGCTGGACAACTATCGAGCCATCCGCAGCGAGTTATTGCAGTACGATCAGGCACTTGCCGATCGCGACGAAATCTTGGTCGTCACCAAGAGTGAGATGCCGCAGGCGGCCGAGGTCGCCGAGCGGTTGCGCGAAGAAACCGACCGGCCCGTGCTGTTGATCAGCGCCATGACCGGAGCCGGTTTGAACGAATTGACCGAAGCGGTGATGACGCGGGTCCAACAGCGCCGCAAGGCACAGTTGGAAGCCGGCGAGGACGTTCCGGTGTTGCGGGAATCCCAGCTCGCGACCGAGAAACGAAAGGTACCGCCGCACCGGCGGGGTGCGACCGCACAGCTTTCCAATGAGCATCAAGCCAAAGACTTTGATCCCGTCGTCGACACCTCGGAGGAGGATGCGCCGTGACGCCGGCTGAGACGATTGCTGCGATCGATGTCGGCAACTCGGCGATCAAGGTCGCACTGGCCAACACGTCCGAGCTGCTCGCCGGCGCAGTCCAGTCCAGTGCCCCCGACGACGCGTTGCGTTACCAGACGTTTCCATTGGACCAGCCGCAGTGGGACAAACAGGTCTGTCGCTGGGTGCGGCAGCAGACCGGCCGATCGGACGTTTCTTGGCGGGTTTCGACGGTCAACCATGCCGCCAGCCGTCCGTTGCATGATGCCGTCCGCGACTGCTGGGAATCTACACCGTCAACCGCCGGTGGTTCGCGGCAAGTGGATTGGCGTCACTTGTCCAGCCATGATGTCCCGTTGCAAATTCGAGTCGACGCGCCGGAGAAAGTCGGAATCGATCGTCTGCTGAGTGCCTATGCCGCATCCAACCGTTTCGATCCGCCACTGGTCGTCGTCGACGCCGGTTCGGCCGTGACGGTCGACTGCGTCCGCCAATCCAACGATGCTCCGCCGGTGTTTGTCGGTGGGGCGATCCTGCCGGGGATTCGGCTTCAACATGCCGCTCTGGTGACGGGAACCGAAGGACTCCAGCAAGCGACGCTGGAAACCGCCCCCGACGGGACCGGGGCGATGGCTCCGGCGACCAACACCCGACAAGCGATTCGATTGGGCGTGCTGGCGGCCGTCGTCGGAGGCGTCGAACGGCTGGCACGGGAGTACGCGGGATTCTCCCCTTCCTGCCATGCACACCAGAATGGTGATGCGGACGGTGCGTTTCGGATCGTACTCAGCGGCGGGGACGCGGCCACGATCTCGCCCTACCTGCGCGCCCCACACGAACTCGTTCCCAATTTAGTCTGTCTGGGGATTTTGGATCTGGCAATTCGACAATGCCAGTTTGCCCCGAGCGGGCTAGAATGATCTGACGACACGCCCGATCCCCGCTTGCCCTCGAAGAAATGTCCGCATCGAAACTCTCCGACCTGTTGCCGATTCGCACGTCGGCCGGCAAACCCAACGCCTATCAAGTGTTCGGTTTGAAAAGCGGAGAACCGGACGCCGAGAAGATCACCGCGGCGATGCAACGCGTCTACGAGGGATTGAAGCAATCCAAGCCGACCGCCGATCCGCTGGTCTGGAAACAGGCGGCAAAGCTCGCCGAAGCGGCGCGAAAACAGCTGGAAGATCCACAGCAACGCCGCGCACTGGACGCCAGTCTGGGCGTGGCGGCCGACGCCGCACGCGAATCTGGGCCAAGCACTGACTCCGGGCCCGCCCCCGGCGCTGCGTCTGCCACTGCGGCCGAGCCGGACGATCCCTTGGCGTCACTGTTGCCCCAATCCAAACCGCTACCCACCTCCGCTGCCGGCTCTGCGACCGACGGGACGCCCCCGACTCGCGCCGCCGCCGTGCTGGGGGTGCCACCGGGCTTGGCGAAACCGGGCTTGGCGACTCCGGGGACCGATCGCAGCGGCGACGCGCCCGCGGCTGCCGCGCCGGCGCTGGGCACACCACCGCTGGGAACCCCCGCAACGGCAGCCGATCCCACCACGGCCAGTCCACCGGCCAGTCCACCGGCCGGTCAACCGGCCAGTGGAAACGCGCCGATCCCGTGGGCGCCGCCGAAACCGAAAAAGAAACGCCGCCGCAAGAAGACCGGACTGTTCCTGTTCGGCGTGTTTGTGTTGGTGATGTTGGGGGCAATCATCGGCTTGCTGCAATTCCTGACCCAGGGTGGGCAGATCGCGTTGCGTCCGGACGGTCTGCCCGCAGACAACGGCGTCGTGGTCGCCGAGCCGAGGCCCGAGTCGGATCGACCGCGTCCCGCCGCAGCCAACCGCGATGGCGTGCTCGGCGAGGTGGCCGCCAGCGGGATCGCAGATTCGCTGCGCAATCCCAACAGCGTCACGCCGACGAACCCCGGTAACGGACCGAGCAACCTCGATCCGCCAACCAGTCCGACACCAACGCCAACCAGTCCGACACCAACGCCAACCAGTCCGACACCAACGCCAACACCAACCAATCCAACGCCGGCGAGCATGATGCCGCCGGTCGGGATGTCGATTCCCGACACGCCGATGACCCCCGAACCGTCGGCGACCGGCTCGACGCCTCCAACCGCGAATCCAACCGCGAATCCCACGCCCGCCATGACGGCAGAGAGCGTCGCCGCCAACCAGGCCAAGATCGAAGCGGTCCAACAGCTGATTCGTTCGGCCGCTTGGGATCAAATGAAGCCCGCCGCCGAGGCGTTGCTGAAACTTGATCTCAATGCGGAGCAATCCAAGCGGGCCAGCGCACTCTATGACATCGCCGATCTGGCCACCTTTTATCGCGGTGCGATCGGCCGTGGGTTGGCGACACTCAACACGGGAAGCACCTTCGATTATGTCGAGGGTCTGCCGGTCATTGTCGTCGAAGTCTCGCCGGAGAGGTTGGCGATCCAGTTCAACAAGCGAACGCGATCCTTCACCGTCGACGACATGCCGCCACGGCTGACCGAAAAGATCACGTCTTTTGCGCTTTCCCCCGAACGTCCCGACGCGGTCGCCGGTCAAGCGTTGTATCGTCTGATTCACCCCAAGTGGCGCGTCGAGTATCGTGACGACACGTTTGCCCAGCTCGCGGCCATCGACGGCCAGCTCGAACAAGTTGACACGGCGATGCTGCAACAAGTCGCCAAAGAATTGTTTCCCGAATAGATGCCACACTCGATCGAAGCTCCGCATCCCGATGGTACGATCGCTTCGGCCATCGCGACGCTGGAGCAATTGATTTCGTTTCCCTCGGTCAGCGCCAAAAGCAACGTCGACATCAACGACTGGTGCGCGGCCGCCCTCGCCCGGATGGGATTCACGCTTTGGCGCAGCGGCTACCGCGATGGTCGCGACGTGCGCAAGGCAAACCTGGTCGCCGTCCGCAACCCTGCGGGGACGGAGCAGCGTGAGACGTCTGTCGATGGCCACGCCAGGCCGTCGTCGCAACAGGGGCTCGCGTATTTTTGCCATACCGATGTCGTGCCGGCCAAGAAGTGGGTGGGCGCCCCGGCTCAATCGTATCCTTCCACCAATGATGCCGCGGCGGGGCCGTTTGATGCGGTGGTGACTGACGACCGCGTTTACGGTCGCGGCGCCTGTGACATGAAAGGTTCGCTAGCGGCGATGCTATCCGCAGTGGCTCGCGTGGATGTCGCTCAACAAACCGCACCGATCTGGATCGTTTGCACCGCGGACGAAGAAGTCGGATTTAACGGCGCCAAACATTTGGTCAAGCACTGCGACGGTTATCGCGAGCTGGTCCGCGCCGATCCCGTCTCGGTGATCGGCGAGCCGACGGAGATGAATGTCGTTTACGCGCACAAGGGGATCCAGGGGTTCACCATCCACAGTCGAGGTCGTGCCGGTCACAGTGCGACCAACTTTGGAATCAATGCGAACGAGGCGATGGTGCCGATGCTGGTCAAGCTGTTGGCGCTTTGTCAGCGGACGCGTGAAGACGCGGGCTTGCAAGACGATCGTTTCGACCCGCCGGTGCTGTCTTGGAACTTTGGTGTCAGCGATCACAGCAACGTCGTCAACATCACGCCCGAGCGCAGTGACGCCTGGGTCAGTTTTCGCACGATGCCGGAGGTGGATGCGGCGGAGTTAGTGGCCGAAGCGGACGCGACCGCGCGTCGGCTCGGTTTGACGCTGACGCCGATCGCCGGCTGCGACCCGCTGTGGACCGATCCCGACAGCGAGATCGTGTCCCAATTTCAAGCGATCGCCGGCACGCGATCCCAAACCGTCTGTTACGCGACCGACGGCGGCGTGCTGGGGGAACTGTCGCGACGGATCGTGATCGGCCCGGGCAGCATCGCCCAAGCGCACACCGTCGACGAATGGATCGCCATCGATCAACTGCAACGCGGCATCGACTGCTACGAAAAAGCCGTCCGTCACTGGTGCACCCCCGTGGCGTAAGCTTCCAGCTTGCGATCCGTGGCGTAAACTTCCAGCTTGCGATCCGTGGCGTAAACTTCCAGCTTGCGATCCGTGGCGTAAGCTTCCAGCTTGCGATCCCCCACGACGTCTCGTCGTAAGGCATGCGTTGCATGCCAAACGCCACGCGAAGCGTGACCGTGTTGGCAAGCAAGATGCTTACTCCACTTTGGCCTGGTCCAACTCGATCGCGGCGTCGGCGATCAGGGTGGGGATCCCGCCGCGGACAGGATACAGACGCGCACCATCTGCGGTGGTAAGACCTTGGTCCAATGCACTTTCGACCAGTTGGTCGGAGGCATCGCGGACCAATCCCTGGGCAATTTTTTCGTTCAATTCGACGATCACCGCGTCGGACGAAATCTGCAACGTTTGCCCCGAAATCGGGCACCGAACCAGGTGGAGAAGTTTTTCATCGAGCATCTTTTTTTGTTCCGACGTGGGTATTGTTTCGAGTTGGCACGGCTGCGTACCGATTCTGGGAAGGTGGCGATCGTGCGGAACTGACACGCCTGCATCGCCAGCCTTTCTTTTCAGTTGGAACCATTCACGCCGAGCATGAAATGGCTTGGGCGGGGAGTTTAACGAGCATGAACGTTCGCAAAACGGAATTGTTACGCAAGACAGCAGCCACGTTGTTCGTCGCAGCGGGCTCGATGGCCATTTCCGGCGGGGCTGGTGCACAGGCCCCCTCCGGGGATTTGCACAAGGACCCGGTGACCGGCGATATTTATCGTACCGTGACGCAACGGATCACGCGTCCGGTGGTCGAGGACCGTGTCGAACGCCAGGAAACCGTCGTGCATCGTCCGGAAACCGTCACGGAGATCCGACCGGAAGTCCGCACCAGCTACTCCCCCGTCACTCAGATGAAATGGATGCCCTACGTGGAAGGACGCTGGAACCCGTTCCGGCAGCCCACGGTCGCTTATCGTCAAGTCCCCGAAACCCGCTGGGAAGCCCGCAGCGAGGTTGTCAACCGCGCGACCACTCAAACACGTTGGGTCGCTGAAACACGGACCGTTGAGGTGCCCAAACGGACCGTCCGCTACGAAACCACCGAACAAAAGGGGCTGGAACTCGTCGCCCGCGCGATGCCGCAACCGAGCATCGGATCCAACGTCGCCCCGGAAGTCGCCGCACGGCTGCGACCGATTTCGACGACAACCGACGGGACCTACGCCACCCAGCCCGTCACGGCGATCGCGTCCAACACCGTCGGTCGCTCCACCAGTGAACCGCCGCTGCGTAGTTCCATGCAATCGGGAATGCGAACCAACGTGCTGCAACCGGTCAACGGTCTCGGTGCGCCGGTCCCGACCAACGCAGGGACGGTGATCGCGACGGTGCCTTCGTTCTCGGTCTACCGATAGATGCCATGGCGCTGATTTTGGCTTTGAAGGTGTTAGCGGTACGGCGCCAGCCGTCTGTCGGTTTTGTGAGCCGCGACGCGTAAGCGGCCGGGCATTCCGACGTTGCCCGAGGCCTTACGGCCAGCGGCTCACCATTCACTCAGCTGATCCCGACTAAATCGACAGCCCGCTAGCCGTCTGTCGATTTTGCGAGCCGAGATCCGCGTCAGCGGCCGGGCATTTCAGCGCCCGCCCGAGGCCTTACGGCCAGCGGCTCACCATTGACTCAACAGATCCCAATTGAATCGACAGACCGCGAGCCGTCCGGTGACGCCGCCCGCGGCGCCGAGAGAAACCGGAGGGCTCGCGCCCTGCCGCTATCATGACAATTCGACAAGCGACTTTGGGGGTCGCTTACCCCTGCGGTACATGGCTGGGGACGACCAGCACCGGATGCGGACTGCGGCGAATCCGGTCTTGGGCGAATCCCTGGCCGAACCGGTCGTCAACTTCTAGGGGCAAGACCAACAGCGTCTTGTCTCGGTTTTGCAAGGGATTGGGCGGCGCGACTTCGCCGGCGAGGGGACGCAAATGATAGCTGCGTCCGAGCTCGGTCGCCGTCTTTGCCATCGCACCGTGGATCGAGTGGTGCGTCTTGGTCAACGCATCGGAAAACGATTCGGGGTCCAGCGTGGCGCCGTCGGAAAGGGCTTCGACGATCGATTTAATATTCTCGTACTGTTCTTTCTCGACGACCAAATCCAGCGTCACCGTCGCGTCGTCGGCTGACAGTCCAAACGCCCACGCGGCGGCTTTTAATTCCACGTCGCATTCTGCGCCGACGACGACCGAGACCTGATGCACGCATTGCTCCAGCGTCTGGTCGGCACGACGGATGACCAGCATCGGACAGGGACAGCGTGAGAGCAACACATCGATGACGGTGCCGGCGCTATCGGTGCCGACCTTGTCAAAATCGCGACCGAAAGGACACGGGACAACCAGCAGATCGACCGCGTGCGTTCGCAGCGCGGCCAGAATCATGTCGTAAGATTCGTCACCAGTCCGCTGGATCGGCCGTGCCCCCAAAACGGCTTCGACCACCGCGCTGGTCAAGTCCCCATCAGGTGACGGGCGGGCATCCAAGACCAGCGTTTCCACATTGAAGGTCTCGCGCAAGAAACCGGCCGCCGCGATTCCCGACTTGTCTTGGGAGGATCCGTCGAGAACCAGCAGGACGCGCGCCGGTTTGATCGGCTGCAGCGCGGGCGCATCGCCGACTTTCGATTTTTCGAACATCCGCATGGACTCGTCGACTCCGCGGTCGACTTCGTTCGGCTCCGAATCAGACATGAATGGTGGGTCGCGTTGTGGGAAGAATCGAACGGGTGGAACTTGCGTGGGATAGGCTTCCAGCCTCGTCGACGAGCCTGGAAGCCTATCCCACGTCGGTGCGTGCCCCCAAATTCTATCGCGATTCCCCGTTCGATGTAGCACGACACCGCGCCGTCAGGACCCTTCCTGACCAAGTTCCAACAATTCGCGCGCCGCATCGCTGTATCCGAGCACGGCGACGCGGACCTGCATCGGCAACGAGCGAATCTGATGATCGGTGTAGGGGTCCAGCAGGTTGCTGGTGACACCGTGATACCACTGCGAAGGCGTCGACGGTTCAGTGGCGGACGGGACGACGCGGCGCCAGAATTGCGTGATCGCATTGGAACCGGACTTCGGGTGCTGTCGCGCGAACGCGGCGAGTTTGCGATCCAGATTGGCAAGCCGCAGCGCGATCGTGGCGGCCTCGGCATCGCCGTGCTGATGAACGGCAACGACAAAATCTTGCTTGGCCACGGTGCGAAGCTTGGCCGACCCGAACAAGGAACGATCGACCCCATGTGCGGTGACGTTCAGATCCAGCAGCCCGCCGCGCCAAGTGTTCGGAACCGCGAACGAAATCCGAAATCGCTTCTCCCCTTCAAGCACCTGTTGGCTGGTCCAGCGGAATTTAAAGTACACGCCGCGACCGCGATCGGTGGTGCCCGATGCGATCACCGCTTGCACCGGTGCTTGGCGCTGGAACTGTGTCTGATCGGATCGTTTGCGCGAATCGTCGGCGCCAAGACGCCCGGCGCCGACGTGCGGCACGACGCCGTCGACGCTCAGCCCTAACGAATCGGACAGTTCGTCTTTGGTGGTCACCGAAATCGGGCCGGCGAACTCCGATTGCAGTTCCGTTTTGGGCGAGAAATCGATCACGGGCAAGCGGTCACGCAAGCTGCAATGAACCAGCAGATGGTCGATCGGCGGCGCGTCGTCTGAGGAAACATCGGTCCGGCCCGCGATCAATGACGACAGCACCAACTCGACCGAAACCTCACGCGGTTGGCCGGGCAGCGAGGTGTCCAGCGCCGTCGCCACCGCCGGCATGTCGAACTGGATTTTGGGGGCCTCGGCCGAAGCATCGACCGCAACCAGACTATGCGTGGTGACCAGAAAACCTGCCGTGACAACGCATCGTTTGATGAAAGCATCCATTTGAGAAATCTCCCGTGATCGTCTGTTGCGTCATCGGAATCATTCCGTCGTGACCAAGAATCGGTTCCACCGATTCGGTTTGTGCTTGACCGCTCAAGATGCAAATCCTGCAATCTCGGGCAGTGAGTTCGTGCAGTTTAAAGTTGTTGAAACTAAAGGAGCCTAGTCACTCTCCCCCTGGGAGAGTCGAGCGTAGCGAGGAGAGGGCTTACGTGGGTGCGCCGTCGGCGTCGAAGACCACTGAACTTGAGAGTGGCGATTCACCGTCCGACCTCCCCTCGCTTCGCTCGACCCTCCTGCCAGGAGGGTGACGTGAAAAACGGCACGTCCTCTGTTGCTCCTCCCAGGCCTCCGCTACAGGCAACCATATCGCCGCGACCTACCTTGACAACAAAGATTCACAACGGGCACTGTGAGTTCATTGCACGGCCTCCGCATTCCTTCCCTGTCGTGAAACATCCACTCGATTGTCCTCAACCGCAGCGCCGCGGCGTGAAACAATTCGATCAGCTGTGCATCCGCGCCAGCGGGCTGCCCTTGGCGATGATCGCCGTTTCCTGCTCGGACAGTTGGTCGAGTCGCTCCAGGACGTCGCGCCGCGGTGCAAATTGTTCGGCCAGCTTGACGTAGGTGGTGTGATGACGGGCTTCGGATTCAAACAGCCCGGCATAGAAATCCGCCAGCTCATTGTCGCGTGGACGGACGTGATCGGCGAGCAAGCGGAACCGTTCACAGCTCCGGGCTTCGATCAGCGAGGCGATCAGCAAACGGTCCACGCCGCGTTCGGGTTCGCGTTGACGCGTCAGCGTATTGAGCTCGCGTCCGTAGTGACCGCTGGCGAGTCGTTTGAAGGTGATGCCGCGGCGATCGAGGACGTCCATCACCATGTGAAAGTGTTCCAGTTCCTCCTGGATGATCCGCGTCATCTCGACACACAGCGGCCGATTGTCGGTGTAGGAGTTCATCAGATTCATCGCCGTGGAAGCCGCCTTGCGCTCACAGTGGGCGTGATCGATCAAGATCTCAGGCAGGTTTTCGTCAACCTGCCCGAGCCAACGCTGGGTCGATTCGGATTGGAGGTGAAGCATGTCAGTCCGGCGGCGGGTCAATCGGCGAAAAGGGCGGTGGCGAAGCTGTCGGCATCAAACTCCGCGATGTCTTCGATGCTTTCGCCGAGTCCGACGAATTTGACGGGAAGTTCGAATTGGCGACGGATCGGCAAGATCACTCCGCCGCGGGCGGAGCCGTCGAGCTTGGCCAAGATGATGCCGGTGCACCCGGCCGCGTCGCTGAATCCCTTGGCCTGGCTGATCGCGTTTTGACCGGCCGTCGCGTCCAGGACCAACAGCACTTCGTGCGGGGCATCTTCGACTTTCTTGCCGACGACGCGGCGGATTTTGTCCAGCTCCTGCATCAGGTTGGACTGAGTCTGCAATCGTCCGGCGGTATCGATGATGGCGACATCGGCACCGATTTCGATCGCCTTGTCGACCGTTTGAAACGCCACACTGGCCGGGTCGGCGCCCTGTTTTCCCGTCACGATGTCGCAGCCGATCCGCTCCGACCAGATCGTCAACTGCTCGACCGCGGCGGCGCGGAACGTGTCACCGGCACCCAAGACGATCTTCTTGCCGTGGGACGTCAGGAAGTGGGAAAGTTTTCCGATCGAGGTGGTTTTGCCGCTGCCGTTGACGCCCACAACCAGGATCACGCTGGGTTTTCCGGGCAGATTCAGCGGGGCGGCGTCCTGCTGCAGCATCGCCTGCGTTTGGGCGGTGATCGATTCAAGCACCTCGGCCAGTCCGACTTTGCGGCCGCGGTAGCGTTTGGCGACGTCGTCACGGAGTTCTTCGGCGGGGCCGGCGCCCATGTCGGTGCGGATCAGCTTGGCGAACAGTTCGCCCAAGAATTCGTCGTCGACCAGCCGCCCTTCCTCTTTGAACAGGTCGCGGATGTCGGTGTTGAGTGCCCGCCGTGTTTTTTCCAGCCCGCTGCGAAATCGCCCGAACAAGCCCGCCGACGACTCGGCCGCCGCTGCGGGTGGCGCCGCTGCGGAGGGCGCAGCTTTGGGTGGCGCGGCTTGGGGGTTGGCTGCGGCTGGCCCTTGATCGGGTGCTGTGGATTCAGTCGCGGGGGAATCACGTGCGGTGGAGGGTTCCTGCTGGGCCGGACCGGACGGCTGGGCGGGGGGTGAATCGTCTGATTTTTTCTTCGAACGCCAAAAAACCATCGGTCTTGTTCTCGGTCGGACTATCGAGTGGGTGGGGAAAGGCAAAGTGTGCCGGAAAGGTCGCCATTGCGGTACCGCCCGGCGGTTCGGATTCCGTTTGCCGACAGTTTACCGTCGGATGACCCGCGGATCAGGGAGCCTCTTCCCAGTCGGCAAAGTTTCTCTGATAGCGCTTCGCGGCACAGTTGGACCACGTGGACCGCTGCTGGGGGGACCGACGCAAAACATTCCAATTCGACCCCAAATCATGAACAAACCATCCCGATAACGCAGGTGACGACAGAGGCGACGCGTCAGACGGTCAAATCGTAGCGTCCGACACTCGAATCCCGTTTTGACCACGGTCGGCTCTGCTGATCGGAGACGAACACGGGATGGCAAGCAGTCAGACATGCCTTGACCCGACCAATTAGGGTCTCAGCGGCCCGCGTATCTTTGGTCGCGGGCGTAATTCGTTGTTGCCCTGCCCTTTTTTAGAACCCAGAAAATGGAATTCGGGAGAATTTAAAGCGATGAAGCTTAGCAAGATTGCCATGCTGGCTGCGATTGCCTGCGCGTCCTACACGAGCAGCATGACCGCGAGCGGAAATGACTCAATTGAACTGGTCTCGCACTGCGCGGCCGCTTGCGATTGCGGCGAGCCGGTCTGTGGATGCGAAACAGTAGTTGGCTGCGATCCATGCGGCGACGCATGTGATAGCAGCTGTGGCGCCGCAAGTTGCTGCGACGCCGGATGCGACGGCGGATGTGATTCGGCGTGTGGATGCGGTTTGGGAGGCGGCCTCGGCAGTCTCCTGGGCGACTGCTGCCTGGGCGAGCAATGGTCACTTTTCGGTGAACATTGTGGCTGGAGTGCAGGCGGTTGGGTCCAAATGGGCTACCACGACCGCGCTCTGCCCATCTTCAATGACCGCCCCGATGAGTACAACCTGCACCAAGCCTGGTTGTACGCTGAAAAGGCGATCGATACGTCCTGTGGCTTCGATATCGGTGGTCGAATCGACTACGTTTACGGGATCGATGCACAGAACACCCAAGCGTTCGGCACGGGAAACCGCGGCTGGGATAACGATTGGGACAACGGCGGTGCCAACGGCTACGGTCACGCCCTGCCCCAACTGTACTTCGAAGCCGGCTACGGCGATTTGTCCGTCAAAATGGGACACTTCTACACCATCATCGGATGGGAAGTTGTGACCGCCCCGGACAACTTCTTCTACAGCCACGCGTACACGATGAACTATAGCGAGCCCTTCACCCACACCGGTGTGTTGGCAACCTACAACGTGAACGACAACGTCACCGCCTACGGTGGATACACCTTGGGCTGGGACAGCGGCTTCGACGACAACGGTGACAGCTTCTTGGGTGGATTGTCGGTCGCACTCAGCGACGACCTGACGCTGACCTACGCAACCACCTTCGGTCGCATCGGTGCGGCTCCCCTGGGAACCCCCGAGCAAGGTTACATGCACTCGATCGTCGCCGACGTGACCTTGAGTGACAACCTGCAGTACATCTTCCAGTCGGATTACCTGGATACCGAAACCTCGGCCGGTGCTACCGTCCGCGAAACCTTCGGCATCAACCAGTACCTGATCTACACCCTCAGCGATTGCTGGGCAGCCGGTGGACGATTCGAGTACTACAACAACGAAGGCATCTTCGGTGCTCCCGGGAACGACTCGGACATCTACGCCTTGACCATGGGCGTCAACTACAAGCCGCACGCCAACGTCATCGTGCGTCCGGAAATCCGCTGGGATTGGGATGACGATCAAGTCGCCGGCTTGGAAAGCGGCGACGACCAAACGACCTTCGGCATCGACACGATCTTCTTGTTCTAAGACGCATCGAATCGAAGACCGCTCAGGTCCACTGCACCGGCCGGTGGCCGCTCGAACCCCTCGAGCGGCCGCCGGCTTTTTTTGTGGCCCCGCCACGGCAAACAACACCTGACCGGTACGGATTAACACCCGATGTCAAGATCGGCAATTCTGGCAGAATGCGAAAAGCCAGAAGAGTCGATTTTTCGGCAATCTCCTCCCGATACATCTCTTGGAAGATGGTCAAGCGGTTCTCGATCGGCGCCCTCGCAAGGCGGGCGTATCCGTCCTTCAGATACCGCCGGACACGTCGAACTTCAGCCTGCATAAGGCTGCGGTTCGATGTGTCTACCGATCACACGCTACGCAATACCAAGAAAGGAACGTCCTTTGACGGGACGACGAGGGAGACCCATGAAACGTAAATTGTTATTCAGCACACTCGCGTTGTTGTGCTTCGGCGGCAACGCCTTGGCCGGTGGACCGTCTGCCGATGGAAACTACCACGCCCTGTACCAAGCCGCCCCAGGGGCGAGCGGGCAGATCGCCCAAGTCGGCTGCACCGATGATGTCGGTTGCGGCTGCGAAACGCCCTGTGATTGCGATGCCGGAGTCTGCGAACCGGATTGCGGCGCCGACATGATCGAGTACTGTGACTCCGGCTGCGACGGTGGTTGCGATGCCGGTTGCGGATGCGGCGGCGGACTCGGCGCCGGGCTGTTCGACAAACTGGGCCAGTGCGATCTGGGCGAACCCTTCGCCCTGTTCGGCCAGTGCGGCAACCTTTCCGCCGGCGGTTGGGTCCAAATGGGATACCACACCGACGCCACGCCGCTGTTCAACAGCCGACCCGATGAATACCAACTGCACCAAGCTTGGTTGTGGGCGGAAAAAGCGATCGACACGTCCTGCGGATTCGATATCGGTGGTCGCATCGACTACATCTACGGTACCGATTCCCAAGACACCCAAGCGTTCGGGATCGCCAACAACCACTGGGACAACGATTGGGACAACGGCCCCGATTACGGTCACGCGATGCCGCAGTTGTACTTGGAAGCCGGTTACGGAGACCTGTCGGTCAAAGTCGGGCACTTCTACACCATCATCGGATGGGAAGTCGTGACCGCCCCGGACAACTTCTTCTACAGCCACGCGTACACGATGTACAACAGCGAGCCGTTCACCCACACCGGTGCCTTGGCGACCCTGGCCGTCAGCGACGATGTCGAAGTCTACGGCGGTTACACGCTCGGTTGGGACAGCGGCTTCGAGGACAACGGTGACTCGTTCCTGGGCGGTGTTTCGTTGGCCCTCAACGAAGACATCAGCCTGATCTACGCCGCCATCGGTGGCCGATTCGCCGACAAGGGCGGCAACACCGAGAAGGGCTACATGCACTCGATCTGTGCCGATGTCGCGCTGACGGATAATGTTCAGTACATTTTCCAAAGCGATTATCTGGACACCGAAAACCAGAACAACATGGGCGTTCGGAACACCTTCGGCATCAACCAGTACCTGATCTACACGCTGACCGATTGCCTGGCCGCCGGGGCACGCTTCGAGTGGTACAACCAGGAAGGCGTGTTCAGCAACTACGGCACCGAAACCGACATCTATGCTCTGACCATGGGTGTCAACTACAAGCCGCACGCCAACGTGGTCGTGCGTCCCGAAATCCGCTTCGACTGGGACGACGATCAAGTCGCCGGCCTGGACGAAGGCGAAGAGCAGACGACCTTCGGAATCGACACGATCTTCTTGTTCTAAGCAACAAGGCGTCCAGAAATCGCAAACGCGATTCCCGCAACAGGCCGCGTCCGCCAAACGGTGGACGCGGTCTTTTTTCATTCCTGCGTGCCTAATCCGTTGGCATCGACCTGCCTATCAACTGGGCAGCAGAACGAGATCAGGCCCTCCGAATCGGCCGACCGAGTCGCGCCGCGAACCCGCGATTTTTTTTAAGTCGTTTGGGGACAGTCACTTGAGAGCCATTGGCGACTATCGATCGCATCTTTGGCGCGGGGGATGCAATCTCTGACAATCATCCTGGCCAGCGATCAGCTGCACAGCTGTGATCGACACCACAGCCTGCGATCGGCAATCCGGCCTGCGATCAACAACACACGTGGTTCTACCTACCGCTGCCCTGACGCCAGTCGAGACTTGTCTCGGCTGGTGGCAGGGCATCCGAACAACGCTGTCGGCAACGCCGCTCTCTCGGCGATGGTTGCGACTTGTGAACTCTCGGTCCCGTCCCGGACCGGAAGCTGCCCGGCTCGGAGGAGTGTCCGCCTCGCTCCTCCGAGCCCGGGCTTTTCCCGCGACGCTGCGCTGCAGCGACGTTGCCTGGGGCTTTTTCTGGTCGCCGCCGTTCGGTTATAGTCGCCCCTCGCCAGAACGCTATCACTTGTTGGTTGATGCGTTGACGAAAACCATCAAAGGACGCAGCAGCTGTGAAATTGATCATCGCCATCATTCAACCGACCAAGCTCGAAGCCGTCAAAGAAGCCCTGACGCAAGTCGACGTGCACCGCTTGACCGTGCTCGACTGCCAAGGTTTTGGCCGTCAGAAGGGACAAACCGGCAATTACCGCGGCACCGAATTCAGCGTCAACCTGCTCCGCAAAGTGCAATTGCAGATCGCGGTCAACGAAGAGTTCGTCAAACCGACGATCGAAGCGATCCTGTCGGGAGGACGCAGCGGTGATTCCGGCGAAATCGGGGACGGAAAAATCTTCGTCCTGCCGATGGACGACTGCATCCGCATCCGCACCGGCGAGACCGGCAGCGAAGCGATTTAACGCCCCTCGCGCCCCGCCTGCCAACGTGGGATAGGCTTCCAGCCTGTCAACGTGGGATAGGCTTCCAGCCTGTCAACGTGGGATAGGCTTCCAGCCTGTCTATCAGCGACTTTGACAGGCTGGAAGCCTATCCCACTGCCACTGCCCCGACGCGCGGGTCAGAACGGGGCGTCTTCTTCACTGGCTTCGTCAAACGCCGCGTTGGGGTCAGTCACCCGCTCGCTCATCGCGTCGGCCGGGTTGGCGTTCCCGGTGATTTTGAAGGACGTCGCTTCGACATTGACGAAGAACTTGACTTCGCTGTTGGCGTCCTTTTGCCAGCGTCGGCCGTTGAGCCGATAGGTGATCTCGACCTCGTCGCCTTCGTTCATCTCGTCGACCGAGTCACAGGAATCGCGGGTGAATTCGACCGGCACAAAATTGGTGAAGCTGCCTTTATCCTGCTCCAACACCACCAATCGCTTGCGAAAACCCTTGCTGCCGTACGTCTTGGTTTCCTCGATCAAATGGACAACGCCGGTTACGGATGGGTCGCTCATCGCTTCTCTCAAAATCGCTCGGAATTAGTGTTTTTCGGGGTCGCGAATTGTAGCCTGTCCGGCTCGAGAGTGAGAGGGGGAGCAGGTGCGGGGGTGGAGAGATGGCAGAAAAATCGTGGGCAGAAAGATCGGGACAGGAACAGCGGTGACGAGAAAATCAAAACACACGCCCGAGAAAAATCTCAAATCTGGAACCTGGAACCTGGAACCTGGAACCTGGAACCTCAAACCCTGGCACCCCCAACCGTCTCCGGTCATAATACTGAGCTCGAATCACCCTCCCTGTCAAACACTCCCCTCTCAAGAGAACTCCCATGCTTCGCCCCGTCCTGTTCGGCACCCTTTGTCTGTTCGTTTCCGCCTGTCTCGCCGAGTCGCCCGCGGTCACGGCGCCCCCTGAGCCGGACGGCATGACCCAGCTGTTCAACGGCGAAGACCTGACCGGTTGGGACGGCGACTCGCGGCTGTGGAGTGTTCGCGACGGCGTGATTCATGGCGAGACGACGAAGGAGGTTTCGACCAAGGGAAATACGTTTCTGATTTGGAAAGACGAAGTCGCTGATTTTGAGCTGCGATTGTCGTTCCGCTGCACCGCGTCAAATAACTCGGGCATTCAATATCGATCGCAACGCGTCAAGACGGATGAGCAAGCGGTCAACCAATGGGTGCTGCGTGGCTACCAGCATGAGATCCGCAACGAAGAAGACCTGCCGAGCGTGCCTGGTTTCATCTACGACGAAAAAGGCTCGCGCGGACGCATCTGTCTGGTCGGTGAAAAAGCGGTCTGGAACAAAGACGGCAAGAAGGTCATCGGCGAACCGCTGATCAGCAAAGGCGAGTTCAAAGAGTTGATGAAAGTCGACCAGTGGAACGACGTGGTGATCATCGCCAAGGGTAATCATCTGCAACACTTTCTCAACGGCCGGTTGATCCTGGACTTCACCGACAACCATCCGGAAAAGTCGTTTTCCAAAGGCTTCATCGGACTGCAGCTGCACGCCGGAGCACCGATGTGGGCCGAATTCAAAAACGTCCGCCTGCAAAACCTCTAGTGGCGTAAGCTTCCAGCTTGCGTCCCCGGCAAGTGGCGTAAGCTTCCAGCTTGCGTCCCCGGCAAGTGGCGTAAGCTTCCAGCTTGCGTCCCCAGCAAGTGCAGCGACCTCCACCAGGCCCCGCCTGGGCTGCTCAACATCATTCCGCTGAAACGTGCATTCATTCGCAGAATTTTGGCGGCTTCCATTCCCTTGGCGGCTTCTCGGGATCAGCCGTTTGGCGCCAGCCTACGGGCCCCGCTGCGTTTTCTTCGTGCGGCAGGCCCGAACGCTCGCGCGAATCGGCTGATCTCACGTGTGATCGGATGACGTCAACCACCTGTCCCGAATCAATCGGGCAGGCCGCCGCCCCTACGCCGCCGCCCTCTCCCTCGAGCAGCCATCTCGCACGCCACCACCTTCACCAATTGTGAAGGCTTCATGAAGCCAGTGTTTGGGTTGCACCTCGAATTTCGCCTCGTATGACGACTGCGCCGAGCGATGTGAAGGAGTTGCGGACGCAATGCGAAGGAACGATGAAGTCTGACGCAATTCAATCGGTTTGAGATTGCAGCAGATCCAGCTCCCGCTTGAATACGCCTGTCATCGGCGTGACGTCCACGCCGATGCACTGGAGTTTTAAAAGTAAAGAGAAGCCGGCCGGCAGGTCAGGGTGCGACGCGATCACTGTCAACGATCCCGCGTCACCACCCGGTTCGACCGCCAGCCGACTGCTCGAAATCGTTCCCCATTTTGGGCGAGGACTGTTTCCCCGTCCACAGAAATCCAAACAAGGAATTCGAAATGTCGCGTATGCGAAAATCAGGTTTCACCCTGATCGAACTGTTGGTGGTGATCGCCATCATCTCCCTGCTGGCCGCGTTGGCGTTGCCGGCCCTGACCAAGGCTCGTGAAGCCGCTCGCCGCACCCAGTGCTCGAGCAACCTGCGTCAGTTCGGAATCGGAATGTACACGTTCTCCGACCGCGACCCGCTGGGCCGCTTGAGCACCGGTGCCTCCGACTTCGAGCGTGACGGTGACATGGACACCTACGGCTGGGTCGCCGACCTGGTCAACAGCGGATCGGCCATCCCCGGTGACATGTTGTGCCCCAGCAACCCCGCCAAGGCACTTGAAAAGTTGAATGACCTGATCGGCATCTCGACGTCGGGCAACGGAGTGACGGTTGGCCCGTCGGCCGGTAACAGCTGGACTCGCATGCGTGCCGGAGCGGCCGATCGCATGTTCGATTCGTCCAACGCAGCGGTCGACTTTGCGGCCAACCCCGTGACCGTCGGTGCGACCCAATACAACAGTGCCGCCGAGTATGTCGGTGGGCTGTACGTGGACCAGGGTTACATGACCAACTACGCGGCAGGCTACTTCCTCGTTCGCGTCGCTCCGATCATGGAATACGACAGCACGGCGGGCGAGATCGTTTCGTCCACCGGTGGAAAATTCAAAGAGCGTCAAGACACCAGCGGACCGCTGATGGCTTCGGTCTTGGATCGCAGCCGCATCGCGACGAGCAACATTCCGTTGCTCGGCGACGCCGGCCCCGGTGACGTCGACGAAGCGATTCTCGGCACCGACGTTCCGAACACCAAAGAAGAACTGCCCCGCGGGATGCTGCTCGCAGAAGCCTTCAACGACGGCCCCGCTTACTTGGCGACGACCAACAATCGTTTGATCTTGCTCAACGCCGGAGTTTCGATGGTCGAGCAAATCAACTGCGAACGCGGCGCCCCATCGACCGTCAATTGCCAAGCCCCCTTGGGATCTGACGACACGAGCCCCTCGGGTTTCTACCTGCAAGACACGCGTGACTGGTTCGCCATCCACAGCGGCGGAGCGAACATCTTGATGGGTGACGGTTCGGTCCAACTGTTCCAAGACGCCAACGGCGACGGTTACCTGAACCCCGGTTTCCCCGTCCCCGACAACTTGACCGATTACTCGGGTGTCGGATACGCCGGCAGCACGGTCGAACTGCAGCCGGCTGAAATGTTCAGCGGCATGTTCCTGGACGAAAGCTCCTTCAAGGGCCAGTTCGAAGAGAACTGATCGCGAACGCTTTCTGTCAAACGAGAGCGCAGAACTGTCACTTTTGGGGACCTCCATGGCACACCATGCCATGGGGGTCTCTCGTGTTGAATCGACGCAGCAATGTGAAAGACTGGAATGAATCAATTTACAAAACGACTGCTCGTCTTCGGCGGCCTGGTCTTCGGGTTTGCCTCCTTCGCACTGGCCCTCACCCAGGTCGTCAGCTACAAGCCGTGGGGCGTCCCCGACAGCCGACGCGATGACTACGATCAGCGTGTCGCGGAATTGGACAGGCAAGCCATTCTGCGAGAAACGTATCAAAACAAGCCCCGCCCATCGGCACGTGCGTGGCCCGCGGTGCACGACTTCGGCTGGGTCCGTCCGGAGGAAACCTTGCGGCACACCGTCGAGATCGAAAACGTCGGCGATGCCGAGTTGAATCTTCGAATCCGCGAGACCAGTTCGGATCGTTTAACGGCCCAATTGGAAGAACAGCGACTCTCAGCGGGTGAATCCACTCGATGCACGATCCAATGGGTTACCAGCAGTCAACCGTCGACCGAGCCTTTCCAAGGCAGGGTGACAATTGCGACCAACGATCCGCTGAACAAGACGCTCGTCTTGTCGGTTTCAAGTCGACAACGAAAAGAGCTGGTCCTTCCCGGAGCGATCGACTTCGGCAGCCATGACATGGGACAGGCATCGACGGTCGACTTTGTGATCTACAGCCAGCTGGCGCAGCGTTTGAACGTCGTCGATGTTTCCAATCCGGCATTTGATCTTCAGTGGGTCGCTGTTCCCGAACCGATCGACCAGCAGACGCGCGGTGACCAGACTCTCGGCGACCGGTCGGCAACGGTGGCCAGTCGCATCACCGTTGAAATGGAAGCCAAGGACTACGGCCACTACAGCGACCAACTCGAATTGACGGTCGAGGTCGACGGCCAGCAACAGCAATGCAAGCTGGACTTTGGAGGTCGAGTTCGTCCACCGATCGGCTTTTACGGGCCCAACGTCGATCGTCGCACCGGAGTCGATTTCGGCACCGTGGAGAACAACGAGCAACACGATCTGTTTGTCGTCGTCCGCTCACGTGCCGATCGCTCCCGAAACATCGCGGTGCTGGACGTCGAGCCGAAAGAACTGCAAGCCGAACTCCAGCCACTCGAGACCGAAGGCAGTTATCGGCTGCGGATTTCGATTCCCAAAGGCTGCCCGTATCGGCGCTTCAATCTCGCCGAGCAGCATGGTTACATTCAAATCGGTGATCCCGAGATGAAGTCGTATTCCAACTGGCTGCCCGTGTACGGCGTTGTCGGTGATTTTGATGCCGATTGACCAGGATGCTTCACCCGCTTTAGTTCTTCGTCACGAAATTCGAGATGTCTAGTTCTTCACCTGTTGATCAGATCACCCCGTCGACAAGCCCGACACAGCCGTCCGGCAAGATGACTTGCGGTGCGTGCGACGCGACCAATCCATCGGGCGGTCAATTCTGCGCCGGTTGCGGGCATGCACTCCTCGAACCCTGCGCCCAATGCAGCAAGCCCGTGTTGTTGACGCAGTCGTTTTGCGGCAATTGCGGATCAGATCTAATCGGCTCGCTATCCAAACGCAAACGAGATCTGGAAGCCAAGATCGCCGATGCGATCGATGCCGCGAAAGAACGCGATTTTGAAAGATCGAAAGGGCTGTTGGCCGTCGTCACGCGTGAAAAGGATTACCGATTCAAAGACGTGATCACCCAAGCGACAACGGCACAACAAAAAATTGACCGGATCGCTGAGCAAGAATGTGGCTCGGCGTCGGAGCGGATCGCAGCGGCACAACAGGCCTACGAATCGGGAGACTCGGCACGCGTCGTCGAATTGCTCTCTGCATTGTCGCCGAAATTGATGACGCCCGAGGCGGAACGTCAACTGCAGCAATCCAGGCTGTTGCTCCAACAGCTCAACGATGCCGAGCAATCACTGCAGGAGGCGTTTCAGAAACGGGACTGGGCCACATCAGGAGCCATTCTGGACCGCTTGTTGGAACTCAAACCGGATGACGAGACGGTCGCCAACCTGGCCCGCAAGGTGGGCAAAAAGCTGGTCACCAAAGCGACCACGCTGCACCAAAATCACAAGTCCACCGCGGCCGCGGAGATCCTGCAATGCGTCCCCGCGATCGCACGCAACCAAGCCTATCTCGACCTGCATCAGACGGTCGAACGAATCGGATGGCTGGCCAACCAATTCAGCGGTGAACCCTTTGCGACCCCGACCCTGGGGCGGATTTCAAAACTCTGGAGCGAGCAATCTGGCGGTGACCCCCGAGCGGTCAAGATGCTCCAACGGCTCAGCCAACAGGTCAAAGCGGCCCGGTCGACGCCTCGCGACCTGTTCGCACCATTGGAGGTCAAACCGCGCAGCTGGGTCGGCGGTTCACTGGGAATCCTGGCATTTCCGACGAGCATCGATCTGGAGGACAACGCCGCACTCCGCGCCTCACCCGGTCAATTCAACGCCGCCATCGGCCTGGCACTGCAGGGGCTCGGGCTGGGGCGTTTCCAAGACGATTTCTCTCCCAAGAAAGGCTTGTTGAAACGACTCGGCCGCAAGAAAGCAGAACGATGCTGGGGGCTCGATATCGGCGCGTCAGGTATCAAAGCGGTTTGCTTGGAACTGGCCAGCGATCAACGGCCACGTTTGGCGGAATGTCACAAATTCTCCTTCGACGCCCCGCTGACGCGAAGCACTGCCGAATCCACATTGGACGAGTCGATCCGGACGGCGATCGCAACGTTCATGGACCAGCACGATGTCGAATCGACGCCCGTCTGGGTCAGTTTCCCTGCCCGCGAGCTGGTTTCACGCTTCGTCAAATTGCCTCCGATCGCTGACAAGCAAGTGAAAGGAATGTTCGAAAAAGAGGTGGAGTCTCGGATTCCGCTGCCGCTGGACGAAGTGGCTTGCGTGCGATGGATTGCCCCCCTTCCCGAAGACGAATTGACCGCGATCGGACGCCCGGCGTTTGTGTCGGCCGCAAAGAAGCAATTCGTTGATCGCTATCTCGAAAATCTCAGCTTGGCCGGTTTGCCCGTCAGTGGCTTGCAAGCGACACCAATCGCCCTGATGAATTTTGCCGCATTTGAGTTCGCCGATCAGTTGGAACTGAATCAAACCGAGGACCGCGCCGACGCGAAGTTGCCGACCGTGGCTCTGTTTGACTGTGGCGCGGAAATGACCATCGCGATCATCGTCAGCAGCGTGTCATGCTGGTTCTGGGCCTTTGAATCGGGCGGTAACGAATTCACTCGCTTGATCAGCCGAACCACAAAAACGACACACTCCGAGGCAGAAACACTGAAACGCAACCCCGCGTCTTTGGAGCATCCGGAAACTCAATTCGAAGGCGTCGAACATCGTATCGATGAGATGCGCGGAAGACTGTCCAAACTGGTCAATGACCAATGCCAACAACACGACGAATTCGACATTCAGCAAACATGGTGCTGTGGTGGTGGAGCCCTGACACACGGCTGGGTCAAGCGAATTCTATGCGACATCTAAACGTTCAAAGAGAGAGTAACGTGTCTGGTTCAACGCAACGCAGCACTGACAACATGTCGAAATCGTTCCGCTATACAGCCCTCATTTGTCTGTTAGGCCTGATTCAGGGATGCGGCGAAAGTCAGCAAGACCTGTTCCTCAAACATGCACAACGCGATCGCGGTGGCGGAACCGCCAACCAGGAGGTTGCCAGTCAAAACGCCGCCGAGAAGCCGGCGACGGCCGCCGAACCCGCCGCCGATCCGGTGGTTGCCAAGCCGCGCCCGCAAATTGTAAAGACCAGTGTTGCGTCTGCGCTGCCCAAAGACACGCCGACTCAAGAAATTGCCGAAAGCGAATCCGGCAAGGACGATAACGGAACCAGTTTGGCAGAAACGATCGGCATCCGACCGATCTCGCAACGCCAACCCGAAACCGAGTTGACCGCTGACGGCCGCCGACGAAGAGCGTTTGAGAACCTGCAACGGATCAACGAAGCGCTGGCCCTTTACCTGGATGAAAAAGGGCACTACCCCAAGTCTTACACGACCAATTCGGGTGGGGTCCCGACGCTTTCGTGGCGAGTCGAATTGTTGCCCTACCTGGGTCACGAGGAATTGTACAAGCAGTTTGACTTCAGTCGCGCTTGGAACATGCCACCCAACAAAGACCTGCTGCAGTACATCCCCGATGCCTTCGTCTCACCCGAGCGTTTTGACGTCAAGACGAACTATCAGCTGCCGGTCGATTCCGCCTTTATCTTCGGTGAAAACAGGGCACTCACGCCGGCCATGATCGACGACGGTCCCGAAAACACCATCATGTTGGTGGAGGTCAACGACGCGCACGCCGTCCACTGGACCGAACCGAAGGACTTCGATCCGAAATCGCCGATGAAGATGAGCCCTTACCTCGGGAAACTGCGCATCGATGGCACGTTCGCCCTCTGGGCCAACGGCTTCCCCGTGCTACTTGAGCAGGGACTCAGCGACGCGCAGCTCTTTCAGGCGATGACCTACGAAAAAAGTGACGCGCTCCGCGCCGGTGACATCCATCGTGCGATCACGGTCGAACAAGCCGAAGACGACCCCGAACCCGAAGCGTCCCTGGCACCCGATCAAGTCGCCGAAATGGCCGACGACATCATCAGACCACAAGTCGACATGGGGATCGATTTGCCGCTGATGGTCGACGATCCGGCGATGACGCGAGAACCCGTTCCCTCGGCGATCGAACTCACCGCTGCCCAAAACAAACTGCGAGACATTTTCCGCGACAAGATCCAACACGCCAAGAGCACCGACGAAAAAAGAAAGCTGGCTTCTGAATTTGTCACCCTTGCCGATGACATGGAAGCCGATCCGTCCGGCGCGTTTGCGCTGCAACAGGCCGCGCTCCGACTGGCCATCGAATCCAATGACGGAACCCTGTTGATCAAAGCCATCGACCAACGCGTGGCCCGATTCGAAGTCGACTCGTTTCGCGAGAATTTGAAATGGATCCAAGCCTTCGGTGAAGAAACCGCCAGCCGCGACGCGAGCATCGTCAAGGGCGACGGCATTCTCAAACGGGCGATTCCCGTGATCTATACAGGCATTCGCGAAAACGAATACATGCTGGCCAGCTCCGTCGCACGCATCGCAAACCGATTCACCTCAAGCAATCGTGAAGACAAGGTTTCGCGTTTGTTGACGCGTTTGAGAACACAGCTCGGAACGGCCAAACGTGAGTACGACCAATCCGTCGACGATCTGGTGCGGTTTCGCAGCAACCCCGATGACGTCGCCGCAGGGGCCGCCTTCGGTAGCTTCCTGTGCTTCATCAAAGGGGATTGGCAAACCGGGCTGCCCCTGGTTGCCGATGGCACCGGCGGCGATCTGGTCGAAGTCGTCAAGATGGACCTCCGCGGGGCGTCGCGTGCGATCGATCAAGTCGCACTCGGCGACGCCTGGTGGGAACTCAGCCGACGCGGATCCGGCGCCTACCGCCAGGGCGCCGAAGATCGCGCCGTGATGTGGTACTCCCAAGCAATCGTGCGACTGCCCGAGTCGCTCGATCGAATTCACGTCGAAAACCGTTTGAAAGAAGCTGACGAATCGGATGCCCGCAGCCCCATCGCGTTGTGCATTCAACTGGCTGATGAAATCGGCGTCGATCTCACCAAAAGCCTCACCTCGATCGCCGCCAAAGGTGGACGCGCAGCACGCCGAAACGACGACGACTAACGCTCTGTCAGCTTTAAAAAGGGGGCAGGTACAAATGGCACGGGCATACGTGTTGGTGTGCAGGCTTTAGCCGCCCCCTGTCGCTGCGTAGCAGCGAACGGGAATCGCCTAAAGGCTAAACACCAACGGTTACTGCATCCCTTTTCCGCGGCCCCCTCAATAGCTGTTCGAATCCAGTTGCACCTTGCCGCGAAAGATCCAGTAGATCGTGATCGTGTAACTGGCCACGCAGGGCATGCCGATCAACGCGATCCACAGCATGGTGATCAGCGTCTGGTGACTGCTGCGGGCGTTTTCCAGCGTCACACTGTACGCCGGATCGATCGTCGAAAGCACGAAATTGGGAAAGATCGCGACGCTGAACAGTGACGCCAACGCGGCAATGACCATCGACGAAGTAAAAAACGCGTAGCCGGGTTTGCCCAAATGCATCGCCCGTGGAATGTTCAACACCGCCAACGCGTTGAGCACCGGAACGATCCACAGCCATGGATGCCGGGTCAGCGTTTCGGTCGCGTGCGGGACGTGCAACCAGGTGGCGATGGTGACCACCGCGTACAATCCCGCAAAACAATAAAACAGTCGAAGAATCCGGTTCCGCACCCGCTGCTGCAGCTCGCCTTCTGTCTTGAGAAAGAGATAAATCGACCCGTGCAGCGCGAACAAGGACACGGTGAGCGTCCCTACCAGCAACGGATACCAGTACAACTGGTCCAGCAACCCGCCCTCGTATCGGAACATCGGGCCGACTTGCATACCGGCCATCACGTTACCGCCGGCGATTCCGAGCAGTGCCGCCGCGGTGATCGACGAGAGAAAAAAAACCGTGTCCCAAAATCGTCGCCAAGTGGTCGAATGCACCTTGGAACGGAATTCCAAACTGACCGCGCGGCCGATCAGACACGTCAACAGCAAATGGAACGCGGCGTAAAAACTGCTGAACACCGTGGCGTAGGCGTTGGGGAACGCAGCGAACAACGCCCCGCCGAAGGTCACCAACCAGACTTCATTGCCATCCCATAGCGGTCCGATGGAGTTCATCACCAACCGCCGCTCACGATCATCTTTGGCGATGAATGGATGCAGGATCCCGACCCCCAGATCGAATCCGTCCAGGATCGCGTACCCGGTCAGTAAAACACCGAGCAGGAAAAACCAGACCAACGTGATCGTGTCGTAGCTCATCACAACTCCTCGTCCATTAGTCCGCCGCCACGACCTGTGCCACCGTGACGGATCTGATCCGACAGTTTCGATGCGCTGCGAGTCCGTTTATGCGATTCAAGTTCCTCGATGCTTTCGGGACCATGTTGGATCTTGTGGTTGAGGACAAAGATCCAAACCGCGAACAACAGCGAATAGATGACGGCGAACAAGACGATCGAACTGAGTACCTGCTCGGCCGTCACCGATTCACTCAGCCCGTCTTTGGTTCTCAATCCCATCATCTCCACACCGTTTTGAACCGATGGGTGCACGATCCAGGGTTGCCGTCCGACCTCGGCGGTGATCCACCCGGCCTGGTTGGCCGTCATCGCCGCCAGCGGCATCAACACGATCGACCACATCAACCAGCGATGGTTTTGATATGTTTCTTTGAACCAAAACCAACACGCCAGCGCCGCCAGCACGATCATCATCGTGCCCAAGCCGACCATCAGGTGGAACATTTGAAACGGCAGCCACACCGGCGGTCGATCGGATTCGGGAATCTGATCCATGCCCGGAACCGGTTTGCCGGGATCGTTGTAGACCATCAAGCTGAGCAACCAAGGCACGCGAACACCGAAGTGAACCGTTTCGTCTTCGGCATCCGGCCAGCCGAATAAATACAGCCCGGTGGGCTGATCGGTCGTTTTAAAATGCGCCTCCATCGCAGCCAGCTTGGCCGGTTGGGTTTCGACCAGTTTCTGTGCCGAGTCGTGACCGGTGAGTGCGGCAAGCAGTGTGAACGCCAACGCACTCGGCAGGGCGATCGAAAGACAACGCCGCGCGACGTCGTCATGTCGCTGCTTGAGCAAATAAAACGTGCACACCGACGCGACGAAGAAGGCGCCCAGCACCAACGCCCCGATCAGGGTGTGCGTCAATCGATCCACCGACGATGGGTTAAACACCATCGCCCAAAAATCCGTCACTTCGGCGCGGGGAACGCTTTGGCCCTGGATCTCCTGCCAAACGATGTGATACCCCGCCGGAGTCTGTTGCCAGCTGTTGGCGATCACGATCCAGACGGCGCTAAAGACCGATCCGAGAAACACCATCAAGGTGCTGAAAAGATGCATCTTCGGACCGACGCGGTCCCAGCCGAACACCAGGATCGCCAGAAATCCGCTCTCCAAGAAGAACGCAAAAATGCCTTCGGCGGCAAGCGCAGACCCGAACACGTCGCCGACGAATCGCGAGTACGCCGCCCAGTTGGTTCCGAATTCGAACTCCATCACGATCCCGGTCGCCACACCCATCGCGAAATTGACCGCAAAGACGCGCGTCCAAAATCGAGCCGCAGCTTCCCACGCCGGATGCCCCGTGCGGACATACGCCAACTCGCACAAGAACAACTGCAGCCCCAGACCGATCGATAGCGGCGGGAACAAGTAGTGGAACATGATCGTTCCGGCAAACTGCAGTCGACTAAGAAGTTCGACGTCCATCATGATGGTTTTCTCAAACATGAGAAGGATTGCGACGTTGAATTCTAGGCCTGGGCACCCACCACGTGCAGCCGGTCAATTGTCGCACGCCGCCGTGTCATCACGCTCAGCGAGTAGGTCACGCTGTGCGTGACGTGCGTCATGCACAGCATGACCTACCCGCTACCCGCCTACCGCTCTTCCCCCATCAGCCCCGCGATCGGAAGAACAGTCGGAATCGGATCGCCCAGATCGTGCAACGTCTGCTCGACCGCTTCGTGTTGGACGAGCGACTTGATAAACCGTTCGCGGGTCGTCGTCTTGGTCATCGTGCCCAATAATTCGATGTCCCACTGGACGGTCATCCAATCGTCGGCCTGAGTCACGCTCACCTTGGATTCCATACCTTCGTTCTGCAGAATCGCTTTCCGAATCGCGGTGGCCAAGGCGTCCAGCCTCTCTTGCCGGGAAGCACTGACGACGAACTGCCCCGTGCTGACCGATTGTCGCGTCGTGTCGGGAACCTCCGGGATCGCATCGAGACGTTTGAAGGTCATCACGCCGTTTTCAAACACGATGCCGAACAGCTCCGAGGGGACTGAGCCACAGACCAATTGCTGGCCGCCGCACATCTCGGTCGGACAAGGACTAAACGGCAGGAAACCGACGTATCGCCAACCGTACAGACGTTTCTTGCCGCACGCGTCTTTGCTGATCACCGATTCGTAGTAACCGATCGGGACGTTGGTCGCCGCGACGACAAACTTCTGCGAACCTCCCGGGATGCCGCCGCCGGAATCCTTGGCCGTGGGAAGAAAACCGGTTCCCGCCTTGGCCAAGTCGGCGATCGCTTTGACGTTTTCGTCAAATTGCGAATCAAGCTTTTGGTTCAGCGATGTCAGATTCCAGCCATCGGTCAAGCCGACCGAGACGTGGGCCGATCCCAGTCCGGGCCGCACGTCGATCGAATACTCTTCGGAGAAGTCGGGCAGGTATTCCAGCGAGATGGCGACGAACTCATCGCTCGGCCGTGTCGTCGAAACCTTGCCCTCGGTCACCACGCTTCCGCCCGGTTCAATCCGCAGATACGGCTTTGGGCGGTAGTACCGAATGCCGGTGTCATCAGGGCCGGGCGCCGCACGGATCCGGACACGCGGTGTGCAACCCAGACTTCCAACCATCGCCAGCAGGCCGACCGCCAACAGCACGGCGGGCATAGATTTGTGACGCATTTCTGTCTCCCATCCTTGGTACGACAAAGTAAGTTCCCACGGGGGGTGTATCGGGACTGGGGGTCCCGCGGTTCACCCGCAGCCCGTGGCCACCCTGTCAGAACGGTTGATGGGATTGAACGAATGATGCCAGCGGTAACGATCAAGCGATACGACGAACTCACACCGGATCAGTGGCGGCGAGTGGTCGCGACCGCAAAGCGCCACGTCAAAGCGATCACGGGCCAATCCAGCGAAATCGGAATCGGACGAAAGGTCAGCGGCGGCAAACCCTTCGGATGGCAGCTCGCCCTGCGAGTCTATCTGCCCCGCAAACGGGAACGTGTGGCCCATGCCAAACGGGTTCCGCCGCACTTTCAAATCAGACTCAAACGCAGCGACGGCAAGTTCAACTTGTTGCTGATTCGATCGGATGTCGAGTCGCTCGGCGATTACGTTCCCACCGCGGCGAGCACCAAACTCGGGACACGCGACGCAGCCAGCGGATTCTTACTGCGCTGGAAGGGGATCGACGGCGAAATCAAATGGGGATTCGCCACGGTCGGCCATTTGTATGACGACACCTCCTTGCGAACCTGCTCGGTCCGCGTCAATGCGACGACCACGTTTCAATGCCGACGCTTCAAAGCAGCCGCCAGAGGCGAACACCTCGACGTGGCCGTGATGATGATTGTGGGCAAGCTAGCTGAGGTCGAAGCGAAACTGAAACGTTGCGAGCTGATCAAGAACAACGACCCGCCGCCGATCGATCTGATGAGTGTTCGCCAAGTTCACCGCGCGGCGATGCGGCATCGTCGCGGCCGCACGTTCCCACCGGGCGACGAGCAAGCGTTTACCGGTGAAGAAGTTTTTCCGGACGGCTTTCGACTGGGATCGCGAATTCTGGATGATTGCATTCGTGTCGGACGCTCTGCCGAAGACACGTTCCGACAAGGCACGTCGGGATCCGCCTGGCGGTTCGGCGGTCAGGCGGCGTGCATGCAGGTCGGCGGCAAAGTGACGGAGTTCCGCGAAGGCATCGGCCAGCCCTTTGATCGCTTCCTGGACTGGATTCAAACGGCGATCGGAGAATCGGCGAAAGTCGTCGCCGTTTGGTGACGGTGATAACGTCAGACCGCTGGCATGCACAGCATGCCCTACGACTGCCTCTCCCACGCGGGCGGCAGGTCAGCGCCGCCAGGCCTTGAGGTTTCGCGAAACGAATTCGTCGTCGACCAGATGCGGATAGGCGTCGCACACACGATCGATTTCGTCGCGTTGCCCCGGCGAGAGACGTTCCTTGGGGTCCAAGCACCGAGGGCTGGACAACAGCCCCTGGCGATACAGCACCTCCTGGATGCCGGCGATACAGCCTGCGAATCCGTTGGCGGCGTCGAACAGTGCGGCGTTGCAGTCGGTGACCTGCGTCGCCAATGTCAACAACCCGCGCTGCATCTGATCGGCCCCCCGGGCGCTCTTACACGTCTGCAGCAATTCGACTGCTTTTTGGGTCCAACACGCCCAGTGCCCGAGCAGGCCGCCGACGATCTGAATTCGTTTCACAGAGTCGTTGACCCGGACTTCATAGTCGGTCAGTAGATCCAGGACGATCGCGTCGTCATTGCCGGTGTACAACGTCACGTCGTTTCCACGCCCGGACTCGACAACCGCGCGAACCACATCCAGCGTCTTGTATCGATCGAAGGGCGAAATCTTGATCCCGACCAAGTTGCGGATGCCCGCCAAACGCCTCCAAAAATCGACCGACAGCACCCGCCCGCCGACCGCGGGTTGCAGGTAAAACCCAAAGATCGGAATCCGCTCGGCGACCGCCCGGCAATGCCCGATCAACTGATCGTCGCTGGCATCCGGCAAGGCGGCTAGCGACAACAACCCGACGTGATAGCCGAGATCTCGAGCCAGCCGGGCTTCACCGATCGCCTGGTCCGTCTGGCCGCAGATCCCGGCGATCAAGACGGTCTGTCGGCCGGCGGCGGCATCCAGATCGCGAGCCGTCTCTGCGGCAAGCTCAAGCACCGGTCGAAGCAGATTGTGTTGGGGCTCGCGAATTTGGAATTGGGTGGTGTGAACGCCGACCGCCAGACCTCCGGCACCGGCCGCGTGATAGTAGCGAGTCAGTGCGAGTTGGCTGCGACGGTCAAAATGACCCTCGGCATCGAGCGCCAGGGGATGCGCCGGGATCACGATGCCGCTGCGAATCGATTGCATCACCCATGTAGGCGGCATCGGAGCGTTTTGTTGCATCCCCTCAGAAGGCGCCATCGCGAACCTCAAAATGCGTCGGCTTGCCCAACAACGGAGCGTCTTGGCGAACCCAGTGAGCGGTCCATTGAATCACCCGATCCATCGGAGTGGCCGGCGCGCCCAGCAGCTCGGCGCACTGGGAGGCATTGCTCAGCAGCGCGGTCTCGGATTCCTGACCGCTGAACCGGACGTCACGGTTCATCAATTGACCAAACGTCTGGGCAACTTCGCGGACAGAGAAGGTTTCCAGGCTGGTCAAGTTGATCGGTCGCGGCGGCGACTGAGCCAGCGGGACGGCGCGCAGGATCAAGTCATTCGCGTCGCCTTGCCAGATGCAATTGAAGTAGCCTTGCGTTAGGTCGATCGCCTCTCCTCGGAAAACCTTCAGCGCCAAATCGGTCAGCACGCCGTAGCGCAGATCGGTCGCATAGTTCAATCGGATCATGGCGACCGGCGTGCCATGGACGCGCGAGAAATGATCGAAGATGCGTTCGCGTCCGACCGCCGCATACGCATACTCGCCGACCGGCTCCAAAGCATCGGTTTCACGCGATCCGCCCTGATCGGTGCGCGTGAACGGATAGACGTTTCCGGTCGAGAGCGCGACAAAGGCGGACTGGGGATATCGCCGCATCGCACAGGCCGGTGCGATCGTATTGACGGCCCAGGTGTGCGACGGGTTTTGCCGGGTCCCAAATTTCGAGCCGACCAGATAGATGACCGTGTTGGTGTCGGGCAATTCGTCCAACGCGTCTTGCGAAAGCAGGTCCGCAGCCACGGTCTTGACTCCCCATCGGTCGAGCCAGTCGCGGGCAACCGGATCGGAGAATCGACTGACCGCAACGACCTGGGCAGCGGCCCCGGCTTGATCGATCGCGCGCTGGGCGCGTGCGGCCAGGGTCGGCCCCATCTTGCCACCGGCTCCCAAGATCACCAGGCTTCCCGAAAGCGTTGCGGCCCATTCGATCAATTCCGCCGACGGCGTGATCAACAGTTCCTCGAGTTGGGATTCGTCTTCGATGACTTCGGGAAGGCCGTGGGTCGGATTCATGAGCGGTGAAACGGGGGTGCGGGTTGGGAACTCACAAGGCGTTGAAAAGAAACGGGTTTAGTCACTCTCCCCCTGGAAGAGTCGAGCGTCGCGAGGAGAGGGTTTCTTTGGTTGTGTCGACACCGATGCTGCCAGGGAGGGTGAACCATGACGCATTCCGCGACTCCCGCACTCTACGAACCGGACTGCGAAACCACGACCAGACCGATGATGATCGCTGCGATCACTGCGATCGCGAGTGCCAGCCGCGGCCCACTGACGGTGTTGGACATCGGATCCAGCCGCGCTCGAATCCGTCGCACCAGCTCGTTGTGCCCGGCCTCGAAAACGGGGTTGTCCGGATCACCGGCCTTCTCGCCCGAATTAAAATTGCGCGCCGCTTCCATCATCATCGCCTGGACCTGACGGGCGTTGAACGGGCGGTCGTCGGGCGACTTGGCCAGCAGCCGCCCGATCACCTTGTCGATCGCTTCGGGGCAATCGACAAAGTCACGCACCGAGGGCGGTTTGCTTTTGAGATGCTGGTCAAACAGTTTGGCGTAGTCGTCGCTGAGAAAGACTTTCCGGCCGGTCAGCATCTCGAACATGCAGCAGCCGAGCGCATACAGATCGGCCTTTCCCGAAACCGATTGCTCGCCCCTGATTTGTTCCGGTGCCATGTAGGCATGCGTCCCGACCGTGATACCGGCCGACGTCAAATCGCCGGCGGTCAGATCTCGTGCGATCCCAAAATCCCCCAGCTTGACGCCGCCTTCGGGGGTCAGGAACAGATTGCTCGGCTTCAAGTCGCGATGGACGATGCCGATGTTGTGGGCACACTGCAGCGCACTGCAGACTTGACGGGTGATCTCGACGACCACTGTCCAGGGAAGCGGCCCGCCAAAGGTGAGCAGGTCCGAAACCGTCCCGCCCGAGACCACTTCCATGGCATAAAACAGCCCCTGGTCATCGTCGACACGGCCTCCGCCGAAGTACTGGACAATACTGGGATGCCGCAGCTTCTCCAAAATCACCATCTCGCGTTTGAAGCGAGCGCGAATCAGAGTGTTTTGGCTGACTTTGGGATGGAGTATCTTGAGCGCCACACTGCGCCCGGTCTCCTTTTCCGTCGCACGGTAGATCGTGCCGACGGTTCCAACACCCAAGATATCCCCCAGCTCGTAATCGGAGAGCCGGCTGGAAGGCATCAGACGCCCGCGATGTCCGTGATCTTGACTCGCGTGAACAGCTGACGGTGGCCGATGCGGCTCTTGCTGTGCTTTCGCCGTCGGAACTTCTGCACGTAGATCTTCTTGCCCTGTTTGGGCCCCATCACCGAGGCGGTCACGGTGGCGCCGTCGACGGTCGGAGATCCGAGCTTCAAACCCGATTCACCTTGGACCGCGAGCACTTTTTCAAAGGTCAAACTTTCACCAGCCGGCGTTTCACGGTAGTCCAGATCGACTTCCATTCCGGGCTCAACACGGTACTGACGTCCACCGTCAACAATAATGGCGTACATTTCTTGGTCTAACTTCGTCAAAATTCAATGGGTTATGCGAATTCGGGCCCCAGAGTGTATCGACCGGCATCGGCAGCGTATAGGGCTAAAAACGCTAGCCCCACCAGTCTGTTCGCTCGGCCCCGTCGGGTCGTTCCGATCATGCCAGAACCCCCTCCAAAACGCGGGCCTTCTCCACCCCCGTCAGTTTCATGTCCAACCCCTGAAACGGATAACTGAAACGCTGGTGGCGAATTCCCAGCAGATGCAGCATCGTGGCGTGTAAATCTCGCACGTGGACGACATTTTCGGTCGCGTTGTAGCCCAGTTCATCGGTTGCCCCGTAACTGAGGCCGGGCTTGACGCCCCCGCCGGCCATCCACATCGAAAACCCCTTGATGTGGTGATCCCGCCCGGGACCTCCCTTGCCCTGGTACATCGGCGTGCGACCGAACTCGCCGCCCCAAATCACCAGCGTCTCATCCAGCATTCCCCGTTGCTTCAAATCCTGAATCAACGCCCACGTCGGCTGGTCGGTCAACTTGCAGCACACGTTCATGTACCGCTCCAGATCGCCGTGGTGGTCCCAGCCCCGGTGGTAAAGCTGAATGAAACGCACGCCGCGCTCGGCCAACCGCCGCGCCAGCAGACAATTGCTGGCGAACGATCCGTCGCCCGGTGTCGCGCCGTACATGTCCAATATCCGCTGCGGCTCGTCGGACATGTCGACCAGATCCGGCACCGAGGTTTGCATTTGAAATGCGATCTCGTAGGTCGAAAGACGCGTCTGAATCTCCGGGTCCCCGTGGCGGGCAAACCGATGTTGGTTGATCGCGGCGATGGCGTCGACGACCGCCCGCTGGCCGACCTTGCCGACCCCCGCAGGCGGTTGGACGTAGTGAACGGGGACGCCGGTGCTGTTGAATTCGACGCCCTGGTAGCGGCTGGGCAGAAACCCGGACGACCACTGACGCGAAGCGATCGGTTGCGGATTGCGGCCGCCGACGCTGGTCATGACGACGAACCCCGGCAAGTCATCGCACTCGCTGCCCAGCCCGTAGGTGACCCAAGATCCCATCGACGGACGCCCACTGATCGCGGTGCCCGTGTTCATGAAGGTGTGCGCGGGGTCATGGTTGATCTGCTCGGTGACCATCGACTTAAGGATGCACAAGTCGTCCGCCATCTTTTGATGGTAGGGCAAGAAGTCGCTGATCGTTTGACCGCTCTGGCCGCAGCGGCGAAACGTGGTCAGCGGGCCTTGGACTTTCAACGGCTTTCCGGCGAGTTGAGCGATGGGTTGACCGTCGGTGAACGAAGCGGGCATCGGCTGGTCGTGCAGCCGCGCCAATTCCGGTTTCTTGTCAAAGGTCTCCAAGTGCGACGGACCGCCGGCCATGCAGAGAAAGATCACGCGTTTGATTCGCGGCGGAAAGTGCGGCAATCCGTCGACGCCCGGTGGTAAGCCCTGCGGTAAGCCCGGCGCAAGCTCTGCCGCCCCATCGCGAGCCAAAAGGTTCGCAAACGACGCCGCACCGAGAGACAGGCCGCTGTTGGCGAGAAACGTTCTTCGCTGGAGTTCGTTCATCAGGGACGGTACAGGGTTTCGTGCAAGTTCAGGACGGCCCGCGCGACGCTGGACCAGGCCGCGCGGTCGGGATCGGGCGTCTCGGCCGGCCACGCAATCGTGACGTCGCGGGGTGTTTCCAAAAACGCGTCGCAGGCAATCGGGTCATTTTCAAAGCGTTGGATTTCGCTCTCCAGCAATCGCGTCAGCGCAACACGTTCGGTTTGATTGGCGTCGCGGCCGATCGCGATCCGCAGCGCCGTGTTGAGTCTTGTCTCGATGGCGGACGTTGGCGACGTCGCCGTGTCGCTCTCCCGCAGCACCCTGGCGGCAAAGGCTTTTGCAGCGATGACGAAAGTCGGGTCGTTCAATAACGCCAACGCTTCCAGCGGTGTGTTGCTGCGCGGCCGCTCGGCCATGCATTCCTCGCGGCTCGGTGCATCGAGTGCTTTGAGCGTCGGATGCAAGAACTGACGCTGCCAATGGGTGTAGACGCCACGCCGCCACAGCATCCGTCCCTGGTCAGGCGTGTAGATTCGCCCGGGAAAGTTCAAATGCCGATAGTAGCCACTGGGTTGATACGGCCGCACGCTCCGTCCGCCGACCTGATGATCCAGCAACCCGGCCATTTCCAACACCGCATCGCGTACGGTTTCGGCGGGTAAGCGATGTCCCGATTGTGACGCGGCCAGATCGTTGTACGGATCCAGCGTGCGACGTGTTTCCTGCATCACGACCGCCTGGCGATACGTTTCGCTGGTGACGATTTGACGAACCGTGGCCTTGAGGTCCCAGCCGGATTCCATCAAGACGCCGGCCAGATGATCCAATAGCTCTGGATTCGTCGGTGGCCTGCCCTGACCGCCAAAATCGCCGAGCGTCGGACTGATGCCGCGTCCGCTGTACAGGTACCACAACCGATTCGCAAACACGCGTGCGGTCAATCCGCCGATGCCCCGTTCGACGTCAAACAACCAATTTGCCAAGTCCAGACGCGTCGCCCGAGCCCCGTCGGGCAAACCGGCAAACTCGCCGATGTCCCCCAGAAATTCCGGGACCGCGGGCTGCATCACGTCGCCGCTTTCGTCCAACCAGTTCCCCCGCGGCAGGAAACGAACCGTCCGCGGCTCAATCGACTTGGTGACCATCGTCCGCTGCTTGCGAGCGATGATCGCAGCACGTTCCTTTTGCAACGTCTGCAGTAGCTCGGAATCCCCCTCCGCTTCAGCCGATTCGATCGCGGCGTCTAATTCCGCCAGACGTAGCCGATCGGTACGCCCCAACACATCGATCTCCGGTTCCCTGCGGGTCGGCAGCGCGTTGGTACCATTTTTAAAGTGTTTCTCTTCATCGACATCGGCAAAGAAAGCGGCCAGCGAGTAAAAGTCCTTGGCCGTGTACGGGTCGTACTTGTGATCATGACACTGTGCGCAGCCCATCGTCGCGGCCATCCAAACGGCAGAAACATTGCGCACGCGATCGGCGGCATAAATCGCCAAGTACTCTTTCGGTTGCAGGCCACCCTCGTGTGTCGTTTGCAGCAAGCGGTTGTATCCACTGGCGATCTGCTGCTCGATCGTCGGATTTTCCAACAAGTCGCCGGCCAGTTGTTCACGGCTGAAACGATCCAGCGATAGGTTGTCGTTGATCGAATCGATCACGTAGTCACGGTACGGCGCGATGTTGTGGACTTGATCGCCGTGGTAGCCGACCGTGTCGGCAAAGCGGACCAGATCCAACCAGTACTCGGCAAAGCGTTCTCCGAACGCGGGCGAGGCAAGCAACGCGTCGACGCGGCGTTCATACGCGTCGGGACGACCATCGGCGGCGAAGGCCGCGATCTGATCGTAGCTCGGCGGAAGCCCGGTCAGGTCCAGGTAGAGCCGACGAAGCTGATCGCGATGCGTCGCGCGCGGTGCGGGCTGCAGCGGACCACGCGACAACTCTGCCCGTACCAGCCGATCGATGATGCCGGCATCCGGCTCGACGCCTTCCGCCCGCGCGCCGGGATCCGGACCCGCACGCTGTGGTACGGCTACGGGCCTGGGTTTGACATAGGCCCAATAGGCTTCGTACGGGGCGCCTTGGTCGATCCAACGCCGCAAGATGTCCAATTCCGCTTCGGTCACGCGTTTGCCGGTCTCCGGCGGCGGCATCTGAACCTCGGGATCGGGATCCAAGATCCGCGCGATCAATTCACTCTCGTCGGCACTGCCGGGTTCGATCGCCACCCCGTAAGCCGCCTCGGACCGGTCGAGCCGCAAATCGGCCGCACGATGTTTGTCCTCCGGGCCGTGACAAAAGAAGCACTTGTCCGACAAGATCGGCCGCACGTCGCGATTAAAGGACAACGGCCGCTCGGCCGCCGCAATCCCGCCCAGCGGCATCCACGCAACCAGCATGGCCACCGGGAGGATCCGAAAGGGAAAAGGCGTTGAAATCAAAAGCGAATCTGCGGGGCAAAGAGGACCGGCGGGAACAACGACAGTCTACTCGCAATGCATCCAACATTACAAATTCCCGGGAAATCTCAAATCTCAAATCTCAAATCTGGATTGGCGAAGCCGTCGCGGATTCCCGTTGGAGTCCGTGGTCGAAAAATGCCCGTGAATCGCTAAACTGCCCTGCTGACGTCTCCACCCCCAACCCCTCGATCCGATGACCACCACCATGCCGCAAAGTCTGACCGCACAGGACGCTTGGAAAAACTTGAACGCCCACTACGAGCAAATCAAGTCAAAGCATCTGCGAGAGCTGTTTGCCGCCGATCCGCAACGTGGCCAAACCCTCTCGCTCGAAGCGGTCGGGCTGTATTTGGATTATTCCAAGAACCGCATCGACGCCGAAACCGTTTCGTTGTTGATCAAGCTGGCCGAAGCGGCGGGGTTGAAGGAGCGGATCGAGGCGATGATGACGGGAGAAAAGATCAACACGACCGAAGACCGGGCGGTGTTACACACGGCGCTGCGGGCGCCGCGCGATGCGACGATCGAGTTCGAAGGGAAAAACGTCGTTCCCGAGGTTCACGCGGTGCTGGACAAGATGTCCGCGTTTTGCGATGCGGTCACCAGCGGTCAATGGATCGGACACACCGGTGCGCGGATTCGCAACATCGTCAACGTCGGCATCGGCGGCTCGGATCTCGGGCCGGTGATGGCCTACGAAGCGCTGCGACATTACAGCAATCGTGATCTAACGTTGCGGTTTGTGTCCAACGTCGACGGGACCGATTTTGCCGAAGCGACACGCGATCTGAACCCGGCCGAGACCCTGTTCATCATCGCGTCGAAGACCTTCACCACACAAGAAACGATGACCAACGCGCACACCGCGCGGACCTGGCTGCTGGAAAAACTCAGCGCGGATCATTCGGCCGTCGCCAAACATTTCGTCGCCCTGTCCACCAACGCCGAGCAAGTCGCCGAGTTTGGCATCGACACCGACAACATGTTCGGGTTTTGGGATTGGGTCGGCGGACGCTACTCGATGGACTCCGCGATCGGACTGTCCACCATGCTGGCAGTCGGCCCGGATCACTTCCGCGAAATGCTTGCCGGGTTCCATGAGATGGACCAACACTACCGGACCGCACCGCTGGAAGAGAACCTGCCGGCGATCCTGGGCCTGCTGACCGTCTGGTACACCGACTTCTTCGGCGCCCAAACCACCGCCGTGCTGCCCTACGATCAATACCTCAATCGCTTCCCCGCCTACCTGCAACAACTGACGATGGAAAGCAACGGCAAGTCGGTCACGCTGGCCGGCGACCGAGTCGATTACGACACCAGTCCGATCTACTGGGGCGAACCGGGGACCAACGGCCAGCATTCGTTCTATCAGTTGATCCATCAAGGGACGCACTTGATTCCCTGCGACTTCATCGCGTTCGCCAAGTCACTCAATCCGATCGGCGATCATCACGACAAATTGAGTGCGAACGTCTTCGCCCAAGGCGAAGCGTTGGCGATGGGCAAGACGCGCGAGGAAGTGCTGGCCGAAGGCACGTCGGAAGAGCTCGCACCGCACCGCGTCTTCGAAGGCAACCGCCCCTCCAACACGCTGCTGATCGAAACGCTGACGCCGGCGGTGCTCGGCAAACTGGTCGCGTTGTATGAACACAGCGTGTTCACCCAAGGGGTGATCTGGCAAGTCAACCCGTTCGACCAGTGGGGCGTCGAGCTGGGCAAAGTCCTGGCCAAGAAGATCGTCCCCGAACTCGAGTCCGCCGACGCACCGCTCGACCACGACAGTTCCACCAACACCCTGATCCAGCGTTACCGATCACTCAAGTAGGGCACGCTGTGCGTGCCAACCCGTAGGGCACGCTGGGCGTGCCAAGCCGTAGGGCACGCTGGGCGTGCCAAGCCGTAGGGCACGCTGGGCGTGCCAAGCCGTAGGGCACGCTGGGCGTGCCAAGCCGTAGGGCACGCTGGGCGTGCCAAGCCGTAGGGCACGCTGGGCGTGCCAAGCCGTAGGGCACGCTGGGCGTGCCAAGCCGTAGGGCACGCTGGGCGTGCCGTCTGTCATGCACAGCATGACCTACTCACTCACTACTCACTACTCACCATGATCGCATGGTCGACGGAGGTTGAATCATGCCGGATTACCGTCGCTTTTTTATGCCGGGCGGAACGTATTTCTTTACCGTCGTGACCTATGAGCGACAGCCAACGTTTCGACGACAGACAGCGATCGCGTTGATCGGAAGCATGCTTCGCAGGTGCATGATGCGGTGGCCAATGACGGTCAATGCGATCGTTTTGTTACCAGATCATTGGCACACGCTCTGGACGTTGCCGCGTGGCGACAGCGAGTACCCCAAACGCCTCGGCTGGATCAAAAAGGAGTTCACGAAGCACTGGCTTTCCATCGGTGGTGAAGAACACGCGGTCACAGAGAGCAAACAACGCCAGCGGAGGCACGGGGTTTGGCAACCGCGCTATTGGGAGCACCTCGTCGAAGATGAAGATGATTTCCAGAACCATTTCGACTATATTCATTGGAATCCGGTCAAGCATGGGTATGTACGGTGCCCAAGGGACTGGCCACACTCCAGCTTCCATCGCTGGGTCACCGAAGGAGTCTACCCGGAACATTGGGGCTGCTACACCGAAGGAATCAACCGACCACCGTTGCATATCAAAGCCGTCAAGGAAGCCGGAGAGCCGTAGGGCACGCTGTGCGTGCCAATCCGTAGGGCACGCTGTGCGTGCCAATCCGTAGGGCACGCTGTGCGTGCCAATCCGTAGGGCACGCTGTGCGTGCCAATTCGTAGGGCACGCTGTGCGTGCCGTCTGTCATGCACAGCATGACCTACTTATCAACCGTTCTTTTCTCTAGAGACTCCCCGATGAATTCTCGTCACCGGCGACCGGCTGAATTTCGTTTCTGCGTAGGCATTGGCGTGTTCGTTGCCTCATCCGCTTTCTTCCTGGCGTCCGCGTCGTGCCAGGAGTCGACAGCAAACAAGGTCGTCTGGTCGCAAGAGTTCGACGGGGAATCGCTTGACCGGAACGTCTGGAGCTACGACGTCGGTGGGCACGGGTTCGGCAACGGACAACTCGAGTTCAACACCGATCGGCCTGAGAACGCTTACCTCCGCGACGGCAACCTGGTGATCGAAGCCCGACGGGAAGCTTACGGAGGCAATGCGTTTACCTCGGCACGGATTCACACCCGCGGCCGATTCGCATTTCAGTACGGAGACCTGGAGGCTCGGATCAAGGTGCCCGACACGGCCGACGGAATCTGGCCCGCATTCTGGATGCTCGGCAACAGCTTCCCTGGAACGGTTTGGCCCAAGTGCGGTGAAGCCGACATCCTGGAAATCGGCGGCAAAGACGCCATCGCAAAAGGACTGCAACACCGACAAATCAACTGCGCGTTGCACTTCGCCGGCGTCGGCGAGCAAAAAACGAGTCTGGTCGAATGGTACGACGCACCGGTGGATCTGCACCTGGATTATCACCTCTACAAGATCTCATGGACACCGACGCACATGAAGTTCTTCTTGGACGGGAAAGAGTTTGGGTCCTGGGACATCACGGCGCCAGAGATGAAAGAGTACCACCAGCCGTTCTATCCGATCTTGAACGTCGCCGTCGGCAGTTGGACTCACTCCTACACGGGACTCGACACGCCGGACAAAATCACGGCGACTTTACCGGCCAGAATGCACGTCGACTGGATCCGGCTCTACAGCCATCCCGAAACCAAGCTCGTTCAAAACAAGTAGGCGACGCGCGGCCGATACATCCCAGCACTGATCGCTTCGGCATCAGACCGGTCGATCTTCGCGCGGAGCACAGACCCGAAAGGTGCTCCGACGGGACGTTTATGGACGTGGCCACTGCTACGGCACGGTCTTTGCGTCAAGGTTTCATTGAAACGCACGGCAACGCCGTGCCCCCATTTAACAAACCATTTTCTTTCGGGAACACAAACGATGGCACTTGAAACCAAGAACGATTTGAACCAATCGACGATCAATAAGCTCCAGAAACTGATCCGAGCCAACATCGACTCCTACAACGGCTTTCACGAATCGGCCGAGGAGCTGAACGACCCAAAACTGAAGACGTTGTTCAAGGAACTGGGCGATGAGCGTTCGGCGATGGCCAGCGAACTGCAACGACTCGTTGAGTTCAACGGCGAAGAAGCGGAAGACGATGGAAGCGTCGCTGCAAAAACCCATCGCATCTGGATCAACATCCGCGGCAAGCTCAACGGTGGCGACGCCCACGTGATTTTGATCGAAGCGGAACGTGGCGAAGACCACATCAAAGAAGCCTACGAGGATGTGCTGAAGGAAACCGCTGGAAGCGCGATGAATGATGTCCTCACCGCACAATACGAAAAGGTGAAGGCGGGTCATGATCGAGTCCGCGACCTTCGAGATGCGTACAAGAACAAGTAATAGCAAGGGCGAATACTTCCAGCTTGCGGTGATCGGCGGCTCGTAGGCTGGAAGTTTGCCCTCCCCCGCCTTGATGAAAGGTGCAAGGTTACCGAAGTCGATCGCCCCAGTTCGATCGCTAACACCGCAAGATGACCGCTTATCGCTCAACGCCCGTCGAGCCAACCTTCTTCAACAGGTGGTCTTCGAGCAGACGGGCGTTCCGCAAATTGGACTTCCAATAGACGTCGAAGAGGTCACCGGCGATCGGGACGGCGCCGACGGCCAGGTCGATGACGATATTCGCCGCCATCCTTGCAAGCCGACGTTTGGGCATGCCAGACCGACGTGCTTGCAGGAGGATCCAACTGCTTACCGCTGCGGTGCCGATGTCTCCGACACCGGGGATCAATCCCAGCGCACTGTCCAGGCCGAATCGGATCGATGTGCCTGGAATCGACATCGAGGAGTCCATCAGTTTTGCGATCCGCTGCACACGTCGAAGTGTGACCGAGTCATTCGCCGAAGCGTTCTGGGCCTGTGGTTTGTTCTTCGAGGGCTGCAGATCCTCTGCGTCGAGCGGTCGAAGGCCAGACAAGTCCTGGGCAGACATTGCAAATCTCATTGAGGCAACGGGAAAGGACGATCATCCGTCAAGGTTTGAGTGCGCCCCGCGTGAACGATGCGAGTGCTGCTGAAACGTCCACCGCACTTGATGTGCCAAAGCGACACATGGCGTCGGCTGCAAACCTGTGAATCGGTTCACGACGCCCTGAAAAGTTTTCCCTGCTCGGCCCGTGGACGCTACACTGAAGTGGTTGGAAGTGATTCGATCACAGAACCAGTGGCGGTGATCGATCAAACACTCGATGACGCGCAACATGTGAGGATCGGTTCTTTCGCCATGAAGTAGGAAAGTCTGCGCCGACGTCTGTTCGGCGATCGTCTGTTCGGCGATTTCATTCTTCTCATTCAGGCAACGACCCGATGACAACGATTGCGCCACCCAAACCCTCTCTGACGCTTTCCGACCGCCTGCTCAAGATGGTCGGTCATGCGGTCATGGCTCCCTCGGGCCACAACACCCAGCCATGGCTGTTCCGTTTGAAGCCGGGCCAAGTGGAGTTGCTGGCTGACCTAAGCCGGGCGTGTCCCGTGGTCGATCCGTGCAATCGCGAACTGACGATCAGTTGCGGGGCGGCGTTGTTCCACTTGAAGCTCGCGATCCACTGCGATTCCCTCGCCACCATGGTACGAATCCTTCCGCCCGGCCGTGAGGAGAACGTTATCGCTCGGGTGATGGTCGCCGGACCCTATGCGCCAAGTGATGACGAACAGCAACTCTTCGAAGCGATCCCCCAACGACGCACCAACCGGTTCCCCTTTAGCAAGCAAGACGTCGATCCACAATTGCAGACCGAATGGATCAATGACGCGAAGAGCGAAGGTGCATGGATTCACTTGATCCACTCCGATCGGGAGAAACACGCACTTGCCGATTTGATCAGCGAGGGTGATCGCGAGCAGGCCAGCGACAAGCGGTTTCGACACGAGCTTGCCAAATGGATTCATTCCAACACCAGCTCGCGACGCGACGGCATCCCGGGCTATTCACAAGGCGTCGGCGATTTTGCGTCGCACTTCGGTTGGCTGGCGGTCCGCACCTTCGACTGGGGCGACGGCCAAGCAGCCAAAGATCGACAACTCGCCGAAGGATCACCGCTGTTGGCCGTCATCGGGACCAACGGAGACACGCCGGCGGATTGGGTCGCGTGTGGCCAGGCACTTGCCAAGATCTTGCTGCGGGGTGCGGCCTGGTCGGTCGACGCGTCGTACCTGAACCAACCGATCGAGATTCCCAGATTGCGCGCCAAGCTGTCCAAGTTGATCGGCACCATGGCCTACCCTCAAATCTTGCTACGGCTGGGCCACGGTCGCGAAGTCAAACCGACACCGAGGCGGGGTGTCGAGGACGTGATCCTCTGACCGGCGACGCGAAAGACCGGAGGGCTTGCGCCCTGCCGCTAAAACCTCAACCAAGAGCCGAGGTAGCGGAACGGCGCGAGCCGTCCGGTAACGCCGACAGGCGGCGCAAAAGACCGGAGGGCTTGCGCCCTGCCTCTAAAACCTCAATCAAGAGCCGAGGTAGCGGAACGGCGCGAGCCGTCCGGTGACGCCGACAGGCGGCGTGTAGGACCGGAGGGCTTGCGCCCTGCCGCTAATACCTCAACCAAGAGCCGAGGTAGCGGAACGGCGCGAGCCGTCCGGTAACGCCGACAGGCGGCGTGTAGGACCGGAGGGCTTGCGCCCTGCCGCTAAAACCCCAATCAAGAGCCGAGGTAGCGGTACGGCGCGAGCCGTCCGGTAACGCCGACAGGCGGCGTGTAGGACCGGAGGGCTTGCGCCCTGCCGCTAAAACCTCGTCAAACGCTGGGAATAAATGCTTCACAGCGTTGCCCATGCGGGCTTGCATCAAATGGTGCGGGCCCGGATTTGACTTTGCCGTCTGGACCAAAGAAACTACCGCCTGAAACACATGCGACTCTTCACCGACCGGGGATCCGGATGGCGTCTGTCAACCACATCAACCCACACGAATTCAACATGCCTCAGCCCCTTGTCTCAACCCATGTCAGCCGCCGCCACTCCTTGACGATTCATTGGCGACCCAGGATCGCGGCACTGGCACTGACAGCGGTCGCGACACTCGGTGTGTTGACCCTTGACGCGTCGCCGCTGAAAGCCGCCTCGAGCGACCGTCCCAACATCATCTTCATCCTCGCCGATGACCAGGGTTTCGGTGATGTCGGGGCACTCAATCCGGAGTCCAAGATCCCGACGCCGAACATCGATCGGATTGCCGCCGAAGGCATGATCTTTGGTGACGCCCACACCTCGTCGTCGGTCTGCACGCCGACGCGATACAGCGTCCTGACGGGGCGGTATCACTGGCGAACCCATTTGCAAAAAGGCGTCCTGGGCGGTTTTTCCAAGCCGCTGATTTCGCCGGGCCGATTAACGATCGCGTCGATGCTGAAAAGCCAAGGCTACAAGACAGCCGGCATCGGGAAATGGCACCTCGGCTGGGACTGGCCACTCAAGGGTGGCGGCACCGCAAACGACGGCGGCGACTTTGGCAAGCCCTACGCCAAGGGCTGGGACGTCGACTACGAAGGCGAAATCCAAAACGGCCCCAACGACCTCGGCTTTGATTATTTCTTCGGCATCAGCGCCTCGCTCGACATGCCCCCGTACGTCTATGTCCGCAATCGAGTCCCGACCGAAAAGGCGACCGTCGAAAAAGCGTTCAACCGCAAAGGCCCCGCCGGTGCGAACTTCGAAGCCGTCGACGTGCTGCCGACGATCACCGACGAAACGGTTCGCTTTATCGACGAGAACGCGACGTCGGACCAACCCTTCTTCATCTACTTTCCGCTCAATGCACCACACACGCCGATCGTGCCGACCGACCAGTGGCGCGGCAAGAGCGGCATCAACGTCTATGGCGACTTCACGATGCAAGTCGATGCCACGGTCGGACAAGTCCTCGAGGCACTCGACAAGAACAACATCGCCGACGAAACACTGATCGTCTTCACGACCGACAACGGGTGTTCGCCGGCGGCAAAAATCAACGAGCTCGAAGCGGCCGGACACGACCAAAATTATATCTATCGCGGCCACAAAGCCGACATCTATGAAGGCGGCCATCGGGTCCCGTTCGTCGTCCGCTGGCCCGGCAAAGTCGAACCGGGGTCGCGGACCGAACACCTGATCGGGCAGATCGATTTCCTGGCCACCGCGGCGGACATCACCGGCGCGACGAATCCCTCCGACGGCGCCGAAGACAGCGTGTCGTTCCTGCCCACCTTGCTCGGCCAGGCCCAGCAACCGCCGCGACAATCGATCATCTCACAATCGATCGGCGGCCAATTCGCCATCCGCGACGGCAACTGGAAACTTTGCCTGTGCCCCGGCTCGGGCGGCTGGAGCAGCCCGCGACCGGGCCGCCACGACATGTCCGACATGCCGCCGATGCAACTCTACGACCTGGCCAGTGACCCGGGCGAAGCAAACAACCTGATCGCCGAACATCCCGATCGAGTGAAATCGATGAAGGCGATGTTGCGCAAGGCGATCGACGACGGCCGCACCACCCCCGGCCCCAAGCTGTCCAACGACACCGAGATCGTGATGGTCAAACCGCTACCCAAGTCGAAGCGATAGCGCAATCGGCTTCCAGCTTGCCTCGAAGTGGGGCAAGCTTCCAGCTTGCCTCGAAGTGGGGCAAGCTTCCAGCTTGCCTCGAAGTGGGGCAAGCTTCCAGCTTGCCTCGAAGTGGGGTAAGCTTCCAGCTTGCCTCGAAGTGGGGTAAGCTTCCAGCTTGCCTCTGCTCGCGATCCTCGCGAGCCCCCCACTCATCAATCGCAAGCTAGAAGCGTACGCCACTCTTGTGAGCTGCCGCGGATCGCAAGCTAGAAGCGTACGCCACTCTTGCGAGCTGCCGCGGATCGCAAGCTGGAAGCGTACGCCACTCTTGCGAGCTGCCACCGATCGCAAGCTGGAAGCTTACGCCACCTGGGGCCGGAACCGGACGATCACGTCATCGTCTTCCTGCACATCGATCTCGATCGGCAGGAAGACCTTCAGGACGGCGAGGTGCGTTTGGCTGTGCATCGAAAGCGGTCCGCTGCGGAAAGCACTGGTATGACCTTGCGCCGCGGCCAGCCCCATCGGCATCATCAATTGATCGGCCAGGTATTCGCCGACCGGAACACGTCTGCCGAGATGTGCGCGAACCTGCTTGAGCAACGAGCGGGCGACCCGCTCCGCTTTGACGCCGACCTTGCCGTGCGCGATGAACAATTCCGTCACGGAGGCTCTCTCGATTTCGATCATCACGACATTGCCCGGTCCGGTCGGCTCGTCGACTTCGATCATTTCGTAGCGGGCGTTTTCCCAATTCGACTTGCGACGGATCGTGTCACACTGACGCTCGGCGATGCCCCGCGGCAACTTGCTGACAATCGCAGTCACCTTCGGCGTAAAGGTGGGTTCGCAATCGAGCAATTCGAAACCGGACCAGGACGTCTGCGGTTGGACCTGGAGTCGAATCTCGCCGCCGCCGGCCGGGTAAAAGCCATGCCGAGTGAGCGAGACGTCGACACGTGGCCCCGCTTTGGCCAACTGTGGCAGGTAACAACGTTGCAAAAAATCGGTCGGCGGAGCCCACGGATTGTGGGTTCCGCCGGTCAGCGTCACCGTGGACGACTCGCCGGCGGAGGCGAGCGCCGGCAAGAGGGTTTGCGCGACCAACGACGTGCTTCCGGCCGTACCGACGGCGAAACGAAAGTCACCGCCTTGCAGGGTACCGGGAGTGAACTCCAAGACCGATGACCGGAGTTGGTCGCCGCTGACTGATGCGCCGCTGACTGATGCGCCGCTGACTTCGGCCGCGGCACGGACCGCGGTCAGGTGTTGGCGCAGCAGCCCTGGTTTCTTGCGGCCGGCGCGGATGTTTTCCAGACGAATCGGCGTCCCGGTGACAGCCGATAGCGCCAGCGACGAACGAATGATCTGGCCGCCGCCCTCGCCTTGGGCGCCGTCGATGGTGATGCGAGATTGGGTGGGGGATGGAGTCATGTTTTCTTTCCTGGCACGTGGCCTTAATTGTTAGCGGTGAGGCGCGCGCCCTCCGGTCTTTCAACGTGTTTTTGAACCGCAACCGGACGGCTCGCGCCGTTCCGCTAACCGCTTCGCCACGCGCCGCTCGCTCGCGCGTCCCGCTGGCCTCAGTCATCCGCTTTGCTGGCGTCCTTGATCACAAAGCGAGCCTTCAGGCGCGCGACCTCGCTGGCCAAGCCCGCCTGCTTGACGCTGGCGAGCACTTCGTTGAAATCCTTGTACGCCGCCGGCGCTTCGTCCTTGGGATAGAAGCGGCAGTTGCTCAGGATATCGTGATCCTCCAGCTCCGAATCGATCGTCGATTGATCCAGCGTTCGCTTGGCTTGCTTACGTCCCAAGATCCGTCCGGCTCCGTGGTTGACGCTGTAACACGACTTCTCGGCTCCCTCGTCAGCCACCATCACCACCGATCCGTCGCGCGGATTTCCCGGCAGCAAGATCGGATGTCCCGAATCGGCAAACGGAGTTCCGGCCAGCGCATGATGCCCACCGGGAAACGCCCGTGTGGCACCCTTGCGGTGAACCCACGAAGGAACGTTGTTGATGATCTCCTTTCGCGCGATGTTGTGACTGATGAAGTACACCAGGTCACCGGTTGTTCCGGGAATCACTTCCTGGAACGCTTCCAGTACGAGGGCATTGATCAACAAATGGTTCACGGTGGCGAAGTTCGCTCCGAGTGCCATGTCGTCCAAGTAGCCGTCGGCTTCGTCGCTTCCCAGCGGCGCGTAAACCAACTGTCGGTCATCGGCCGGCAACGGAATGCTCCAGCGGCTGAACTTCTCTTGCAACGTCTTGAACTGACCCGAAGCCAGGTTATGGCCGAATCCCCGAGACCCGCAATGCGACAGGAAAGCAACCTTTCGGTCCCGCAGCCCGAAGGTTTCGGCAACCTGCTTGGACCGATCATCGGCACCGACTTCAACCACTTCGCATTCCCCGAAATGGTTTCCGCCACCATAAGAACCGAGCTGAGTCATCTTTTCGGCAAAGTTCGTCATGTGGCGCTGGGTCAGCAGCCAATCCAATCGCGACGCCAACGCCTCTTGCGTGTCATCGTGACCGACGTGAAACGAATCTTCACAGCGGTCGGCCCATCGGCTCGGGATTCCCAATTGCTCACAGACGGCTTCGCTGGCGCCTTCGATCACCGCCTTCATGCCCAGCGATCGATTCACGCGTCGTCCATTCGAAACACTGCGTTGCCCCTTTCCGGCACCGGTCGGCGTTCGCTTGCAGATCGCCGCGATCAGCGCTCGACGGATCGTTCGCTCTTCGATTGCCTCGGCCGGAACATCCAGTTGCAGCAAACTCATCTTTCAACTGAAACGAAATCGCGATCTGGTGGCGGGCCAATTGGTCGAGGTCAATGGTGCAACGATCCGTGGCGACCAGGCCATGTCGACGCTGTTCGGCCACAAAAAAGGTGCCTTCACCGGCGCCGCGACCGATCGCCCGGGCCTACTGAAAGCTGCCGACGGCGGCGTCTTGTTCCTGGACGAAATCGGCGAACTCGGCCTGGACGAGCAGGCGATGTTGCTACGGGCGATCGAAGAAAAGCAGTTCATGCCCGTCGGATCAGATGACTCGACGTCCAGCGACTTTCAACTGATCGCCGGCACCAATCGCGACCTCACGACCGATGTCGCCGCCGGCAGGTTCCGGGAGGACTTGCTAGCACGAATCAATCTCTGGACGTTCCATCTGCCGGGACTTGCAGAGCGCCGCGACGACATCGACCCTAACCTGGATTTTGAACTGGCGCGGTTCGCGGAGTCGGCCGGCCGCAAGGTTTCGATGAACAAGGAGTCGCGAACGCGGTTCCTCGCCTTCGCCGCCGATCCGACGACAACGTGGCGAGGCAATTTCCGCGATTTGAATGCCGCCGTCACGCGAATGGCGACCCTGGCAACCGGCGGGCGCATCGGCATCGAACAGGTCGATGAAGAAATCGCTCGGCTGCGCGACAACTGGGGTGCCGGCCGTACCGAGCCCGGCGACAGCGATCACCAAACCGTGCTGGCGAGCCTGTTGCGGCCCGAGCAAATCGATGACATCGACCACTTCGACCGCGTCCAACTGGCCGAAGTGATTCGGGTGTGCCGACGATCCAAATCGCTTTCGGCCGCCGGTCGAGAGCTGTTTCAAGCTTCCAGGCTCGCCAAGCAACGCCCCAACGACGCCGATCGACTCCGCAAGTACCTGAAAAAATTCGGCCTCCGCTGGGAACACCTCCAAACCAATTGCTAGCAACCAGTGGGGTAAGCTTCCAGCTTGCCGTTGCTCGCGATCTTCGCGAGCGTCAACGTGGGTCGTCAACCGGAAGCCTAGCTGGACGCCAGCTGGTCGCTGGTGGGGATCGCAAGCTGGAAGCTTACGCCACGTTTTGCAAGCTGGAAGCATGGGCCACGTTATTCAAGCTGGAAGCTTACGCCATTTGCAGGTTGTGCTTGTGACGAATCGCTGGGACTTCGTAGGATCGCGGCATCAACCACCGGTGAACGTACGCGCCGGTGGCAAAACCCTTCGTTGCACTCGATCCCGACACGCAATTTGGCCGGCACGGAAGCCACTGCCGATTCGCACCGACCGACCGCCCGGAAATCCACCGAGCGGCACGGCCCTTGGTTTGCGCACCGACAGCACCGTCAGATCGGTTTGTTTTTCTCCGCGATCACGCTGCTTTGGGCATGTTGGGCCGCGATCGACTCGGTCGCAGCGCCCCCTGAGTCTGAATCGATCCGCGCCAGCGGCCACACGATTTACCGCTGGCAGATCGATGGTGCCGAAGCATCGCTCTTGGAAGGCGACTGCGTTTTGCGCCACAACGAACAAGAGATCCACGCCGATCGCATCTTGATCGTCACCGATGGCCCACGCGGACGCGTTCGCAATCGGCTGGTAATCGAAGGCCGCGTGCGTCCCGACGGGAGCGTCGATCCGACGCCGCGAACGGCGACTTGGACCACGCCCCGCGACCCTTCGGTCCAGGCCCCCAATTATCGCGGCAAGCCGGCGCAGCGTCCGTTCCTGCTGGAATTCCTGCCGCTTGATTCCATCGAAGCGGTGGGAGCCACGCCGCAGCGCGCTGAGTCACCGGTCGGCCAGGTCCAATTCACCCAACCGGTCCCAGACCCCAACGTCACCGATGGAAGCTCGACGATCCCGTCTCCGTCGCTGGCCCCCACCCTGGCTCCGCCCACGAACACGCTTGCGCCCTTGCAACCGCTGCCGCCGTCGGGCGGACTTCCGCTGGTGACCGACTCGCCGCCGCCGATCGTGTTTGAAGACGGCGCGACCACCGGCGGGACGCAGTTCTTTTTCGGTGGTGGCAGCAAGAGCGTCGAGATCGATGCCCGCGGCGCCTCACACCCACCGATCATCGATAGCGTCCTGCGTCCGGAAACGAACGAACAAATCATTCTCGCGCGCGGCGGCGTAACGATCCGTGTCCGCGACGTCTCGGCCCAGTTCGACGACGGCCGTTTCATGAATTTTGGCACCGTCACGATCTCCGCCGACCGCGTCGTCGGCTGGCTGCCGAACTTGTCAAACGTGTTCGACGGCTCGACGGACCTGTCGGCCGCCGAAGGCGAACTTTATCTCGAAGGCGACATTGTTTTCCGCCAAGGCGACAATGTGATCTACGCCGATTCGATGTTTTACAACGTCACCCGCGAAACCGGGATGGTGCTGGACGCCGAAGCGATCACCACGGTTCCGGAATACCAGGGCGTGGTGCGTTTAAAAGCCGAAGTGCTGCAACAAGTCGCGCGGGGCAACTATCGCGCGTTCGATGCCGCCGTGACCAGCAGCCGAATGGGTGTGCCACGGTACTGGCTGCAGAGCGAACAACTGGAATTCTTTGAACGGACGCGGACGTTGATCGATCCCCGCACCGGATTGCTGGTCGCCGACAAAGATCCGTTTGTTCGCAGCAACAACAGCTTTGTGTTCTTGGGCGGGATCCCGATCTTTTACTGGCCGCAGTTTTCGACCAGTTTAGAACGCCCCGTCTTTTATGTGACGGACATCAAGATCAACAACGACAGCAACTTCGGCACCCAGGTGATGCTCGACTGGGACGTTTTTCAATTGTTCGGCATCGACAACGTGCCCAAGGGCGTCGACTGGGAAATCTCCACCGACTACTTGAGCGATCGCGGGCCGGCGTTTGGCACGCACTTGGAATACAACCTGCCGGGACTGTTCAGCATTCCAGGCCGCACGCGCGGCGTGCTGGACGTGTGGGGCATCCGTGACAGCGGGCGCGATCGACTGGGACTGGATCGACTTTCCTTGGAACCCGAAACCAAAAACCGCGGTCGGGCGTTGCTGCGTCACCGACAACAACTGGCCAACGATTACGAGTTCATCGCCCAAACCGGCTGGCTGAGCGATCGCAATTTTCTGGAACAGTATCTGGAAAACGAATGGGACAACGACCCCGACCACGTCACGGGGCTACGGCTTCGCAAGTACCACCACAACCAGCTCTTCGATCTGGCGGCGAACGCTCAAGTCAATGATTTCTTTCAGGAAACGGAGCGGTTGCCGGCGCTGAACCATTACCTGTTCGGCGGCACGTTTTTGCAAGAACGATTGACATGGCAGATGCACAACCATGCGTCGTACTCCAAACTGAATGTCGCCGATGCCCCGGAAGATCCCGTCCAGGCGGCGAACCATTTCCCGTTGCCGGGCGAGGTTGCCAGCGGCGGCGTGATCGCATCGACACGTCAGGAGCTTTCGATCGGATTGCCGGTAGGCCCCTTCAATTTCCGCCCCGTCGCGTCGGTGGAAGCCGCCCATTACGGCGAGGCCGCCGACGGCCAATCGCTGACGCGACTGCTCGGTCAAGCCGGGCTGCAGTTCAACCTGCCCATGGTCCGCATCGACCCGACGATCCAAAGCAGTTTGCTGAACATGCGCGGGCTGGCCCACAAGTTAGACTGGACGGCGGAATACTGGTACGCCGACAGCGACGCAGACTTAGACGAATTGCCGCTCTACGATCGACTCGACGACAACGCCCAAGAACAATTTCGCAGACGGTTCATCGGCACCACCTTCGGCGGCACACTGCCCAGCGAGTTCGACCCGAGAACGTATGCGCTGCGTCAGGGGATCCAGCGCGGCGTGAGTAGCCCCAGTGACGTGATCGCCGATGATCTGCAGCAATTGCGACTGGGGCTGCATCAGCGATTCCAAACCAAGCGAGGCCTGCCGGGCCGCGAACGGATCGTCGATATCATCCAATTGGACTTCGACACCATCCTGTTCCCGAAATCCGATCGCGATAATTTTGGCGAAACGGTCGGCCCGACGACCTACGATTTCCGCTATCACCTCGGCGACCGCTATTCGATCTTAAGCGACGGCTACATCGACTTCTTCGACGGCGGCTTGCGTTCGATCAGCGCGGGGTTGCGGACCAGTCGGCCCGGTGTCAGCGACACGTACATCGGCCTGCTTTCACTCGAAGGCCCGATCAGCAGCACCGTGCTTCGCACGACGTACGACTACCGCATGAACGAAAAATGGATCTTCTCCGGCGGGATGACCTATGACTTTGGCAACACCGGGTCGGTCGGACAGTCCTATGGCTTGACACGCATCGGTGAGTCCTTGTTGTTGCGGGTCAACCTGAACGTCGACACCGGGCGGGACAACGTCGGAGTCGGATTCCTGATCGAGCCGCGATTCTTCGCCCGCAACCTGGGCAACATCGGCGGCGGCCTGATCCCACCGCCAGGCATCGAAGGCCTAGAATAAAGTGGCGTAAGCTTCCAGCTTGCCAAGTGGCGTAAGCTTCCAGCTTGCGACCCCGCAAGCTTTAGCTTGCGCGCCCCTTCCCTCACCCCGTCTGCTCGTCCACCCACCGCGCGTAGTCCCGATCCACGTCCACACTCCGCAGCATCACGATTTGCGGAACCTCGTACGGATGCAACGCGCGCAGCGTCTCTTTCAGTCGAACCGCCTGCCCGACTGACGTCTTGATCACCAAGCGATACTCCGTTTCGCAGCACACGCGTCCGTCCCAGCAATAGTGACTCTCGATCGGACCATCGATCTGGACGCAAGCCGCCACGCGCCGCTCCAGCAAGGCCTGGGCAATCGTCCGCGCTTGCTCCTGTTGGGAAACGGTGGTCCAGCAGACCAGAACGGTAGGTGCGTCGGTCATCGTTTCGTCGCTCATGAAAAACCTAGACGGATTTTTGAATCAAACCCCACATCCCGGCACGTGGCATCGGCGGGCCGTCGATTGAATGGAATTTGTCGAGGCAATGGTGAGCCGCCGGCCGTAATGCAACGCATGGATGCCCGGCCGCTTACGCATCGCGGCTCACTAAATCGACAGCCCGTCAGCCAGTGGCACATGCGGCGATGACCTCACCACACGCCGCTCGCTGACGCATCCCGCTGGAATACCACATCACAGCACGTGGCGTCAGCCAGTGGCACGTGCGGCGATGACGTCACCACACGCCGCTCGCTGACGCGTCCCGCTGGAATGGCGTCCTTACTTGAGACGCAATTTCAACAAAACGCTCCCGGCTTGGCAAGTTATCTCGAACGATTCTCAACAAGGCGACCGCTGGCCACCTGTTTTAAAAAAATTGCGACCGGTTGCTTCAAATCTCAGTTGCCGGAAACCACCTTGCAGCGCTATGGTGAATGATTCAACGGATATCAATCCCCAACTGGAGAAATACAAATGAGTCACGAAGCCGTCATCGCGCAATTGAATGAATGCCTGAAACACGAATGGACGGGTGTCGCACAGTACTCCCAAGCGAGCTTTATCGTCGAAGGCGTGTGGCGTGAAGTGTACGCCAAAACCTTTCTGGAAAACGCCGAAGAATCATTCGGCCACGCGAAGCTGGTCGGCGACAAGATCGTCGCACTCGGTGGTGTTCCCGCGGCAACGCGGAACGAGATCAAGCAGACCCGCGACTTGCAAGAGATCTTGCAGAACAGCCTCGAATTCGAGTCCAAGGCGGTGGAGATGTACACCAAAGCACTGGAGTTGGCCGAAGGCAATCGCCCGTTGGTGATCTTCCTGGAAAACATCTTGGAAGAGGAACAAGAAGGCGTCGACGAGTTCACCAAGCTGTTGCGCAACAGCGAGACCAGTGTGGCCGCCAGCGTCGACAGCAAGACGGCCTAGCATCACATCGGAGCACACCCACCGATGGCAGGGCATCCGTGTTGGTGTGCAGGCTTTAACCGCCCACGGTCGCTGCGTCGCAGCGACCAGGAATCGCCTCAAGGCTAAACACCAACGATTGCTGAATCCTTTTCTGCAACTCGTTGCCAGGCTCCGCCCTACGCCGTGAACGATTTATTTCCTGTGTTTGACGAGGTTTTAGCGGCGGGGCGCAAGCCCTCCGGCTTGCGCTTCTTTGCCAACACACCGGAGGGCTCGCGCCCTACCGCTAACAATTGCCAACACACCGGAGGGCTCGCGCCCTACCGCTAACAATTACCAACACACCGGAGGGCTCGCGCCCTACCGCTAAAAAGTCGTTCACGGCGTAGGGCAGAGCCAGGGAACAAGGCGACAAGAACTCGCTCCCAGGCTCTGCCGGCCGTCAGACGGATCTGCCCCGCAGGGTTTCGCTGACCGGAATCCGGGTGGCGTGATACGGCGGAAACGTCGCGAACTTTGCCGCTGGCAGGCTGTTAATCGGCGCCCTCGACGGGTACGATTTCCGCCATGACTCCGATGATGAAACAGTACCACGAGGCGAAGGCGGCTTGCGGCGACGCATTGCTGCTTTTTCGCATGGGCGATTTCTATGAACTGTTTTTGGAGGATGCCAAGACGGCCGCTCGTGTCCTCGGGCTAACGCTGACCAGCCGCGACAAAGACAGTGCGAATCCGACGGCGATGGCGGGGTTCCCCCATCACCAACTCGATTCCTACCTCTGCAAATTGATCCAAGCGGGGTTCCGGGCCGCGGTCTGTGAACAGGTCGAAGACCCCAAACAGGCCAAGGGGCTGGTCAAACGAGAAATCACCCGTCTGGTCAGCGCGGGGACCCTGACCGACGACGACCTGCTCGATCCGCGGGAAGCGAATTATTTGGCCGCCGTGGTGTTGCACACGCCACGAAAAGGCAAGAAGCAAACCGATGAACCGGTCGCGGGAATCGCTTGGGCGGAACTTTCCAGCGGACGGTTCTGCGCCGGGGTGTTTCCCGTTTCGCGGGTCGAAGACGAATTGGCGCGGATCGGTCCGGCGGAAGTGATTTACCGTGAAGACGACGCCAAGTTTTCGCCGGATTCCACCGCCCCGTGGTCCTGGACGGCGCGGCCGGCCTGGAGCTTCGCCGAAGACGCCTCGGTCGAGTTACTGTGCAAGCAGTTCTCGGTCGGGTCGCTCGAAGGGTTCGGCTTTCGCGACGATGACACCGCGGCGATTCGGGCCGCCGGCGCGGCACTGACCTATCTGCAAGAAACACAACCCGGTGGGCTGGATCATTTTCGATCGATTTCGGCGCATCACCGCAGCGGCGTGCTGGAAATCGATGCGTCGACGCGGCGAAGTCTGGAGATCACGCGAACGCTACGAACCTCGTCGCGGGCCGGGTCGTTGGTCGATGCGATCGACTTGACGTGCACGTCGGCCGGGTCGCGGATGCTGGCCGATTGGATCGCCGCGCCGTTGGTCGAACTCGATGCGATTTGCCAGCGGCACGATGCAGTCGAAGAGTTCTTTTCCCAGGCGTCCCTCCGCACCGAAGTGCGCTCGATCCTGAAACAGACCTATGACATCACCCGACTGTTGGCGCGAATCGCCACCGGTCGGACGGGACCGCGGGATCTGCAGCAAGTGTCGCAAACGCTGGCCGGGCTGCCGACGCTGAAGGCCAAGTTGGCCGGACGGACTCCCAAGCGGATCGTGCACCTGGAATCGCATTTGCATTTGTGCCCCGAGTTGCGCGGTGAACTGGAAGCGGCATTGGCCGATGAGTGTCCGCTCAATGCTGCCGACGGAAACTTCGTCCGCAAGGGATTCGACCCCGAACTCGATTCGCTGCGTGAGTTGGCCGCCGGCGGAAAACAATGGATTCTGGAATACCAACAGCGTCAGATGGACGTGACCGGAATTCCCAATTTGAAAGTCGGCTACAACAAGGTCTTCGGTTACTACTTGGAAGTCACCAACGCCCACAAGGACAAGGTGCCCGAGGATTTCATTCGCAAACAAACGCTGAAGAACTGCGAACGTTACATCACGCCGGAGTTGAAAGAGTACGAAGAGAAAGTCCTGGCCGCGGATGAAAAAGCCGCCGCGCGGGAACAGTTGATCTTTCATAACTTGCGGACGCGTACCCACCATCATCTGGCGACGTTGCAGGAAGTTGCCGTTGCGATGGCGGAACTGGATGTGCTTGCGGCCCTGGCCGAGCTGGCCGCACAGCGAAGTTGGGTGCGACCGGAGATGACCGACGATTCGGTGTTACGAATCGAAGCGGGCCGGCACCCGGTGTTGGACGTGACGTTGCCGCAGGGAGAATTTGTCCCCAATGACTGTGTTCACGCCCCCGAGACCGGGATGATTCTGCTGATCACCGGCCCCAACATGTCGGGCAAAAGCACTTACATCCGCCAAGTCGCGTTGATCACCTTGTTGGCCCAAGCCGGGTCGTTTGTCCCCGCCGAATCCGCGTTGATCGGGATCGCCGATCGGATCTTTGCCCGCGTGGGAGCCAGCGATGAACTCAGCCGCGGGCAGAGTACGTTCATGGTCGAGATGGTCGAAACGGCGCGGATTCTCAATACCGCCACGTCGCGGTCCCTGGTGATCCTGGACGAAATCGGCCGCGGCACGAGCACCTATGACGGGCTGTCGTTGGCCTGGGCGATCACGGAGCATTTGCACGAGCAGATCGGTTGCCGGACCCTGTTTGCGACGCACTACCACGAGCTGACTCAGCTGGAAGAGTCGCTGCCGCGGGTGTCGAATTTGAACGTGGCCGTCAAAGAGTGGAATGACGAAGTCGTCTTTTTACACCGGATCATTCCGGGCGGCGCGGACAAGAGTTACGGCATCCACGTCGCCCGACTGGCCGGCGTGCCCCGCGAAGTCAACGAGCGTGCCAAAGACGTGCTGGCGCAATTGGAAATCGACCACCGAGACGCTCTGGACCGACCCTCGATCGCTCCACCCCAGGGCCACAGTGACCGCGGCAGTGGCTCCTACCAGCTGACCCTGTTCGGATTCTCTGACCATCCGGTGCTCAGCCAAGTACAAAGCTTGGACCTGAATTCGATGACCCCGATCGACGCGATGCAGTTTTTGCAGCGGGCCCAGCGTGAATTGCGGAGCAATCCGGTGGTGAAGTCGTAGCGGCCGGGCCCGAATCGGCCGCCGCGTTTCTGGACGCATCGGTTTTTGCCTTTCTTTTTTGGCAAAAAACTCGATCTTTCGTGAAACCCTGCCGCGTCGGCGTGGTTTGAACAGGGTAACTCTCGACGAATTCCATTCATTGCGATCGCAGTGTCTGGGCCAATGTCGTGGGGCGATGTACGGCTTCAACGCACGGCGGAACTTCTCCGCAGCCAACTTCTCTTTCTGTAATCTCTGGGAATCGAAATCAATGAAGATCACAAGCGGCCCAATGGCCCTGTTGTTCGCGGCAATCTTGGCGATGGTCGCCACTGATGTTATGGCTCAACGCGGTGGCGGGGGCCGACCGGGGGGTGGGGGCGGCCGACCGGGCGGCGGCGGATTTCGTGGCGGTCCTGGCGGTCCTGGAGGACCCGGCGGTTTCGGCGGACGAGGCGGTGGCTCCATCCTGGGACTGTTGCAAGTCAAAGAAGTCCAAGAAGAAATCGAGTTGATGCCCGACCAGGAAGAGGCAGTCAAGAAGGTTGCCGAGAGCCGCGAACGCGTCGAATTCCCACGCGACTTTGATCGTGAGAATCGTGACAGCGAAGAAAATGTCGCCAAAATGCAGGCGTACATGAAGAAAGTTGCTGAAGGTGAAAAGAAGATCCGCGAGCAACTCGAAGAGGTGTTGTTGCCAGAGCAAATGGAACGGCTGGAACAAATCGAAGTCCAGCAGATGCGGACCGGGGCGCTGATGAATGAGCGCGTCGCAACCGAACTGAAGCTGACTGCCAGCCAAAAAGAAGAACTGGCAAAGATGGCCGAAGAAGCTCGCGAAGAAATGATGTCCAAGATGCGCGAGTTGTTCCAAGGCGGTGACCGTGAAAACATGCGGGAAAAGATGGAGGAAGCTCAAAAGGACATGGAAACCAAGCTGGTCAGTGTGCTGACCAGTGAGCAGAAAAAAGAGTTTGAAGAAATGAAAGGCAAACCCTTTGAAATGCCGGCACCCCAAGGTCGTGGCGGATTCGGCGGCCGCGGCGGAGCCGGTGGCGGCCCCGGTGGCGGACGCGGTGGTCGAGGTGGTGACCGCGGCGGTGATCGAGGTGGACGCCCAGGCGGACGCCCGGCGGCTGAGTGATTTGAGTGACCTAAGCTAGACGAGTTCGCTGCTCGAATTGAAACGTCGACTGCAGCGAAGCGCTCCGCTGCACCGACCAGGGACAGGTTCTCCACGTGAGAATCTGTCCCGTTTTTTTTGGTTTCAGGTTTGAGGTTTCAAGTTTCCAGTTTGAGATTTGCTGACTCTAACGTTTTCTATGTTTGTTCGCGATGAAGCCCGGAGAGGCTGGCATAATGCTTGCCGGTGGCGTCAGCCACCGGGAATGGAAAGACCTCGATCACGGAGGCCTGAAAGGCCGGCACAATCGGTCTCATGAACCGCGGGTATTGCCAAAAGCTAGGGAATTGTGTCGACCCGTTGGGCCTCAGAGACTCCTTGAAATCATCTCCGGTGGCTCACGCCACCGGCATCCACTCTGCCGGCCCTCCGGGCCTGAAGGACTTCGCCTATCCGGCAAATTTCGGTACATAGAAAACGTTAGAGTCAGCAAATCCTAAGTCACCCTCCCTGGCAGGGAGGGTGATTTCAACTCGGACGACTTGTGTAGATCCCACTGCACCGATGGGGGCAAGACGATGGGGGGGTGATCGTGTTTTCGTTATCCGGTCGATGATCTCTCGGCCTGGAGGGTGACCGACCGCTTTTTCCCTGGCATCGCGAACCTGCCCACCGATTCCGACTTTGGCACAGTAATCGCACTCGGATCGGCGAGAATCGAAACATCGGACGCAATCTTCAACCAGAACCAAACATGCCTACCACGCTCATCACAGGAGCCTCATCCGGGATCGGATGGGAACTGACCAAGCAATTCGCCGGGGGCGGTGACGACGTCGTGCTTGTCGCGCGCAGTGAAGATAAATTGAACGAGCTGGCCAATCAGGTGCGCAACGAGAATGGGGTCACCGCGACCGTTCTTCCGGCGGATCTCGCCAAGCCTGGCGCGGTCGATGATCTGTGCCGACAGCTAAGTGAGCGTTCCATCGAGATCGACACCCTGGTCAACAACGCAGGGTTTGGGGCGCTCGGCAAATTCGCAGAGATTCCTGTGGATCGGCAAACCGACATGCTGATGGTGAATGTCGTCGCGCTTACCCGCCTGACCCGGATGTTGCTTCCCGCGATGCTGAAAAATGGTCGCGGCGGCGTCTTGAATGTCGGATCGATCGCCGCCTATCAAGCTGGGCCGAACATGTCCGTCTACTACGCATCAAAGGCTTATGTCCTGTCGTTCACCGAGGGGTTGCGGGAGGAGGTCGCCGGTTCGGGACTTCACATCACCTGTTTAGAACCCGGTGCGACCGAGACCGGATTCGGCGAAGACTCCGGTATGGGCAAGTTGGACATGTTCTCTTCGGCGACGATGCCGGCGAAAACCGTCGCCAAGGCTGGCTACGAGGGCTATGTCAACAACGCGGACATTGTCATCCCGGGCTGGAAGAACCGTCTGATGGTGACGTCGACGAGTTTTCTGCCGCGCTTCGCGACTCGAAAACTGGTTGCCCGGTTGCAGGGCGCGTGAGACCTTACAGACGGTCACCCTCGCGGCGGCCGCCACCTTGGTCGCTGGGGCGGCTGACGATGTTGTTCAAGAAACTCTGTTCATTGACCAGCTCGCCGGCCAGGATGTCTTCCTCTGTGATCTTTGACAAAAAGATCGTGTGTTGGCCGATCACGCCCCGCCCTTGGTCGTAGACGATGTAGATGGCGTTCTCTTTGCCGAGTGTCGCCGATGGATAGCTGATTTGACCATCGTCGCACAAAAGCAGTCGATGCGTAAAGGTTTCGCCATCGTCGTCACTCAAGTACGCCGTCATCCGTGTGCGGGCGGTCTTGTGTGTTTCCAGGTCTCGCTCCGTTCCATGTTTGTCGGTATAGACGTATCGTTTACGACCGTTTTCCTGTTTCATTTGAACATCGTTGGCGACCAACAAGACTCGCCCCGACGGGAGTGTTTTCAGGATACATTTGGTATTGATCGAGAACTGCATCGGGTAGTAACCGCCCAGTTTCCAGGTTTTGCCGCCGTCGAACGATTCGGCAAACTTCTGTCCATTCTTCGCACGGTAGAACGTAAACAGGCTGCCGTCTTTTCGAATGATGGGCATTTGCTCGGCAAAGACCGCATCGTTATCGACGGGGAATTCGGACACGAAGATCGGCGTGCCATCGACGTCTTCTTTCAGAAAGCGAATCCGCACTTTGTCACGTTTGCCGACCAATTTGAAGTCGTCCATCGACCGCATGATCGTGCCGTCAGGAAACAGCAGCGGCTTCATCACGGAGATGTTTTTATTTCCAAGTAGCCGCGGCGCGGACCAAGCGGTGTGTTCGTTTTCAGCGTCCAGCATCGTGAATTCCCACGCCGAGGTGGCGAATTCGTCGTTGCCCTTGAAGTCGATGTTCCTCAGGCCGATAAAGCGGATGTTGCCCTCAGGGTCTTTCCAGAGCATCGGGTCCGACGCTCCCCCGCCCAGGAGCTCACTGGGGTCGAAGACAAAGACTTCTTTCCAAGTCTTACCGCCGTCTCCGGAGGTTGAGATGACGGAGAATTGGTCTTGGTGGTACGGCGCGCGTTCGGCTTGAACATTGGAGCCGAACCAGGTTGCCCAAAGTCTGCCGCCCTCAGAGATTTCGACTTGAGGGCATCCCTGGAACACTCTCAGGTTGATGCGGTGCTTGTGGTAGGGCTTTTGTCCTTTGAAATTGATTTTGGTCAGCGACGGAGGCGTCTTGCCCGTGATGCCGTAAGGGAAATTCTGCGACACGTCCTCGGGCGGCGGCAGCGTGACGTCACCCAACACGGATTTGGGATCCACCGTTTGGGCGTGCAGTTCCGAGGTGAAGCCCGGCAGCAGGCTGACCAGGAAACTCGATGCCAGCGCGACTGCGGCGGCATGGCGAAGAAGCTGATTCTGTTGGTGCATGTCTATCATCTATTCGAACTGAATGGTTTCGTTTTCGGATGCACGATTGACGGCGGTGATCGTACAGAAGGCGGTTATTTCGTTGCCTATCCGGCCCGCACTATCCCTCGGCCCCCCACATGTTACTTCTGTCGTTCCAGCGTCGACAGGCTGGAATCCAATCCCACTCATTTTCCGATCGTTGCTAAGGTAAACTGTTGGCAAACCGATGCGGATCCGAGGCTCGTCGTATTTCGGTGCTTTTTCAGCGCTTCGGCCAGACGTCTGATTCCTGATTCAGACAAGGCACTGGTTCGTTTGGTCCAATCGACTTTTCTGACAGACCTTCGCCGCAGGAGAGGAAACCTTGAATTTGAAACGCTGGTTCGCAGTGATTGCGATCGTCACGGTCGTCGCCTGGCTCGGCTACGACGCGATGAAAAGGAAACGCGATGATGCCCTGGTTCGTGATCTGATGGATGCGCGGCAACAGCGGACGGATGATGAACCGGAGGCGTCGGCCCTCGCTAAACCGCCCAGCAACATGGTGGTCAGCCAGATTCCGGGCAACATTTGGTTCGTCGGGAAATACGAGGACGGCGGCGGTATCGAAATCCCGTTTCGGCCCGGCGAGTCTCCGGAGAAAAGCGATGACCTTTCTCCGCTGCATGACAATCCGGGGTATGTCGGCCCGGAACAGTGCCAGGAATGCCACCGAGAGAAGTACCAGTCGTTTCTCGCGACGGCGCACTACAAGACCAGCCGACCGGTGAACGAAACGACCATCGACGGAAGCTTTGAACCCGGTTCCAACCGGTTCCAGACTTCCGACCCCAACATGTCCTTTGAAATGATTCGCAAAGGCGATGAGTTTTTGCAGCGCGTCCATTTCTTTGACTGGAGCTTTGAGGTCCCGATGGAAATCATCATGGGATCGTCCAAAATGGCTCAGACGTATTTGTATTGGCACAAAGACGGCCTCTATCAGCACAACGTCACGCACATCACCGACGGCGACCAATGGATCAACAGCCCCGGATACATCGACGGCGACGCTGCGTACGCCCGCCCGATTCCGCAGCGTTGCCTGGAATGCCACCTGACATACTTTGACTACCGCGGCAACAGAAATCGCTACACCCCGGGTTCCTTGATACTGGGCGTGACCTGCGAACGTTGTCACGGTCCGGCAAAGGAGCACGTGGATTTTCACCGGGAACACGAAAACGCGCAAGACGCCGTCGGAATCACCAACCCGGCAAACCTGCAACGGCAGGTCCAAATGGAGATCTGCGCTCAGTGTCACGGAGGATCGAGGGAACTGAAAGGCGATGCATTGAGTTTTCGGCCCGGCGATCGCCTGGAAGACCACTACCATCCACCGGACGATGAACTCGATGCAAAAAACAGCGTTCACACCAGCAATCAATTGAATCGATTGTCACAAAGTGCCTGCTTTCAGCAGTCGCAGATGACCTGTATCGATTGCCATGACCCACATCACAACGAGCGTGGGAATCGAAAACTGTTTTCGGGTCGCTGCATGAACTGTCACGAAAGCGAAAGTGATTGCGGCTTGTTTCCTCAACCTGGTGTCGACTTTGCCGAGAACTGCATCGACTGCCACATGCCACAGCGGCCCACTGAAAAGCTGCGTCTCAAGAGCATCGAGGGCGACGTCTTTCCACCACTTCGCGATCATTACATTCGCGTCGATGAATTGGCGACCAGGCGGTTCATCAGCGGCGTTGAAATCGAAGAGTGATGAATTCACAGCGATCAAGATTCAGAAGCATCGTTTGTCGCCTGAATGACTTCCCCTTTCACAAACCAAGACGGCACCATTGTTAAGGACACCGTCGCAAAAAAAAACCTCGCCCGCTGAGCGCGGGCGAGGTTGCGATTGTCGGTAGGTTGTGATTGCCCTACTGGTTCAGCTGTTCCTCGATGGTTTCACCCGAGTCACGTGTGCCCAAAGCACCCCACAACCCGTAGTTACTCGCAGATCCGGGGATCGATGAGATCGGGAACGAATTGTCGCCACGCTGCACACAGACCGTCGGAAGCTCGGGATCACCGCCGTCGACACTGTCAGTCATGAAGATCACGGCACCGTCACCCATCAGCACGTGAGCGCCACCTGAGTGGCGACTTCCCGCGGTTGAGATCACACCGGAATGATTTCCGTCGTTGTTGGCGTCGACGCAATTGGCATTGTTCGGCGGCAAGATGGTGTGGAACGCGGAGTAATAGGCCCGTGAATCCGCCCAGCGAGCGTGCTTCGACTGAGACAACGATCCGCTCACCGTTGCCGTTTCATCGTAAAACTGCGGACGATCCGGATCAATGTGAGCACCCGCTTTACAGCGAGCCGGAGTCAAGATGGTGTTGTTGTTGGAACTAGGAGCCCGCATCTGAATTCGTCGGACGAAATCCGCCTTGACCTCACGTTTGCCGCCCGACGTGACCACTTCACCAGCAGCAATGGTGTTGGAGAGTCCGTCCAGAACGTCCCGGAACTTCATCTCATTACGATTCCAGAAGAATCCACGTTGCGCAGCACGGGCACGTTGAACGGCCCAGTTTTCGTCCCGGTCGTTTCGGTTACCAAAAAAACCATAATCGTTGACGCCACCGTTGTTGGAGCGGTCAACGGCATCGCCAAGATTGGCAGCGTAGTTCGTACGCGCCAGTTGACCGGGAGCCTGAGCTTGTCCGGGGTCACTCGGGCAACGGAATGCCGGCACTTGCGTCACCCAGGGGATGTACCGGGTTTGCCAGGGGCACGGTCCCATCGGGGGCCAAACGCCGCCGGTCGCTGCCACGGTCTGACCGGGCGTCGCTGACCGGTTAGGATTCGAGATCTGATCCCACAACCCTTGTTGCTCGATGAAGGGAAGGGCCGGAACCAGCCAACTCAGAAACAGTCGGTTCGAGTTGTTGGATTGATTGCCCGCGCCCGGGGTACGCGAGGTACCCGTTCCGTTGGTCGGAATTTGTTTGAACGCACTGTGGTAGTTGTGAATCGCAAGCCCGATCTGCTTGAAATTGTTGCTACACGACATTCGTCGTGCAGCTTCGCGGGCTGCCTGAACCGCCGGCAACAACAGGCCAACCAAAATGCCGATAATGGCGATGACGACAAGCAATTCCACCAACGTGAAACCCTGTCGCGGAGAATGAGGTCTTCGCATCAGAAACTCCAAAAAAAGAAAAAGACATCGAATAGAGATTCGGGGAGGTACTCCCCTTTATGGGAGCTCAAGATAACCTTAAATCCCATCATTGTGGGGGACTAACCAGAAGGATTTTCCAATTTCGACCAGGTCGTTGTTTTGGTCCGGGCTGTCAGTCGCCGGCCCTGGGGAGGGGGTGCTGGGGTTTTTTTGCTGATTCGGCGGAGAGCGGAGCATTCTCTAGCAGGCCTGTTTGCTACCCCCCCTTTTGCCTTTCCCTAGTGCGGGTGAGCGCCCCCTTGTGGCTGCCGCTATTGAATTCGGCTCAGCGCTTCCGCGGCTCGTGCATCGGGTGGTGTTTCTGCCAGGGCACGTCGATATTGCTCGATCGCTTGCTGTTGCGCACCGGAGTACTCGAGTGCCTCGCCGAGCTGGTAACGGACGCCCAGAAGCCGTGGATCAAGGGCGAGGGCGGTCTGAAAACATTGAGCCGCACGATCGGGCTGCTGATTGAGCATGTACGCCCGGCCAAGATTGACGTACCCCTCGGCCATTTCGGGAAACTCGGCAATAGCATCCTGCAGCAACTGGATCCCGGACGGCAGATTGCCCGCCTTACAGGCTGCAATCCCCATGTTCATGTAACAGCTTGCCAGCAGGGAGCGCTCTTCGTGAACGCGGATGTTGCAGAGAATACCAGAGACCAATAGGACCGCGACAACGCCGATCGATCGACGTTTTTCTTGCCAGGTCCGCGTGAACAGGTCGACCACGCCGGCAGCTGCAAAGGGAATCAATAGGATCGCGACCGGGTTGCGATATCGCCCCAGGATAAAGAACCCCACAACGGCTGCGATCATCGTCAGCAAGAGCAGGTGATACAGCCACAGCTTTCGCCAGTCTCGCCATGTCGCGATCAGTCCCCAGATCCCCAGCGGGCACAGCGTGCCGAAGTGCCAGATTCGGCTCAGCTGCAACGGGACGGAGTACTCGCGAAAGATGTACATGCTTTCGACGTCGGGGACTTCGTAGCGATTGAACACCATGAACGTTTTCGCGACCATCAGCTGCAGCCAGCGACCGGGTGCCTGCCGAATGTCTTCCCAGGACCGCGCCATCCAGAACTGAGAGACTTCGCGGGCGGACAGTTCATGGCCGACGGCTTGTTCGGCCAAACGTTCCGCATCGGCACGCTCATACATTGGCGTTGCCCGGCCGGGGACCAGGGGCACGTAGATTCCGCTGGCTTCGATGTTGTTGCCGATGTAGAAGTTGGGTCCTGCTTGAAACGTCGTCGGCGACCACTCGCCTCCAAGTGAAGCATTGCGCGCCGCGACAGGTAGCAAAATCAAGGCGATCCCGCCGGCGTAACAGCCGACCAGTTTCCATCGGTGCCGATTCGTTTCACGTAGCCCCAGCAAGATCCAAACTGGAATCAACGGCGTCCATAGCAGCGCGTTCTCTCGCGCCAGCACCAACAGGCCGAGTGACACGCCGACCAGAACCGCGTGCCACCAACGGCGCTCGGTTTGCAGATAAACGCAGGCTGCGATCACGGCGCACAGCAGGAACGTCGCCAGCGCGGCTTTTTGAATGATGCCGTCGTAATAAATGGCAGGCGGGTAGGCGGCCAGCATCAGCGCGGAAACCAGTCCGACTCGCTCTGAAAACAGCTTGCGACCCGCCAGACCGATCAAGGCCACCCCGGCAACACCGAGCGTCATCTGAACCATTCGGATCAGAGTGATACTGGGGCCGAAGATCGAAATCAGCACCGCCAAGAAATAGGGGTACAGGGGCGCCTGGTAAAAGGTCTCGCTGCCGTACCAATCGCCGTCGCTGATTCTGACCGCCCAATCAACGTACCCCTTGGCATCTCCCAGCAATTGAATCAGCGTCGGGACTTCAAACGTCTGCAAGACGTGCAGCAAGCGCAGAAAAAAAGCGAGCCCACAAGTGCTCGCTAGGAGGATCGCAAAAGAAGGGCGATGGGCCACCGCCGTGTCCGCAGGGGCAGCGCCCTGCGGAGTCGTCGGCGCTTGACGAGACTGGTGCGATTGGTTTCCGCGTCGAGCCATCAAAAAACGCCGTGAAATTCACGAAATCAATAGCCGACTACTCCGAGACGTCCGACTCTTCGGCTTCTTCCATTTGCTTTTCGTAATCAGCTTCTTCTTGCTCAATTTCAGCTTGTGACCGAGTGTCTTCGATGACGGTGTTCTCTGGACTACCGCAGCCAACAGCCGAGATCGAAAGGAGAAAAAGACTGAACGCGAACATGACGGAGTGAATCAAGCGTGACATTACCATGGCTCATGCGTGAAAGAGGGGGGGCAAACCTGATGAAGGGGTTTATTTTTCCCCGAATTGGCCGGTGCCGCAAGTAGCCTGGCGTCAATTTGCCCCTCAAACGGGGTCTCGCTTCGTTTTGATGGAGCGGAAAAGGGGTCCTTTTCCGCGGCACTCTAAGTCTACCAGTGCGACGCGCCACTTGGAGCACTACGCCGCTGGGAATCTCGCGGTTCGCGATCACCTTGGCTCGCGCCTACAGTCTTCGGTTCGAGTCGACGATCGCAACCAAGCATTCCACCAGCCCTTCGACCACGAGAGATGCATGTCTACCATTGAAGCGTATGCGGCTCACAAGCCAGGCGGATCTTTTGAGCCCTTTGAGTACGATGCGGGCTCTTTGGGGCCTGACGACATCGAGATCAAAGTCGAATCATGCGGGATCTGTCACAGCGATCTATCGATGGTCGACAACGAGTGGCAGATGACCGAGTATCCCTTCGTCGGCGGTCATGAAGTCATCGGGCGCGTCGCTGCCGTGGGCGATCATGTCCCTGGTCTCAACGAAGGCGACTTGGTCGGGCTGGGTTGGACAAGCCGAAGCTGCATGCACTGCGATCGCTGTCTCGCCGGTGACCACAATTTGTGCGTGTCGGCTCAGGGGACCATTACCCATCAGCACGGTGGTTTTGCCGACAAGGTTCGCTGCCATTGGGGCTGGGCGACCAAGATTCCCGACGGCGTTGATGCTGCATCGGCGGGCCCCCTGCTGTGCGGCGGGCTGACGGTATTCAACCCGTTGGTGCAGCTTGAATTGTCGCCGACGGCACGCGTCGGCATCGTGGGTATCGGGGGCCTGGGCCACATGGCGATACAGTTTTGCAACGCCTGGGGCTGCGAAGTCACCGCAATTTCGCGAAGCCGCTCGAAAGAGTCGGAGGCACGGCAGCTCGGCGCGCACGAGTTCCTTGCCACCAACGAAGAGGGATCGCTGGAAAAGGTCGCGGGGAAGTTTGACCTCATCCTCAACACCACCGATGCCGAGTTGCCGTGGGACACCTACATCGCGGCTCTCGCACCGCGTGGGGCACTGCACACGGTCGGTGCGGCCCCGTCCATTACGGCGACGGTTTTCCCGATGATCATGGGACAAAAGTCATTTTCTTCCTCCCCCACCGGCAGCATCGCGACGACACGAATGATGCTCGACTTCGTCGCGCGGCACAAGATTTCTCCCATGACGGAGGTGTTTCCGATGAGCGACATCAACGAGGCCTTCACCAAGCTCCGAGAGGGATCACCACGATTTCGCCTCGTGCTTGTTCGCTAGGCTCAGCAACGCTCGCCGCCGCGCGGACACGGTCGGCTGCGGCCCGCCATTGACCTGAAGCCCGGTGATGCCCGGGCGACCACACGTGACGGCGTCGACATGGAACTCGGCCCGCGCCTGACGACGCTTGCCCCCTTTTTCGCTCGACAAACGTAACCCCATCGCTCTACGCTGTGAAGCATATTTTAGCGGTAGGGCGCGAGCCCTCCGGTGTTTTGGCAGAGATGAAGAACCGGAGGGCTCGCGCCCTGCCGCTAAAACCTCAAGAAACACCTGGGAAAAATGCTTCACAGCGTTACCCAGCGCTAATCGTGGTTGGAGCGCTAGGCCCAAGAACAGAAGCTCAAAGATGGACAACAGAATGACACGAACGCTTGCCCTGCTTACTGGTCTGCTGCTTGGGCCGCTGGTTGGGTTGAACGCTGACGACAACGTTTCGGCGACGCGCGTCTCGCCGAATTCAAAGCCGACGATCAATTCTCCGGAAGCTTCCACATCAACCACAGGTGAAGCGACACCACTAAACTTCGTGATCATCATGGTGGATGACATGGGCTACGAGGGAGTCAGTTGCTTTGGGAATCCGTATTTCAGGACGCCTGAAATCGACAGACTGGCGGAAGAAGGTATGCGTCTGACGGACTTTCATTCGTCCGGAACAGTCTGCTCGCCCACTCGCGCGGGATTGTTAACTGGTCGTTATCAGCAGCGAGCGGGCATCGAAGCCGTCATTCATCCTCGCGCCGACCATCCGGAACATCGCAAAGGGCTGCAGAAGTCAGAAACGACGTTCGCTGAAGTGTTGAAGAAGGCCGGTTATGCGACGGGAATTGTCGGGAAATGGCACCAGGGGTATCCGCAGAATTCTCAGGACTATCATCCGCAGAATCATGGCTTCGATGAATTCATCGGCTACCACAGCGGCAACATCGACTTCGTCAGCCATGTCGGCGACCACTATCGGCATGACTGGTGGCATGGCCGTCAGGAAACCAGTGAAGACGGCTACACGACTCACCTGGTGAACCGCTATGCCGACGCTTTCATCCGCCGACAGGCAATGGCTGATGCGCCGTTCTGCCTCTATGTGGCCCACGAAGCCATTCACAATCCCGTTCAGGTTCCCGGCGATCCCGTGCGTCGAACGGTCGAAAAATGGGATCGCTGGAAATGGCAGGAGCACTCCGCCGAGGAAAGGATTGCCAAATTCAAAGGGATGACGATGCCTCTGGACGAAGGTGTCGGCCAGATACGAAAGACGCTGGTTGAGCTTGGGATCGACCGGAACACATTCGTCCTGTTTTTCTCAGACAACGGACCGGCTGCTGATTGGCCCGATTCGGATGATTATCGCGGCCGAAAGGGCTCGATCTATGAAGGCGGCCATAAAGTTCCCGCGATCGTCTGGTGGCCGGGAAGAATCGAAGCTGGCACACAATCCAACGAACCGTTGATCAGTATCGATGTCATGCCGACGCTGCTCGACCTAGCGGAGGTGACATGTGAGGTGAAACTCGACGGAGTCAGCTTCCGTGATGTCGTGCTCCGCGGGAAGTCCTTGCCGAAACGTGCGCTGTACTGGGCTTCGCTGTCAAACGGAGGCGGACGCAGCGAAGCGATCCGACAGGACGAATGGAAACTGGTGGTGCTGCATCCCAAAGCCGCTCCCGGGACGTTCGAAAATGCCCGGACGGAACTCTACAATCTGGCGGAGGATCCGGGTGAGACAACCAGCATCGCGGAACGGCATCCGGCCCGCGTTGCGAGCATGCTGAAACAGCTCAGATCGTGGTACGCCGATACTCAGGTGACGGCAACAGAGCAGCCCGGTGGATGGCTCTCCAAACAATAGTCCAACGTGACGCCTCGGGTGCGTCTTCAGCTATACTCAAGCTGGGTGTTCCGCAGGGCAAGAACACGTCGCTCAGACTGCGCGTCAGCCCACACGTTCGAAAATCGAGCGAAGAACTGGCACAACCGATGGGCCTACTGGAATCAATTGTCAGTCGATACGGAGCACGCCATGAAGACTAAAGTTTGCCTCAGCTTTGTTTGTGCCATGTTGTTCATCGGCCCAGAGTTTTTTACTGAGGCTGCAGTGGCCGAGGAGAGGGCGAAGATCGTTTTTATTTCCGGCCAGCCCAGTCATGGCCCGATGGCGCACGAGCATCGTGCGGGAAACATGATCTTGGCGGAAGCATTGAATCGGTCCGGCCTGAACGTTGAAGCGGTGCTGGTACCGCACCCCGGATATCCCGACGATGATTCTATTTTGCATGACGCGGCAACTGTCGTGATTTTCTGCACCGGACACACAGGACATGTGCTGAACCCGCACCTGGACGAGTTTGACAAGCTGATGAAGGCGGGCACCGGCGTCGTGATGATCCACTGGGCAACGGAGGCGGAAAAAGGAAAGCCGGGTGATAAGTTTCTGGAATGGATGGGTGGTTTCTGCGATTTGGATTGGTCGGTCAATCCTCATTGGACACCCAACTTCAAGGATTTCCCGGATCACCCAATTGCCAACGGAGTCGAGCCGTTCCGCGTCAATGACGAGTGGTACTACCACATGCGGTTTGTGAAAGACATGCAGGGCGTCACGCCGATCCTTTCGGACCTTCCCCCACCGGAAACCTTACGCCGTCCGGATGGCCCGCGGAGTGGAAATCCAGCCGTTCGGAAAGCCGTCGCGGCCGGAGAAAAGCAGGTCGTCGCGTGGGCCTACGAACGTCCCACCGGCGGACGCGGTTTCGGTTTCACCGGAGCCCACAACCATGTCAGCTGGCAGGATGAAAACTTTCGCAAAGTCGTGCTGAACGCAATTCTCTGGACCGCGAACGTCGAAGTTCCCAAGGAGGGGTGCCCTTCGCCGGTCGTGAGTGATTCGCGAATCAAAGAGAATCTTGACGACAAGAGAAACAAGCGATGAGAACCTGGAATAGCGCCGCGTTGCTCGCGATTTGCGCCCTGCTGTCACTGACGCTCTGCACTGACGTGCACGCGCAGGCAAAGCCCAATGTGATCTTCTTTCTCGTCGACGATCTTGGCTGGCGGGACGTGGGTTGCTACGGCAGCCAGTTCTATGAGACTCCGGCGATTGATCAGTTGGCGAAAGAAGGCATGCTTTTCGAGAATGCCTACGCAACATGCCACGTTTGCTCTCCGAGTCGCGCGAGTATCCTGACCGGGAAGTATCCGGCACGCACGAATTTAACCGAATGGCTGGGCGGGCGTCCTGAACGCGACTATGAAAAGTTACATCATGGCGCAAAGATCACCGCATTGCCTGATGAAGAGCAAACATTGGCGGAGACATTGCACGAGCACGGCTATGCCACCGCGAACTACGGCAAGGCCCATCTGAACAGAGATCCCACGACTTACGGATTCGATGAAGCGATCACGGGTTGGGTCAGATCCTACTTCCATCCGTTTTCACCGACGTACGAGAAGACTTTGCCGTCGAAACAGGGCGATTACTACACCGACAAGCTGACAGAGGCCGCCATCGATTTCATCTCACGAAACAAAGACCGGCCGTTCTTTGTGCACCTCGAGCATTTCTCCGTCCATGATCCGATCCAGGGCCGCAAGGATTTGGTTCGGAAGTACGAAGAAAAACTCGCGTCGATGACGGAACAGGAAGGCCCGGATTACATTCTGGAGCCCAATCCCGACGGACCTGCGATCTCGGCCGATAAACTCAAATTCTTAGAAGAACGCGACAACGTTGAATTGCACCGGAAAGAGCGAGTTTGGTGGGTCAAGCAAAAGCAGGACAACGTCGAGTTTGCGGGGATGGTTGAGGCTACCGATGAAAGCCTCGGTCGAATCCGTGCGACGCTCCAAGAGTTGGGGCTCGAAGACAACACGATCATCATTTTCACGTCCGACAATGGAGGCATGTCTGCGTCGAACCAGTATCGCGGCATCGATCATCCTCGCCAGACGCTCGACTCCCGCTTCGCAAGCTCCAATCTGCCGCTTCGCGGGGCCAAAGGCTGGAACTATGAAGGTGGAATTCGTGTGCCTTTGATTGTGCACTGGCCAGGCAAGACACATCCAAACTCCACGTCAAACGCAGTCGTCACTGGGACAGACTACTATCCAACACTGCTCGAGATGCTGAATCTTCCCGCGTTACCGGAACAGCACGTCGACGGCCGAAGTTTTGTCCCCGCTTTGAAAGCAGAAGACTACGATCGAGGACCCATCTATTGGCATTTCCCCCACTACAGCAATCACGGCTTCCAAAGCCCCGGCGGTGCGATTCGATCCGGGCGGTTCAAATTGCTCGAGTACTACGAAAACGGAACGGTGCAACTGTTCGACTTGGAAAATGACATGGCTGAACAGAACGACCTCGCGAAGTCCCAGCCGATGATCGCTCAAAAACTGAAGCAGATGCTGCACGACTGGCGTGACGAAGTCGACGCCAAGATGCCGTACCCGAAAACCGCAACGTCGAAGCCCGCACCGGGTGCACGCGTCGCCAAACCGAACCGCTAGACCGGCGAGCGTGCTGCGGTTGCAGTGGAACGGTACTCCGATCCCACTCGTATCGATGCCGAATCGAGCCCTGTCACAGAGATAAAAGTCCTGTCACGATGAATCGACACACTCTTGCCGTTCTCGCGTTTGTCGCGATGTCGTCGTGCCACGTGTTGCCGGCTGCAGAAGCTTCCGGCAGCGAAACACCAAACATCGTTGTCATCTTTATCGATGACATGGGGTTCGCCGATCCCAGCTGCTTTGGTAATCCGCTCATCAAGACGCCGAACATCGACAAGCTTGCTGCCGATGGCATCAAGTTGACCCATTTTTACGTCAATTCGCCGATCTGTTCCGCCTCGCGAGTCGCGCTCACCACCGGTCAGTATCAGGGGCGTTGGAAAATCCATTCGTACCTGAACACTCGGGCGGGAAACGCGAACCGCAGCATGGCTGATTACCTGGACCCGTCCGCCCCGACGACCGCAAAGAAACTGAAAGCCGCCGGTTACGCGACCGCTCATTTCGGCAAATGGCACATGGGCGGCGGTCGTGACGTCGACGACGCGCCTCTGCCTCAGACGTATGGATTCGACGAGTCCCTGGTTTCATTCGAAGGCCTTGGTGACCGCATCATTGAAAACAATCCAAACGCCATCAAACGTGCGCATGCCCTGGGTCGCGGAAAAATCATTCCCTGTGAGCGTTGGGAAAGGATGCAGATCCAGACCGATCGCACGATTGATTTCATCCGGCGTCACCGCGATGGCCCGTTCTACGTCAGGCTGTTCCCCAACGACGTTCACGACGCGCACGTGCCGCTTCCCGGCAGTGCCGACAAGTTCAAATCCGTTTCCGATGATCCTTATGTCCGTGATTTCTTCGCAGTGTTGGAAGCAATGGATGAACACATTGGACGAGTCGTTGCCGCGATTGATGAACTGAATCTCGGCAACCAGACGCTGATTCTGTTCACCAGTGACAACGGCCCCACCGACTGGCCGCGCAAATACAAGACAGGTCCTCCGGCGGGGTTCACTGGCCCGTTTCGAGGTCGGAAGTGGTCACTGTTCGAAGGCGGTATCCGCATGCCCTTTATCGCTCGCTGGACGGGAACGATCCCGGCCGGCATCGAAGACACCACCAGCGTCGTCGCCGCGATTGATCTTTCACCAACCATCTGTCGCTTCGCCGGCGTTCCGGTCGAGAATCACCTCGACGGTGTCGACCGTGGCGACGTGCTTCTGGGCCATCCCGCTCCTCGCGGCAAACCGGTGTTCTGGCAATACGGCCATCCGCACGCCATTCTCAAAGGCGGCAAGCCAGAGCACCAGAGCCCAACGTTTGCGATCCGCGACGGTCGCTGGAAATTCCTGGTCAATCCCGATGGCAGTGAAGCCCAACTGTTCGATCTCGAAGCGGATGAAGGCGAGACGACCAATCTTCTCTCTGTGCAGCCGGAGCGTGCCGCAGCGATGGCCCGCCAGATCGCGGCCTGGGCCGACGACGTCGGCTTTGCATTCGATGACGAAGCTCCCCTCGCCGCACCCGTGCCCACGATCGCAATCCTCGCCAGCAATCAACTTCTTCGATTCGTCAACCATGGCGTCAAAGGCGACACCGGTTCGCTCCAGTTGGATGGAACGTCTTGGCTCGACCTGCCGGCGTTTCGTGCGCCGAAAGTGGCGGGAGGCCGATCACTTCAGATCAAGGGGACCGTACACTCCCGTTCTCCCTCGGGCGTGGTCCTCGCTCACGGCGACAGTCGATCCGGCTACAGCATCTACCTCGATCGGGGACATCTGTGCTTTGCCGCGTGCGCCGGCGAAGAACGCACCGTGGTCCGTTCCTCCGCCGCGATCGCTGGTCCGACCCATTTCGAAGCGAACTGGACTCCCAAAGGGGAGATGTTCCTGAAAGTGAATGGCAAGCTCGTTGGGAAGGCGGAAGCAGGCATTCTCCCGCACGAACCCGACGACTCCATTCAGATCGGTGCGGACCTGGCCCAACCGGTCGGGACCTACACCGCCCCGAACCACTACACCGGCACGATTGAAAACCTCACATTCAAATACCCAAACGGAACCTGACCGGGATGGGTTCCATTAAAAACCCCTTTCCCCTTTTTTCTATTTGAGGGTCGTCTTGGCAAGGATGGTGTTGAGAAACACTCTTCGGATCGCATCGTATCCGCGATCATTGGGGTCTTCGATGTTGGTGAAGAACCAATAGTGTGGGTCGTCGCTGTCGTAACTTGAACGCCAAAACTGCCTGCAGTGCGATCCGTGGCCAAGAAACGTTTCGTAGAGAGGAACGACATGCACGAATTCGTAACGGGACGCAACATTCCGTATCACTTGGTTGTAGCGGGCGTGGATCGCTAATCCGTCGGGCCAATCCGGCAAGAAGATGCTTGGTGCATCCCCGACACCGTCGGTCGGGTCGTAGATATCACCGATGTAGATTTCGCAACCTGCTGGAAATTTTGCGGCAATCTCCCGAAGCATCGTGTCCAGTCGATCCCGAAAATTGTCGATCCAAGGTTTCGCTTGCTCAAGCGTCGCGGAGTACATCGCACACTCGCGAGGCGGGCTGCGGCCGTAGCTGTGAATCAAATCATTTCCACCGGAAGTCATCAGGATGATTCCATAGGCGTCCGGGTAAGTCGGAAGCGTCTCACGAATCACGTCCAGATGGACATTCGATTCCGAGCCGGAGATGGCGAAGTTTTCAGCGACAAGATTTGGCAACACGGATGAAAGGCAGACGCCACGCATCGGATCAAACTCATCCGATGGATTCTGAATCAACCGATTGAAGAACGTGTGCTTGGGTGATTTCGCGCCCAGCCCCGCCGTGATGCTGTCTCCGAGCCCGACCACGCGAACGGCACGATCCGTCCACACCTTTTCAAACTGAGTGCGATCGACCGCGGGTCCGGCCGGGCCTTCGCCGATCGGCCGTGATAAACAAAACTCGATGTAGCCCAATGAACCGGGAATCACGATCAATGCAGTCGCGATCAGGATCAGCTGCCGTATCTTGCCTCGCTGCTTTTTCATATTCATTCCGCTCGCCATGCCGTCCACTGCTGCGAGGGTGACCCACCAGTCGGTCGACACGCTCCTCGCTGCCAATCGATCGATCCACAAAATGGCCGTCGACTTTCGTTAGTATACAGGGATCCCCGAGGTGAGAGATTCGATCCACATGCGGAGACTTAAACGCGTGACAGTCGGCTCACAGGGAACGACGGAGATGGCAGAAAAATCGCGGGCAGGAAAATGGGAGCGCCGAGAAGCGGATCGACATTCTGTTTGGAGAAGTCGGTGGCAACACCACGTCTGGGCTACTACTCGTTGAACGGGAAGGTGAGACCTACGAAGAGACGCTCTGGGGGCAGCCGAAGTGGCCGCTCTTCCTGACTGAAACCCCGAGTACAGAAGAGGCTGCGGAGTTCAAGCGGCTGGTGGATCATTTGGGCCAGAGGACGAGGGGATCGTTTTCTGTTTCGGAAGAAGCGGTGTGGAGGGTGGCCGAGTAAATCGTAGCCTGAGAGAGACGATGAAGAGCGTCCTGCGCGGCAACGCTGTGAAGCGTTTTTTCCTTGAGGTTCTAGCGGCAGGGCGCGAGCCCTCCGGTTCTTCACTTGAGGTTTTAGCGGCAGGGCGCGAGCCCTCCGGTTCTTCACAAACCTGAACGGGTTCGCAGTTCAGACCGACTACGATGCCGCAGCAGAAGGCGGAAAGGTGCGAGTGGGGTGGAACGAGCGGCCGCAGTTGATCGGACAGAAGCCGGGCGACAGCTTTGACATCACGTTCAAAGGTTCCGCTGTAGCCATCCAGGTGATCGCCGGACCCAAAGCCGGTATCATCCAGCACAGCGTCGATGGCTCGAATGGTTCTGGACCGGAGAAATAAACAATGAAGCTGGCCACTTATACTCCTTTGCTCTTCTTGACAGCCATTGTTGCTGCACCGTTTTCCGCCGGTGCGAAAGCCGGGGAGAAGCCCAACGTGATCCTGATCATGTGCGACGACCTCGGCTGGGGTGACGTCGGCTTCAACGGCGGGAAGAATATCCGCACGCCGCACCTGGACGAAATGGCGGCCAACGGCCTTAATTTAACTCGCTTCTACGCTCAGGCGCCGGTGTGTTCGCCGACCCGAGCGTCGGTGGTGACCGGCCGGCATCACGACCGCACCGGTATCTACACCGCCAACAATGGCCACCTCCGTGAAGGCGAGTTCACCCTCTACGAGGCGCTCGCCGCGGAGGGTTATGCGACTGGCCATTTCGGCAAGTGGCACATGGGCACCTTGACGCGCGAGAGAAAAGACTCCAATCGCGGCGGCAAGGACAAGTCCAACTACTCGCCGCCCTGGCAGCACGCGGTAGACACCACCTTCGCGACCGAAGCGAAGACGCCCACCTACGATCCGATGTGGCAGCCGGCGGGTTCAAAGGGCACGAAAAAGAACAACGTCAGCAAAGGGGATTTCCGCGGAGCGTCGGGCAAGGGCTGGCACGCCATCGCCGAGGGCGCCGGCCGCGAGTTCTACGGCACCCGCTACTGGACCGGGGAGGAGACTTTCATCGATCCCGAGTCCGAGGATTTGCTCGGCGACGACTCAGGCCTGATCATGGACCGCGCGCTCGCCTTCATCGACGCGCATCGCGAAACTCCCTTTCTTGCCGTCGTCTGGTTCCACGCCCCGCACCTGCCCGTCGTCGCCAGCAAGGCAGACACCGACAGCTATGCCGACGCTGACGGCAAGCTGGACGGATACCACCTCAATTACTACGGCTGTGTCACCGCGCTCGACCGGGCCGTCGGCAAGCTGCGCGCCCGTCTCAGGGAGCACGGCATCGCCGACAACACGCTGGTCGCGTTCACTTCGGACAACGGCCCCGAGGGTAGCGACAAGGCTCCCGGCCGCCAGGGACGCTTCAAAGGGCGCAAGCGAAGCCTGTACGAGGGCGGCGTGCGCGTGCCCGGCCTGTTCGAGTGGCCGGCTAAGATCAAGCCCGGGACCCGCAGCGACGTAGCCACTTGCACCGTCGATTACTTTCCTACCATCCTCGACATCGTCGGCGTCGACATGCCCGACGACCGCCCGCTCGATGGCGTCAGCCTGGTCCCCTTGCTGGAGGGCGGCATGGAGACACGTCCGCGTCCCCTCGGATTTCACATCCGTGGCCAGGCCGCCTGGCACGACGGCGATTGGAAAGCCTACTGTGCCAAGGTCAATTCGCGCGACTGGGAACTATACAACCTGAAGGATGACCCGGGGGAAAAGAACAATCACGCCGCGGCTCAATCCGCGAAACTCAAAGCCATGGTCGCCGCCTGGGAACAGTGGAAAGCCTCCGTCGACGCCAGCGACAAGGGCGGGGATTATTGATTGAAGATAATAGACATGAGTCCCCGTAACTCTAACCAATCGAAAAGAGCCGTCACCTTGTTCGAAGCCATCTCCGACAATGAGGCGGAGAAAGAAGTCAGAATGAGAACCCTACCCACATCCAGCTGGCGTGCCCCCATGGGGAAGACGAGAGCACCGTGGTGTATTCGCAGAGCAACAACATCAGAGTGATATGAAAAACGTCTTGGCAATCGCATTATTACTAGTGAGCTCGGCTGTCTGTCAGGCTCAGGAGGAAACGGTCGTCGTTGGCCTCATAGGAGATTCCACCGTCGCGGTGCAATCCGGGTGGGGGCCGGCCTTTGCGGAGCGGTTTGATCGTCGCGCAAAGATTCTCAACTACGCGAAGAATGGGGCTACGCTTCAAGCTCTGTCAAAGAAGCTGGATGAGCTTGTCAGGCTCAAACCCGATTACGTTCTGATTCAGTTCGGCCATAATGATCAGAAACGATATGACACGACTGTCTACAGCGATCACCTGAGATCGTACGTGCAGCGCATCAGGAAGTCTGGAGGCAAAGCGGTGATTGTCAGTTCGGTCACCCGTCGCAGTTTCGGCGCTGACGGGAAGATCGTGTCCAACTTGATCAGAAACGAAAAGTACAACTACCAGGGGACGCTGACTGACTACGCAAATGCCGCCGAAGCGGTGGCGGGGGAATTGAACCTGCCATTCATCGATCTGCACAGAGCCAGTATTGCGCACCACAACAAGATCGGCCGCCAGCAGAGCATGACCTACAATTTCAAAGAGGGCGACACCACCCACTTCAATCAAAAAGGGGCGGAGGCGATAACGGATTTGATACTCGCAGAACTCAGAGCGGAAGTTCCGGAGCTTACTGCCTTTTTGAAAGTCGCTGGCTCCCAAGCTAACGAATTGAACCAGCCTTTGTAGGAGGTGGATCCAAGCAGTCATATCGGCTGAAAAAAGGGAACGGCATGGCCTGGGACGAGGATGGGACGGTGCCGGCAGCGTTATGATGTAGCCCAAAGAACTGGCTGTTCTGAAACGAAGGAAACCCGACGCGTAGGCGAGGCCTCCACTTCTGGATCGATCAACTCAAACACCGTCGGATTCGTGACTCTTGATGCTCTGCAACTGTTGCCGAGCAATCGGGAGTCGAATTAGAATGAATCGCACACCCATCGGTCTTGCGAAGCTGCATTTTACCTGAAATGCAGGGTGAATCGACGAGCCGGCGCGACTCCCGGTCCTTTCTCTCCTGCCACTCTTTTTTTACACTTTCTGCTCTGCCAGCACCTCGGATAGTTCGGTCCTCAGCCCGGCTCGTTGTGTTGTCGAAGATTCGAACCCCCCAACATCTCTCCAGAACATTCCTGGGAAGCGACACGCTTCTTCAGGCTCATTGAGGTCAATCACTCATGGCTACGTCGACGGCAATTCTCGCGGATAAACTGCACGAGTACCCCCAACAGGATGTCATCGACGGGGGATCGGCGTCGATTCTTGATGACTGTCTCGATAAGAACGGCGGTGTGTTGCAATTACTGCACCGCTACGCCGGCCGGACATTTTGCACGCCAGGTAAACGCCTTCGCCTTGATGAACGATCGTACTATCCGGACTACATGAATGGGACGGGGCTCGATGAACTTTGGATGTGCTGCACCGTTCCCATCGTGACGGGTGTCATCGATACGCGGACGAAGAAAGCACCGTTTCGCGAAGGTGAATCGCACGTCCTCACTCCGAACGGACAAGTCATCTCGCTGCAGGATTTGATCGTCGTGAATCCGGAAGCCGTCATGGGTGAGAAGATGACGGCCTTTTCGAAATCGTTGTTCGGCGATCCGACCTGGCCGATTGTGTCAAAGAAGTTCGACAATCTGAATCCGATTCCGCATCATCTTCACTGGTCAAAGTGGGAAGTCTACGACATCAATTCTTTCGATAATCCCGGAGTCAGTGCGTCGCATTATCACACCACGGCAATGGGACTGTACCCGTTCGTGACGAAGGACCAGTTCCTCGCCTGCATGAAGCGTTTCGGTCAGGGCGAGTACAACGGCGTTCGGCACTTGTCGCCGCACACGATGATGCATCTTGATAACGGCTTCGTGATGCCCAACGGTGTGCTGCACTCGCCGACCGACCTCTGCACGCACGAGCTGCACGTCACGATGGATGAGCACTTCCTGGCCGAGGACCTCACGCTTGATGGACGTATCGGAGCGGCGGATGCGTTTTACGCCTGCCGGGAAGAGGACTATCCGAAGGACCGGCACGAAGACTGGGAGTACCTGGTTGAAAAGCTCGACTTCGATGCGAACCAGGACCCGGACTTCGTTATGAAGAATTCGCGTCCGGCAATCACCGCCGAAGAATTCGCGGGCGACGGAGTAGACGCCAAGTGGATCGTTTACGGTGATTTCCTCGGCGACCAGAAGTGCTCCATTCTCCGACTCACGGTGGAGCCAGGTGGCAAGACAAATTTCTGCCCGGAGAGCCCCGCGCTGTTCCACACCAATGGCGGAAGCGGCCGCGTTGGAAAGCTCGAAGTGCGATATCACCAGAATATGAAGCTTGGCGAGATCTATCCCGAGATCGGATTCATCACTCAGGCCGCACTTTCCAGCGGCGGTGTGGAAATCGAGAACACGGGAACGGAACCGCTCGTGTTGACCTTTGACTTCCCGCAGAACGCGCATTCTCAAACACCTGGTGCCGCCGTGACGTCGTAGTCGCTTGATTTCTCAGACGGGGTTGCCTCAGTCATCATCTTGACCGAGGCGGTTGACGTTAACGACGACCGTTATTTCCATGGGCCATGGGAGACAATGGATCGGAACGGAAACCAGCCAATCCGCGGGGTTTCGCGACATCGGCCTGCGAATTCTTCGAAATCGCGAGATTCCGCGTTGAATCCGACATGGATCGACAGCGGACAGATGCGGCCCGTGCTGACGTCCGATACTGCCAGAGAAGGGGTTGCCACTGACCTGCAGAGATCATGCAATGAAAGCTCAACTCGATCGTCGCCAGATGCTTCGCGGATCAGGAGCAGTGATCGCACTGCCTGCGCTGGAATCGATCGGCTTTCGTCGCTTTGCTTCGGCTGCGGAAACAGCACCCGCCGCCCCTTCCAAACGCTGCGTCTTCCTCGGCATCGGCTTCGGGGTGACCAAGGAAACCTGGTTTCCGGATGTGGCCCGGACGGGTGCGGACTACGAGCTTTCTGAGGGCCTCGCTCCGCTTGCTCGTCACCAGTCGGATATCACGGTGGTGCAGGGCTGCTCAAATCAATACACCAACGAAGCTCACTGGGGTAGCACGTTCTGGCTGACCGGGGCCAATCGCTACAGCGTGCCCGGCCAGAACATGGCCAACAGCATCTCGGCCGACCAGGTCGTCGCGCAGCATTTAGGGCAGGACACCCGCTTCTCTTCGATTCAGCTCAACGGTTCCAGTCTGGAAGGCCACGGTCCCGGTCTCTCGCTGTCGTGGGATCAGCGTGGCAAGCCGGTCGCCGGCCAGGACGATCCGGTGCAGATTTTCCACAAGCTCTTCTCGGCCGACGACTTGCCGCTGGAGCAACGCCAGGCCGCCATCGCCGAGAACCGCAGCGTCCTGGACGCAGTCCTCGCCCAAGCCAGGCACGTGCAGCGCGGCCTCTCCAAAACCGACACCGACAAGCTCGACGAATACTTCCAGGGCATCCGCGACATCGAAACGCGACTCAAAAAAGACGAAGCCTGGCTCGACGTCCCCAAGGCCAATCCGCCTCTCGACCAGCCGGAACCCGGTCTGAAGGGGAAGGCCGAGATCGAAATCATGCAGGATCTGATCGTTGCCGCGTTAAAGACGGACAGCACTCGTTCGCTGACCTACCGCATGCCCGGTCAGAGCCTTCTGCAGAGTCTCGATCTCAAACCGAGCGCCCACAATGTGAGCCATTACTCACCCGGCGAACGCATGCAGGCCTCCAAGGTGCGCGACAAGGTCCACAGCGAACTGCTGGCCCGGCTGATCGACAAACTCAAGGCGACAAAGGAAGCCGACGGATCGAGCCTCTTCGACCACACCGCTGTGGCTTGGGGGTCGAACATCAGCTCCATCCACTACCTGACCAATTGCCCAACGGTTCTCACCGGCGGCGGAGCCAACCTGAAGCTCGGCCAGCATCTCGTCCTGCCGAAAGACACACCGCTGTGCAATGTGTGGCTGACGATGCTGCAGGGAATGGGTATCAACGCGGAAAGACACGGTGACAGCACGGGTGTGGTGAAGGAACTGCAGGGGTGATTTGATCAGGCAAAGGAATGGGGGCAGAGGAATGTTTTAAGAGTTAGGAAAGAACAGAGACGTTAATTCCTTTGCCCCCATTCCTCTGCCTATTTCCCTGACCGCGAACCGTGACAAACGAAACGTCCAGATGATGAATGTTGATCCATTGAAAAGCTTGAATAGGCAAGGCGTTGACCAGCGATCGGAGTTGCCGTTGGTAGTTTCTCCGACTTTCTCCAGGTTTGAGGCCTGTGATAACGAAGGCGCAGTCGTCGCAGTAGAGCCGACAGGCGTGTTTTCCCATTTCACGATTGTTACGGCGTACAGGCAATCGTTGAACGCAAGCGTCTTTTCCACCGCAAAACCACATGAGTGCTTCTTCGTAGATCCGAGTATTCAGGTAGCCGCCAATGTTTCGAATGAATTCCTCGAACCATTCTGCCAGTTTGGTACACGCTTTCGACAACGGTTGCCATTTGCTGTTGTCGATCTTGATGTTTCGACGATCCATGTCAGCGAACGGGGCACCATGCAGTCTTCCTTGAACCTTGGGCCCTCCGAAGTTGATCAGCTTCACCCGATTCAGACCTAACAAGGCAGCATAATTCAGTGCCTGAGCGTCGTGCTCGGGAATCAACGCATCCGCTGCCTTTAACTCATATAAAACTTGGTTTACGACTAAATCCAACCGGTATTCTTTCTGAAATCCCCCATGCGACACCAGCAATTCCACTTGAGTATGCACGTCATCGAAACCGGTCGCATGCAGCCGAGCTTTGACGTCATTTTCATATACTGCTTCCTCGCACAAGCGTCCAAAATGATTTTGGGATGCATACGCGCATTGCATCACTGCAGCATCCACCTCATTAAACACGTCGCGACTAGTAGGAAGAATCGGGATCTCGGATGTAATGCTCATGGGATGACTGCTAGGCAGAGGAATGGGGGCATAGGAATGAGTATCTCATTATTGAATCCAAAAATCATTCCTCTGCCCCCATTTCTCTGCCTAATTCTCACCACGTCCGCAATGCTAGCAGCTCCGCCTGAAGCGAGCCTTCCGGAGAAACACCGGGCCTTCTTCAAGTCGCATTGCCTCGATTGTCACGATTCCGAGACACGTGAAGGCAAAGTTGACCTCGAAGTGCTGCCATTCCGCATCACCACACTGAAGCAGGCGGAACTCTGGCAAAAGGTCTTGGGCGCGCTGAACGCGGGCGAAATGCCGCCGGAGGATTCCGAACAACCTGGCAATGCTGAAAAGGCGGATTTCCTTGACGACCTCGCTCGAACCATGGTGACCGCGCGTCGGGCTTTGTCAGATTCAGGCGGCAGGATCACGATGCGACGGCTTAACCGGCGCGAGTACCGCAACACCATCGAACACTTGACCGGCGTGAAGGTCGATGTCGGCTCACTGCCCACCGACGGCGGCTCGGGGACCTTTGATACGGTGGGAGCGTCGCAGTTTATCTCCAGCGATCAGTTCGAGCAGTATCTGAAGCTTGGACGCAGCGCGATCGATGAAGCCTTCGAGCGGCAGAAGACAGCGGGACCGGAAACGAATACCTTCCGTGTCGAGCCTGAAACGACGGTCAATCCGGCGAACGAAAAGGAGATCGCGAACATTGAAGACGAATATGCCCGCTTCACCCGCTGGCAAAAGGGAGTGGATGAAGCCGCGAAGACTCCGCAGAATCAGGCGAGGATTGCCGAGATTCGCAAGACGGATCGCCTGATCGATCACCCCATCCGCTTCTACGCTTATGCCGATCGACTTGAGGGAACCCCCGATCCGAAAGATTTTGGTTTTCGCGACTCGCCAAAAGCTGCTAGCGGCCATCCTGAGGGGGACCGGCGCAACCTCGCCTATCACAAACACTACGCCGCCCTCCCGCATCGCGACCGTGGCACTTACTTGAAGCTCGCTCACGGCACCGGTCGCATCATTGTTCCCCCGAAGAAAAAGAATCTGTCGCCCGGCAGCTATGTCATCCGCGTGCGTGTCGGAGCGGTCGAAGGCACTCCGGCCGAGCGACGTTTCATCCAGGTTGGACATCCTCAACGCCAGATCGAGAGCAGAAACTGGGGACTCGAAGGCCGCGCGATCAGTACTCATCAAGTCACCGGAACGATCGAGAACCCCGAAACGATCGAAATCCCGCTTGAGGTCACCGCCAATACGATTCGCGAGTTCGCGGTGCAGGAGAAACAGCCCAACAACGGAAACCTCAAAGCACTTTGGGATGCGCACAACAGGTGGAAGAAAGAGAACGGCTATGGACACCCGCCCGCCATCTGGATCGACTGTGTGGAACTCGAAGGTCCGATCGCGAACGCGTCAGGTCCATCCGCGTTCACAGCTTCGTGGGCGCATCACGATGCAGACCTTGAGGAAACCCCGCGAGCCCGAACGATACTTGAGCAGTTTGCGCAACACGCTTTTCGAGACGTGTCGCCAGATCCCGAATTCATCGATCGCCTGGTCCGAATCTTTCAGACCCGACTTGCAGCGGGAGATTCCTTTGATGTTGCCATTCGCACGCCGCTCAGCGTCATTCTTGCTTCGCCGGGATTCCTCTATCTCTACGAACCTGGTGACGAAGCTCTGCGACGCCAGCTTGATGATCGCGAACTGGCTGTGCGGCTTTCCTACTTCCTCTGGAGCGGACCACCGGATTCGCCATTGCTCGAGCTCGCCGAAAAGAACGAACTGCATATCCCGGAAACCCTTCGTCAGCAGGTTGATCGACTGATTGCCGATCCGCGCAGCGATGAATTCGTGGCCGGCTTCGTCCACCAATGGTTGGACATGGAGCGACTCGATTTCTTTCAGTTCGACGTCAACCTCTACCGCGATTTCGATGAAAGCACCCGGGCAGCCACGCGCGAAGAGGTCTATCAGTCGTTCGCCCACCTGCTTCGCGATGAGAAAGGCGGTCGCATCGGCAAGCTTATCAAGAGCGACTACGTGTTCGTCAACGGCCTGCTCGCCACCTACTACGGCATCGAAGGCGTCACAGGCGACGAGTTCCGCAAAATCAAACTGCCCGCCGACTCGCCACGCGGCGGATTACTCGGAATGGCCGCCATCCACGCCATGGGCAGCGACGGCATCGTCAGCAGCCCGGTCGAACGCGGAGCCTGGGTCTTGCGCCATCTCTTAAACGACCCACCACCGCCAGCACCACCCAACGTCCCGCAAATCTCACGGCTGAACGATCAGATCCTGACCACCCGCGAGCGACTGCTGGCACACCAGGAAGAAGCCCAATGCGCAAGCTGCCACCGCAAGATCGACCCGATCGGCTTCGGCCTGGAAAATTTTGATGCCGCTGGAAAGTGGCGCACCACGGACCATGCCGGAGGAAAAGGGAAGAACGGGAAGACCTGGACGATCGACGCCTCCGGAGCATTCCACAAAGGACCAGCCTTCAGCGACTATAACGAACTACGAGACCTCATCGTAGAACGCGAAGAAGACTTCGCCCGCGGCTTCACCGAACACCTGATCGAGTACGCGTTAGGCCGCCCGTTCGGCTTCACGGATGAAGACCTGGCCAGCGAAATGGTCAGCTCTGCGAAGAGCAAACAATTCGCACTCAGCGAATTCGTTCACGCGCTCGTGCAGCACAAAGCGTTCAGAACGAAATGACGATTACGCGACCGGACGGCCACTTGCCTTTGAAAGAGAAGTATTCGTGAGAGCAACAACCCCAATCCTGCTGTTATTCCTGTTACTTGGCATGGACGCGAGCACGGCGTCTGCCGCTGACGTACAGACGCAGCTTGGCGCGGTTTCCGGCGTGCCGTCTCGTGACGATTCGGTCGAAGTCTTCAAAGGGATCCCGTACGCGGCACCGCCCGTCGGCGATCTTCGCTGGCGTCCGCCGCAACCGGCGGCCAATTGGTCGGACGTTCGCAGTTGCGATCAGTTTGGTCCAAGGTCTTTGCAGAAGAATGATCGACCCCGGCAGAGCGAAGACTGCCTGTATTTGAATGTCTGGGCGAATCGAGTGCGAAAGCAGGACAAACGTCCCGTCATGGTTTGGATTCACGGCGGCGGATTCACACAGGGTTCCGGGCATCAGGGCGGCTACGACGGCACTCAACTGGCAAAGCGGGGCGTAGTGGTGGTGACCATCAACTATCGCCTCGGTGCTCTCGGCTTCATGAGCCATCCGGCTCTGTCGGAAGAGTCTCCCAACGATTCGTCCGGCAACTATGCGATTCTGGACCAGATCGCGGCGCTCAAGTGGGTGCGAGACAACATCGAAAACTTCGGCGGCGATCCGAACAACGTGACCATCTTCGGCGAATCCGCCGGCGGAACCAGCGTCTATCTGTTGACGGCAACTCCATTGTCAAAGGGGCTGTTCCATCGAGCGATTTTGCAGAGTCCCTGGCTTGATCCGGTCATCTTTCGAGACTTGAAGCAGGAAAACGAAAACGGACCGCCCGCCGAGTTTGATGGGGAGGAACAAGTTCGGAGGTTACTTGGCGACGATGCGGACGCGGACGATGTGCTTGCGAAGTTGCGTGCCATTCCTGCCAAAGAAATCCTCGAAAACGTCAAGCAACGCTGGCCTGTGGCGACGGACGGCTGGGTGTTCCCTGAAGATCCGCGCCAGATCTATGCCGAAGGCGACCAGCATGACGTCCCCGCGATTGTGGGAACCAATCGCGACGAAGGGACGATGTTTACGCCGCGCAAACCGTTCGGCGGCACACTGGGAAACTTCAAGGAGGCCATGGTCGAACGATTCGGCGAACACGGTCAGAAGGTCGCCCAATACTATGCCCCGAAATCAGAGGAAATGCTTTGGGAGGTCGGTGTCCAACAGATCACAGATACCTGGTTCGTCCAACCTGCACGTCAGTTCGCAAGGGCGATGGATCGGCAGGAGACGCCGGTTTGGATGTATCACTTCACGAAACCAGTTTGGGGCTGGATGGGCGCCGCGCATGCTGCCGAGATCAGATTTGTGTTCGGAAACTTGGAAGAACCGAAACCTGATGACGAAGTGCTTTCTGAAGCGTTCATGGACTACTGGGTTCAGTTTGCGAAGACGGGCGATCCGAACTCCGACAGCAGACCCGTGTGGCCACCGTATACGGTCTCTGAAGACTGTCACCTTGTGATGGACAAGAATCTGACGGTTGGCTCAAAACTGCGGTGCGAGGCGTGCGACCTACTCGATACGATTCTGGAATCGCGGCAGCAACCGTTTGATTCGCCACAGAGAACCGATTAGTCCTGCTTCTGGCCCCAGGTCCACATCAAGCCACTCGAATTACGCAGCGTAGACCGAAGTGTCCGCCCACCCAAGGTCGTCTACAAAAAAGATCACGAAATTGGGTGGCGATTCGGCGACTCCCGCGCTGACAGTGTGGTACCAACACAACAGCACGGCGATCGTGCAGTGCATCGCACAACGAAACATGATTAGAAACTTTCTGTGGTTGATCGCTATTGTTGGATGGGGACGATTTGAGACGGACTCGTTCTCATTCTTCCTCGAACTCTGCAATGATCTCGAGGATTCCGACGCAGGCATCTTTTTTCGGCGTCATCCGCACACGGATCGCATCGCAACGGGTCGGCGCAGCAGGGTGAACGACGTTATACCGATTCGCTCGCGTGTCGTAGCGGTCGGTGGTGTACAGTTGGAAAGGCATCCACTTTCCATTCTGCTCAACTTCAAGCGACCACTCGGCAGGAAATTTGACGTCAAATCGATCCTGCATCCAGTAAACGCCAACGCTTCTCAGGCTTTTCGTGGTGTCAAAGCGTGCTTCGACCCACTGCGGTTTGTTCTTCTGGGGCCGGCTTGTCCAACGTGGCACGTCCTTGCCACTGGACCATCGCGGTTCCTTGCCGTCACCGACAGCATTGACCGTGTCGTCGGCAAACGTGTGAGACGCCGTTACTTTTGAGAACACGCTTTCCTTTGGCAACAGATGAGGATCGAACACCGCCAGTTTGGGATCACGGGGGAACCAGACGGTCATCGAGCTGACACCGCGGTTGTTCCATGCATAGTACGGCGTAAGCAGAAGTGGCGATCTCTCGATCGAACCGTCCGACGTAAGCGATTGCGCGTCGATCTTCACTTGCAGGAACGCACCGGCGTCGATCGTCTTTGTCGTGACTTCCGCATCGGTGACTTCCGGGGGGGTTGCGAAGAAGAATCGTTGTGTCGCGCCTCCGTTATCGACTCCTTCGGCACAGAGAACAAAGGGACCTCGCGTCAGCGCGATTCGGTTCCGATTGGCCTTCACAGCCGGATGGCATTCCGTGATGTGAACGGGCATCGGTAGTTTCAACTGCACACGATCACCCGCCTTCCACTGCCGCTCGATGGCGACAAATCCCTTTTCGAGCTGTAGCGACGCGTCCTCGCCGTTGACCGTCAGGCTCACTGCCTCGTTCGCTGTGTCCACGTAGCGGTAGAGGGCACCCGGGACAAATTGCTTACGAGCCCAGGTCGGTATCCGCAGCAGCACGCGAAACCGTTTTTGTTTCGCGGGATTTACGACCAGACTGACCTCACCGTCATTCGGATAAGCGGTCTGCTGCTGGAGTTCGACCTGCACATTGTCCAGAGTGATCTCCGTCCGACTTTCCGCATAGAATGTGATGAAGACGTCGCGGTCATCGTGCGCGTACGTCATGCCGGGAATCTGCGGCAACAGTCGAGCCATGTTGGATGGACAGCAGGCCGTTCCGAACCATGGAGCTCGCCCGGCCGTGCCGTGATTGAACGGATGCTTGCCGTCGGCTTCCAGCGGATTGACGTAGAAGAAGCGATTGCCTTCGAGATTGACCGCTGCGAGCACATTGTTCAGCAGTGCCACCTCAGCCACATCAAGGTATCGCCCATCCTTATGCAAAAGGAACATGCGATAGGTAGGCGGCTCCCTCCATCACTTTGTACAGGTCCGAATCAATGAACCGGTGAGCCCGGTGATCCTCGACTTTTTTCCCGGCCAGAAAATCACGGGCAGCTTTCAGGTGTTCAACGCCCGGTTGTGTACGTTCGAAAGCAAACGGCACCAGCGTCTTGCGCTGCGTTTCCAGCCGAGGCCGCCAGAAGTCACTGGTCATCTCGACCTTATTGAATGGTACTGGTTTGAGAGGGTAGTCGGCCGTCGCCGTGCTAACCAGTAAGGCAAGAGTTATCAGAGACAAGAGTTGAATGGTGTGCAGTCTCAACACAAGGACTCTCCAGGTTAAGAAACAGGTTAGCATTCACCGAAGACGTGAGCGGCAAGACATCGCCACCAGGGACGTAGGAGAAAATGGCGTTTTTCGTCGCGCCAAAAGCGATGTTTTTTTTACGAGATTCCGCGATTGTAACGACCGAGAAGCGCCACAGTTGTTCAATTCGCCAATCCGCTTCGGCGTATCGCACCGATGCGGGATCCCGCCCTTGGGATTCGACCAAATGCTCACGCGTTCCGATCGGATTTCCCATCCCTTCTCTGCATTGACTCTGGATTCCTCTACCAACCTGCGACCACGTGCCTACCGAGCTGAACAAATCATCGATAGTCACCAGCGGAACGGCACTGCTTGCGAAATCTGCTCGGCGTGGTTCCAGTCACCTCCTTGAATGCTCGGTTGAAGCGACTGAGTGAATCGAAGCCGGAGGACAGGGCAACGTTGACAATCTGTTCGTTGCTGGTGATGAGTAGGCGTTGGGATTCCGCGACGCGGTGTCGTGTGATCAGAGAATTAAGCGTTGTTCCAAAGGTCTTGCGAAATAGGGTAGCGGCGTAGTCCGGATGCAAGTCGACCGAATCCGCGATGTCTTGGATTAGCAGCCGCGTCTTGAAGTTTCTGGCAATGTAGCTTGCCATCAGTTCGGCTTTTTCAAGATTCGGCGATGCTCGGCTGGATCGCGCATCGCAGCGAGTGACGCAATGCGGTGGTCGGCGACTGTGTGAACGGGCCAGACGCAGCAGGCGAGCTTTCAATTCGAGCAGGACGATCTCTTGCGCCTCGCTTTCCGAAGCCGACAGGTCGCGATGCCATTGGTCAAAGAGCATCTTGTCTCGCGCGGCGATTGTCTCGTTGGTTTCGGTGGAAAGCACGTTTCCGAGGATGAGTTGCGTTTGCAGGTTTTCCGGAAGCCCCCACTGCAGAAACCATCCGAACGGAATCGTGATCACGTAGTAGTGCGTGACATCTTCAAATTGAATGATCTGGTGCGGCACAGCCGCCCAGAACAGCGTCACCGCTTGTGATTCGACAGTAATGCGGTTGCCGCCGATCAGGTACGTCAGGCGCCCCTGATCAAGAAAGTTGATCTCAATTTCGTCGTGACGGTCCGGTCTCGACATCCGCATCGGCTCCCAAACCTCACAGGTGAAGCCGTACGGAGCGAATTCGGGACGCCCAGTATCAAAGTGTTGAAATGGTCGCATGGCCTCAGGATAGTGTAGGTTTGGCCCGTTTTCGAGGGAGACTGTGCAATAATCCTGTGAGATAACTCTGCTCATCGTGGTCGCGTTGTATTCCGAGGATGAGTTCAGCTTCTTGGCGGATTCCTCAACATCATCCTGTTTTCGTTGCTTCAGCCGAAATGGAGAATTTCACCATGTCACAAATCTTGGACTCGGAAAGCACTCAGCGGCAGCCCGCAGTAGCATCGACGAAGCCCGAAACGGTTCGCGCCGTTGCGATGACGGCCCCGGGAGAAACTGAGATGCGGAGTTATCCGTATCCGACGATGGATCACGACTCGGCGATCCTGAAGGTCGATATGGCAGGCATCTGCGGAACCGATCGCCACATTTACAAAGGCGAAGCGACGGAACTACGCGGCAAATCGATCTTCCCCTACGTCGGTGGTCACGAAGTCATTGGGACGATCGTTGAAATCGGTGATAACGCCGCCAAGACGATGGATTATGACAAGCAACTTCTTCAGGTTGGTGATCGAGTTTCTATCGCCGTCGAAGTGAACTGCGGCCACTGCTACTACTGTCGCAAACACTACAACAACACAACGTGTCTGAATCAGATCCAGGCCTACGGGTTGCATCCAAACTGCGAAACGAAACCGTACCTGCGAGGCGGTTTTGCGGAGTACATGTATATCCGTCCCGACACGCATCTCTTCAAAGTGCCTGAAGAGATGCCAACCGACGTTGCCGTTTTCGTCGAAGAGATGGCGGTTGCGTTTCACGCGCTCGGTCGAGCGGCTGTACCATTCGCCCCGGTGAATGAAGGCTTCGGACCGGGCATGTCGGTCGCCGTTCTTGGCAACGGTCCGCTGGGGATTCTGCACGGCATCATGGCCACGATCCATGGAGCGGGACTGCGCATCGCAACCGACCTATCGGATCTGAGGCTATCGAAAGCAGAAAGCCTGTATGCGGACGTAACGATCAACGCATCGCAGGTAGCCGAGGAAGATCGAATTGCTCAGGTCAAAGAAATGACCGAAGGAGTTGGCCCGGACCTTGTCATCGAATCGGCTGGTGAACCGGAAGCTTTCATCGAGGCGCTCAAGATGGTGCGCAAGGGTGGGACTGTGATCGAAGTCGGCAACTGGGTGGACTTAGGAAAGCCTGTCGCTCTGGATGTGATGAAGCATATCAGTTCCAAGAACCTCCACATTCATTCCGTGTTCCATTGTGGGACCGATTGGCATCCGGTGCTTAAGATTCTGCAGCAGCAATCGGACCGTTACGATTTTCCGTCGCTGATCACACACCGCTTCGGCCTTGATGAATTGGTTGAGAAATTTGGAACGGTCACGAACTTTGATGAATGCTGTAAAATCGAAGTCGTCCCACATAAAAGCTAAGGAACTCCTGCGCTGTTCAAACGTCACCTTTCGCCATGTGAAAGCAACACAAGAATCAGGAGCGAAAGGCGCTCAAGCAATCCACCAATGAAACGCAACCGACTCCTCAACAGTGAACTGAGTTACGAAATCGGCCGCATTGGACACACGGCAGCAATCACGTTGTGTGATGCCGGCTTGCCGATCCCAGCCGGAGTCAAACGCATCGACCTCGCAATCGAGAGCGGCTATCCGTCATTTCTTCGGACACTCGACGCGATGCTAAGTGAGATGATGGTGGAAGAGATCGTGGTGGCAACGGAAATTCACGACCACAACCAGACGATCTTTGACCAGATGATTCAGCAATTTAACAATCAATCAATGTCCCCAAAAGTAACTGAAGTTGATCACGAAGAATTCAAGAGTATGACCCGCGAAAGCGAAGTCATTGTGCGCACCGGCGAATGCACGCCCTATGCGAACGTAATCCTTAAGTCCGGCGTTGTGTTTTAATGACACTGAACGAGTCCTGTTGGCCTCGTCATCGGCGAATGAACTCCCCGAGAACATCCCATGGATCGACAATCCTTCCTTCGACTTCTGACGACGCTTGCGTGTTCGCTAGCGATCGCCGTTACCGGCTGTAACAGTCGAAGTCGTGACCACAACACGCAAGAAGCCAGCACCGGAACATCGTCATCCAGTGACCAAAAAGTCGCCGTCGTCATCTCGACGCTGAACAATCCGTGGTTCGTCGTTCTGGCCGAGTCCGCAAAGGAGAATGCGACGAAGCTCGGTTATGAAGCCACCGTCTTCGATTCACAGAACGATCCCGCCAAAGAAACCGCACACTTCGACAACGTCATCGCGTCGGGGTACTCAGCGATTCTCTTCAACCCAACGGATGCAGACGGTTCGGTCGCGAATGTCCGCCGCGCCAAAGAAGCAGGCGTTCCCGTTTTCTGCATGGATCGGGAGATCAATGCGACAGATGCGGCAGTATCGCAAATCCTGTCGGACAACTATTCCGGTTGCGTCGCTTTGGGACAGCACTTCGTGAAGGAGGTGGGCGAGTCGGGAGAGTATGTCGAATTGTTGGGGCTCGTTGGCGATAACAACACGCGGAACCGGTCTGATGGATTCCACAGTGTCGTCGATCGATATCCCGACCTGAAATTGGTCGCTCAGCAAAGCGCCGACTTCGATCGCGCGAAGGCGCTCGACGTGATGGAAACGATTCTGCAGGCCCATCCCGATATCGACGCAGTTTTCTGCGGCAACGATGCGATGGCCATGGGTGCCTATCAAGCATTACTGGCGGCGGGCAAGAATCAGCAGGTGAAGGTATTTGGTTTCGACGGTGCGGAAGACGTAGTCAACCTGATCAAGGAAGGCAAGATCGTCGCCACCGGTATGCAGTTCCCCAAACTGATGGCTCAAACCGCCGCCGAATACGCGGACAAGTATTTGAAAGGCCAGCATGATTTGTCGCAGAAAGTTCCTGTCGCGGTGGAGCTTGTGCATCAAGGCAACGCCGACAAATACGGTGATACCGGCAAAGAGGATGCGGAGTGAAATCGAGCAGACAGCGGTGGGTCATCCGAGGCACGATCGCGGCAGCCTGTGTTGTCGCGCTTTGGTTTTGGCCGTTGTTTCACATCGTGCCACTGGAGCAAGCCAAGCAAGAATCTTTGGCGGCGGAGGCTGAGTCCTTCGATCCTGCTGCGTTCGTGGAGAAATTCTGGGACGAACAACTTATTCCGGCAGAGACGCGTGCGGTCGATGCTCAGAAGCTCATTGCCGCCATTGAGGAGGATCACGCAAAGGCTCGGAAAACTCGTGGACGAAGCGTCGGACTGAGCAGTACCTACTACTATTTCATCTCCGGCACTGGCCGCGTGACCCGGGTGGAAAGAAACACCGTCGCGTTGGTGATCCGGCAAGGTGCCGATGACGCCGAAGTGTTGCTGGAGTCCGGTCCCATCTTCGGCAACGCGGTGCGTGACGGTACTGGCCTGCTAGACGTAAACGACTACGGCAATTCGCAGGACTTCAATAGGATCTCGTCGGGAATCAATCGACGCATCGAGGCTCAGGTCCTGCCATCGCTACGGGAAAAGGCGAAGGTCGGCGTGACCGTTCGATTCGTCGGTTGCGTTCAGGTGACGGACGAGACCACCGACCTGAGCCCGTTGCGAGTCGTCCCTTTCATTGTGGAGGCTCAATGATGATGGCCGGCGGCGAAGTTGTCCTAGAAGCGCGCGGGATCTCCAAAGCGTTTCCCGGCGTCAAGGCGCTGGATCGAGTGGATCTAAAGCTACGCGCCGGCCGGCTGACAGCACTGCTGGGCGAGAATGGTGCCGGCAAATCGACACTCATGAACGTGATGGCTGGCGTGCAGACACCCGACGAAGGTGAGTTGATCTTGCAGGGCCACCCAGTTCGTTTCACTCGCCCACGTGATGCAATCGATCACGGGATTGCCATGATTCATCAGGAGCTTAGCCTCGTTCCTGATATGACGGTGGCCGAGAACATCTTCCTCGGTTGCGAACCACTCCACCTCGACATGCTGATTGACTACCGCGAACTGAACCATCGCGCAAGGCAGTGGCTGGAGCTTCTGGATTTGGATGTTTCACCGACAGCAGTCGCCCGACGTCTGCGGGTCGGGCAGCAGCAGATTGTCGAAATTGCTCGCGCCCTGGCAGGTGATGTTCGCATGCTGATCATGGACGAACCGACATCGGCAATCACGGAACACGAAACCGAAGTACTGTTTCGGCGGATTGGCGATTTGAAACGGGAAGGCGTTTCGATCGTGTACATCACTCACCGTCTAGAAGAACTTCAGCACATCGCGGACGACATCGCTGTGATGCGCGACGGTTGCATGATCGGTACGGCGGAACTGGGAGAACTCACCCAAGACGAGATGGTACGGATGATGGCCGGACGCGAAGTGAAGTCTTCCGTTCGTTCGTCGTCGGCGACGCGTGACGAAGCGTTGCGTGTCGAGAATGTTTCGCTCAAGCATCCGACTCGCCCGTCGGACTACCTGGTCAATGACGTCAGCTTTCACGTTCGCAAGGGCGAGGTCCTGGGTCTCTTTGGACTGATGGGGGCCGGTCGAACGGAGCTACTGGAATGTATCTTTGGCCTGCACAGCGGTGTCTCCACGGGTGAGGTCTTCGTAGATCGTCATCCCGTTACGATAAATTCCCCTCGCGACGCGGTTGCAACTGGTCTTGCGCTCGTTCCTGAAGATCGCAAACACGACGGGTTGGTCCTGTCGATGACCGTTGAAGAGAACGCGAGTCTCGCAAGCCTCGATCGAGCGCAACGCTTCGGGTTGCTCAGTCGCCGCGCTGAGCGCGAGCATGTGCAGCCTTTCATTGAGCGATTCCGCGTCAAATCGCCGTCACTTCGTCAGCTCATCATCAATTTGAGCGGAGGGAACCAGCAAAAGGTCATCCTCGCCAAGTGGCTTGCTACCGATCCCACCGTTCTGATGCTCGATGAGCCAACCCGCGGGATTGACGTTCAATCAAAGAGCGAAATCTACTCACGGATCAACGAATTGACGACTGAAGGACTCGCCGTCGTGTTGGTGTCCTCCGAACTTCCGGAAGTGATGGCCGTCTCCGATCGAATTCTCGTGCTTTGCGAGGGTCGGCCGGCGGCGGAGTTCGATCGGGACGATGCCACGGATGAACAGATTCTGCACGCGGCCTTTCCGGGGAGTACGGCGACGCCATGTTAAAGCTCGATCGCACACACCTGGCCAGGTTTCAATCGCTGATCGCGCTCGCTGTCATGCTGGTTGGAATGAGCTTGTTGTCAGACAGTTTTCTAACGTTGGAAAACGGTCTCAACATACTTCGACAGATCTCAGTCAACCTATGCCTGTCGATCGGTATGACGCTCATTATCCTGACCGCGGGAATCGATCTTTCTGTGGGGGCGATCCTTGCCCTGTCCGGCGCGGTCGCCGCAGGCTTGCTCAAGAACGGACTCCGGCTGGAACTGCTGGGAGTGGAGTTGCAGTTCACGGTTCTTGGATCGATCGCGGCTGGGCTTCTGGTTGGTGCGGCGGCTGGATTCTTCAACGGTGTTACGATCACTCGGTTCAAGCTTCCGCCGTTCGTGGCGACGCTTGGGATGTTCAGTATCGCACGCGGTCTCACGATGCTATGGACGGGCGGCTTTCCCGTCACGGGACTCGGACAATCCTTCGGCGCGATTGGAACGGGCGTGTTCCTAGGGGTTCCAGTTCCGGTCTGGATCACGGCTTCGCTAGTCGGAATCTTCGTCCTGCTCACGCGTCGAACGCGTTTTGGCAGACACATCTACGCCGTCGGCGGAAATGAAAGGGCGGCATTGCTGACGGGACTGCGCGTCGATCGCATCAAAGTCGCCGTTTACACGCTCGGCGGAATGCTCGCCGGAGTCGCTGGTCTGATCGTGACTGCTCGTCTTGATTCCGCGCAGCCGAACGCAGGACTGGGCTACGAACTGGATTCCATCGCGGCGGTTGTGATCGGCGGTACGTCACTCTCCGGAGGGCGAGGCAGCGTGATGGGGACTGTGATCGGGTGTTTGATCATCGGCGTATTGAACAACGGGCTGTTCTTGCTGAATGTCTCGCCGTTCTGGCAGCAGGTGGTGAAGGGATTCGTGATCCTGGCGGCCGTCGCAATTGACCGAATGAGCGCTCAGGAACGGTAGCATGAGCGAAGACAAGAGAACTCGTCATCGAATCTGTGTCGTTGGTTCGGCCAACGTGGACCTGACCTTTTGGGCACCGCGACTGCCGGTTCCCGGCGAGACATTGGCAGGTCGTTCACTCCACCAGGGTATGGGTGGTACGCAAACATCGTTTCCGACGCTTGATGAAGTCAGCAACTGGAGCAGGCGAGAGGACAGCACATGAGGTACGGATTGATCGCCCTGGGATTTTTCTTTGCCGCGACGATAGGTGTCGTGGTCGCCGACGAAGCACCGTCGCCGCGTCAGCGGATGGTGGTATTGACCGATATTGAAGCCGACCCCGATGACACGCAGTCGCTGGTCCGCTTGCTGCTGTACGCGAATGCAATCGATATCCAAGCGATTGTTGCGACAACGTCGGTCCATCAGAAAGATCGCATCGCGCCGGAATCGATCCGCAAGGTGATCGATGCGTATGGCCAGATTCAACCCAACCTGAAGAAACACGCGAGGGGATTTCCCACCGCGCAATCGCTGAACGGTCGAGTCTCTGAGGGACTGCCGCTGTACGGAATGACGGGTGTCGGTGACGACAAGGACTCGCCTGGTTCGCGCCGCATCATTGAGCTACTCGACAACGAAGACGACCGACCGTTGTGGATTTCCGTCTGGGGTGGCCCCAATACGCTGGCTCAATCGCTTTACAGAATTCGCAAGGATCGATCGGCCGAAGAGACCAAGCGTCTGGTCAGCAAGTTGCGCGTCTACACGATCTCGGACCAGGATGATTCTGGCGTTTGGATGCGAAACGAATTCCCCGGCCTATCGTACATCGTGAGTCCCGGACGCTACGAACGGTCAACGTGGGGGGCCATCAATCAGGTGATCGACGGCATCGACAACACGACCATCAGCAACCAGTGGCTGGCCGACAACATTCAACAGTCGCACGGCCCGCTCGGCGCACAATACCCGGACACGGCGTGGGGTATGGAAGGCGACACGCCAGCGTATCTGGGGCTCATTCCCAATGGGTTGAATGTGCCCGAGCGACCCGATTGGGGTGGTTGGGGAGGACGCTATGAATTGTCGCAACCAACCGATGACGAAATCGAGGTTGGCCGCGAAGTCCAAGGCGGCGTACCCATCAAATCGGAAACGCGCCCAATTTGGACGAACGCCGACGACACGTTTGCACCACGCGTGTTCCAGGAACACAAACGCGCCGAACGGCCGGACAAGACGACTCACTCCGGCAACCGAGTCACTCTCTGGCGCTGGCGAGATGACTTTCAAAACGACTTCGCCGCCCGGATGGACTGGAGTCTAAAGAAATACGCCGATGCGAACCATCCTCCGCGTCCGCAACTGGCTCATCCGGATACGTTCACCGTAAAGTCAGGCGATCGGTTTCGTCTCGATGCCGGTGGAACGACTGACCCCGACGGCGACAGCCTGAGCTACACCTGGATGCAATACCCCGAGGCTGGTTCATCGCCGGATGTCAAAGTTGATTTTGGCATCTTTCCAGAAAACGTCTACCAGGTAAACCGCGTCGCTCCGGACGTGAGCAAATCCGAAACCATGCATTTCATTTTGAAGGTCACTGACAAAGGCACACCACCGTTAACGCGTTACAAACGCGTGATCGTGAACGTCGAACCGAAGTAGGGCCGGTCTCCTCGGCCAAGCATCTGGCCGGTAGGACTCGGCTCGATGCAAACAATCTGATCTCAAATTTGAATCTCAGACACAGACGAATCAACTCGAAGTCCATCACTGCCCACGAGACCGAAAATGAAAACCATTCCGCTAAATTTACGACTCCATTGCAAATGGCTGGTTGTTCTCCTGATTGCGTTCGGGAGCTCAGGCCAGTTGTCCGCCCAGCCGATCGCGAGTTGGTTGAAGGACTATGTCCCGGCGAAGTATCCGGGCACAGAGATCATTGCGCATGGCGGCGGTGCTTGGTATCAGGCAAAAATCAGCGAGCCGCAATTAGTTGTCAGTTGGGCCGACTGGAAGGAAACCACGTTGTCGCTGAAGGACGTCGAGTCTCATGGACTGACCGAGGGTGAAGCGATCTTCGTCAGCAAGACCAAGAAGAGCGGCTGGGAGAAGCATCCCAACGTCACCTTCCACGAAGGAGCGGGCTACTACATCAACGGCTACGAGTCGGCAAAGATGTCCGGCTGGGATGTTGCGCAAACGACGATCATCCAATTCACTGGCGATTCAAACGCGTTCGTTGCGGCGATGGCAAACGCGAGAGCGGTTCGCAAAGCTTCACAAAAACCTCGCGTCATCGTGACTTCGGACTTTCCTCCGATCGGTGTCGTGAAAGGCGGCAATGTTCCCAACACGATGAAGAGTGATCCGGACGACATGCAGTCGATGGTTCGCTTTCTGCTCTATTCCAACGAATTGGAAGTCGAAGGACTCGTGGCATCAGCAGGCACCTTTGCGATGCAGGCTCACAAAAAGAATATTCTGGGTGTGCTCGATCAATATGAAAAAGTGTACGACAACCTCAAGTCGCATGATTCGAGGTATCCGACGCCGGACTATCTGCGTTCCGTCACATTCGAAGGCAAGGGCAACAACCACGGTGTACCTGTGAAGTTTGGTGCCGGCAAGCAGCCCTACACCGACATCATCGGAAAGGGCAAGGACAGTGAAGCCTCAAACGCAATCATCGCTGCGGTCGACAAGCCCGATCCACGTCCTGTTTGGATCAGTGTTTGGGGCGGCCCGCGCGAAGTGGCTCAGGCGATTTGGGATGTGAAGAACACGCGTAGCGAGGCCGAGCTGAAAAAGTTCATCAGCAAACTTCGCATCTTCCTGATCGCTCACCAGGACGCAACGCACAGCTGGCTGATGGATGAGTTTCCCGATTTGTTCATTATCGAGTCGCGCAAAACCTACCAGGGTATGTTCGGCGGTCGCGATCCAAACTCGAACTTGGCGTGGGTGAATGAGCACATTCGCAAAGGCCACGGCCCACTTTGCGACATCTATCCGCACGAGGGCATGGGCTGCACCGGAGTCTGCGAAGGCGACACGCCTGCGTTCCTGCATCTAGTCAGCGCCATCCGAGGCATCAACGACGCGGATGACCCGACTCAACCTGGCTGGGGCGGGCAGTACAAACGCCGTCCCGGCACGAATCATTATGTCGATGGTCCTGGCAAATCCAGCATCTCCCGCTGGCGCGCGGACTACCAAAAAGAGTTCCAGGATCGTTGTGACTGGTGCGTGACACCACATCAAACAACCACGGGGCGCTAACGCGGATCAGGCGACGACCAGATTCGTGATGCCTGAGGACGCGGCGGGCAAGACAGCTCATGTGCTACTCGTGGTGTCCGACGACGGGACTCCGGCGCTGACTCGCTACCGTCGCCTCGTTGTCAATTGCAAATAGATTTTCTCAGTGATGGAAAACTCAATGCGTATTTTGTTCACTGGCGGTTCCCACCACTTTTAGACAAAGGCCTGAATATGAAACGACATTCCGTACTCACTCGACTGGCAGTGCTGCTCTTCGTCGCGTCTTGTTCCGTTGCCATCGCTATTTTGGAGGCGGGATTCGTGTCTGCGCAGAACGCGAACACCGTTTCTTACAAGCCGCGCGTCATCAACACGACCGATCTTGGCGCCGACCCCGATGACGAACAGTCGATGGTGCGCCAGTTGGTTTGTGCCAACGAGTTTGATATCGAAGGCTTGATTGTCTCGACGGGTTGCTGGAAGAAGAGACAAGTTGACACCAAGATGCTCGACAAGCTCATCGATGCTTACGCTGAATGCTACGACAACCTGAAAGTGCATGCCGAAGGGTTTCCTACAGTTGAGTACCTGCGATCAATCTCGGTCATGGGGCAAAAAGGCTACGGCATGAGCGATGTGGGCGATGGCGAAGACACTCCGGGATCGGAACTGATCATTGCGTCGGTCGACAGAGACGATCCGCGTCCCGTATGGGTTGGAGCCTGGGGCGGTGCGAACAACGTGGCTCAAGCGATTTGGAAGGTGCGAGCGACGAGATCGAAAGCGGAGCTCGACAAATTCCTGAGCAAGCTGCGGGTTTTTGACATTCTTGGACAGGACGACGCTGGCGCGTGGATCGCAAAGAACTTCCCGGAAGTCCTCTATATCCGCGCCGTAAAGGTTTACGGCTGGCAGCCTCCAAAAAATGGTGACTACCAACGCAATGACATCCAAAGTCACGGGCCACTAGGAGCCGTATACCCGAATACGAAATGGGCTACCGAAGGCGATACGCCGGCGTTCATGCACGTCTACCCGAATGGACTCAACGATCCGGATAGGATTGACCAAGGTGGTTGGGGCGGGCGTTTCAGCTGGAAAAAGCAGGTCAACATCAAGAGCATGTCCGGCGTCAAAGGAGAAGAGCGGAAGTTCGATCCCTACGAAATGTACGGCAACACGAAGGACGGCACCTCAGCGATCAAACGCTGGAGCAAAGGTTACGACAACGACTTCGCAGCTCGCATGGACTGGAGCATTACCAGAAAATATGAGGACGCCAACCATCATCCCATTGCTATCGTGAACGGTGATAAGTCGCGGCGTGTCTTAGAAGTCTCGGCGGAACCAGGCGCGAAAGTTATGCTGAGTGCCAAGGGTTCCAGCGACCCCGACGAAGACGCGTTGACCTACGCATGGTCTTTCTACGATGAACCGAGTTCCTTTGACGGCACGGTCAAGATTGACAATAAGAACGGTATGACATCCACAGTCTCGGTTCCCTCAACTGCCGCTGGTCAGAACCTGCATCTCATTCTGGAACTACACGACGATGGAGAACCCAACCTCTACGCGTATCGCCGCGTGATCATCAATGTATCGGGGACCACTGCGGCTATCGCCGCCGAAGGCACCGCGGCATTAGCCTCCAGAAATGAAGGATTGAAGAAATGACGAGAAACTTGAGACTCATTGCCTGCACCATCTTGCTCGGTGTCTTGGTGGCTCTTCCCAGCCTATCCTGGGCTGCTGAAAAGCCGCGGCTGTTCGTACTGACCGACATCGAAAACGAACCGGACGACGCGATGTCGATGGTACGGCTGTTGACGTATGCGAACCAAATCGACATCGAGGGACTCGCCGCTACGACGTCGGTGCATCAGCAACATCGCGTTGCACCAGAACGTATACGTCGAATCGTCAATGCGTACGGCCAGGTGCGAGACAACCTCGAAAAGCATGAGCGGGGCTATCCCACTGCCGAGTTTCTGCTCAGCAGAGTCACCGAAGGGCTCGCAGTGTACGGAATGAATGGCGTTGGCGAAGGAAAGGACTCGCAAGCTTCTGAGGCTCTGATCAAAGCCGTCGACAAGGACGATCCGCGACCCATATGGGTCACCGCTTGGGGTGGACCCGGCGTGCTTGCTCAATCACTTTGGAAAGTTCGTAACACCCGTTCCGCCGAGGACCTGAGAGCATTCGTTGCCAAGCTGCGCGTCTACACGATTTCGGATCAGGACGACAGTGGACCCTGGATGCGTGAGCAGTTCCCTGATCTTTTCTACGTGGCGAGCCCAGGATTTCATCCGGGCGGAGCCTACCACCACGCGACATGGAGCGGCATCAGCGGTGATCACTTTCACGCACGTTGCGACGGTGCGGACTTCAGTTTGGTGACCAACGAATGGCTGGACAAGAATGTCCGGCGTAAAGGTCCGCTGGGCGCGGAGTATCCGCACTGGGAATACCTGATGGAGGGCGACACGCCGTCATTCCTGAATCTGATCAACAACGGGCTGAGCGATCCTGAACACCCGGACTGGGGCGGTTGGGGAGGTCGCTACGAGCGTTACACTCCACGGATGCGCAAGTGGTTCCTGCAAAAGGAAACACGACCTTTCTGGGCTGATACCAATGATGAGGTACTCGGAATCGACGGTCGCTGGCACGACACCAACCACGCGACCATTTGGCGATGGCGTGGGGCCTATCAAAATGATTTCGCGGCAAGAATGGATTGGACGATCAAGTCCTACGACGACGCCAATCACCCGCCGGTCGTGAAATTCGGACATGCTGATCGTCTGACTGCGAAAAAGGGTGATGTCGTGCAACTTAGCGCTGAGGGTAGCTCTGACCCGGACGGCGACGCGCTGTCGTACCACTGGTTCTGCTACGGCGAAGTCGGCACCTTCCTGTGTTCCAGCGGAACGCGAGGCCAACCGGTTCCGATCAAGAGCTTTGACAAAGCAAAGGCATCGTTCACGGTTCCTACAAGAACTGTGATGCCACCCGGCATCGGAACGATGCACATCATTGTCGCCGTCACTGATCACGGAACTCCGCGATTGACGCGCTATCGCCGATTGATTGTGGACGTCAAGAATTAACAATGCAAAATCGCACGTCATACCGAACGGGAAAGAGAGGAATGGGCCTGCTCAACCATCCAAGTGTCCGCGTTGCAGCGCTGCCTCTGACGTTTGTCATGTTGGCGCTATCCTCAACTGAGAGCGCCTGCGCACAAATTCGTTTTGATAAGAATCTGCTCAAGAAAGACGACGCCTGGTTTCGGTCCGAAGAAGCCAAGAGTGTTGCAAACAGCGTGATTCAATACCAATCACCTCAAGGCGGCTGGCCCAAAAGCACCGATCTTGCGAAGCCTCCGAGTTCACCCGACGACATTCCTCCTCCGGGTGGAGCTCGCGCCAACAGCCTTGATAACGATGCCACGACTGTCCCGATGCAGTTCCTGGCTCGGCTAGCCCACGTGACTGGCGATACCAGATGCAAAGACTCATTTTTGAAGGGTGTCGACTACCTGTTGGCGGCTCAGTACCCCAATGGCGGCTGGCCTCAGTTCTGGCCGCTACGGAAAGGTTACTATTCACACATCACATTCAATGACGGAGCCATGATTCGCGTCATGCACTTGCTTCGCGACGTGGCTGACGGAGAAACGCCATACGGGTTTGTCGATGAGACTCGTCGTAGGAAGGCGGCGGCAGCTGTGGCGCTCGGCATCGAATGCATTTTGAAGTGCCAGGTGGTCGTCGATGGTGTCCCCACGGTTTGGTGTGCTCAGCACGATGCGAAAACACTGGCCCCGGCCCAAGCACGCAGCTACGAACACCCTTCGCTCAGTGGTTCCGAAAGTGCAGGAGTTCTGACATTCCTGATGAGTGTTGACGAACCCACTCCAGAGATGATTCGCGCGGTCAAAGCGGGCGTGGAATGGTTCAACTCGGTCAAGATCGAAGGCTACCGCTACAAGCGAAGCGAGACGCAGCGAGCCCTCACCCAAGACCCGCAGGCGGCTCCATTGTGGGCTCGGTTCTACGCGATCAAATCGAACCGCCCGATCTTCAGTGACCGAGATGGCGTGGTAAAATACGACATTCAAGAGATCGGCGGCGAACGACGCGGCGGGTACACGTGGTACGGAAACTGGGGAGAGAAGGTCGCCAGTGGATTCGCAAAATGGGCACACCGCGAGGCTGATTGAAATGAGATTCATGCCTGGGCAGATCTTTGCCCGCACATTCGACCTGTCAAATATGCAACTGACCAACATGATGCCCTTAACCAAACTTCTCGCCTTTAGCTTTCTTCTCTCCACGAGTTTGCAGCTTGGGTATGCCGACGCGCCCAACGATGGCAAATTGCACGTGATTCTTGGCGGCGATCATGCGGACCCGACCATTGTGCGCGATGGCGACGACTTCTACATGACGCACAGTTCATATCGAAAAGTCCCCGGACTCAAGATCTGGCATTCAACCAACCTCGTCGATTGGCAGCCGATCGCCTACGCGTTGAACGAAGACGTGGGAACCGTCTGGGCTCCCGATCTGATCAAATATGATGGGCTGTTTTATCTGTACTTTCCGTCGAGCGGCAAGAACTACGTTGTGACCGCGAAGGACCCGCATGGGCCGTGGTCAAAACCGAAGCTGCTGGACATTCCCGGCATCGATCCGGGACATGTGTCGACTCCGCAGGGCGATCGATTCCTGTACATGCACAACGGCCGGGTGGCGCCGCTCAGTAAAGATGGCTTGACGGTGACTGGAGAGCTTCAGCAAAAACATGATGGTTGGAAGTATCCTGCCGACTGGGACGTCGAGTGTTTTTGCCTGGAATCGCCGAAGCTGACGTTTCGTGATGGTTACTACTACATGACAGCGGCGCAGGGTGGAACCGCCGGCCCGGCAACAAGCCACATGGTGACTTCGGCCCGATCCCGATCGCCACTCGGCCCATGGGAAAACAGCCCACACAATCCGATTGTGCACACCTGGTCGCGAAAGGAAACCTATTGGTCCAAAGGGCACGGCACGATCATCGACGATGGCGACGGCAACTGGTACGTCGTTTATCACGCTTACAAAAAAGGAGCTTTGCCGCACGGTCGTCATACGCTGTTGGAAGCGATCGAGTGGACCGACGATGGCTGGTTCAAGACGAAGCGTGATCCCAAAACGGAACCGGAGGTGATTGTCCATCCGAATGAGTCGATTGACGATGACGATTTTGAGTCGCCGCAGCTCAAAATCCAATGGCAGATGACAGGAGCATCGGTACTGAATTCGCAGCAGGTTGGCGGTGGAGAATTTCGATTCAGACATCCGGATGATCGAATGCGCACGCTGCAGTGCAATCCTCCCGGAAAGAACTACACCGTTGAGATCGAGCTCGGCGATTGTGATCCGGGTGTCGAGTTGGGCTTGGCGATCTGGTATTCGGAAAGAAGGCTGGCTTCGCTGGCCGTTCAGGGCGAGCGACTGATGATGCGGTTCAGCGATCGAACTCAAACCATTCGAGGTGTCGCTGCAAGCGATGTTCGATACCTGCGGGCTGAGCTGTCGAAGCAATCGCTCAATCTGTACTACAGCAAAGACGGGGAAACCTGGACGAAGAACGAACGCACTTATGAGCTTTCCGGCTACGACCACAATGTGCTGGGTAATTTTTCCTACCTGCGTCCTGCAATCTATGCCGCTGGAACAGGCAGCGCTGCGATCAAGTCGTTCAAGTTCAATGCCCAGAGCGACACGAATTAGTTTTGCCGACCTAAGGGTTCGCATACAGATATTCAGACAGAGTTGTTATGCACCACCTTGCCATGTCAAATCGCGTTGTGCCCGCCGTTTCGCTGCTGGGTTTGTCGTTCACATTTTCGCTATGCGCGGTATCGCTCTCGGCCGTCCCGCTCGCCGCGGAAGAGCCGATGCTGGACAAGACCGATCTGTTCAGCGACGACGACGGAGTCACGTTCAGCGAGCCGACCGACATCACCGCGGCGTTCGAGCCGTTCCGCAAAGACTACGACTGGCACGTGCTGGCGACCGGTCCCGGCCACGGCATCCAGTTGCGAAATGGCCGTCTACTCGTGCCGGTGTGGCTGTCCACCGCCACGAAGCCTCCGCGGGCATTGCGCCCGGCTTGGCACGGCCAGGGAACGCTGACTGATCGGAATGCGATCCGGTCGATGTGATGCTGTGCAAGAGGCGAGTCGGCGGCGTGCGCCAGAGCGGGCCGCAATGTGGCTGCAGCACCAACGGCGGTACGACTCAGGAGAGTGCGGCGGTTCAAGGCGCGTTCGATCACAGTGCGTTGGTTCATTTTTCATCGGCTGACCTGGCTACCGTTGCGGATCCACAGGCCTGGTTCGTCAGTTAAATTCCCCCAGCAAGCAAAACGCTATTTTTCGTTTGCTTCAAGGCAATAGAGGTGTTTGGCCCCACGGACAAAGAGCTGATTGCCGGCGAGCGCTGGCGAGGCGTCGAAGCGGTCGTCAAGGTGATTGGTCGCGAGTTCGGTGTACTTGGTGGAACGTTGTAGGACCAGCGTTTCTCCGTTGCGACCGGTGATGTAGACGCGGCCTGCTGCTCCAACGGGTGACGCGTAAATGTTGGACAACTGACCGATCCGATCCGGGCCGAACACGGTCTCGCCCGTTTTGGAGTTGACGCAGGTGAGGATCGATTGATTCGATTGGTTGTAGTAGAGCAAGCCATCGTAGAGCAGCGGCGATGGGATATAGGGGGTGCCGCGGTCTCTCTTCCAAAGGATCTTCTCGCTTCCGGTGATATCTCCTGTTTCCGTCAACGGAATTGCCATCGCAGCGTATCCCTGATAACCGCTCATGCAAATCACGTAGTCGCCGTCGACGACTGGACATGGGGTGACATTCCCAGTCAGCCCACTGCACTGCCAGATGATCTCGCCTGAATCAAGGTCATAACTGCGAACGGCACCCGATGCCGCGGTGATGACTTGCGTTTTCCCGCTATGCCGGATCACCCTCGGTGTTGCCCAGGCGTTGTCTTCATCTCGCTCGCGTTGCCACAGCGTGTCTCCGGTCTTGGCATCTAGCACTTCGATTGAGCTTTGTCCCGCGTGATCACGAACGATCACCAGCTTGCCGTCATGCAGCACTGGAGAGCAACCCTCGCCAAGGCTGGAACCGACCTTGGCTTCACCGAGATCTCGCTCCCAACGCTTTTTACCGTCGAGGTCGTAGCAATAAAGCCCTGCCGATCCGAACCAGCAATACAAATGCTTGCCGTCCGTCGTGGGTGATGCCGATGCAAAATCGTTGTCGTTGTGTGCGCCATCGTGGGGGATCTTCGTGATTGCCGTCTGCCGCCACAATTCCCGTCCGCTTTCACGATCAAGGCACAGCACCACGAATGCGTGCTGCGTATTGGGGCGTTTGATGTCGAAGAAGTTGGTCTTCGGCTGGTCCTTTGGATCTGGAATCGAGGTGTCCTTCACGCCCGTGTCGATCGCCGTCAATAAGAAGACCTTGTCGTTCCAAACGATCGGCGTCGAGGTGCCTCTGCCATCGATAGCGATTTTCCATTTGACATGCTTGTCTTCACTCCACTGGACCGGTGGATCGGCAGTTCGAGACACACCTGTTGCTTCTGGACCTCGCCACTGGTGCCAGTTTTCCTCTGGTGAACCACCGAAAGCGAGAGACTGAGACAGTGTCAAAGCCAAGAAGGCAATTGAGGTGAAGGTTGATTTCATAGTGGGTGTTGACTTCACTGGCTTTGCTCCTGGAACGCGTAGAGTGCCGAGTGCGTGCGGACGTAAAGGTAAGCCCCGGCGACTGCTGGAGTTGCATAAACGCCGTCACCCATTTCATTGATAGCGACGACTTCCGCTGACTCGCCCAGCGTCATCACCACGATTCTACCACGCCCATCTGCAATGTAGAGATGCCCTGCTGCAATGATGGGTGATGCGTAGTGAGTACCACTGCCGCCGGTGCGTTTTCGGTAGACGCGCCGGCCGGTTTCCAGATCGATACACGTCAACTGCCCACCGTTCTTGACCAGATAGACATACCGTCCATCACTGATCGGAGAGGGGACTTCTGGTATTCCTTGCGTTTCCAGAGTGACGACTTCATCGTTCGCCAGCACACCCTCGCCATCTGCAGGTAATGAGAGCAATCCGTGGTTCTTGTAGCCGCGTCGGAATCGTTCGATGTCGCCCAACTGTCGCTGCCATTCATCCTCCGCGATCTTACCGTCCATGTTTCGATCGACACGCTTAAAACTCATCGGCGCGCCGTTCTGCGGCGCTTCGGCCCCTTCTGGTCGATGAAAGATCCATAATTGCGGAAACTCCGGTTGTTGGATCACACCGTCGGAGTTTGCATCATGATCTTCAACCAGCTTGGCAAAGTCGGGGAATTCCGGCCGTAAGGCTGGCTCACCCATCTTGTTCCAAGCCGCGACAATCACGCGTCCTCGAACGAACAAAGGCGTGCTTGTTGCGGTTGTCGCACACTTTGTGATCCATCGCCGCTCGCCCGTTTCAAGATCAAAGCCTTGGACGCTTCTCGCGCCGTGAAGCACTAGGAGGTCGTCCTGGACGATCGGAATCGCCGTGCAAGCGAGCTCCGCATGAAAGGGCTCCGACTGAGGCGTTTTCCAGAGTTCTTTACCGGTTTGCTTATCAACCGCGAGTAGGAAATGGTCGACATAGTTCCCTCGATACAGGATCACCTTGTCGCCGGCGATGATTGGCGAAATGGCGTTGCCGGCGTAAGACTTCGTCACAGGCAGCGGCACTTCCCACAATTGGTTCCCATCAAGATCGAAGCAGATCAAACCATAGGATCCAAAGTAGGCGACGACACGCTCGCCATCGGTCACCGGAGTACTGCTAGCGGGGTTGAATGAAGGATGACCACGTTCGATCTCGTTTGCGTCGACCCTTCGTTCCCACCGAAGTTTGCCCCGGTGTCGATCAATCGCGACGACGCTGAGCCGCTGCAGTTTCTGGTCAAAGGTCGTCAGGAAAATTAAATCGCCGCTGACGACGGGTGAACTGTGACCCGACGAAAGCTCCAAACGCCAGAGGAGGTTTTTGTCGCGTCCAAATTCAAGCGGTGGATTCGCATCGGAAGCCACCCCTGATCCATTGGGGCCACGAAACTGGGGCCAATCCGCCAATGCATTTGCATTGGCAAACCAAATGATGAGACCACCAACGAGCACTCTTGTCATTGACCGACTCCGCTGAATTGAAGGTAAGCAAGCAAGTCGAAAACCTCGTCGACCGTGTACGTGTCCAACACGGTGGCATTAAGGATAAGTGGGCGGAAGTCAGCATCGGCCACGTCGCTGAGTGTCAGCAAAAACGCAAGGAGCCGATCGGCGGTCGGTTCGTCGATTGAAATCTCGTTGTGGGCTTCCGAGTCCAACGAATTGTGCAGCTGCTTTCGCGTATAGGTGCGGTTTCGCAGCGTCGGCACGGAGAGGTCGCGATGCTCACGTCCGAAGGCAGGAAGATGATGGCAGGTGAAGCAGCTGGTGTTGTCAAAATCGATCCCGGCGGCAAGCTTGAAGCCTTCGTACGCTTCTCGATTCATCACCCGAGGCAGTTTGATCTGGACTCGACCTTTCTGATTGGCAAGGCGGCTTTCGATTCTGGATGCGAGACTCCTTTGGTCCTCGAGTGCTTCAGGCTCGATGGGGATGCGATTCATGTAGACGAAGGCATCGAATGGGGAACGGTATCGCGACTCAAATCGATGAACGTGCGTCGTGGGTTGAGCCCTTAGAACTTCGGCTAGCGTGACTTCCGACGTGGGCAAGTGACAGTGCTGATCCTGGTCGTTGATCCAACTGTAGATGCTGCATCGGAGGTTTGTCCGTCCGGTCAGTAGCACTGCTCGCGAGGACGAACACACGGCGGCACCCGAGTAAAAGTCAGTGAACCGCGTGCCTTCACGAGCCAAACGGTCGAGGGGCGGCGTGCGAACTGGCCCTCCATAACACCCGATATCTTTCCAACCAAGATCGTCCGAGAGCAGTAGCACAACATTCGGTCTTCCTGCATGCACCTCTTTCGATATCAGCGCGACGCCAACCAGCCCCCACCACAGACAGCACGTTGCAAAAACGGGCACGAATCCGTAGTGGACGGAACTCTGGGCAGTGTCTGGCTCTTGAACTTCACTCATGACTCATTTTGCTCGTCGTTCGATCGAGGCATCCGGGCACATTGAGCAGCGTGCTTTTCCCCAATCCCGATGGTACCATGATTGTGATGTATTCACCTTGCAGCACATTGAACGAAACGCCTCGTAGGCCGCGGACGGTTTCTCCCCTGAGGAAAGACGACGATAGATGTTCTCTTTTCGAAACGCGTCGTCGCTTGCCGGGCGGCGTATGGTCTGGTCATTGCTTGAATCAGCGATGCTTGTCATGAGCCCTCAAACCGCCGCGGAAAAATGAAGATGTCGAGTGCCGATGTCAGTCCTACGCTTTGGAGAAACCAGGCCTTCATCAACGACACCCGACCCACTAGACCCATCCGTCCCCGTGATCGTGGACATTCGATTTCAAAAATCTGCAAATCTGATGTCCACGAATGTGCCGTGATCCAGGGTAAATTGGTCAGTGACGCTCCATTTGTCTTTCTAGGCCGAAGGAAACCATGGCTGGATCCGACGAACATCGCGAACAGGTGCTACGAGCGGCCTTCGAGCTCCGCGAGGATCTGTTGGCGTATGCTCGGTCCTTATTGGGTAACTATGCCGCCGCCGAAGATGCCGTCCAGGAAGCGTTTCTGGTCGTGGTCAAGAAACACGAAAACTTCCAAGAGGGAACATCGTTGCTGGCGTGGTGTCGGGCGATCGTGCGAATCGAGGTCTTGAAGGCAAAAGATCGCTACCATCGCGACCGAAGTCTCATCGAACGTGTGCTAGATGATTCCGTTGACGCTGCGTTTGAAGAATTTCAAAAGTCACGGTCGCAAATGGAAGCCGACCGGCGAAAGGATGCCTTGGTGGACTGCGTTGAGATGCTTTCTGAGCAGGCGCAAGGAGTCTTGCAGGCGCGAATGGCAGATGAACTGGGTTACCCACAGATCGGTGAGCGATTGAGTATGTCGATCGAAGCCGTCCGGAAATCGCTGTTCCGAGCCAAGAAGCAAGTGCGCGAGTGTGTTGAATCGAAACTAAGACCAGTCTAGTGGGTAATACGGTGCAATGAGTGATTCTGACAAACCCGATGATGACGTATGGGATGATCTGGTTGAGCGACACTTGCGAGGCGAGCTGAACCAGCGCGAACAAGAACAACTCGCGGGATGGCTCGACAGCGATGCCTCGCTTCGCGAAGACTTTGTGCGACAGGCCACCTGGGATACCGAGTTGACCGAAGTGGTTCGCACCGGCGGTGATCGTCAATCCGAAATGGCAGCCTTGCTCGCCGGTGAGGATGAAATGCAGCCACGGCGAACGCCTACAATCATGCGAGCACTGCTGGCCGTCGCCGCGACGACGATTCTGGCTCTGTCCTACGCCCTGGTAAATCAAGAGACGCCCCCCGAAACAATCGTCGCTGATCAATCCAGCGGCTCCGTCGCACGCATTACCGGGCTGAGCGGTTCGCTGATTTGGACCGGTGATCGGGGCGAGCTGGTGCGTGATATCCGCGTCGGCACCGATTTGGCTGGGGGCACGATTGAGGGGCTCTCACCGGATTCCTGGTTCGAATTGCAGTTCAGCGACGGCTCCGAGGTCACGATCTCCGGCGCGTCCATGTTGACGTTTAGCGACGACGGACAGAAGCGATTGCGTCTGCGTGAAGGCCGCATGTCAGCCGATGTGGCTCCGCAACCGGCTGGCAAGCCGATGGTCATTCAAACTCGTTCCGCAACGCTAACCGTGTTGGGAACGAGTTTCGACGTCGAGGCCGAGTTGCCGGCCACCGCCGTCAGCGTCCGAGAAGGAACGGTGCGCGTGACGCGCACCAGCGACGGCAAGGAGATCGATGTGTCGGCAAATCATCGAGTCGTTGCGGCTGCCGACCAGGACTTCGAACGCAGGCAAATCGCCGGCGTGGTTCGAAACTGGGAAAGCCGCATCGACCAAGGTCCCGATGAGACGTTTGGAAAGTGGATTGCCGCTACCGAGACTACGCCAGCATTACTGAAGGCCGTGGCTTTTGTCCCCGAGCAAAATCCAAATGTGGTCCTATACTTGTTGGGGTTGGGAGTCCGCAGCGATGAAGGTGCTCCCATTGAAGTGGACGAGGACTCACGCTTCGAGATCCATGGAAAGATCGACGTCGAGACGGAGGTCTACTTTGGAATTCAAGTGGCCTACGCCAACGGCGATTTCGCAGGCAAGTTTCGGGCAAAGTGCATTGTCCGGCGCGACAGTTCGGGCAATTTCGTCGCCAGCGCCGATCTTTCCGACTTCGGGCTCGACCCGTCCGTTGCCGCCTACAAGGACAAACTCGCACCGTCCCCCGAGGGGTTGTTTGTCAACGGAGTTTGGAGCTTTACCCATTCCAAGACGCCATCGGGACTGCGAATCAGTGAAGTCGAACTCGCCAATCCTGGAGATCCTTGAAACCATGTCGCCTGACCCAAAAGAATTGACTGCGCCCGAAACAATTCGATGAGCGGGCGAAAGGTCTGTCCCGAGTTGTTAACCCGGCGCATTCTTTCGCGTCCTGTTCGCTGAGTCGGAAGCAATCGGCATGATAACTTGTGCGCGGTCTCACCTAAGAGAACGCGATCGTTTGGGCGTGATCGCGCGGCGAGTGCCGAGCAGAGCTCTGGTTGGTCAGCCCGTCTCAGATCACCGCAAAAACAGCGTGTTTGTTGTGGCCCAAACGAAGCCGGCCAGCATCGAAGCGAGAGCGAACGAGAGGGCGTCCCGAGTTCGCAAAAGAAAAGAAATACAGCGGAAGCAACGGTTTTCGTGAAGACTCTCTTGCTTTCCCCTCGATTCCCAAGTGCGATAGAGGATGTGAATATCGTGTGGCGGGCGGCGGCAACGTGTATCACCACATGCCCGGATTCATCAAACAAGCCTATGAAAACGACAGCTACCGCCGCTTCCTCCCCAACGCATTCGAGTTTGTGGCGGATTGACTGGCGGAAGGTCGCAGGGAACTGCCGCCGATCAGCAACAACAAAACCACTGGGCTCGTATCGCGGTTGATTGTTCACGAAGCTGACTCAAAGTCCGCCGGCATTTAGAATCAACGAGAGTAGCATTGGACGCAGCTGCTGTGTTCCACCGGCAGCTGGAAGTGTCATGCGGCTGCTGGCAGATGTTGCCCCAGCGCTCGCCGGAGAAATCCAAGATTCTGGTACTCCTGGAAAATACTTGAATTCCTGCGTTAGATTCGGCGAGGATCGGTAGCGAGCAGGTGAGGAGTGAACATGGCAACAGAATCCGATCGGCAAGACGAAGCCCCTGATCCACATGAGATTTTCTTGCGGTTGTGGATGCAACATGAGCCGAGTCTGCGCGCGCATGTGCGATCTTGCTGCCCGAAGGCTCAGGAGGTGGACGACGTGATGCAGGAGGTGAGCGTTGCGGCCCTTCGTAAGTTTTCGACGCTCGATGACCATTCGGCATTTGGGGCGTGGGCCTGCCTGATCGCCCGTTATGAACTGCTTTCGGCTCGACGGCGGTTTGCGCGGGATCGATTGGTGTTGGCGGAAGATATCGTTGAGCTGCTGGCTGACGAGGGGGCGGACGAATTGCCTTTGCGCGAGCGGCAGTTGCGAGCCTTGGATCAGTGCATCAACAAGCTGCCGCGTGAGCGTCGAGAATTGGCGCTAGCGGCCTACGGCAAGGACACGACCATTCGCGAGCTAGCCGCGCAGCTTCGGCGAACAGAAGGCTCGCTGTATCAACTCCTCTCACGTATTCGCAAGGAGTTGTATCGCTGCATGCAAAGTACGCTCCCGAGAGCTGAATCATGAAAAACGAAGAACTCAATCTGCTGCATCGATATCTGGATGGTGCAATCACTCCTGACGAGCTGGAGCCCTTGGAGGATCTGCTGCGGACCAGCGTGGAAGCACGTGCCACGTTGCGTTCGCTCGCGACGATTGACGCGAAGTGGCAACAGCTTGCGACCGAAGAGGTGGTAGCGGCGCCCAACGACAGCGTCACCGCGTCGCGAATGACGAGGAAGGCGATTCCATTGTGGCTGACCATAAGCGCGATCGCCGCTTCGGTGATTTTCGGCGCGTTTGGCTGGTTTCGCACCCCTGAACAGCGCGCCGGCGAGATCCAGCACGGCATTGCCAGGGTCATACGGATCGAAGGCGATGGCACCACCGGAAAAGACCGCAGTGTTGCCGATGGGACGGAACTGTTCGCTGGCGAAGAACTCGAAATGCAGCGAGGGCTGATCGAACTGGCGTTTCGCGAAACCGGTGTGCATGTCGTCGCGACAGCTCCGCTTAGGATATTGCTGGACAGTGATCAGCGAGTGTCACTTCATGAGGGACAGGTCAAACTGGTTGTTCCGCCACAGGGTGTGGGATTCGTTGTGGATACGGCTCAGCGGAAGTTTATTGATCTGGGAACGAGTTTTGTTGTCACAGCAGGTGCGAAGGGCTCTGAGGTTCTCGTTCTCGATGGGCAGATCTCAGTCGATGATCACGAAGGCACTTCTGCGGAACTGATGCACGAAGGAGAGTTTGCCAGATTCGATCGCGATGGCCATCTCAAGAAACGAACGCCCACTCGCCTGTCGCAGGCATTGCCCGAACTGTCTCTTGCGGCAACACATCCAGGTGACGGCGCATTGCAGGGAGTCGTTCTTGGTTACGACAGCTCAACCGCAATCACCAAGAACGGTCCGAGCGAAGACGTGATCGTACGCGAACTGATGCCGCTCATTCGTTCGGGATTCAATGATGGTTCGAGCATCGAAGCGTTGAAGCAGGGCGAGCCGCTCAGTTTCCGCGGAATCGCGGGAGCCTTCCACGAATTCCCTGATCGAACAGGCCTGACACCGTACTCTCGCGAAGGCGGCTGGATGGTGTGGTACCATGGACAGGTGATTCCACCTGCTGCGGGACGCTATCGATTCTGGGGATATGCAGACAATCACCTGCTGATTGCCATGAACGGAAAACCTGTCTATGAAGGATCGCGGCGTGATTCTTCGTTCAAGGAATTCGGCATTGCACGCACTGACAATCCCGCGCTGCCATGTTTGATTGCTAGGGCCGGTTTCGCCTGCAGTGACTGGATCGAGCTGGGTAGTGATCCGGTTCAACTCGACATTCTGTTTGGAGAAGTCGGCGGCAATATCACGTCGGGTCTGCTGCTCGTCGAGCGGGAAGGTGATCTCTACGAAGAGACGTTCTGGGGTCAGCCGAAGTGGCCACTTTTTCTAACGGAAGCTCCAAGTGCCGAAGAGGCCGCAGAGTTCAAGCGTTTGGTCGATCATTTGGAACAGAAGACAATGGGATCATTTTCTGTTTCGGAAAAAGCGGTATGGAAGGTGGCTGAGTGAATCTCACACAAAGGCACGAAGCATCTCGCTGCACAGGAATCTCCTTACGCCTTGGAACGATCAGGTAAATCAAACTCATGAAACTCCACCTCGCTTTTACCATTGTTTTCAGCATTCTGCTGGTCTGGCAAAACTGTCTGGCCGCAGAGGTCACGCGTCACGAGGTAGACGTCTGTGTGTATGGCGGCACAGCGAGTGGCGTCATGGCGGCCCTGGCCGCTGAAAAAGAAGGGGCCGACGTGATCATTGTCGAGCCCAGTCGCTGGCTTGGTGGCATGACTGGTGGAGGGATCAACCATCTGGACTGGGGTAAAGGAAATACGGTCGGCGGCTCGACCTACAAGATCCTGATGGATGGGGTGGATGTGCAGGAACAGAAGCATCATGGTGGGCATGCCATACAGGGCATCGGCAACAAACAGTATCGCGACCGCTTCAAGCGGGCGGTTGAGGACCGCGGCATCACCGTGATCTACGACCACCGCCTGGGCACAGTCCAAGTCGGGGACGCCACCATCGACTCGCCGACACGCCAGCGACCCATTGCCCTGAACGAGGCCAACGCTGAGAACAAGCAGGGCAATTCCATCCGGTCCATCACCCTCGACTACGCCCCAGTCGATGAAACTGGCTGCCCCATTCCCGAGCCGGAAAAGCGCAACGCCATCACGGTCTCCGCGAAGGTGTTCATTGATTGCTCTTACGAGGGCGACTTACTCGCGATGAGCGGCGTCAGCTACACCTGGGGCCGCGAGTCGCGGGAGCACTACGACGAATCGCTTGCCGGGGTGCGTCCGAGTCTTTGGGTTCACGACATCGACCCCTACGTCGAACCCGGGAAACCAGAGAGTGGATTGATCCCGTTCGTTCAAGATCGAAAGATCGGTCCCTTGGGCAGCGCTGACGCGTTGTCGATGGGTTACTGCTTCCGATACGAGTTCGACATGAGCGGCAAAGGCATCCCGATCCCCGAGCCGACGAATTATGATCCAGCCGAATTTGAAGTCTACCGCCGAGCCGTTCGCGATGGTGTCGACATCTTCTCAAGTCGAAAGATGCGAACCACACTCGACAAGATCACGGTGCAAAAAAGGGCGCCATTCGTAGGAGGCGCCCAATCGAATCGCAACCTGATGGGTTCCACCGTCTACGGCTGCAACGACGACTACCCGAACGGTGATTGGGCGACGCGGTCACGGATCTGGAAGTTCCATCAGGAGTTCCTGATCAACTCGATCCACTTCGCAAAAACCGACCCGATGGCGCCTAAACGCATGAAGCAACATGCGTTGAAAACTACCTTCAGGAGGGGCCCTTTTGATGAGACCGGTGGTTGGCCAAGCCAGCTTTATGTTCGCCAAGCCCGCCGGATGGTGTCATCGTACGTCGTTACGCAAAAGGACCTCGAGGGCAAGACCGAGCCGCCTCATACGGTTGCCCTCGCCGCCTATGGGGTCGACGATTGGCCGTACGCAGTGGTCGTGCAGGATGGCAAAATCGCTGTGCAAGGCGGTGCGTTTTCCATCGTCTACCTGGACAACGGAAAGTACAACGGCAGCTACAAGATTCCCTACGAAGCCATCGTGCCGCGGAAGGGAGAGTGCGACAACCTGCTCGTGCCCGTTTGCGTTTCGGCCAGCCATATCGCATTCACGTCTCTTCGCATGGAGCCCGTGTGGATGATTCTCGGGGAATCCGCGGGCGTGGCCGCTGCCATGGCAGTCGACGCCGAGATTCCCGTGCAGGACGTGCCCTACAACAAGCTCCGACAGAAGCTTGACGCGCTGGATCAGAAACTTGAACGGATCCAAGGTCCGATCGAGGATCAGAAAAAGCCTGACCAGTTGGCAAGCTGGAAGTCTCACGACGAATGGAATCAGCAGAAGAAGGGATGGGAATGGCTGTTCCCGCATATCGACACGAACTCCGACGGCCAGATCTCGACCGAAGAGTACACAGCCTTCCAGAAATTCAAAGCGGAGCATGATGATTGGGAAGCGTCACTCAGGAAAAAAGAAGCCCCGACGCCAAGGAAGAAAGTAGAACGAACACCACTCGGGCATCTGCCGCAAGACAAACCCAACATCGTATTGATCTTTGCCGACGACCTGGGAATCGAAGCGCTCAGTGCCTACGGAGGCCGCGGTGTCCGGACGCCACATCTCGACAAGCTGGCAACGGGCGGGATGTTGTTTACCCATTGCTTTGCCAACCCAGCTTGCTCTCCATCGCGAGCTGAAATCATGACGGGCACCTATCCGGGCTTCACGGGCGTCACACATGTTCTGAGCAAGTGGGATGATGACACCTGCCTGGACCCGGCAAAGTTCAACAGTTTTGCCAACCAACTGAAGAAGGCGGGTTACGCCACCGCGATCGCCGGGAAATGGAATGTCTCCTGGCTGGAACGCAACGATACGGTCAAGGCGTTCGGCTTCGATGAATATTGCCTTTGGCAAATGTTTGACCGCAATGGCACCAAGAGATCACGCTACTACAAGCCGCATTTCCGCGTGAATGGCAGGATTGAAGAAGAATCGATTGCCGAGCAATTTGGCCCGGACGTTTTAGCAGACTTCATGATCGATTTCATGAAACGAAAAAAAAACGGTCCGTTTCTGGTCTATTACCCGGCCTTATTGGTTCATACTCCCTACATCAGAGTCCCCGGCGGTCCGAAGACCAATGCTTTGCCCGATTCCAAACAGAAGAGCGGCCCGGAGTGTTTTCCCGAGATGGTCGAGTACCTGGACAAGAATGTCGGTCGGCTGGTGAATGCCGTGGATGAGCTGGGCATCAGTAAGAACACGATCGTTATCTTCTGCGCGGACAACGGCACGCATGGCCCCGTGACTTCCGTCTGGGGAGAGAACCGCAGCAAAATCAAGGGCGGCAAGATGACGATGACCGACCGGGGCTCGCGCGTGCCCTTGATCGTCAGTTGGCCGGAGACGATAAATCCCGGAACGCAATGTGACGACCTCGTCGAGCTGGCGGATTTCCTGCCCACGTTCCTTGACATTGCTTCGGCGCCGAAACCGATGCAACGCGTTCACGGGCAGAGCTTCCTGCCGCAGCTCCTGGGCAAAGAACAACCTTCCAGAGAATGGGTTCACATCGAGTACAAGAACAATCGACAAATCAGAACCAGGGAATGGATCTATACCGATAAAGGAAAGCTGACCAGGGTGAATGAGTTGGGCAGCCCTGAAAACCGACCGGAGAGTCAAGGTGATCATGCGGTAGTCCGCAGTCAGATGAAGAGAACCTTTGCCTCAATCGATGGGGTGGCGCTGGAGAGAAGTTCGCAGTCAGAGAGATGATCAAACGCGTCGTCACAAACAGATCGTTTCGGAAGCGAGAGAGGCGTTGAACGAGGTAACCTGACGCGTAAGTTTTGATGCTGCGCGTTCTCAGCGACGAAGCCGCGACAGCATGTAGCCCACGGCGCCAGCCGTGGGAATTGAACAAAACAGACGCAAAAGCCGCGAAGCGGCGGCAGCAGGCTAAATCGTGTGAGTTTGCTGCCGCCGCTTCGCGGCTCTCGATGTGTTTTCTACCGGATCTGCGGGCTCACGCCCGCAGCTACATGCTGCCGTCGCTATCGCCGAAGAGCTTGATCTGTCCAAGACGCATGCCGACAAAGCCAAGCAACTACACACGCGTCTTAAAACTTATCTCGAAACCGTGGTGGATCCAGCTCCGACAATGAGGCGGAGAGAGAAGTCAGATTGAGAACCCAGCCCAATCCCTGCTCCTTAAGGCGTGTTCCCATGAGGAAAGCAAGCTGGCCATGATGGTGCTGCCTGCGCTTTTCATCCTGAACTTGCAGAAAGCCAGTGTGCAACTCAACCGCCGTACGCCGGACACGTGGCGTACTTTGCGGCCGCGATCAGTTGGAAGCTCGGTCGCAAAGTCACGTTTAATCCGAAGACTGAAAGCTTCGTGAATGACGCCGAAGCCAATCGGATGCGCAATTACAAACGACGCGCTCCGTACTCGATTTGAATCCGGGAACGGGTCACTGAACTACGGACAATCTGAGAGAAAATGAACAATGAAATGAGCGATCCACTGTTTTGAAATGGAAGGCTTGGAGCCTGTTCCCGCCGTGGGAGGCTAATCTGCAAAATCGCCAGGATTTCAGCGTTGAATATTCCAGGGAACGGTAGCGAGTGAGAGTGGCTGGTCATGAAAATCGAATATGAATCACCAAAACAAAAGAATCTCACCATTCAACAAGGCATTTGCTAGACCTATGAAATTGTTTGCGACACTGATGCTGCTGCCCGTTCTTGCAGCTACCACCGCCAATGCTCAGGAATTCCAATCGCTCTTCAATGGCAAAGACCTTTCCGGTTGGGCCGGGAAGTCTGAATTCTGGTCGGTCAAAGACGGCGCCATCTTCGGACAGACGACGAACGACAAGCCGACCAAAGGCAACACGTTCCTGGTCTGGCAAGGCAGTGAGGTCGGCGACTTCGTGTTTAAGACAAAGGTCCGTTTTTCAGGCAACAACTCGGGCGTTCAATACCGCAGCGAACTGGTCGGAAATCCCGAGGATTTTGTCGCCAAAGGTTATCAGGCCGATCTACATCCGAAGCCTGAGTTTTATGGAATGCTGTATGCAGAAAAGTGGCGAGGGATTGTAGCGAAACGTTTTCAGCGTGTCGTCGTCGGCAAGAACGGTAAACCAAAGGTGGTTGGTGAGGTTGGCGACAAGGATCAAAAACTCGTCGACAAGGAATGGAATGAACTGACCATCATCGCGGTCGGCAACCGGCAGATTCATCAAGTAAACGGCGTCACCACGATGGACCTGACCGACAACCATCCGGAAGCCAAACGAAAAGGCATTCTCGCGCTGCAGCTTCACGCCGGGGCACCCATGACGGTCGAGTTCAAAGACATCCAGCTGCGTCATCTCAAAGGCAAAGCTGCGAAGGCCGCAATCGACGCGGTGACTGTGAAAGCCGGCAACAAGGCGACTCCGATCGATCGCATCAAAGTTGCCAAGGGATTCAAAGCCGAACTGCTGTATTCCGTTCCCGGCGACACACACGGATCGTGGGTCAATCTGTGTACAGACAACAAAGGCCGGTTGCTGGTTAGCGATCAATACGGCGGGCTGTATCGCATCACTCCGCCGGCTAGTGGGGAGACGTTGAGCGCGGCCGACGTTCAACCAGTGCCCGCCGATATTCGAGCGGTCAATGGAATGGTATGGGCATTCGATGCGTTGTATGTCGGCGTCAATGATTACGAAAAAGAGATGCCTTGTCCCTCGCTAACGCGTCGGGTTACCAAGAAACTGTCACACACAAACTCGTACATGCGATATGAAGAACTTCCTGTACCTGCTTCCATTTCTTTCACTGGTGACGACTGCAGTCGCGGCTGATCCCGCACCGCCCAATGTCGTTCTGATTCTGTCCGACGATCAGGGCTACACCGACTATGGTTTCATGGGGCATCCGGAAATCGAAACGCCGAACCTCGACCAGCTCGCTCGAGAAAGCGCGTTGTTTCGGCGAGGTTATGTTCCAACCGCATTGTGCCGCCCTTCGCTGATGACGTTGATCACCGGTCTCTATTCGCATCAGAACAAAACGACCGGCAACGATCCGGCCAACACACTCGCCAACAAAGTTCATTCCGAGAAAGCGGGCAAGGATGCGCGTGAACTGTTGATTTCCCACATCGACAAGACGGGCGCTCTGCCGCAGTGGCTGACAAAGCAAGGCTACGTCAGTCACCAGAGCGGCAAGTGGTGGGAAGGATCGTATCCCGTCTCGAAAGAGCCGAAGTTTCTGAAGTCACATGTCAGTTTGCCTGCGCACTTTGCGGCCAGTGGATACAAAACGTTGACCGCGGGCAAGGTGTTTCATGGCGGCACAGTGATTCAAAAGCATTTTCAAGTTGTCGGACCACGTCTGGGGCAGTGGCTCAAAGGTCTCGACCAAAAGGTTTACGACAAACCAAAACAGTGGCACGGTATTTGGGACTTCGGACCCCAGGACTATGATGAAACGAAGTTCACCGATCGCGTTACGGCCACCTGGGTCACAGAGCAACTTAAGAGTAAGCACGACAAGCCGTTTTTGCTCGCCTTCGGTTTCTACCGCCCGCACGTGCCGTTCTTTCCGCCGCGTCGGGTTTACGACCGCTTTGAAGACGTGCAACTACCGCGCGTTGACGACGATGACTGGAGCGACATCCCCGACGCTGCGCGCAAGGTGTCGCTAAGCAATGAAAAGATCCCGACGCACGACTGGATGCGCAAGAACGGTCGCTGGGAAGAGGCGGTACACGCTTACCTCGCCTGCATTCGGTGGACCGACGAACAACTCGGCCGAGTTCTCGATGCGCTCGACAACGGGCCGCATGCGGCGAACACCATCGTTGTTCTCTTCTCCGATCACGGCTACCACCTCGGCGAGAAACAGCGCTGGTCGAAGTTCTCGCTCTGGGAACGCACGACGCGTGTGCCGCTGATCATCAGTGTGCCGGACGGAGTAAGTCGTGCGGCAGATGAGACGGTGCCAGTAGTGGACGAGGTCACGAGTCCCCGGGGAAAAGGACTCGTGACCTCGTCCACTACGGCGGGTATCTTCCGAAAACCAACGCGCCCCAGCGGGGCAATAAACTTAAGAAATGAAGTCCCCAATGATTTACAAACGATTGAAAACGCTCCCCGTCCTCGTGTTGCTCGCCACGACCATCGCTTCGGCTGCAGAGCCTGATCACGATTATGACGTCGTTGTCATCGGCGGTACACCTGCCGGAGTCGCAGCGGCCATCGCTGCTGCGCGTGCCGACAAAACAGTGATCATCATCGAGCAGACGCCCGTCCTCGGAGGCGTGCTCTCTTCAGGCGTGTTGAGACTGGATGACAAGTATGTGGAATCGAATAGCGGAGTGATGGAGGAATTCCGCCAGCGCGTCAAAGCGTACCACCGTAATGAGATGGCGGATGATCCTCTAGTGCAGACGCACATGAAACAAGACCCGCGTCGAGTTTGGAATATCGCTGAGGGGCGGGCATGGGAGCCGCATACGGCCGCCAGGATTTATGCGGAAATGGTTGCCGAACACCCTAAGATCACAACGCGATTCAACGATGTGGCCGTGGATGTAAAAATGAAGGACGATCGCGTCACGGGTGTGGTCACACGCGAGCGCGACAACAAAGGAGCACTTGGCGAAAAATACAGTTACACGGGCAAGGTGATCATCGACGCAACCTATGAAGCAGACCTGGCGGAATATGCAGACATCCCATACCGCATCGGACGCGAAGCCCGCTCCAGGGAAGAGCCTCACGCAGGACACATCTACACAAACTATTTCCGCAGGGTGAAGGGAACACTGCCCGCCACGATCCTTCCGGAGAGTACCGGTGTAGCCGACCACAGGTCACAGGCATTCACCTACCGAATCACCGCGAAGGATTACGGCCGACCCGACCATCTCTATCGGCTGAGGGAACCACCGCCCGGCTACGACTCAGCAAAGTACGACTGGAGAGCAAACAGCAAGCCGATCATACCCAATGGAAAATTTGATCTGCTGGGTATCAATTGGGGAGGCGATTTGGTAGGCCACGGCACTCGCTGGGTCTTAGCCGACTGGGAGGAACGCGTAGAAATCGAAAAAATCTATCGCAACCATGACCTTGGCTACCTTTACTACATTCAGACCGAAGGAGGCTCGCCCAACATCGGTCTTCCCGACGATGAGTTTCAAGACAACGGTAACTTTCCGTACCGACTCTATGTTCGCCAGGGTCGCCGCATCGAAGGACTCTACACCCTAACGGAAAGCGATCTGCACAAGGATCTTCGCGGAGACGGATTTCGCGGACCGCTGCTTCCGGATTCGGTTGCGATTGGAGTCTATGGAATCGATGCACACCGTGTGCAAGGTCCCGACGGCCGAAACGAACCACCTTACGGAACAGGCGCCGCGGAAGGCACGCTTCACCTGCATGATGCAACAGGGCCGTACCAGATTCCCTACGGCACACTGGTTCCTCGGCAGCACAACGGCATCCTTTTTCCAGTGGGTCTTTCCTCTACACACGTTGCAATCTGCAGCGTGCGGATGGAGCCTGTGTGGTCCGCGCTGGGACAGGCCGCGGGGGTTGCCGCCGCCCTGGCGATCGACAACAAGCAGGAACTCAAAGACGTCCCCGTGAAGCAAATCCAGGATGAACTCTTAAAGCAGCGATGCCTCCTGATTTTCTACACCGACCTTCCTGCGGATTCGCCTGCATTCACTGCGGCGCAGAAGCTAAGTCTGCTCGGCGCAGTTGCCGGACCGGATATCGATGATTACAACACAGCCGCGAAGTCCAAAGGTTTGGGTAGTCTGGAAATGAATGCCTACCGCTTCCGCCCCAATGAACCGATCACCATGGGCGAGTTTTCCCAGATGGCTGTGAACGGACTTCAGATTCCGCTCAGCATTACAGCTTCACACTTCACCGACGTACCGCGCGGGCATCCCGCCTACAAATACATCGAAACGCTCTACGATTACTCAACGCAGTCCAAATGGCCGTTCTTTGACTTTGAACCGAGTGAGGACTTTAGGACCGCCCTCGCTCACCCGGACAAGAAGGTAAACGGCGCCCAGGCAGTAAGAATCCTTTCCGGGCTGCTTAAGAAGAAAGTCCCCGCGCATTCCAATCCAGATGCAGACCTTACGCGGGGTGAAGCGGCGCAGCTTGTTTATCAATATCGTGAGCCAGGGGACTTGCCCGATCTGCCGGAAGCTCCGGAATCACTTCCGGGGGCTCGGGAAACGCGAGCCGTGAGCGAGGCCTCTGCTTCCGGATCGATCAATCCAAAGTCACTTCCGGGGGTCGTCCTCGACGACGCCAGCGCGAAGCTGACGGGTAACTGGACGCGCTCAACCAGTTTCACACCACACATCGGTCGCGGATACGTCTACAGCGGTGAAAGAGGTTCGACGTCAAAAGGCGATGGAAAAGCGACCGCAACCTTTCGATTCCAGGCGCCGAAGTCCGGTCGCTACCAGTTGCTGATGGCTTATTCGGCTCATGAAACCCGAGCGAAGAATGTTCCCGTCAGTGTCTCGTCGGGATCTCAGCGCAAAGACTTCGTGGTCGACCAAACCGTTTCACTTCCCGAAGGCAAACACTTTCGTCCGATCGACACAGTGGAGCTTGTGGCGGATACGGAGACGATCATTCAGATCACCAATTCCAAAACCGTCGGATTTGTGATTCTGGATGCTCTGCAACTGCTGCCCATCAAACAGGAGTCGAAATAGACTGGATAACACACCCAACTGCTTGCGAGAACACACACGATTCAGCGGTCGGGATTTCCTTCGTGGAACGGGGGCTCTGATCGCATTTCCGGCGCTCGGGCTGATTGACACTGGCTTGCTGACGATTGATCGAACCTGAAAGCTCCGCGAATGCTTCGAAATCGTGGGATTTCCACGTAAAATCCGACAGGGATCGGCAGCGGACCAATGCGGCCCGTTCCAGCGTTGATTACATCGCCGAAAAGGCCAGAGAATCGGTTACCACTGAGAGGCTCACCTGAAGTACCCCGGAGCGAAAACCAAATACGAATCGCTGGTCGACTTCTTCGAGGATAAGATGGTGGAGAAGTAGGTTTCAACGTTTCATCCCACCAGACCAACATGCTTCTCATGCCCGGTATCAATCGCTATCGCGTTCTTGTCGCCCTTGCCATTCTTTGTACCTGCTTGCGTGCGAAGGGTGCAGAAACTGTTTCGCTTGCCCCCCACACGTTTACGATTCCTGATGGGTATGAGCTGCAGCGTGTCGCCGCGCCGCCATTGGTTCAGCGGCCGATGCACATGTACTTTGACGATTCCGGTGTGCTCTACGTCACGGACAGTTCGGGCAACACCGACAAGGCACCCGTCCAACTCAAAGATCCGCAGCATCGCGTGTTGCGATTGGTCGATCGCGACAGCGATGGTGTCTTTGATGAATCGACTGTCTTTGCCGATAAGCTGCCGTTACCAGAAGGCATTCTTGTTCACGACGGTTCTGTCTACGTCGGCGCACCTCCACACATTTGGAAACTCAGCGATACCAACGGAGACGATGTGGCGGATGAGCGAACCGTTTGGTTCGATGGCGGCTCGATCGAAAATTGTGGCAACGACATGCACGGTCCTTATTTCGGACCGGATGGTTTCTTTTACTGGTGTAAGGGTGCCTTTGCTCCGCAAGAGCACGAGTTGGCCAACGGGAAGACTCGCACTTCGCGGGCCGCGCATATCTATCGTGCTCGGCCGGATGGATCCCAGTTGGAAAGAGTCATCACGGGCGGGATGAACAATCCGGTTGGCTTGGCGTTCCACCCCTCGGGCGAACGATTCCTCAGTGGCACGTTCTTTGATCTTTCACAGCCTGGGCGACGCGACGGTGTGTTGCATACTGTGTACGGAGGCAAGTACGGACGAAAGAACCCTCGCGTGCTGGCACCGCATCCTGACAGCGGAGGCCTTCTGCCGATTCTGTCGCAACTGGGCCCTGCCGCGCCTTCGGGGGTGGTCATGCCGCAGAGTCATGCCGCGGGTTTGAAAGGAGATTTGGTTTGCACCGAATTCAATACGCGCAGGCTCTCTCGGCACCGGCTGACCAAGTCCGGGTCATCGTACAGCTCGGAAGTAAGCACCTTGCTGGAAAGCGACCTAACCGACTTTCACCCGACCGATGTGATCGAAGATGCGGATGGAAGCCTGCTCGTTGCCGACACTGGCAGCTGGTACATGATTTGTTGCCCGACGTCCAAGATTGCTAAGCCTGACATTCTCGGTGCCATCTATCGGCTTCAAAAGAAGGAAGCGAGCGAAAGCGAAGATCCTCGCGGATTAGAACTTGATTGGAGCGACCCACAAGTTGAATGGTTGGCCGACCAGCGGCCGGCGGTAGTGAAGCGCGCGACCGACGCACTTGCAAGCGACGCCAACATCGATGCGTTGCGAAAAGCAACTGCTCGCGTGCCTGCGGTTTGGTCGCTCCATCGGATTCCAGGCGAAGCAGCGCGGAACGCGATTCGAGAGTTCTTGAGCGCCGACGAGCCAGACGTTCGCGCGGCTGCGATCCATAGTGTCGCTCTTTGGCGAGACCAAGCGGCTGCTGAGTCACTTATCAAGTTGCTGTCGGATGACGATCCGCGGATTCGGCGACTCGCGGCCATGGCTCTTGGCAGGATTGGCGAAAGCGAAGCAGTGGAGCCTCTGTTGACTGTGGGCGCAAGCGAACGTGATCCATTCTTAAAGCACGCGATTGTCTACGCGCTCTTTGAGATTGGTGATCGACGAAGTCTGCCAACGGGCCATCCGCTTAGCAAACAACTTCGGAATATGTGGAAGATCGACGGGCAAAACGAGAAACAAGATGACTTTCCTGAAATCCTACCTGCCGCAATCGCGACGGTTGATCCGGCCAAGGTCGACTCGCAAGCACAACGACTCGTCGAACTGGCTGCTTATCTTCCCAACGGAAACGCACAGCGTGGTGCAAAACTCTTCGCCAATCAAGAAAAATCAAAATGCACGATCTGTCATCTGAAAGGTGAAAAGGGCGTCCGTCTGGGGCCGGATCTGACTCGCATCGGCGCGATTCGCAGCGAACGCGACTTGTTGGAAGCGATTGTCTATCCGAGTGCGACGATTGCCCGATACCACGAGACCGTCAACGTGCTCACCGAGGACGGAAAGGTGGTTTCCGGATTGTTGGTCAAAGAAACCGTAGACAAGATGTTCCTCTCTTCGGGCGAAGGCGTTGTGCAATCGGTCGAGTTCGGAGAGATCGAAGAGGCGCGGTACTCCAGTGTTTCATTGATGCCCGATGGGCTTGACAAGATTCTGAAACCGGAAGAAATCGCCGACTTGGTGGCTTATCTGAAAGAATCAAAGGAACCCGCAGCGGCATGGAAACCGAAGAACGTCCAACAAAGCCTCCCAGCTCATCGTGCGATCACTCTACCCGGCTTACATGCTTACGCTCAAAAGAGCATCGCAGCGGGTGGAGAGATCGAGTTCCGAACCAGCAGTACCGCTGACTACAAACTAAGCGTTGTGAAGCTGGGCTCGGACCCTGAGAGCCGAGAAAACGATCCCGTGCTGAAGGAGTTTCCAGTCTCGGACGCCCGGACTCAACCGATCCATCCAGGATCTTACGTTCATATCGAAAACGCGTTACCCGCTGATCGACGGCTTTCGCAACTGACGCTGGAGTGTTGGATTCGTCCTTTCAGTCTTTCGGGTTGGCAAGGCTTGGTCACGCAGCATGATTATCCAGGCAAATGTGGACTTGGATTGTTCCTCAATGAGGGTCGTGTTGTTTTCATCACTGACGACGGAGGCGAGTTCAATCGTTTATCGCTTCATCAGACGCCGCCTGAATTGATTCAGGCCCAGCGTTGGCATCACGTCGCAGGAACATGGGACGGCGAAGTCAAGCGGATCTTCATCGATGGAAGGCTAGCGGGTGAGTTTCCGTATCGCGGTGTCGTCAGGCCCGGAGATACGGCAATGCGGATCGGAGCTTACGGAAGCGATGGACAATCCGGCAACTTTTACAACGGCGACATTGCGATGGTCGCTGTGCATGATCGAGCACTTCATTCGGATCAGATCGAGTCTCGCGTCGCCGACCGTGGGCTGACCATTCCCAAAGGCAATCATGTTCTAGCTTGCTGGCCCTTTGCTGAAGAACGCGGCATACGCGTGGCGGATGCAGGCGTCGATGGCAGGCATGGCCAGATCGTCAACCGTGGCACGTGGATGATCGGCGGACCTAGCTTTGATGCCGCAAAGGTTGGGCGGCACGATACGAGCTACGATCCAACAACAGATCCAGAGCGGGGGCACGGTTTGCGGCTCGCGTCGGACGAACTGTACGACGCCCGTTGGAAGGTCACGCACACATTCCGAATTCCTAAAGACGCCAAGTCTGGTATCTACGCCGGCCGATTCGACTTCGAGATCGACGGCCAATCAAAGCGTTACTTTGCGACATTCGTCGTGCGCCCATCGCTTACTCAGCCGCACGGTAATCCGACGCGTGAGCGAGGGAGTGATGCCGAAGAGAACACATCCAAAGCTCCGTTGCTAGTGCTTGTCTCTTCCAACACTTGGCTTGCATACAATTCGGCTCCTTTTCCCGTCAATCACGCAGCGGAGTTGACGCAAATGGGCACTGGCGGTCTTGCCACCAGTCACCCCGGCGCTCCGGCGTACAGTTGTTACCGCGATCACCGCTTCGGTCAGCCGACTTACAAAATCGGCATGAAGCTACCTTGGCCAGCCGCCGGGCCCAATAAGACCTATATCAATCAGTCCTACAGCCATCTGATGCGCGGCGAACGATTCTTGCATCTTTGGCTTGACCAAAACGGATACGAATACGACGTGATGACGGATCGTGATCTGGATCGCAATCCCGAAGTGCTCAACGGATATCAAGCCGTGGTTATCAATGGGCACAGCGAGTACTGGTCTGCTCGTGCGTACGATGGCATCGATCGTTACTTGAAGGCGGGCGGTGACGCGATCGTCTTATCAGGCAACACGATGTTCTGGCGAGTGACTTACGACAAAGACGACGAGTTCATGGAATGCCGTAAGTTTGGCACGGGTATCGGCGGGCGAAAGCTGGCTCAGGTTGGCGAGCTCTACCACAGTCACGATTTCCGCCGTGGTAGCTTGATGCGATTTTGCGGCTACCCCGCTTGGAAGGTTGTTGGACTGACGTGCATCGGTTGGGGCGGTGCGTTCAAACCTTATCAAGTTGAGCAGCCGGATCACTTCCTGTTCCAGCATCCCTATCCCGTAGGGTTAAGGAAGGGCGAGACGTTTGGATGGATCAGCCAAGACGTCGGCGCTGTTGGGCACGAGTTTGACGTCCGTCTTTCGACCTTGCAACGAGCGACAGCAGACTCCGCCGTCAAAGACCTAGTCGAACCCAGTGGCATCACGACCATTGCCAGCAGCAACGATGCTCGCCGAGTCATCGACTACAACGCTGAGGGCCACAAGCCACGAATTGGCAACGACCAGACGATCGCCGAAATCATTTATTGGGAACGTCCTGCCGGCGGCCGAGTGTTTCACACGGGATCGATCGCATCAGCGTGGGGCGTTTACCACGATGAGGCGATGGGCAATTTACTCAAGAACGTTTTGCATCACTTTGAAGTGAAATCCAATCGACCGGAGAGGTAATGGCATGAGCGAGAAAGAAAATTGAAAGGCACCGTAGGCCGCCGTGAAGCGATCAAAGGGGCAGCGGCGACAGGACTGATTGCCGCAACAGGTACCCATCGATTCGTGCACGGTGCGGAGATTCATACGGCAGGTCGTGATGCGGCCCGGCGCGAGAACTATGTTCGCGAGTGCCTGTGGGAACCAACACTTGAATTGGAGATCCCTGAGAGTTGGCCCAGTGGCGTCTATCTCGGAAAGATGACCGCCGCTCGAAGCGGCATCCAGAGCTACGTGATCTTCATCGTGCGAGACGACCGTCCGTGCGACTTTCTGTTTCAATGCCCGCGTTGACCAAGCGGTTCAAGAATCTGGATTCAAATGGTGATGACAAGCTGACGCCTGATGAACTGAAATAGCAGATGGACTATAATCTGTCTTCCCACCGTTCACACGCTGCCAAAAACGCCAGCGTGCCTGCCTCCAAATTCACATGAATAGAATTCTCCTACTAATACTGAGCATGGCGGCAAGCGCATCCGTTGCGATTGCCCAACCGTCGACGATTTCCGAGCATGCGCGACAGATTGATCAGCTGGTAGCTGAGCAACTGAAACAGGTCGGTCAAGATCGCCGCCCCGGTATCGATGACTACGCATTCTGTCGCCGTGTCTATCTGGATGCCATCGGTCGCATCCCCACGATCGACGAGTTGGATGGCTTCATTGCGGATCAGGAGCCCGACAAACGATCCCGATTGATCAGCAAGCTCCTTCAAGACAAAGGCTACCAAAGTCATTGGTGCAACTACTGGGCAGATCTCTTCCGAGTGAAATACGTTGGAGACAAGTTGCATCACCCCGGGAACTATGCGGAGTGGATCAAGGAATCGCTGCGAACCAACAAGCCTTATGATCAGATGGCTCACGAGTTGATCAATGCCAGCGGCCCTCTCTACAAGCCAGGCAATGGAGCCACTGGATTCTACGCACGTGAACCGATGCCCTTGGATCATCTTGCCAATTCGGTGAAAACCTTCTTGGGACTCAGCATCGAATGCGCCCAATGCCACGATCACCCGTTTGATGTGTGGACACAAAAAGATTTTTACAAACTTGCCGCCTTCAGTTCTAGAACTCACCTCCGCGTCGATCCAACCCCAGACTTGGAAAAGGACTATGCCAAAGACCGTAGGGTTCTAAAAAACAAGAGTTTTGACGAGTGGATCGTCTATCGTGAGTCCCTCCGTGTGAAGCATGCGGCGATTCATGGCAACGGAACAGGGTTCATGCGTCTGCCGCATGACTATCAGTATGGAGACGGCAAGCCTTTCGAAGCCGTGAAAGCCGATGTGCTCTTCGGTGCAATGCCTAAGTTGGATCACAAGCTCACCAAAGCCGAGCTTGACACTCTCAAGCACAACAACTTTGGACCGCCGATCAACTCGCGCGAATCCTTCGCTGACTGGATGGTTTCGCCCGACAATCCCTTGTTCACGAAATCCGTCGTGAACCGCTTGTGGTACCAGGTCATGGGTACAGAGCTTGTTGGTCCATTGGGCGGTTTATCACCGGATGAAATGGGGCCTCATCCTGCGCTCACCGAGCAGCTGATCGCGATCATGAAGGCTTCTCGCTATGACCTAAAAAGATTCTTGAGTGTGCTATTCAACAGCGAGACTTACCAGAGCAAGGCGATTGCGTTGAACGCAAGTGCGCCGGAGTATGTCTTGGACGGCCCCATCGTTCGAAGGCTCTCTGCCGAAGCCATCGTGGACTCATTCCTTAGCCTTAAAACCGAAACGCCCGATCAATACGTGGCGACTGAGTTCAGGTGGGATGGCTTTACGAACTTCTACGAGAAATCACAGACGATGGGTGTTCAAGATTTCGTGAACTATTCAGTCAATGGACCTGGTCGCGGCGCATTTCAGAAACGCGAGGAAGCGGAGGCTAAGCGACGCAATGGTGAGACGGGCCCCAAGCATTTATGGAGGGTATCTTCCTACGGCCACGTCGATGGTTCGCATGAGGTCGCCATGTTGATGGGGAAGTCCGATCGTGAATTGATCGATGGCGCAAACGAAGAACCCAACATCCCGCAGATCCTCTATCTGATGAACGGCCATCTGGAACAGGAAATCACCGCACAACCACTCGCCTTCATTCATCAAAAACTGGAAGGGGCCACAACTCCCGACGAACGTTTAGAGATCATTTGGAAATCGATCCTGGTACGTTTGCCAAAAGAATCAGAGAGAGCTTTGGTTTCCCACGAACAGGACGACCTGATTTGGGCCCTGCTCAATTCCAACGAATTCAGGTTTGCAAGATAGAACGATGAACCGCCGAAAATTCATATACAGCGTCGCAATGGCAGGCATGTCGCTGCCTCTCCTGGATTCAGCATCCGCAGAAGCGCATCTGCCGAAAGCGAAGTCGGTGATCAATATCTTCCTTTCCGGGGGATTGAGTCAATACGACAGCTTCAATGTGGAAGTGGATCAGTCGGTCGTCGGCAAATCCAAGATTATCAAGAGCAATGTCGATGGCGTCCGTGTCAGCCACTATTTCCCCACTCTCGCCCAACAAATGGACAAGCTCTTGGTCATCAATTCCATGAAATCCAACCAGGGTGCTCACCCTGCGGGGATTTACAAGATGTTGACCAGCTATGACCCGCGATCATCCGTCACACACCCTGAGCTTGGGGCCTGGGTCAGTAAACGCCTCACGACAGAGCAAGATAGTCTCCCAAACTTTGTCAGCATCGGAAAAGGTAGGGCCGGTACAGCCGGTTTTTTTCCTGGGCAGTGGGCGGCATTGCCTGTCAAAAACACCAGCGCGGGCATCGACTTTGTGAATCGAAACCCCGCAGTCCAGGAAAGCAAGTTCGAAAACCGGCTTGGGATTCTCGACTCGTTGAATGCGGACTTCGCGCAAGACTACAGCACCAAAGAAACGAGGGCCTACGTCGATACCTATCAGGGCGCTCTCAAATTCATGAACTCCAAGGACATCGACGCCTTCGAGCTGGAAAACGAAGACGAGAGTATTGTCCGCCTTTACGACAAGCAGGAATTCAGTCGCCGCTGCATGCTGGCGGGTCGACTTGTTCAGCGCGGCGTTCGCTACGTCAAAGTGGAGCTTGGCGGCTGGGACTACCACGACAACATCTACGGCAAGCTACGCTCCAACGCGAGCAAGTTGGACAAAGGTTTGTCGGCGCTGCTCACACACCTTAGCGAAAAAGGCCTTTTGGAGACGACGTTGGTCGTTGTTTCCACCGAGTTTGGCCGGAAGCCAGAGGTGAACCCGAACAAGGGAAGAGATCATCACCCGGACGGTTTCACATGTCTGATGGCTGGTGCCGGCGTCAAAGCGGGGCAGATCTACGGCACCACGACAAAGGATGGCCAATCAGCGGCCGAGAATGTTCTGGACGTGACCGATTTCAACGCCACGATCGCCTGGCGTCTCGGCATTGACCCCGCATACGAGGAAAAGAGTATCAGCGGCCGCCCATTCAAGTTGGCCAATCAGGGCGAGGCTCGCCAAGAGTTGTTTGCCTGAGTCCTTCCGCATGTTGAACAACAGTTTCCGTTTGGATCAGTGTCATCAAAATAGCGAACGGCAGTTGCTCCTCGCGGCTAAAGTGGGCCAGGCCCTTTGCGTATCGCAGATGCACGGCGTATTCGGTGCGAAACAAGTTTGGCTCCTGGGTTGTGATGGGATACTGATAGAACGTAGCCCGCAAAGCCCACCTGTTAACCCGAGCAAGACATGAACCGTCTGGTTCGGTAGGTCGGAAGCAAACGGCGTGGTAACAAGCAGCCACTTGGTGAGCCGAGAGCGCGATAGTTCGCAGAGAAAAAACTGTTGAGACGGACGCAACTCATGCGGATTTGGGACGGCAGATTTCGGAAGAGAGGTCCGGGGCAAATCACCGGAACTTGAACAACGCCCCAAACATGGCGTTTATTGACCGGCCAGCTCGGCCGAAGAAGGACTCTCGAAGAGCGAACTGGCCGATAGGGCCAATTCCGCAGATCGTGAAGAGTACACCCGGCAGGATTCGAACCTGCAACCCTCGGTTCCGAAGACCGATGCGCTATCCAGTTGTGCCACGGGTGCTTGTCTTGCGACAAGAGACGTATTTTGCCTGATTCAGGTTCGGTTGTCTAGCGAGGTCAAGGAAGTTCAGCGGGCAAATTGTGAACGCCGCGGGGAGCATGATTTACAGTAGGTTTGGGGGGGCGGCCGGCAATCGCCGGCGGGGACCCTCCCCTCGCTCCGCACAGAGGTCGTGCAGTTTTTTAAGTCGTTGAATTCAAAGGGGTTTCGTCACTCTCCCTCTGGGAGAGTCGAGCGCAGCGAGGAGAGGGTTTGGGTTGCTGCTTGGGAGCCGACTCTGGCAGGTGAAGCAAAACTCGCGATTCACTGTTCGACCTCCCCTCGCTTCGCTCGACCCTCCTGCCAGGAGGGTGGCTTTAAAAATACACGGGAGGGGGGCTTTGGAAGCTGCGTGACCTGCAGGCGGGAGGGTTCTTTTCGCGCTTGGTGCGATTGCCCACCGCAATCGGTGGACAACGGCAGTTGGTCACTTGGGGCCGCACCTGTCCCATTGAGTGGCGGCAATTGATCGAGTACGACAGCCCGGAAATGCAACGGGTTCGTGCACGAGGTGCGGATCAGATGTGCAACGACTGGTCGTCGAAACGGCCAACACACCGCTACGGAAGTTTTTGATCCATGCCACCCGTCGCAGCCGCAATCTTGATCGTCACGCTCGTCGCCGTTTGCGGGCTGTTGTTGGGCGGAATTCGTATCCGAGGTATCGGGCTGGGGCCGGCGGGGGTGCTGTTTGCCGGCATTTTGTTCGGCCACTTTGGCGCTTCGATCGATCCGGAGATCGCGGATTTCACCAAAGAGTTCGGGCTGATCTTGTTCGTCTTCACGATCGGATTGCAGCTCGGTCCCGGCGTGATTGAACTGTGGAAGAAGCAGGGCATCTTGCTCAATTCCATGGCGCTTTCGATCGTCGTTCAGGCGGTCATTTTGATCTGTGTGTTTGTGTTGTTGCTGGAGCTTCCCGTGTTTACGTCGGCGGGGCTGTTTAGCGGGGCGACGACCAATACGCCTTCCCTGGGGGCCGCAGAGCAGGCGGCGCTGTCACTTTCGGGGGAGGAAAGGCCTGCGGGAATCGGATCGCTTGCCTCGGCCTACGCCGTCGCCTACCCCGGCGGCATCATCGGGATCATCGCCTCGATGCTTTTGATTCGACGGCTGTTCGGCATCAACGTCAGTGACGAAGTGGCACAAATCAAGGAGCTTGAGAAACAGGATCATGAACCGATCGAGCGTCGCACGATCGTGATCGACAACCCCCATTTGGGATCCATTCCCTTCGGCCAAATCCCTGGGGTCGAAGATTCGGGCGTCCGCATTTCGCGGATCAGACGCGCGGGTGAAGACGTCGTTCAAGCAGCAACGGACGAAACGGACTTGCACGACGGTGACCTCGTTCAACTCGTCGGCCCACGAAGCACGCTGGATCGGATCGAGCCGGTCATCGGTCGCAAAGTCGATGTCGATCTGATGAAGGAACCGGGCGAAGTGGCCTATCGCCGCGTCCTGGTAACCGATCCCCAAGCCTTGCGAAGGACACTCCGTGAGCTGTCGCTGGACAAAGTTTTTAACACGTCGGTCACGCGGATCATTCGATCGGGTGTGGAGTTGACCGCGCGAGGATCAAGCCGCTTTCACTATGGCGATATCGCACACATCGTCGGAGACAAAGAGTCGATCGAACGGGTCACCAAATTCCTGGGCAACTCCGGCAAGTCGATGAAGGAGACGCACTTCTCGCCGCTGTTCTTCGGCATCGCGATCGGTGTCGTCGCCGGGATGATTCCGTTTCATCTGCCCGGTGTCCCGTTCCCGATCCGGCTGGGCTTTGCCGGCGGGCCGCTGGTGGCCGCGATTGTGTTCAGTCTGATCGGCAGCGTCGGAAAGTTTGTCTGGTACATCCCCTACTCGGCCAATCTGGCGCTCCGGGAGTTGGGGATCATTTTGTTTCTCGCCTGCGCCGGCCTGGGCGCGGGTGAAACCTTCTTCGAAGCCGCACTCAGTGTCCAGGGCGTCAAATGGATGGGGCTGGGCATCATTGTCACGATGGTCCCGTTGCTGACGACGGGAATCGCAGCGCGATTGATTTGGAAACAGAACTATTTGACGATCTGCGGCGTGATCGCCGGCAGCATGACCGATCCGCCGGCGCTCGCATTCGCGAATTCTCAGGCCGACTCCGAGGCCAGTTCGACGGCCTATGCAGCCGTTTATCCGCTGACGATGATTCTGCGGATCATCGCCGCCCAAGCGATCGTGATGATGTTTGCGTGAGGCAGGGCGTGGCAGATCCGCTGGTGGAATGAGTCGTAGGGCATGCTGGGCATGCCGATTGCCTGGAAGCATTTTTTGCGATCGTCCCCAGGCTCGGGACGTCGATTGTAGAAGTGGCGGAGTTGATCGTAGCGGACGTCGTTGAGACGTTCGCAAGCCGCCGGCCCTCTCTGGCGTTTGCTTGCTGCGCAAACGTCGTCTCCCCCAGAGGGAGAGAATCTCAATCGGTTTCCAAATCCTGTAGTAAAAGAAGCGACGTCCCCCGCCTGGGAACGCAATTCAACGCGGGCTCCGCCTGCGGACCGGAGAGGCGGAGCCTCCGAGACAGTGTGTTCCCAGGCGGAGCCCTACGCCGTGAACGATTTATTTCCTGTGTTTGACGAGGTTTTAGTGGCAGGGCGCAAGCCCTCCGGTTCGCTTCTTTGCCAACACACCGGAGGGCTCACGCCCCACCGCTAAAAAGTCGTTCACGGCGTAGGGCGGAGCCTGGGAACAAGTCTTGAGTCATGGATGACATTTGTTGCCAGAATCGCAAGCTGGAAGCTTACGCCACTTTGCGTCCGGTGGTGGCGAAGGCGAGCGCGGCGGCGAAGCCGGCCAGCAACAGCGTGACCAAGGCGATTTGCCAGGCTTGGATTCTATACTGCGAGGCAAATTCCAGTTCGAGTTCCAGCGGTGCGTTCTCGGCAACTTGCACGGTGCGACCGAAGGTGTAGACCGAGCCTTCTTCGGGCAGGCTGATGATGATCGCTTGCGGGGCCGGTTCGGTGGTGCGTTGGTGACGGACCAAGCGGGCGGCGATCTGTTGCAACACCGCGTTGTCCTCGGTCGTGTTTCCACGCAGCAGCTGACTCAATTGTTGAGGCCGGAAATTCAATTGGTCCTGTTGCAGGATCGGGTTGTCGGCGGCCGCCTCGCGGAGTTGCGGGTTGTCTCCCGATACGGTGTCGCTGGGCGTGTTGTACAGATACAGGCGTTGCCGACGTGTGTTGAGTCCGACGATCGCTTGTTGCGTTTGCAGGTTCTCCAGCTGCACGCGGGCGTCTTCGTTGGAAGCGGCGTCCAAGGCGTATTGGTTGGCGACGCTGTTGAGTGCCCAGCGGGCCTTGGTTTGTTCACCGGCCTGCAACAGCTGATTGGCTTGCTCGAGTAACTGGGCGGCCTGCTGCGCCTGGGCTTGTCGCTTGCCGACCGCTTTGGACAAATACGAGCTGCGGTCGTATTGCTCTTGGTTCGTCTGGCTGATCAATTCCAAATTGCCGTCGTGATCGGTCAGCTCAAATCCTTTCGGGGCCACAACATTCCATTGGATGTTTTCCAGCGGCACGTTCAATTGGGGGCTGGTCAAGTTCAAATCCCTCAACCGATTTCCCGAGACCGAATAGACAAAGCGAACGGTTGCGGTGCGGTCGTCGATGCCCGGCAGGATGTAGAACTGCCAGGTGTTCGTGTCGCCTCCCTGACGAATCGAATTGACGCTTTCGCCGTTGACAAAGATGCTGAACAATTCGCCGCCATCGGGCAGGCCGACACTCAGACTGCTGCGCTGGATGACTTCGACGGTCACTTCGACGGCGGTCAGCTGATCACCGGTCGGCGAAAGGATGGTGGTCAAGGAACCTTGGGCCACCCGCAGCTTGAGCGCATCGGCGATCGAATGTCGTTGGGCACGCACGATCAGAGGGCTGGTGGGAACGACGGCGCGGAGGGCGAACACCGGTGCATTTCGGTTTTCCGCTTCGCGCAACATCGGGGGCACTGTGCTCCAGTCGATCTGTTGCCAGCCCTCGGACAGCCCGTCGAGTTCCAATTCCAAGCGGCCGCCGGCGCGAACGGCGTAGAAATACGACAGTTGTCGCGCTTGCGGGAAGCCCGCCGGGTTGAGCGTTTCACTGTCGTTTTCTCGATCACCCCGCCGTTCGTATTCGATGCGGAAGTCGATCTTACCGACCACACGACGTTTGAACTGGATTTCCCAGACGTTGGAATCCGCCGCTGTACGGATCAGGTCGCTGACGGTGTTGCCACTGGCCCGCAGCGTTTTGATTTCGTCGGCGTCGCTGAGCGGCAGAACGACTTGCAGCGAACGCACTGAAGCGTTTTGCACATTGAAATTCGCGATCAATGCGGTTCGCGTCTGGCCTTCCCGCAGCGTGACTTCATGCAACACTTGGCCGGTCACCCAGGGATCCAGTTTTTCGATGCCCAGAACCAGATTCCAGTCGCGTTGCAGCAGACGAAACGCCAACGCGCCTTGGGCTTCGCCGCCCATCGCCCGCGGATCGGTCTCGGAAACATTTTGGCGGGACACGGTACGGAGCCGTATGCCGGTGGTCGGGCGGACGACCAAGTCACCGGTCTGACGCGTCGCCTCATTGAGCTCGAAACGGGGGATTTCCCATTGCCCGACGTCACTCGGCGCGGCACCGGTCAGAGCCAGCGCGAAGCTCTGCGTCCCGAGGGTTTTGCCGTTGAGGTGCAAGATGATTTGTCGTTGGTCGTCTTCGGTCAGTTCGGCCCAGTGGTGCAACGCGGGGCCAGTCAGGGATTCGACTTCCAACCCATCGGGAAGTGGAAAACTGAGCTGAAACAGTCCGGCGCGGGAGATTTCGGCGGCAAAGTTGATCGCCAAGACGACGCGTTCGTCGCCGAGCGAAAGCACTTGCTTGCTGGCGACACGGACTTCCGCTGCCACCGGTGCGACACGCACGGCGACTTCGCCCCCCTCGGCACCATAGCGATAGACCCGATGCAACACGGCTTGTTTGTTGGTGATCAAACCGGCGTCAAAGTCGCCCAAGTTGACGGCCGACATCTGATTCGGTTGCAACGATTCGGGTTGGGCTTCGGGACCGAATGCGATCGCGACGAGTCCGACTTCGCCGTTGGCGCCGCTGACCTTCAGCGGTGAGAGCGTGACATCGGCCGGCAGGGGATCGAGTCCGCGTTGCGTTTCAATGATCACGTCAAAGGCTTGCGATTGCGCGGGATCGATCTGTAACTTCAATCCGCCGCTCTCGGCATCGAATTGCCAGGAACCGACCGGCCCCGAGACCGCGCTGACGGTCAGGCCTTGGGGGACCGCGACATTCAATTCGCTGACCTGGCCTTGTGACGTCCGGAGATGCAGACGATGACGTCCGTCGACGACACCCGGTCCGGGCAGGTACAGGTTGGACGCTTCGACAAAGAACTGGGTTTCCTCCGTCGTCACATCACGGACTTGGGGTTTCAAGAATAAACTCGCGCTGCCGGGGCGCAGCAACACGTTGGCCTGGGTCGCGTCGTCCACTGCGGTGGTTTCAATGCGGACCGCGGCCGGTGAGGTGACATCCCATCCGGCTTCGTCGTAGCGGAGGTCGATCTGCTGGACGGCCGCGATGCCGGTCAGCACCGGGATGCCGTTGATCGGCTGGATCGCTTCCAGCTGAAAATCAAATGTCGCCTGGAACGTCGCCGACGGTGCTTCTTGCGGGGCGTCGTCTTGCGGGGCGTCTTCCGTTGGGGGCGATGGGTCGGTTGCCGGAATGCTGACGATGTAAGAGAGGCCTTCGCCGGCCACTTCGGTCTTGGTCAGCCGCAGCCCGGTTCCTTCGAAACGCGTCAGGACGGCGGGGGCTTTGAGCAGCAGGAAGCGATCCCCCGGCCGGCCGGACAGCGTGATGGTTCCGGTCGCGGACAAACGAGCGTCTTGATGCAGCAGTTGCCACTGTTGTTTGATCGAGTCGGCTGCTTGAAACCCCGCTGGAACGGCCGCCAGAGTGCTGCTTGCCATCGACAGCATCAAGGCGAACCCGATCAGCATCGGCGTCACCGGACCAAATGCTTCGCTGGGGACTTCATTGGAACCGTCGTCTGGGTTGTTCTTTTTGGCTTTCCTTTGCTCGGCGAGGTCGCGTAAGGATTGATTGGTCTGGTGGACCCACTGACGCGCCGGAGGCAGAAACAGCAGGATGAAAATTGCCACGGCGAGCAGTCCATAGAACCACGGCGCGCTGTCACCTTGCAGCAACACGCCCAGGGCCAGCAACAGAACTCCACCGCCACGCAGCAGCCGGCGTGCGTGGACGTCGTGTTTCCGAAACGACCAGGCCAGGGCGATGAGGGCGCACAGCAACGCGGTCACGCCGGCGGACGAAAGATTGACGCGCCACAGCGGCGTGTTCTTCACCTGCAGCGCAATGGTTTCGCCGGCCGCCAGAATTGGCACGCTGACTTGCAACGGCTCGGGTACGCCCCGTTGTGAGAGCGCCACCAGCGCGGTTGCGACCGACACGCCAATCGCGATCAGCAGAACCAGCAGACCGGCGACGCGGAGGGATCCCGGTGTGCGGCAGGCCCAGAATCCGAAACCGGTCAGCAGCGCGATCACCACCAGCGCGATCAGGCCGCGTTTGGCCACCCAATCCAACCCCGACGGCCGCAGCACCGGGACGGGCGGCGTGACGGTTCCGCCGGTCGGCACCAACACGTATTTTTCGTCTCCGGTCACATTCCACTGTGTTTTCAGGATGGGGGCGAACACGGTGGGCAAGGCGAGTTCGGGACGGGACTGGTGAACGGCCGGTTTGCCCAATCGCAAACTGACCTCCACTGGAACATTCGGGTCCGTGCCGCCGGGGATCGGGATCAACGTCGCCTCGTCGGATTGCCGAGCCGTGACGGGCCGGCCGCCCACCGAAACGGCCCACAGTCGGACCGGTTCGCCGGGCAACTGAATCTTCAACGTGCGTTGCCCGCGTGTTTTGACGAAGTACACGACGTCGGTGACCAGTTCGCCGTCCTGCGATACACGACTGTTGGCTTCGGCGAATTCCACGACCTGCGTCGCGGTGGTGCCGGGCTCGAACCAGCTGACGTTCAGGTTCAATTCGAAGGGACGTTGGGTGTATTGCCAGGTTCCCAGCGGAGGCGCGGTACTGAGCAGACGGAGCTCCGCAGGCAATTCCAGCGGATCCAGGTTGAGCATGTCATCGGAGATCGATTCGGTTTGGATTTTCACCTGCATCGGGCTGACCACTTGGATGTAACCACGTTCGCCCTGGACGCCGATCGGAGCGACTTGACCGGGTTTGAACGAACCGTTGCTCTTGTCGGGTTTTTCTTCGAAGGTCACCAGCAGGGTGTAGGCGCCCATGACGGGTTGGTGCAGTGAAACGATCAGCGTGTCGCCTTCTCTGCGGTAGGTGCGGACGTCTTTGCCGTCGACCATCACATTGCCAAGTGTGGCCGGGACGGTGATGTTCCATTCGGAAACCGGCGACCCGGTGACGAAGTAGTTGATCAGTGCGCTTCCGTAGACCGTTTCTTCACTCAGGGAATAGAGGTGAAAGACGTCCGACTGCACACTGCGCTCGAGTTGTTGGACGCTCATCGTGGCCGACCAGCCCGGTTGGCGAATGCGAAAGGCTTGCTGCAGGTTCGGCGTCGGTTTGGGAAAGTACGACAAGGGTTTTTCGGCCAGCAAGTCTGTCGACGCGATTGAAATCCGAAAGCCGGGGGCGCCGATGATTCCCAGATCGCCGCGGACCGATTTGGCGTCGGGGTATTCGATGCGTGGCAGGTTCCAGTCGCCCTCCGACGCGGCTTCGCTTTTTTCCAAGTGCAGTGCGACGAGCTGGCGCCCGATCACGTCTTGGCCGAAGATGACTTTCAAATTGCGGCGACCACCCGTGACGGCCGTTGCGGTGATGTAGTCGGCGACGCTCGCTCCGGTGACCGAGACCACGGAATAGTCCGACGGAATTCCAAAATCCCACTCGCGTATCGGGGCTTCGCGAATGTCCAGTTCAATGTCCGCCCGGACCACACGATCCGTCTCGGCCAATTCGTAAAGCACCAGTTCGGAAACGTTGACCTCCGGTTGGATGCGATCCGCGGCGACGGTAAAGCTGTGCTCGGCGGCGGGGAAGCGGTACACGAAAACTTGACGGGCTTCGATCGAATCGCCGGGGAACTGATCCGGTGCCAGCTGATTCATGCCGCTCAGCAGCGTCGGTTCCAGCCGCACCGATCCCAGGTTCGTCAGCCGCAGGAATCCCGAATGACGGATCGCGCCGACCGGGACCAGTCGCAGCCCTTCGACTCGCACAGGAAACGCGCCCAGCGGCGTTTGGCTGCGCACGTTGATCTGGCTTTGGCCGGTGATCGGCTGGTTGAGGGTGACGTCGAGCTGACGCGATTGCCCCGACTCGGTGACTTTCCAGCCGACGATGTTGTCGCCCTGGACGTCGAGGATTTCGCCCGGTCCGCGTAACCCGATTTGAAACGATTTCAGTTCGCCTTGAAGCACTTGATAGGTGATCTGGTGATCTTGACGCAGCAGTCCGGTGCCGACTTTCGCTTCGATCTTGCCGGTGGTGGTGAAGAACAGTTTTCCTTCGCCGGTTTGACGTGCGGTTTTCCACTGCAGTTTCGCGCGGCCGGTGGCCGGCAAGAAACCGAGCCAGGCGTCGTCCTTGCGAAGCGGCACGACCGATTCTTGATCGCGATCAAACTCGAGGTCGGATTCCAGTCCCTCGAGGGTCAAGGGAACCACGGCGCTGGCGGCGATGGTGATGTCCATGCGATGCACATTGGGAGCGGGGGCGTCCAGGGTGGCGACGAAATCGAGTGCCACCGGAAAGCTGCCGGCATCGGCAAAGGTCAGCTGGTAAACCGATTGCCCGTTGGGCGTCGAGAGCTGTAATTGGTAGTTGTCGTCGACAGGCACCTCGCTGACGGCGGCATTGCCGGAGAGAATCGTGATTTCGGCACCCGCCTGGGTGACGTTTGCGGTGCTGCGAAGCTGGAAGCGAATCGATTTTCCATCGGGATGCAGTTCGCCGCGCAAGGTGGTGTCGACGAGTTCGACCGCTGCGGGAGCGGCGCCGTCGCGCTGCAGGGAGAGCTGGATTTGGCCGCCGCCGGCCGTCTGGAAACGCTTGGCCCGATCGCCAGAATCCAAGGGGACAAACCCGCTGACCGATTGGACGGTCACGGCTACTTCGGCAGCATCGATGATGGTGACAATCGAATCGAAACCGACAGACTCGCCCGGGGTCAGGTGCGTCAGGTCGATGGTTGCGGGAAGTTGCAGTTTCTCCGAGCGTGTTTTGATCTCCACCGTTAACTCGGTCGCGTCTTGATTGACGTGCAGGTCCAGGAATCGCTCCTCGCCTTCGCGGCGGACAGACCAAGACCGCAGGTTTTCGCCCTGGACATCGCTGATCGCGTCTGGTCCGCGGAGTCCAAAACTCAATGTCTTGGCGCGCCCCTGGATGACTTTCGCCGTCAGCTGGATGACTTGCTCGATCCGTTCGGTCGAGACGTTTGCAGTCGACGTGGCCTTGGCCGTATAGAAAACCGGGGGGGCGGGGATTTGTCCGCGGGCTTCCACGACGATCGTGCCGCTGCCATCACCGGCAATGGAACTGCTCAGCTTGGCTTGCGGTGCATCCTCCTGGGCGTGACAGGGAGGGCTCGGTGGCAACGGCAGTCCCAGCAGGAACAACGTTGTAAAAATGGCGAACGCAGTTTTGGGCACGGGCGATGTTGATGCGTTCATGGATGCGATTCCTTGGGGGGCGAGTCTGGTTGCTGAGGCCCGGAGGGCTGGCACAATGCTTGCCGGTGGCGTCAGCCACCGGTCCATGGGTATTCGAACGCGAAGGCCTGAAGGGCCGACACAATCGGGCACTGAACCCCAGGGCATTGTGTCGGCCCTTCGGGCCTTGGACATTCCTTGGGATCATCTCCGGTGGCTGACGCCACCGGCAGACACTCTGCCGGCCCTCCGGGCCTAGAGAATCTCTCAACAGACAAGCTGAATGCCATCGATAGATTCCGTCAGAGTCAGCAAACTTGAAACTTGAAACTTGAAATCTTAAATCAACTCAATTCCCGACCAGCTGTCGGGCTTGGCTGATCATCATTTGGAGTTGTTGAACTCGCTTGCGATTTCGGTCTTGGTCGGGTAATCCGTTCAGCAGATCGGAGAGCGTTTTCAGGTCGACGTTGGCGCCGAGCGGATCGCCGCGGAGCTTGGCCGCGAACAGTGCGGCGGCGGTTGCGATGCGAATGGATTCGGAGGCTTGGTCGGGGCGTGGTGCGTTGGGTTGGTACGGGATCGGCCAGCGGTTTTCGATCATCTGTCCGGTCGACAGGTCTTGGAACCTGACCGAGACCGAACCGACGTCTCCTTCGCCATCGGGTTTGGCTTGGAATTGATAGACCGCCACTCCCGCTTCGGCCGCGGCCATTTCGGCGGCGTCGACCTTGTCGTTGCGAAAATCTTCTTTCTTGAGCAAGTGTTTTTCAAAGCCGAGCAATTTGTAGTGGCCGACGCGTTTGGGATTGAATTCGATTTGTACTTTGACGTTCTTGGCCGACGGGCGGAGGGCGCCGGCGATTTGGCTGGCGAAGCCGTCGTCGGCATCTTCGGGTGAGTCGAGCAGGTAGTATCGGCCGTCGCCCTTGCGGGTCAGCGCTTCCAGGATTTCGTCGTTGAGTCCTTCGGCGACGATGCCGGCGGCATCAAATGCGATGCCCGCTTCACGGATCGTGGTGATCCGTCGCGAAAGGCTTTCGGGGTCGGCGTTGCCCAAGTTGACGGCGCCATCGGTGAGCAAAATGATTCGGTTCTGCGCGCCGTCGGTTTGGTGTTCGCGGGCTTTTTCAAACGCCAGTTGCAATGCCGCTTCGATGTTCGTCCCACCTTCGCTGGGCAAGTTGTCGATCAGCTCGACGAGCCGTTGTGCCTGGGCTCCGTCGACCTTGTCGGCCAGCAGTCGCGGTTGGCGTGCGAAGCTGATCAAGGTGACTTGATCGAGTGGTTTGAGTTGCCCGGCGAGCAGAGCGAATGCGTGGCGGACGGTTTGTTGCCGGTCGACGCGTTCCATGGAACCGGAGTTGTCCAACAGGAACGTCAGACGCAGCGGTGTGTTGCTGGCCCGTCCGGCGGCGGCGGTCCGCATTGACACACGCAGCAGGTTGCGTTGTTGCAGAAACGGATGGATGGCTTGCTCGAGTCGGCAGGCAACCTTTTCGTCTTGGCTGGGCATCGGATCGCCATAATCCAGTGCATTGACAAATTCTTCGATGCGAATTTTCGCCGGCTCGGGCCATTCGCCCTGGGCCAATGCCGCGGCGGCGAGTTTGAACGAGACATCACTGACGTGCAGCGAGAAGGTGGAAAACGCTTCGCTGGCAGCGTCTTTCTCGTCCAGGCCGGCGGGCGCTGGCGATTTTGTCACGCTCGATCGTTTCAGCAACCTTGATACTGAATTCTCCGCCGACTCATCAAACAGATAGACGCTCTGGCCTTTGCTTGCGACTTGGCCGTTCTGCTGCAGAAGTCCCTTTTGTCGGTTGCTTTGCTTTTCCGCTTGATCGGCCGCGCCGAGTCCGTCGAACCCATCGAGCGCGGCTTCGAGCTCTGGAAGCGTGTCCCGATTCATCTCCACGCTCCAGTTTGTCGGTGGTTGCGAAGGCTCGGGTTGCAGATCACTGAGCGTGGCCGTTTTTCCAGCGATCGCGGCACGGGTGCGCCGACCGGCAACGCGGGTCCCCAATAGCGCGGGTTCCTCCGCTTGGGGAATGACGATTTGGGGGGTGTCGAGGAAATGTTCTTGGTTGAATGCTTGCTCCGCTGGGGCGGTCTCTGCGAGATCCAATCGCTCCTCCAAGTCGTGCAACATGGCATCCGGTACTACGGCTTCCGGTGCGCTTTCGGGAGCAGGGATGGAATACGACAGGGCGTCGGAGTCGTAAAATCGACCGCTGCCTGGGCGATTGGCCGGCGGGACGCTTGCCTCGCCCATCATGCTCATCCCCTCCATCATCTCCATCTCGGCCATTGGGCGATCAAACGACTCGGCCAGTCCTTGTTGTGGGGACGCATTGCTTTCGAAATCTCCTCCGCCGATCCCGCCGCCGAATCCGCCACCGCCCATCGCACCGCCCATCGCACCGCCCGTCGCGCCGCCTGCCCCGCTTTGGAAGCCGAATGCTCTGTCGGCCGCGCCGTTCTTGCCCTCGGCGAATTGTTTTGCTTCACCGCGCTGCGCGGTTTCAAAATCGTTGACACCTCTGCCGAATCTGGCGGCCGCTTGTGGCTCTGCCGTTGCGACCTGATCGGAACGCTCGATCCCATCATCGAAACGCCGCATCCCGCCGGCGGCGAAATCTGGTGACGAATCTGCTTCGCTCCGATTGTCTTTCGATCGGAAGGTCTGGCCGTTGGTCGCGCCCGATTCATCGGCTGCGGCGGCCACTTCCGGCAACGCGGTACTGGGAGCCGTCGGGTAGCTGGGAGCCGTCGGGTAGTACTGCACATCGTCTTGCAAGTAATAGGCTGACGGGGGCATGGCCTCCTTCTTGATCGCATCGACACCCAGACTGTCTCGAATCGCCGACAGCGAGGATTTCGAATCCGCGGTGTCGCCGAAGGTGACGCCGCTTTGCGGGACGGTCGGGGCTGCAGGTCTTGCCGGTTGGACAGCGCGGAATTTGGTTTGCGGGCCGCTGAGCACGTATTCGTCTTCGAACAGATCGTCTACGCCATTAGACGCTTCGAACTCTGCCGAGGCGGACTCCGCGACACCGAAGTCTGCGGCAAAGTCGTGTTCGCGATCGGTCGCGACCGAGCCGACTCGGTTTGATCGCAGCATCATGAACGCCCCGGTGGCGAGCATCAGGAAGAGGCCGGCGATGCCCAGTGAAATGACAGCGGGAGCGACATTCCAGAAGTGACTCGTCCGCAACCGTGGTCGCGCGTCGCCGGGTTGTTTCGCTTGGCCACTGATCGCAGCCAGCACTTTGTGTCGTCTCTCCGCGGGCAGTTTCCAGTCCTCGTCTTCCGGCGGGGCTTCGTCCGAGCTGACGTCGCGCATGAGTCCATCGATGGATTCGAATTGTTTTTTGACCGCTGCCAATTCCGGACGCTGCTCGATCAATCGATTCAGTTGATCGCGTTCTAGCTCTGATGCTTCGCCGAGCACGAGGGCAACGATGCGAGCTTCCAGATCGGGGTCCAGGCGGTCGTTTTGAGATGCGTCGTTCATGAGCTTCCGTCGATTCCGAGTGGTCGGAGTTTGCCGGCCAGCTTTTTTAAAATGTGGTGCAATCGGTAGCCCACGTTGCCGATGGTGAGTCCGGTTTGGATGCTGATGTCGCGGTAAGTGAGGTCTTCGAAATACTTCAGCCTGACCAGCTGCCGATCCGATTCATCGAGTTCCAGCAAGCTTTGTCGCAGGGCGCCGGCGGCTTCCATTCGCAGCAGCATGTCTTCAGGCGTCTCGTCTCCGGTTTCGTTGAAGCCGGTGTCGCTGTAGTCCGATGACGGTTTGCCGTCATCGCTGGAGAGCGATTCGCGTTTGATGTGTCGGATGTAGCTGAAGGCCCGATTGCGGACGCTGCGGAACAGCCACGCCTTGGGCGTTTCCACTTGGTCCCAGCGGGAATGCAGCTGCAAAAAAACCTCTTGGACGATTTCTTCCGCCACCGCACGCCGTCCCGTCAGCGAAAACGCGTAACGCAACAGTGGCGTCTCCTCGGTCTCAAACAAGGCGCGCAGGGGGAGTTGGCACTCGCCCTCGGCGCCCGATTGTTTGACATCAGGAGTCTGTTTCAACATGAATTCGGTTCGGTCCGCCAGGCAAAATTGAATCACGACCCCGTTATCCTCTCACAGGATCAGACTCATCGCGAAGGAATTTATTAGCAAGTTTCCGGCGTTTTCTCTGAATTCGCACTCCGACGGCCGTTTGGGGCTGGCTTGACACGCAACGCCACGGCGCCGGGTGGCGCGTTGCAGTGACGGGGCACGGCGTCGTTGGGGCACTGGCGGGTTCAATTCCGCTGTCGTAAGAAGCGCAGGCCGAAGCGTCCGTAGTCCTGACCATCGACATCGCCGTCCAAGTCGTAGTCGAGGTCCGAATCGTAATTCGGGTCGCCGGAGAGCCGCAGGAATGAAAGTCCGAAACGGCCGTAGTCCTGGCCGTCGACATCACCGTCGCCGTCGGTGTCGCCGAACAGCCGAAAGAAATCGTCGTTGTTCGGCTGCCCCGCGGTTTGTCCGCCGAACACGACGTCCGAACGCATTGCGTTGTCTCCCGGAGTGACCACCTGATCGGCGATGATCTCCAATCGATAATTACCATCGGCCAGCGAGTTGCTGCCCGGAATCGTTGAATCACCGGAAAACGACAGCATCGCCGACGTCGTGCCGCCCTCGTCGCTCGCCGTGACGGTGATCGTTCCGACGGCGATGTTCGTGCCGATGTTTGTCAATGCAAACGCGTTTTCAAGCGCAGCATGGTCCACTTCGCTGACGAAACGGATCGTGACCGAAGTGATTTGCGACCGACTGCTGGTGCCATCGTTGATCACGATCGATTCCACATCGGGGATGCGGACGATATCCAAGCGAACTTCATCGCTGTCATAGATGACGTCCCACGCCAAGTCCTCTGGCAGCGCGGGCAGGTCGACGCACGGGAAACTGCCACTGACCGAGTCGGCCGTTACGATGCTGAAGGAATCGCCGACCTGCGGCTGATAGCCGTTTCCGAGGTCAATGAATCGAACCTCCAGTATCCCGTCCAGATTCGCCGACTCGGCATTCACTTGGTCATATTCACCGCCCGCGATCAGACCGCCCAATTCCACCGTATGAGTGTTAGCCGCTGCAAAGGTAATCACACCTGCATCGGTCTGGGTCGGACTGTTCCCGAAGTCCGTGCCGCCGTTGAAAGTCGTGACGCCGCCGAAGTCGCCTGCCCCCGTGACGAGGTGATTGAAGATCAAACCCGCTCCGGTGCCCTGAACGAAGCCCTGGTTCTCAAACTCGCCGTTGATGGTGTCGATCACGCCACGACCGACCAGCGTACGGGTGTCAGCAAGCTCAATTCCATTGTCCGACACGAGCGTGCCGTTTTCGCTCGCTGAACCGAGCGTCGTTTGTGAGCCGAGTACCGCCTTGTGTCCGTCGCGCAAGGTGATCGTGTGCGGACCCAGATTCAATCGACCGTCCAGGTGGATGCCGTCCAATGACATCACGTCGCCAAGGCTGCTGTCTGCGGACAGTGTGATTGTCGAACCGGCATCCGATGAAACGGGTGCGTCGACCGCGCCGTGTCCGAAGAGGACTTCGGATGATTCGAGATGGATCCCACCCGGGGCAACGATCGTTCCGCCGGAGAGGGACGACAATCCATCCACGTCGACCGCACCGAGAGAATGAATTTGAAGCGTTTCCCCGCCGACATTCAGCGGGCCTTGCACGGACAGTCCCGCCAGCCCCGAGACGTTCAGCGGTTCCACGTCGCTAAATGTGATGGCCGTCGACGGTCCACCTTGTGTCGTCAACAGGCTGGCCGTCCCCATCGATGAACTTCCCGAGACGAACGTCGCCAACGTCAGTCCGGTGCCGAGCAATTCGAGTTCGTCCCTGCCGCTCGAACCGGTGAAGGTAATGCCCGACGGGACTTCGAAAAAACCTCCGCTGGCGTAGTCGATCTGCAAACGCGACGCCTCGCTCGGTGGAGACGTCATCGTGAGTGAAGCCAACGAATCGATTTCGATTGCCGTGATCAAATTCGACAAAACATTGTCGAACACCTCGACTTGCGAACCGTTGCGACGAACCGTCCAATCGTCTGCTCCATTGCCGGCAGGGAATGCCAGGCGATGGTGCAACCTCTGGACCTTCAGCGTCGCGTTTCCTTGCGTGTAGACTTCAAAGATGCGACCACCACTGTTTTCATCGGCGATCTGAGTCCAGCCGTTGCCGAAATCAACCACGTCGTCAAAGTCCCTGAGAACCGTGACCGTGTTGCTGTGTGAACTCAAACGCAACACTTCGGAAACATCGAGCGCCATTGCATTGGCGCCCGAGCCGGTGATGTCGATCGCTTCGATGTCGACCAAACGGTTGTCGGGGATTGCGGTCAGGTCAAGTATCAAGCCGGCACCGTCAAGACGCAGCGTGTCAAAACCGTTGCCGCCGAGGACGCGACGGCCTCCGGAGAAATCGGCATCCATCAACGCCAGGATGTCATCGCCTTGGCCGCCTCGAAGCACATCGCCGCCGCCGTCGCTGACAAGCGTGTCGTCGCCTTCGCCCCCGATTAACACGTCCCGTACGCTCAACCCTTGCGAAGCGATGAGTTGATTGTTCGCCGCATCACCCAACTGAGTTTCCTCGCCGCCGGTAAAGTTTTGACCAAACAGAACGTAATTCTCACCGGCGGCGGACAAACCGTCAGGGTCAGCGCCGGGGGCTCCGATGATCCAATCGTCCAGGCCGTCTCCGTTGAGATCGAAAGCGCCGCCCAGATCATCGCCGGCGAAGTCGCTGGGGGCGATTCCATTGATCCGAAATCCATTCTTGCCATCCAACTCAGAAACCTGCACGTCGGCGTTAAAGCTTCCGCTACGACCAAAAATCACGAAGCTTGCACCGGCATCGTTGACCCCGTTCGGATCGGCGGCAAAAGCGCTGACGAGTAGGTCATCGTTTCCATCACCGTTGACGTCGCCCGCCCTAGCGACGACGCGGCCTAAGCGATCGTTTTCTGCCGTTCCATTGATTCGGAATCCATTGGTTCCGTTTAAGGTACTCGGGTCGATTTCAAATTCGATGCCATCAGGTTGACCAAAAATCACGTAGCTTTGCCCGACGTTGTTCACCCCCGAGGGCGAATCGACGAATTCCGCGCCGATGATCACGTCGTCAAATCAATCGGCGTTGACGTCACCGGCACCGCTAACGGATCGTCCCAAATTGTCCGAGTTGGAGAGGCCGCTGACGGTAAAGCCCTGGTCGGTCGAAAGTGTGACCAGATCGATGACGGGTGAAAACCCGCCGGATTTCCCGTAAACGACATAACTTCTACCGAAATCAATCCGCCCATCTTCTTCGACCCGATACGCACCGACGATCAAATCATCGAGCCCGTCGCCATTGACGTCGACATCTCCGCTGACACCGATCCCTGCCGACCCCGTTAAATCTTCGCCGACAATCATCAGTCCGTTGTCACCATCGAGCGTTGAAACGTTCAACACCGGTGGAATGGGACCGGCGCTGCCGAACACCACGTACGCCGCGCCCGCAAAAAATCGGCCAAGCGGGTTTGCATCGGGGGCCCCGATGATCAAATCACTCAAGCCGTCACCGTTGATGTCGCCCGCACCGGACAGGGCTTGGCCGGCGTTCTCGTTCCGGGTTGCTCCTTCGACGCGAAAACCGTCGCTGCCGTCGAGTGACGATAACTCGACAACTTCGGGAAAAGGTGTCGACCGGCCGAAGACGATGTAGGTCTCGCCGGCCGCAGATTCACCCAGAGGATCTGCTAAACGGGCACCGATGGCCAAGTCGTCCAGTCCGTCGCCGTTGAAATCACCGATGCCGCTCACGCTGGTGCCGGAACGATCGCCGCTGCCGACTCCAGGGAGACGAAATCCGTTGGCGCCGTTCAACTCGGAAAGCGAAATCGTGGCGTCGAACCCACCGGGTTTCCCAAAGACGACATAGCTTTCACCCGCATTCGCACCGTCGTTCGGGTCGACGCCGTCGGCGCCAATGATGATGTCGTCATAGCCGTCGCCGTTGATGTCCCCGGCCCCACTCACCGTGCCTGAACTGTCGAATGAATCAATCCCCGTGATCGTGAACCCGTTGTTGCCGTCCAAGTTGGAAAGCTCCAACTCGGACAGCACAATGGACAGGGACGCCTGGACGTTCAAGATCCCGTTGCCGTTGCGGTACTGGAGGTGGGATTCGCCGCCGAGATCGATCGGTGTTGGGACGCTCCAGCCGCCGCCGGTCAGACGAACCAATGAGCTGTCGCCACGAACGGTCAACGTGTTGTCATGCGATGACAACCCACGCAGTTCCTGTCCGCTGAGCGTCAGGGTGTGGTCCAGCCCGGTACCGAGGTCAATGTTTTCGACGTCGATGATGCGGTTGTCGGCGATCGCCGTCAGGTCCAGCGGTATCGCAAGGGAAGCGAGCCGCAACGTGTCCGATCCGTTTCCGCCGAGCAGCCGTTTGTTCCCGGAAAAATCGTTGTCAACGATCACCAGAATGTCATCACCCTGGCCGCCCCGCAACACATCTTCCCCGCCATCACTGATCAGGGTGTCGTTACCCCGGCCGCCGATCAAAAGATCGCTTTCCAGCGCGCCGCGATCGGCGATCAAGGTGTCGTCGGCATCCTCGCCGACCTGCGTTTCCAGTCCGCCGGTGAAGTTGCCGCCCAAGATGACGTAGCTCGCGCCCGCGTCGTTGACCCCACCGGGGCTGGCACCGGTTGCTCCGATCAGGAAATCGTCAAAGCCATCGCCGTTGACGTCCCCGGCTCCGCTGACGCTTTGGCCGAACAGGTCGAAGTCCTCGTCGCCGATCATCCGGAAGCCACCGGTTCCATCGAGCGTCGATAGATCCAGCGAGAATTGAGTGCCCGGCCTGCCGAACACCACGTAGGTCTCACCGCGACTATCCCCGACGTTCTCCGGACCGTCGGCGCCAACGGCCCCAATCAGAAGATCATCGAAGCCGTCACCGTTGACGTCGCCCGCACCGCTGACATCGGCTCCGGAAAGGTCACTCGGATCAACGCCGCGGATGCGCAGGCCATCTGCACCGACCAGGTCGGCGAAGTTAAAAACCGATGGCAGCGAATCGCCTCCGAACAACAGATAGGATTCTCCTGAGCTAATGATTCCATTGGGATCGGCAAACGGCGCGCCGACCAGTAGATCGTCGAAGCCGTCACCATTGAAATCGCCCACACTTGAGACGCTGTAACCTGACTGATCGAGCGAGTCGGAACCGTCGAGTCGAAACCCGTTGCTCCCGTCGAGTGAATTCAAAGCCAGCGGACCAACGGGAAGGTCTTTGCGACCATAGACGACGTACGTCTGTCCGGCACCTCCACTGGCATTTGGATTGGCGAGGTGCGCACCGATGATTACGTCATCAAATCCATCGCCGTTGATGTCGCCGCCATCGCTCACGCTCACGCCGGTCTGGTCTCCGCTGGCGGCTCCGGTAAGCACCAAGCCGTCGCTTGCAGACAACGCACTTGGATCGACAACCGCAGGCATTCCACTCATCCGTCCGAGTAAAACGTACGCTTCCCCCGCATTGCTTAAGCTGGCGGGGTCCGCTTGATGAGCACCCACGATGACGTCATCGAGTCCATCACCGTTGAAGTCGCCGGCAAAACTAACGCTCTGTCCCAACTCATCCGACGCGGCGATTCCCTCGATGCGAAAGCCGTTCGTCCCGTTCAGACCGGAGAGATCGATCGACGACGCGAAGCTGCTCGTGCTACCGAATAGGACGTAGGCGTCGCCAGAGTTGCCCAGTCCACTCGTGTCGGCCAAGGCCGCCCCGATGACCAGATCATCGAGTCCGTCGCCGTTGAAGTCGCCGGATCCTCCAACGCTGAATCCCGATTGATCGCCCGCAGCGATTCCGTCGAGCCGAAATCCGTTGCTTCCATTCAAGCTGGACAGCGGGATCGACGTTGGAAACGCACCGGGACCGCCGAACACGACATAGGTAGCCCCCGCCAGATTCGCTCCGTCGGGGCTGGCCTTCGACGCCCCGACAATCAGATCGTCGAAGCCGTCACCGTTGAGGTCACCCACTTGGTGCACACTGTTGCCCGATTCCTCGTCCGAGCCGACCCCATCGAGACGGAATCCGTTGACACCGTTCAAGCCGGAAAGTGACAGAGCCGGAAAGACAAGAGACAAGTTCGATTGGACGCGCAATGTCGCCGTGCCATCGGTGTACTGCACAAAATCTTGGCCATCGATGCTGATCGATGTGGGCCCTTCCCAGTTCAGTCCTTCGACACGGACGTTCCCGCCATTGCCAACGACCGTCAACGTGTTGCTGGTGGACGACAGGTTCCGAATCTCCAGCGGCGTCACGATCAACGACTGATTTGTTCCGGTGGCTTGGGCCTTCAAACCGGTGCCAAAATCGACTTGTTCGATCTCCCGGATTTTTGAGTCGGCGATGTTGCGAAGGTCGAGCGCCCCGCCCGCGGTATCAAGAAGAAGTGTGTCGAAGCCTCGTCCGCCGTCGATCCGCCGGGGGCCGGAGAAGTCGACGTCTTGAAGAATCAGAGTGTCATCCTCTGAGCCGCCCCGCAAAATATCGTCGCCGCCATCGCTGGTCAAATTGTCATCGCCGACGCCGCCGATCAAGACATCGACTGCAGTGCCTTGATTCGCGATCAGTGTGTCATCCGCTTCGCCACCGACTTGGGTTTCAACGCCGCCGGTAAAGTTGCCGCCGTAAACGATGTAGACTTCGCCGCCGTCGACCAGGCCAGGGTCGGCCAAAAAGGCACTTAGGATAACATCGTCGAAGCCGTCTCCGTCGACGTCGCCCGCACCCGAGACACTGTAGCCGGCGTTGTCGTCTCGCTTGATTCCATTGATCTGAAATCCGTTGACGCCATCCAATGACGACAAGCTGAATGTCGCCGCGAAACCAGATGCCTTTCCGAACACGACATAACTCTCGCCGGCCTTATCGATGCCTCCGGGATCCGCCCGGTGGGCGCCGACGATCAGGTCGTCGAATCCATCGCTATTGACGTCACCCGCACCGCTCACACTCAATCCTGCTCGGTCGAAGGCGTCGATGCCGTCGATGCGAAAGCCTGACACGCCGTTGAGACTTGCAAGATCAACGGTCGCGGCAAACCCGCTGTCACTCCCGAAGATGACATAGCTTTCCCCAGGGTCATTTTGAAGTGGATCAGGCGAGCCGATGATCACGTCGCCGAGTCCGTCACCGTTGATGTCACCGGCTTCGCTGACGTAGTGCGTGTAGCCAGCCATTCCATTTATCCGAAATCCGTCGCTTCCATCGAGCGCTGCAAGTTCGACACTGGCAGCGAACCCATCGGTCTTTCCGAAAACAAGGTAGCTTCTGCCTTTCTGCGTGCTTATCAATAGATCTGCCAAACCGTCTCCGTTGACATCTCCGGCACCACTGACAACGAGTCCAGAAAAATCCTCGTCCTGGCCGTTGAGGATGAACCCATTGCTTCCATCGAGAGTCAATGGACTGAACGGGCCACGAATTTCATTGGTGGTACCGAAGAGGACATACGATTGACCGCTGTTCGAACTCCCGGTCGATTCGGCGCCGTTGGCCCCGACGATCAAGTCGTCGAGTCCGTCACCATTGATGTCGCCGGCACCGCTCACACCGACACCCAATTGATCGGCGGCAGCGACGCCATGGATTTGAAAGCCATCACGTTCGGAAAGTCGCGAGGGATCAATCGAGGCGGAGTCCCACACGGGTCGTCCATACAACACGTACGCTTCGCCCACGGACAGATCAGGCGGTTGGTCGCCCGCAGACACGCCGATGATCAGATCGTCGATGCCGTCTCCGTTGAAGTCGCCGGCGCCGCTGAGGCTTGAACCGAGTGTGTCAAAGCTATCGATCCCCTCGACGACGAATCCCGTTTTGCCATCGAGTCTGGCGAGGTCAACGCTAGCCGGCAGCCCATTTCGATCACCAAAGACGACGTAGCTCGCGCCTGCCCTGGTGACGCCGCCGGGACTCGCCAAGCTTGCTCCGATCACCACGTCGTCGCGGCCGTCTCCGTTGATATCACCAATGTCCGACACCGCGATGCCCGTGCGGGAGTCAGCTTCTGCGGCGATCAACCGAACCCCGTTGGATCCGTCGAGCGACTCGAGCGGCAGCGGATTCGTCGCCGCCAGCAAACGGCGTTTTTCCAGTGGCTCCAGCAAGAGTTGACGGCGCTGCGCCAAACCGGAGCGGTGAGTCAAACGTGTCTCTCGTTTCATGGAGTCAACCTCGTCGCTTCAAGATTCTGCACTATCGAGGTTATCGGCGACGAACCCGGATGCAATAGAAATCGCTGCCTGGGACCGAGGTTTTGCGTTGATCGTTGGATTTCGAAGCGGGATCAGGCCGTCGCGTCAGTGGCCTGAAAAGACTCGGAAATCAAGCGGTTTGGCCGGGTTCACGAAACGTCGGCGCACTGCAAGAGCGATTCGATCAGGTCCGCAAGGGCATCCATCGCGAATGGCTTTTCCAGGAATCCATCCGGCTGGACGCCGTCGTATTGCGGCAACGACCAACCGGAGACCATGATCACGGGCAGATTGGGCCGGCGTGACTTGATGTGCTTGAGAACAGTCAGCCCGTCCATTCCGGGCAGCCCCTGATCACAGAGCACCAGTTGAAACTCTTCCTGGTCCAATTGCTTGAGCGCCGTCGGTCCGTCTTCGGCGGTTTCGACGCTCAGTTGCAGCGATTGCAGGAGGGCGACGGTGGAATGCCGGACCAGTTCGTCGTCGTCGATGCACAACACGCGAAAAGCGTCGGAGGACTGCCGGGGCGTTCCACCGTGATCCCTCTTGGCATCCGGCGGAGCGGCCGACTGCACCACGTCCTCGTCGACCGGCGGTTCCGCGTCGTCTTCACATGGCAACCAGAATTGCACGGTCGTACCGTGGCCGGGCGTGGATTTGACGTGCAGTTCGCCGCCATGTTGGCGGACGATGCCATCGCACTCACTGAGACCCAAGCCGCTGCCTTTGGTGTTGGTGGTGTAAAACGGTTCGGTGCAATGTCGCAGCTGTTCGTCCGACATCCCGCGGCCGGAGTCGCAGACTTCGACAATCGCGCTGCTTCCATCGGCGTCGACGCGGATGGTGATCTCGCCCTGATCGTCAATCGCATCGACGGCGTTGAAAATCAGATTGGTCAGAACCGCTCGCAACTGCGGTCCATTTCCTTTGACCAAGGGACTGGCCGCGAAGCCCGTGTGCACGCTGATTTGTTTCCCCGACGAAAGCGAGTCATTTTGCCATCGAGGGCGTGTTAATTCGACCGATTGTGTGACGATGTGGTCCAGGTCCAGGGCTTCCAAAAATTCCCGATTGTGTGATTCACGATAGAAGTGTTCCAAGCGGCGAACCGTTTCCGCGGTGTCGGTCACGCCCAGTCGAATCAGTTTCAACCAATTCCGACTTGCCCCTTGCAGATCGGAGTCTTGTTCGAGCATTTCGGCGTAGGTCAGCAGCGGTGTCAGCGAATTGTTGATGTCGTGAGCGACGCCGGCGGCCATCCGACCGAGCGCGTTGAGTCGTTCTCGCTTGATGGCGATCTCCTGGGCGTTGGCCAAACGATCAAGTGCCTCGCGTAGTTGTCGATTACTTTCTTTGAGTTCTACTTCGGCGCTCAGCTTTTCGGTGACGTCTTCGAGGGCGCCGACGTAGCCGAGACACTGCCCGTCACGCTGGATTCGGTCGGCGACCACGTTGAAGCTGCGAATGGTCCCGTCGGCATGCAGGAACCGCCCTGAGAATCTGAATTGTTTGCCGGCGTCCTTGTCGACCTCGGCGTGCCAGGTGTCGACCAAACGCGCGCGGTCTTCGGGGTGCACCATGTCCAGCCAAGTGGTCTGCGAATCCGGTTGGCCGGGAAGTCCGGCAACTTCAGCCAGGTAGCTGTTGAAGTAGGTGATTTCGTTGGCGTTGTTGGTGACAAAGATGCCGACGGGGGAGCAATCGCAAACGGCCCGGAACTGCGCTGATTTTTCGGCAAACTGATTGGCCAGTTCTTCACGCGCCCGTTGCAGTTGTCGATTGGTCCTCCGCAGGGCGAGGGTGCGGCGGATCAAGCTGGTGGCCAGCCAAGTGATCAACGTCAACAGCATTGCCGCGACGGACAGGAACCACGTCCGCATCCAATACGGTTGGAGTACCGTGATTTCGACCGCCTGTGCCGCCGATGAAACGTTGGCGTCGCCGTCGGAAACACGAACTTCCAGCGTATGGTCGCCGACGGGAAGATTATCCAACGTGACCTGATTCTGTTTCGCAAACGCCGACCATGTCCCGCGATCGACCCGCCATGACCAACGCAGGTCATTTGCGGCGGTTCGATTCCATTTGTCAACGCCGCGCCAGGACACAACCGTTTGCGCCCCCGGATCCACCGTGACCGCCGATTGATCCAACGTCGCTCGGGGCGCGTCCGGATCTGCGTTGTAACGCAGGACGCCGTCGAGCCAGAGTGCGTTGCCGACGCCCGACTGAATCGATCGGCGCCCAAATTCTTCCGGGAAATCAATCCGTCTGAAGCGTTTGCCGTCGAAACGGCAAAGTCCGTCTCGGGTGCTGGCCCAAACCGTTCCCTGGCGATCGGCGTGAATCGCCGAGACCTCGTTCGATGCGAGTCCGTCGTCAACCGTCAATGACGTCCAGGTGTCGTCTTGGAATCGCAGAACACCTTTGGCCCGGGAGGCTAACCAAACGGTGCCGCCGGCATCGACCGCGGCGTCGGGACAAGAGGCTCCTTGGAGCAACGGATCGCTGACGTTCCACCAATGCGTGCCATCAGAGGTCCAGACGCCGGTACTGTTGCCCGCCATCAGTCGACCGTCGTGCAGTTCCACGATCCATCCGATGTAGGCGGGGACGAGCGGCGGACGCAGGTGATTCCAGTCGTCGCCGATGCCCGAAACGAGGCCGCCCACCTGGCCCCGGTTGCGTTTGCTCTTGCCGCCCACCCACAGACGCCCTTGCTGGGTGACGGCGAACGCTTTATTGCTGAACCCTGCGGAGACATCGGGAAACGTTTGACGCGTCCACGTTTGACCCTGGTAGGTTGCGATGGCGCTGGTTCCCCTGTGAGCACCGATCGCGACCACGCCGATGTTTGGCAAGGAAACAACGCTGGTCGGGTGACCGATGGCGCCGTCCTCGGCACCGAACGAGACCACGGCCTGCCCGTCGTGTCGGACGATTCGCGTTCTGGCATCGGAGAGGAACCACTGTGCACCCCAGGAGTCCGTGCATTGGTACGTCAGGCCGTCCAGCGAGATAAATTTGTCCGCTGACAATTCAATGCGCACGACCGATTGGTTGTTTCCAAAGATCCACAGCGAACCATCGGAGGCGGCCAACATCCGCTGGCTGCGACTGGGGATCTTGGTGTCGCGTGCGTCGTAGAATCTCCAGCGACCGTGTTGGAACACGTAAATGCGGTTCAAGGTACTGACCCAGATCGAACCGTCCGGCGCTTGCACGGCATCGGAGACATTGGCGCCCAGTTCTGTCGAATGGTCGTCGTTCCATTGTTGTCCGTCAAAGAAAAGGGCGCAATTGGACTGCCGCGATGCGAAGGCCCAAATGTTTCCGTCGGAGGACTCCAAGAGTTGGTGAAGCCGGCCCTGGACCGGGCAGTCCGATTTGGACCAACTGCGCCACGTGGCGCCACCGTCGGGGCTCATCATCAACACGCCGTTCAGCCCGCCGGCCCAGATCCGGCCGACGCCGTCTTCCAGCAGGAACTCGATCGAGGGTGAGAGATACGTGCCGGAAATGTGCTCCGTTGGGATGTCAATCGTCTGTTGCTCGCCTGTACCAGCACGCTCGATTCGCAATCGAATTTGCTTTCCCGGTGTTTTGCTCAATGCGATCGGGCCCCTCAACGGGGTGCCGTTGACCGCCAGGATTTTGTCGTTGGGCCGCAAGCCCGCCGCGCGGGCCGGGCTGATGCGACTCAGCGCCGCGACTTGATGTCCGCTGAAGACGATCCCCAGGGTTTGATCGAAGCCTTTTCGCGGCAGGCAATCGTCCGGCAAGGGGACGACCCTGTCGAAAAGTTGTTCCCCTTGAAAGTGTTCAACAAATTCTCGGCTGGTGAACAACGTTGATGATTGGGCAGTCAGTCGGACAAGTCCGCGCGAGCAGCACGCCCAAATCGATCCGTCCTGGGATTCGATCACCGTCCCCGAGAAGCCCCAAGTCGACTTTGAAGCTGTGGGGAAGATCCGTTTCCAACGCGGGCCGCTTTTTTGATACAGCCCGCGCACAGTGGCCGCGACCATTTCACCGTTGGCCAGAGCGGTGAGCGACTTCACCTCCGCCGGCGGCAACCCCTGGTCGTTGCCGTGTCGGGTCCAACTGTAGCCGTCGTATCGGAGCGCGCCGTCCCGCACACCGAACCAGACGTTGCCATCGAGATCCTCGGCGATGCAACGGAGCTTGAGGTGGTCCACTTCGGGGAATCGGCTGATCCGCCATGGTTCGGTAAACGGATCGGCGTACTCGATTTGGTACGGTTCTTCCGCAATCACAACGTTGAGTGTTGCCACGACTGCGATCACGCCAATCGCTATCCGGGGGATTGTCTCGCACCTCTCTGGCGAACCGTTGTTGAGGGACCGCCGCGTGATGACTCGCGTCTTCATCGTTTGTCAAACATCCTTCCCGGTGGGGTAGGTGGTCGCGGCCAATCTCCACTTTGCTGGGCGATTGTATACGAACACGAAAAATCCAGAAAGCTTCGTTGACGCATGCCGACCGTAGCAGCGGCTTCCGGGTCGGTTCGTGCCTACGATGTGACGACTGAAAACTAACGGTATTCAGCCACCGTTGGTGTTTAGCCTTTAGGCGATTCTCGGTCGCTGCTAGCGACGTCAATTGTATAAGTGACGGATTTGATCGTAGCGACAGGCGCCAAGACTTTTGCAGCGCCGGCCCTCTCTGGCGTTTGCTTGCTGCGCAAACGCCGTCTCTCCCAGAGGGAGAGAGACTCAATGGGTTGCCAAAAACTGCAGCAAAAGAATCGACGTCCCACGCAGCGAGAGGGGCGGCTAAAGCCCAATACCGCTAAGTTAACTTGACTGAGGGGGCCCGGACGCTGGCGCGAACCGGCTGATATCAAACGAATATCAGCCGTTTGGCGCGAGCCTACGGGCCCTCATCTGAAGAAACGACGCTTAACTTAGCGGTATTGGGCTAAAGCCTGCACACCAACGCTTATGCCCGTGCCATTCGCCCCTGCCCCCCTTTTCCGCGGCCCAGACACTAAGCTATCAGGCGTTGTGTTCTGGAACTGCTGAGTGTCGACGAGAGAACCGCCATGAATTTGCAAGCCCCTTCGACGACGGATTCACGCGCACGACCGCAGCCGTTCACCTTCTATCCTCCCAACAGCAACCGGCTGGTGATCTGGCTGGTGCAGATGGGGATCCGATCTTCGATTCGGCGAAAGTTGCGCGTCACCGAGATTGAGATCAGCGACGAAGATTTGGAACGGTTGCGGCAGCTCAAGGGCGAGCGATGTTTGGTGACTCCCAGCCATTCGGGAGGATTCGAGCCACACATCATCATGTATTTGTCAAAACTGCTCGGGGATAGTTACAACTACGTCGCGGCGATGGAATTGTTTCAGCAATCGAGGATCAATCGCTTGTTGATGCCGCGGATGGGTGTGTACTCGATCATCCGTGGCTCGGTCGATCGACCTTCGTTCAGCATGACGCGCAAGCTGTTGGCGGCCGGCAAGCGTTGGCTGGTTATCTTTCCCGAAGGCGAGACGGTGTGGCAAAATAGTGTCGTGATGCCGTTTCAACAGGGGGTCTTCCAGCTGGCGTTCAAAGGGTACGAGGACGCGGCGAAGGAAGACGATCAGGCCAGTCTTTACTGTATTCCGATTGCCATCAAGTACGTCTATCTTGGCGACATGCACGACGAAATTGACGCGTCGCTTGCGCGGCTGGAATCAAAACTGGCGATCGGGGATGGGGCATCGCAGGCGACACGACATGCGCGTCTCAGACGGGTCGTCGAAGCAGTCGTCGCGGCGAATGAAAAAACGCACGGTGTGCGACCGGCCCCCGACAGTGATCTGAGCGATCGGGCGGAGAATCTAAAGCTGTACGCGATCACCCAACTGGAACAGCAGTTGGGGATCACCGCGACCAGCAAACAAACCCTGTTGGACCGGATTCGCTCGCTGTTCAATGCCGTCGACCGGATCGTTCACGAGGAACCGAGTGGATCGGAGTACGAGCAGCAGCTGGCGGTCCAGCGTCAACAACTGGCGCGAAAGTACTACGACGAACTTTGGCAGTTGTTGCAATTTGTCGCGTTGCACGACGGCTACGTCGGAGAATCGATGACGTTTGAGAGGTTTTTAGACGTCTTGTGCTTATTGGAGATGGAGGTCTGCAAAGAGCGAAGGTTCTGGGGCCCCAGGAAGGCGTGCGTGAAAGTGGGGCAGCCGATCGACTTGAAAGACCATGCGTCGGCCTATGCGGCGGACAAACGGGGAACGGTTCAAGTCGTCACCGGCACGCTCGAAACCTCCGTCCGCTCGATGCTCAAGCAGCTCGAGGTGGGCTGCGGTTCGGTGATGGATGACTGAGCATGTTCTGTGCTGGACGCATCGCTACAATCGACCACTGACAGACACGCACCGAACGAGCGGAGTAACTCGAACATGGCGACTGCAAAATGGAACGGAACGATCATTGCCCAGAGCGACGACACGGTCGTCGTCGAAGGGAATCACTACTTCCCTGCCGACAGCGTCGACGCGGCGCGGTTGCGACCCAGCGATCACCAGACGACGTGCGGATGGAAAGGCGTCGCCAGTTACAAGAGCCTTGAGGTGGATGGAAAGGTCAACGAGAATGCGGCTTGGTACTATCCCGATCCAAAGCCTCAGGCGGAGAACCTGCGTGGCCGATTTGCGTTTTGGAAAGGCGTTGTGGTTGATGGAGGCGGCGGCGCAGACCAGACGCCCGACGGGGCCGAGTGCGAGATCAAGTAGTTGATTGATTCAGCGGCAGATCCGGTTGCTCCGACATCGTTTTGCAGGTTCGTGATGATGCTTGCGCTGGTGACCGCCGGCGAGGCCGTGTTTTTTCTGCCCTTCGTGTTGCCGCGAATCTTTCGGCCGACGTTGCTGGATGTGTTCGGAATCAGCAACCTGCAATTGGGGATGGCGTTTTCGATCTACGGCGTCGTTGCGATGCTGGCCTACTTTCCCGGCGGTCCGCTGGCGGATCGTTTCGACGCGCGAAAACTGATGGCGATCGCGCTGGTGGCAACGTCCGTCGGCGGTTTGGTGATGGCCACGATCCCTTCGCCCAATGTGGTGAAGTCTTTGTACGGTTTTTGGGGATTGACCACGATCTTGCTGTTTTGGTCACCCCTGATTCGGGCGACGCGGCAGTGGGGCGCCAATGGATTGTCAGGGGGCGGATTATCAGCACGCGCCACGCCGGGGCGGGCGTTCGGGATCCTGGACGGTGGCCGCGGGTTGATCGCCGCCGTGATCGCCAGTTTGTCGGTGTGGTTCTTTGCCGCGTTGATCCCCGCCGACGTGCAGGTGGCAACCTTGGCCGAACGGTCCCAAGCGTTTGGCAAGGTGGTGCTGCTGTTTGCGGCGGTAACCGTTTTGTCCGCAGTCCTGCTGTGGTTCGCCTTGCCGCAGCGGGTTTCCTCGCCGATCGGGCGAACGCAACCAGCCCGGGCGGACGGCGGGATCGGGGCGGTTCTACGGATGCCAACGGTCTGGCTGCAGGCGGTGATCGTCGTCTGTGCTTACGTCGCGTACAAGGGACTCGATGACGTGTCGCTGTACGCCAAGGAGGTGTTGTTGTTCGATGAAGTGCAGGCGGCAAAAATCGGCACGGTGTCGATGTGGATGCGGCCACCGGCGGCTGTTCTTGCCGGGTTGATTGCCGATCGATTCGGCGTGTCCAAATCAACGCTGGTGTGTTTTGCCGCGATTGCGGTGGGAACCGGTTCGCTGGCCGCCGGTTTGTTGCCGCCCGGAGCGATGGTGCTGTTCTTTGCCACGCTGGTTACCACCAGTGCCGCCGTGTTCGCGGTTCGCGGGTTGTATTTTGCGTTGATGGAAGAAGGCCGCGTGCCGATGGAACGCACCGGTACGGCGGTCGGAATCGTGTCGGTCATCGGTTACACACCCGACGTCTTCATGGGGCCGCTGATGGGCTGGCTGCTCGATCGATCGCCGGGCGAAATGGGACATCGACACCTGTTTGCGGCGGTCACGTCGTTCGCCATCGCGGGGTTGATCGCGACGGTTGTGTTCCGCAGGCATCAGAAGCTCGGTTCGCCCGGACGGTTGGGCTGAAGGGGCTGAAGCCCAATACCGCTAGGCTAAGATAAGCGGAGGTGCCCGGACGCTGGCGCGAACCGGCTGATCTCAATCGATGATCAGCCGTTTGGCGCGAGCCTACGGGCCCCGACCTGAGCAAAACCACGCTTAACTTAGCGGTGTTGGGCTGAAGCCCGTTGATGATCAACCGTGCCTGAATCACTACGCCGCAATCACTGCGCCTTGGGCTGCTGCCAGCGGAGATCCACGACTTGATCGCAGACGGCATCGCCGGGTGGTGCGACCGTCGACGCGATCGTCTTTGCGTCGATTGGCTCAACGACGCAGCGTTGTTCGCGCCGCTGACGGGCTTCATCCACGTTGGCGGGAAGCCCCGCGTAGGGTTCGCTTTTGGGGTGCCAGTCATGTAGCGAAACATGCCAGTGGCCGGCGCGTGGGTGTGACAAGCAGAGCGTCAGCGGCGACTGGGCGCCGAGGGTCGGGTGCAGTCCGCGGAGAGGGACGAAACTTCGATAGCGAAGACCGACCAGTGCGACCTCCCCTTGCTCATCTTCGACTCGCTGCAGCGGGATCGACCAGTTGCCGACGGTGACGTTCCAGTCATCCAGCGGTTCGTTCGGATCGGTCGGTCGCAATCGGATTTCGATCCGCGAGGTGCTGGAGTCGATCAATCTCGAGCCGCCGCGTTCTTGGGTTGCGACATCGCCGACCAGCGGCCAAAACTCCAGCGCCCTGCGGATCTCCAGATGCGCCGATCCGAGCGTCCGTTCGGCGAGGACCAGGTCACGATCGCGGAGCAGCAGTTGGATCAACGGATCGCCAAGCCCCAAACCGCTCGTGTCGAGATCGGCGAGGACTTCTTTCAGGTCGCGATGCAGGTAATACGGCAGCGAAAACCGCGAGTGCAATTCCGATCCCCAGTCGGTCAGGGGGCCGTCGAAGGGGGCCTCGGCGAGCATGGTGACGATCGCCCGCAGCAGGGCCGCCAATGCCGCCGTGGTCTCGGGGGACGGTGCCATGCGAAACGCGCGGAATTCGACCAGACCATTGCAGCCTCGCCCGCCCAAGAACGGATTCCATAGCTTCTCGATATTGATTTCGGCTCGGTGGCTGTTGCCGGAGGGATCCGCAAGAAACGGCGCGAGGCTATTCCAGAGCGTGTCCGGCGTCGGGCTGTCGGTTCGCTTGAGCAGTTCGAGCGCGAGCGAAAAATCTGACAGATCATGATGCAGGCTTTCGTCTACCCGAGGCGCCTGGCTGGAGGGGCCGACCGAGTCGGTGGCGTGAAGGTAGGACAGCGACGGGTGTCGATTGAAGTAGCGAACGATGCTGGGCAACAAATGTCCGAGGGTCAGAAAGGGGCTGACCGAGGGGCGCGCTCCGCCCAGCGTGATGTGTCCGCCGCCGCCCGAATCGCTCTCCACCCCGTTGTACTGCAACCGCAACGGCGCAAGACGCTCCTGCTCCGCGGCGTTTTCCAAGTCGCGTAAATGTTGCAGCAGTTCAACGGTGCAGGCGACCGGCGCCATGTTGATTTCGATCACCGCGGGGTCGGGCGTGATCGTCGTCCAACTGACGGTGGGGTCGACCGGCGGAGCGTGTCCGCTGAGCATCACGGCGGACAGGTTCATCTCCAGCGTGGCCGTTGAAATGGCCCCGAGTAACCGCCCGAACAATTCGACGTCGGGAATTTTTGGAAGCTCCAGATTCGCAACACCCTGTTGATCGGAGCAAACGATCAAATAGTTTCCCGACTCCGCCAAGTCGTCTTCGACTTCGGCGCCCACCACCCGCTCGCTGTGCAGCGAGGATCTGGCCAGCGAGGGTTCCTGGGTGGCACAATTCGGCGGCGGGGTGCCATCGGTACGGAAAACGACGCGTTCCCGCAGCGGCGATTGAACCGTCATCGCATTCAAGCCGATCGCGCGGAGGGCTTTGGACAGCGTGGCGGACAACGCTGCCGGGTTGGTGGGTGTGTCTGATGTCGGCGCCGCCGCGAGTGCGGGGTCCGGTGGGCCGGACCAGAGGCGTGACCCGTCGCGTCGCGCGTAGATGCCCACCGACCAGCGTGGATGTGGTTCACCGCCATATTGGCGGCCGACGCAACGCAGAACGGCGGCGCCGTGTTCGGGGCGTCCCAGCCGTGCCAGCATCTTCAGGGCGCGGTCCCGTTTTTCGTCGCCGAGGGCATCGAACAGCCACTCGGGAGATTCGGAAAACCGATCGGTGTAGGTCGGTTCCGCACCGACCCAGATCGATCGCCCCGACTCCGCCACGCGTTGGTCGTGCTTCGCCAAGGCTTGCATCACGTCGTCGTCAGGATCCATCGCGATTTCGATTCATCGAGCCTTGGTTTGGTAAAGTGGTCGGCAGATTCTAAACGCCAGCACTCCCCCACTCAACGACACCCGCCATGAAGCCCACCAAAGCCACCATCGTCACCTCCGCATCCCGGCGACAGTTCCTCGCCACCGCGTCCGCCTCAGCCGGCGGTCTGCTGCTGCCCGGTGCGGGGGGGCTGTGTGCGGCGGCAACCGATGTCGGTTCCACCGATCACTTTTGGTATCGACTTGCGCCGCCAGGTCCCTACATCGATTCGCAACGCGACCACAAAGCGTTCGGATTTGATGACGGCGCGGTTTATCTGTCTGAGGACAATGGTGCGACGTGGCCGCATCGGTTGCCGTTTGCCGATGCCGACAAGATCACGTTCAGCTGCATCTTGAAAAATGGCAATCTTCTCTTCGCCACTCTGACGGAACTGTTTTTGAGCACCGATAACCTGAAGTCGTGCAAGCAGGTCATCGTCAAAGATCGCAAGGGCAATGACTACCTGCCGCACACGCCGCTGGATCCTGACAATCCGGGTTGGTATTTCCATCCACTCGACGGCGTCCACACGTGGGATGTCGATGGGACGGAGATGCTGGTTTGGGGGAACTATTGCAACGTGCTCGGCGGTGCGACTCCGATCAACCTCTATTACTCCACCGACGCAGGACAGACGGTCAAGATCGCGTTCTCGTTTGGGCAGAGTCCACAGTTCCAGCAGAAGGGCGGCGGCGCGGGGGATCTGCTGGGCGATCCCGAGATTCCGATCGTCTGCCGTCACATTCATTCGGTCGCCTACAATCCCGCCGAGAATGCGTTCTACGCGTGCACGGGAGACCATGATCGGGCGGATGGGGCGCGCGGCGATGTGCATGAATGCCATTGGATGCGCGGCACCTATGATTCGGCAAACGACTCCTGGGATTGGAAGGTTCTGGTGTCGGTCAATTCCAATTCGCGATACAAATCCGGCGGCATCAATTTTGTCGATGGCCGGCTCTACTGGGCGTCTGACGCCAACGGTCGCAACGGCGTGATGCCGCATGACCGCGGCATTTTTAGCTGCGACCCGGCAGACCTGGCGGACATGTCCAAGCACACCCTGCTGTTCAATCCCGAATACGAATCCGCCAACATGATCATCCAGGACGGTGTGATCCTGTCGGCGCACTACGCGCCCGCGTCGCCGTACGACACCGGATTGATCATTTCAACCGACATGGGAAAGAGCTGGGCGCAGTACGACCTCAAGCAATTCGGCAAACGTTCCGCCGTCCGCTTTCACCGTCAGAACGCCGAGGGTTGGTTCCGGGTCGACCTGAGAAAGGGCTGGATCGAGCGGGGCGAAGTGCTGTTCATCAAACCGAAGAGATAGCGTGGGGCATCGCGGCGTTCGCCGCTGACCAACGACCTCCCCTCGCTGCGCTCGGCCCTCCTGCCAGGAGGGTTGCTTTCAAATCTGCACGACCTCCTTAGCCAAGCATCGGTCATGCGGCAAAGACGTTGGGTTTAGGCCGGCGGCTTGCTGGCCGCGAATTCCCAGGCCTCTCGATCCTGGAGCGTTTGGATCAGCGTTGGCAGTGCTTTGGTGAGGATTTCTTGGTCCGTTGGATCCAGTTCGCCGGCGACGGTGTCGAGCGTCAACTCGGCGTCGCCGGACCATCCGTCTGTGCAGATGAAGAAGGCGACCGGCGGGCTGGTCATCCACTCCACGAAATGCTCGGCGACGCGTTGTGTCAGGTCCGGGTGGGAGCGTCGCAGGGGTTCGTCGGCGACGAAGACAATGTGACGTGGTTTCATCTGTCGTCCCCAGAGTCGATCACAGCCGCGTTGCAAGACACCGGATAGGCGATGGCGGAGGTAGCTGGCTTGTTCGTCGAGCGTCTGGCCGACGACGGCATCGAAGTCACCGGGTTCGGTGCACATCAGCGGCACACCTCGGCCGTCGGACGTGATGCCGGCGACCGACCAGCGTCGCGTCACCGATTCGATCAGGACGGTCAGCAAGACGGGTTCTTTGTCGGTCATCGTTGCTGCTGAAGTCGGGTCAGAAGTTGCGTGGCATTTTCGAGGTACCGATTGACCTCCTTGGCTTCGGTCGTCTGGCCGACGAGTCGCTTGGCATAGTCTTGGCCCTGTCCGAGGTGTTCTTTCAGGTCCGCTAAAAGCCGTCGTCGTTCGACCAATCGGTCATATTCGGCGGCGGCTTCGCGTAGCACGTCCACCAATTCGTCGGGGTCCCAGGGTTTGGTGATGTAGCGAAACAGCCCTCCCTTATTGATCGCGTCGATCACCGCTTTGATGTCGGCATAGCCGGTGAACACCATACGGATCGCATCGGGGTATTCCGATTTCACCTTGCCGATCAATTCGACGCCCGTCATCTCCGGCATCCGTTGATCGGTCATCACGACGTGGATGGGATGCTCGCGCAGGATTTCCAACGCTTCCGCTCCGCTTTCGGCGGTGTAAAGGTTGAACTCGCGTCGCAACAAACCCTTGATCGAAAACAGAATTTCGGGTTCATCGTCAACGATTAAGATCGAATGTTTCAACGGCGTCTTTCCGGTCATCGTCACTCCACGCAAATGTCACTCGGTTTTGGGGCGTGGCGGTAGCGTCACACGGAAGTTGCTTCCCCGCCCCGTTTCGCTTTCCACGTCGATCGTACCGCCATGGTCACGGACGATCCCGTAACTGATCGCCAAACCTAAACCGGTTCCCCCGCCGACCGGTCGGGTCGTGAAAAAGGGATCGAAAATGCGTGGCAGGTGCTCGGCTTCGATGCCACTGCCATGATCTTCCACTTCGACGGTGATCGTTCCTTCCTCGTCCGCTGACGTCCGCACAATCACGCGCCCACCGGGCGCGGTTGCTTGGATGCCGTTTAGCAATAGATTGTACAGTACCTGATTGATCTTGGCCGGATGGCACACCACGCGCGGCAAATCGTCGCGCAGGCAGCTTTCCACGGAGACCTGGCCGGCGTTCATTTTGTGGGCCAGCACTTGCAGGGTCGACGTGATCGCCGCGTTGATGTCCATCTCATCGAGTTCGGCTTCGTCAAGCCGAGCGAAATCGCGAAGATTGTTGACGATGTCTCGAACGCGTTTGAGACCCGTGGACGAACTTTCAAACAGCCGCGGCAGGTTTTCTTCGGTCCATTCCCAATCGCAGTCCTCTTCCAATTGACGAATTTCGTCGGCCAGATCCGGTCGGGCCGCGGTCAACGTTTCACTCAGCCGGCGGTAGCTTGAAAGGGTTTCGGCCAGGACGGCGACTTCACGGCGGAGCACCGACAAATTGTTGGCGACGATGGAGATTGGGTTGTTGATCTCATGCGCCATGCCGGCGGCCAGTTGTCCCAGCCCTGCGAGTTTCTCGCTTTGCACCAAGGCGGCTTGCGTTTCGCGGAGTTTGCGGTTTTGTTCGGCCAGCGATTGTTCCAGCCGAATGATCCGCTCGCCTTCGCGGACACGCACACGCAACTCCTCGGTATCACATGGCTTGATCAAAAAATCATCCGCCCCTGCCTCCATCGCATGGACCAAGTCCTCTTTCTCCGATTTCGCCGTCAGCAGGATGATGTAGGTGTAGTCGGTCGATTTGCTGGCACGGATCCGCGTGACCAGTTCCAACCCATCCATTTCGGGCATCATCCAATCGCTCAGCACCAGTGGGAAACGCTCCTGTTGATATCGTTCCCAGGCCTCGGCACCGTTGTCGGTTGCGACGATTTCATAATCCCATTGTTTCAGCGACTCGACCAACACGTGCCGCATCATCGCCGAGTCGTCGGCAACCAGTATTTTCATGACCGGCATTTCCTTGGCGAGGGTTCCAGTTCCGACGTCTACCCGCTGTAGGGTCAGTACGCAATCCGCTACGGCGCTGCAGTTTACGGTATAGTTTGGCAGGTCTCGTCAGGCTAGGTGGCAAAACCGGGAATCTTGACGGACCAGGAAAAATGAATCGGCGTGCCGTCAATGCAGGCTCCCCAAGCTCAACAGGGCGATCGATGACGACGAAGCAACAAGCTGCCACGGTGTTTTTCGGATTCCTCTCGTGTTTCGTCGCCTCGGTCGTTCACGCGTTCCCCCGTCAACGACGCCGGTAATCTGATTTCCAACACGGGAAGTGCGTTGGCCGTACTCGCCCTCCAATCCTGCGGAACGCTCCCCGGTTGGCCGTTGGAGCGGCAACGCTGAGCGGCAAGGGGTGTCGAATTCACTGGGATCTGCTGAGTCAATGGTGAGCCGCTGGCCGTAAGGCCTCGGGCAGTCGCTGGCCGTAAGGCCTCGGGCAGCCGCTGGCCGTAAGGCCTCGGGCAGCCGCTGGAATGCCCGGCCGCTTACGCGTCACGGCTCACAAAATCGACAGCCCGCGAGCCGTCCGGTTTCAGCGTCAAAGACCGGAGGGCTCGCGCCCTACCGCTAACAAAAACACCCCGCTTGGCGTCAAAGCAAGTGGCATGGGCATCAGCCGTTTGACGTCAGCAATGCGTCCACCGCCTGAACGGCCGATCGGAATCTCTCTTCCCAGGAACCTCGCAATACGACGTAACGTCGCCGGTGTGCTTGCAGCACCGTTTCACATCGCTGGAAAAAGTTGCTGCGATCTCGGGGCAGATAGCGAACCTGGTCTTCCACCCAAGGCACGTCCACGTCGGTCAACAGAGTCAGGTCGTAGGTTCGCCGGCTTGCTTCACGGGTGACTTCGTCGGGGCAATCGTCGAACAGCCAATCACTCCAGATCGTCGTCAATAACAAGTCCGTGTCGCAAAACAACACGCGGTCGGCTGCCCGAGCCAAGGCATCTTCACTGGCAGCTTGCCCGCGCGCAATGCGTGCAATGTCAGCGGCTTCAATCCGCCCCTGCTGGGACTCGATCAACGTGCGTGCATACTCGGGAACGGCGATGGTGCGAAAATGTTCTGCCAAGTCTTTGGCCAGCGTGCTCTTGCCGGTTGATTCAGGACCGAAAACACTGACGCGCCGAACAAAGTGACTCCGCACACAAGGCGGTAGATAGCGCCAATGGGCAAGAGGCTTTTCGCGGACCTTGGTTCCACTGACCGGCATCACGCTGCGATCGATGTCCACTTGCACGAACTGTGCCCCCAAAACCTCGGCTAGTTTCCACCCGTACTGTTCCGAAGCAAAGACGTAGTCCAACCGCTGGGGAAGCAAAGGTCGCAGCGCGTTCTCCCAGAGTCGCCAAAACTCGGGATGTTCCGATGGATCTTGCGGCAGTTCCTGGTCCAGATGAACCACACGCGTTCCCGTGCCGGCGAACATTTCACGCATCCACTCGTAGCGTCTGACCCCAGGTATCGTCTCTGCGGCAAGCGTGCCGACGACGACCGTCAAGTCGTCGGCATAGTGGCGCGCGAAATCAATGAGATACGCATGCCCAAGGTGTGGCGGCAAGAATTTTCCCAACACCATTCCCGTCGTCATGCCTTCACTCTCCTTCGAATCGATGCCAACATCACGTCGGCCATTGTCTCAAGTTGCCGATCACTGACTGAACGGATCTGTTCCCCAGTGGGCTGCAACACTTGGTCTGCCCTTGTCGCATCGAATCGGGTCTTCGTCGCCAGAAACAAATCCATCGCTCGGTGATTGTCTGAAGCCGTCGTTCGATAGGTCAACGCCAGGCACGCCGCCGCGACGTCCCGACGGTCAACGTCCGTGTTCGTTGCATCCCGTTGGTAGCGATCTGCAGTGCACTGGAAATGCTGACGCGATACCGGTGTCAAATCAATCCCCACGCGTTGCATCGCCCTCAACCAACGCGATGCGGAAACCGGTTGCGGACCGCAAAGGTGGAACGCACCGGAATGGTTGGCGAGCAAGAGACGGGTGATTCCGCGCGCCGCTTGATCCACCGGTGTCACGTCAAAACAAAAGTCGTCGATGCCTTCGGGGTATTGCCCAAGCAGCGCGATGCCACGAGTGAACATGGCCAGCTGGTCGTGAAGTCCGCCGACGCCGTGTCTTGTGTCTCCGGTCAGCAGCCCCAGCCGATAGATCGTGGGGGCCTGCGTTCCCGCGATCGACCACAGCAACTTCTCAGCCGCCCACTTGGTCTGGCCGTACCCGCCAAAAACGCGTGCCGGTGTCTCCAGTCGATCCACTTCGTGGTAACACATTTCTTCGCGGTCGGTCGCCACGAAAACCGACAAGGTCGACGCGTAGTGAATGGCCTTGGGCCTTCGATCGCAGGCCAGCCGCGCGAGCGTCGCCAGCGAGTCCAGATTGACCGAACGCATCGTCTGGAAATCATCGAGCAGATGAACCCGGGCGGCCGAGTGGACAAGATCCGTCGTCTGGTCGGCGATGCGTGACCACTGGTGATCCGACAAGCCGAACCGGTGCGCCGCGAGGTCGCCGCAAATCGGCTGAACGTCATCGGACCTTAACGCATCAGCATCGCTTCCCAAAAACATTCTTCGCGAATGGTTGATTCGCTGCAACGCCTGCGTCGAATCATGGGCGCGAACCAGGCAGGTGAGTTTTGTTCCGTGATGTTCGCGTAACAATGCGTCGAGCACCCATGTGCCCAAAAACCCGGTTGCCCCGGTCAGCAAGATCACTCGATCACGGTTCTTGATCGGTTCGACGACCGGCAAGTCGGGAACCGCGGCCGACAATTGCCGCACGATGAAGTTCAAACCAGCGGTCGTGCCTGCGGTTGTGGCGGCGTTGGTTGATTGGCAATCTCGCAAACTCTCGCGTAACGTTTGGTGTTGTAGGTTTGCGGAATTCAACGCAAGGCCGTTCGCTTCAGCCGCTGCGAGCAGTTCCATGGCCGCCAATGAGCTACCGCCGGCGGAGTCAAAGGCATCATCCCATCCGAATCCGTCGTGTCCGAGCACTTTCACCCACAGCGAACGAAGGATTGTAGCTGTCGGGGAATCTGGCGCAGACTGCAGTTCAGTGTCTCGCGCGTTTGCCAGGGCGGACGCAGCAACAATGTCCACTTTTCCCGTCGCAGTCTTCTTCACCGCTTCGACGACTTTGATCGTCGTCGGAACCATCCAACGCGGCAACGTGTTCTGCAAATGTTCCCGCAGCGATCGGACACACAGTCCCGCCGAATGATTTGGACTGACGATTGCCGCGATCGCGCGAACGGATCCGCGTTCATCCCGCAACGGCACGATGGCTGTTTCAGCGACCGACGGATGTTCTAGGATGCGTTTGCGGATTTCTTCCGGTTCGACAAGCTTTCCGAGCAATTTGAATTGCCGATCGAGTCGACCCAGGAAAACGCATTCGCCCGAAGCATTCCGGCGAACACGATCGCCCGTTCGGTACCAGCGGGTCGATCCGCGCGTGACAAACTTCTGGGCGGTCAATTGCGGATCGTCGACGTAGCCGGCGGCCAGCCCCGGACCGGCGATCCACAATTCACCCTCGTCAATGATTGTCCGGGCTCTATCTGCCGTCGCGCTGCTGCTCTCGGAAACGTGGCCATCGACCGCTTCGACGTGATACCGCATGTCGGCGATCGGTGTTCCAAGCGTCGGCAGTTCTCCCGGTCGGCACTTCTTGATGCTGGTGCACACGGTCGCTTCGGTCGGCCCGTAAACGTTGAACAAACTCAGCTGGCTGGAAAACCAATCAATCCCTTCGGCGGAACAGACTTCGCCACCGACCACCACGGTCACCAGCGATTCAGGGAGGTTGCATTTCAGTTTCCCGATTTGGGAAACCACGGCGGGCGGCAAGTCGGCGTAAGTGATGCCTCGCTCTTCGATGCGCCGCATCAGCGCCTGCGGCGGCAAGGTGTGGACATCGGACTCGATCACCAAGGTGCCGCCGGCCAACAACGCCGTTCCGATGTCCGAAATCGATGCATCAAAGCAGATGGAAAGATAAAAAAGTGAACGCGTCTTTCGATCGAGCTGAAACGCTTGGATCTGATTGTTCAGGACCGGCACCAATCCGCGGTGCGTGACAGCGACGCCCTTCGGCACGCCAGTCGAACCCGACGTGAAGAAGATGTATGCCAGTTCGGTGTCATGCCGAACGGACCGATCACACGAGACCTCTAACTTGATCCCCAGTGTCGACAACGAATCCGGATGCAATGTTGCCGCGACTCCTGCCCGCCGAGCGTTCGTATTTCGCACCGCTTCGGGGATCACGTCAGGCAGCGGCAGCGCGACGCAACCGGCTCGCCAGATCCCGATCAGGCTGGCGACGTATTCGATCGACTTTTCGATTCGGATGGCAATCACACTTTGCCGCACAACGTTCGCGCGATGGATCAAGTCGGCGATTTCACGCGACATCGATTGCAGTTCACGATAGCTGCAGCTGCGCCAGTCGTCTTGTTCGATCGCGACTTGTTCGGGAGATTCGATCGCGACCCGGTCAAATTCAATCCAAAACGGATCCATCATGGCCCTCGATCCGCCGGCGAGACGGGGAGATGTCCGGCCAAGGCATCACCGGTCGAACGATTATCGACATTCTCTGGCCCCAACCCCTTGTCGTGATCCGGCAAGCAAACGGTTCGAAAGTCGATGCTCAGTCGAGTTTCGCCCGATTCGATTGGCACGGTTTGATGCAGATGCTGGCCGGAAAACACGATCACCTCCCCCGCCCGTGCCTCGAATGCGACCCGCTGCGCCTGCGATAACGATTCGCGCAATCGCGGATAGAGTTCACGGCGGCCGGCTTCGGCATCCTGCCAACCGATTTTCAAATCGGTGCCTTTGGATGTCCACTGTCGGTAATCGAATCCACCGGAGTCATTGTCCACTGCTCGATCAAAGTAGAACGGCAAAAACGAAAAGGTCTCGGATTTTGATACCGGATGCAACGGCATCCACCAGGTGATCTGACACTGCGGATTGGAGTACCAGGTGTCTCGATGGGCATAATAAACGGGGGCCGCGGCGGGGTTGTGGTGACCGCCCTCGGTGATCACACGCAATCGGACGGGATCGCAAAGATGTTGATTTACGTCGCAACCGGTTTGCCGCAACAGATCCGCGATGCCCTGCCGACAGACATCGGACTCGTAAAATTCGCGTCGCAGCAGCCCGGCTTTCTGAAACAGTTGTTCGCCGGCAAGGCGTTTGGAGGCGTTGCGGGGATCGTCTCCAAAAACTTGGCAAATGCGATCCCAACAAGAGTCGCGCATTCGCAGCGTCGTTTCCGAAGGCGGCAGCACGAGCACGGTCCCGGCATACAGCGCCGCCCGGAATGCTTCGTCGGTTTGACCCCCGTAGGGTTGGATGAAATCATGCATCACTTGGATTGCTCCCAACAATGACGCAGCGTGGTGAATCGGCGGCCAGCGTGCCGCCGCAAGGCGAGACAGCATTCACGTTGACAAATCCGCTGTCGCGAAACATTTGGATCAGCTGATCGGGCAGGTAAATTCTCAGCGAACTTTCATGGGTCCGCACCGACCGGTCATCCATGCGGTATTTCCAAGCCTGATGCAACGTACCGGTGGAGGCGGAGATCCGGGACGTCCGTTTCAGCGAGACGCCGCCAGGGTGCGTCGAGGAAATTGACGTTTGAAAGTTGGCCAGCAAATGCAACATGTTGGGAAACTCCAGCAACATCGCTCCTCCGGCACGCAGCGACTGCCGCGCGGCGTGAAGCATCTGTTGGTTCCACGCGTCGTCGGATGAATAACCAAAACTGCTGTGCCAGTTATAGACGACATCGACGGGTGGGGCGTGTTGATACGCCAATGCGTCGGCGACCACAAACTCCGCTTCGAGATCACGTTGGCGGGCGAGTCGCTTGGCATGATCGATGTAGAGTGCCGATTGGTCGACGCCGATCATTTCGACACCACGGCTTGCCAACTCGCACGCATGTTGGCCCAGGCCGCAGCACTGATCCATGGCCGACTGCCCCCGCGACAGGCCGGTCAAGCGTGTGATGGTGTCTGCCTGATCTCGGATCACGTCGGGATCTTGATCGGCCAGCACCGCCATGGCCACGTCGTCATAAAACGTCTTCCACCACGGGGTTTCGACGGCAGTTTGTTGTTGCGTTTGGGGCATGTCAGGTGGGGTGTCTTGGATGTGTCTTCGCAAACCGGAGGCTTACGCCACGGTGGAGGAGAGCAGCATCCACCATAGCGGGTCGGTAGCGGTTTTGGTTTCCCGGCTGGCGTGCTGCATGTTCGACAATGTCTGCCGAACCTTGGTCGAATCAAAGAAGGGATGGTCGTCGATTTTTGATTGAACGTAGTCTCCGATTCGGCGACAACGCAGCAAGCTGTCGGCCAACGGCGGCGCGTCAAAAGGCTGTTTCGGACGCTCGATGACGCACGTCGGCAAGCGATTTCGCATCCCCGCCCGGAGCAGCCATTTGTCGGTGAATCCGTCGCCGTCTGAGAGGGAGCCCTTCGATCGACGCGATTGGGGACGGAGCAAACTGGAAACGGGTTGTTGTTTTACCCAGTCGAATAGCAGATGGTCCAACATCGGCAACCGGCCTTCGGTGCCGTGCGCCGCTTCGCATCCGTCCCCCAAGGTGCGTAAGATGTTCTGCGCCAATGCAGTCTTGATCCAACAATAGAGTGACTGGTGGACAACATGCCGGTCACGTAATTGTTCTTGATTGATTACAGTGGCGGCGAGTTCTTCCATCGCGTCTCGTCCGTGGAACTGCGCCAGGAAATCTCGTTTGACGTGCGAGCGGAGCATCCATCCCTGGGAGGCTTTGGCGGCCAGGAACGTCGGCAGGTACCCCAACGCGTGCTGGAACACTTGAGTCGGCAGCGCGCGGCCGGCCGCGGGGATCATACTGCCGTAGGAGTTTCGATTGTCGGCTTGGATCTGTTGGATTGCGTCCGGTGATGTCTGTCGGCAGAGATCGATTTTCAGATGGGCGTATCCGGCCAGCAATTCGTCGGCCCCTTCACCGGTCAACGCGACTTTGTACCCGGCATCGGAGATCGTCCGACTGAGCAAGAACTTGGCGGGCAGATGCCCATTGACGCACCAGCCTTCGCTGGCCGCGACAGATTGCTCGATGACATCGATCAACTTCTCCGCCGAGCCGTCCAGGCCGTGGAACGCGACGCCCGATCGAGACGCCATTTCGAGGGCAAGCGTTGTTTCATCGTGTTCGCGTTTACCTGGGAAACCGATCGAAAACGCGGACGCAATCACGCCCTGCCGCGAGGCCGACTCCAAGACGCTGCACGAATCAATGCCGCCGCTGAGATGAGCGACCACGGGGACATCCCCCCGCAGTCGAATGCTGACCGCTTCGTCGAATCGATCCACGAAGCAAGCGGCCGAGTCGCGGGGGTCTTGCCGGTCATGAAAGGACGGCGGGTCGTTCCGTCGCGGGTAATCCAAGTCCCAGTATTGCTTCAGCGTGACAGCACCCGCCCGGGCGACCGCGAGATGCCCTGGCGGTACCTGATAGACATTCCGGTACAGTGTGCGATCGGGCAGCGTGTATTGGAAACTCATCGCGTGCCAGACCGATTCCACGTCCCGTTCCAGTGGAATCCCCGCGGCGCGAAAGGCGCGTGCTTGGGAGGCGAACCAAATTTCACCGGAGCGGTCGGTGTAGAGCAGCGGTTTGATGCCGAATCGATCACGGACGGCGACCAATCGATCGGCGATCACGTCATGGATCAGAATCGCAAATTCGCCGCGCAGGTATTCAACGAAATCCAATCCGTGCTGGGCGTAAAGGTGCAATGCAAGCTCGCTGTCGCTGAGGGTTGCGAATCGGTGCCCTTGGTTTTCAAGTCGCCGCCGCAAGACGTCGTCGGGATCGTAAAGTTCTCCATTGACGACAATTGACAACGTGCCAGCGCCGTTGCGGATCGGCTGGCAGGCCGTTCCGCCTCCGTTGACTGCCAATCGGCAATGCCCCAGTCCGATCGATCCCACCGCATCGTTTCCGCCTTGCAATAAAACGGCGGTCCCATCGGGACCGCGATGGGCCATCGATTCAGTCGCCTGCATCAATCGCCGGCGGTTCAGCACTCGGGGATTTCCCGAACTCACGCATCCGACGATGGCACACATTGATGCTGTGTTCTCGCTGCGAAAGGAAGAGCCGGTACCGATGCCAGCTCGATGAAATGTTTTCGGGACGAATCAGATTGGGCGGCTTTGAAAGCCTGGGGCGCTTGATCCGCACTCCAGACGGGACCGAGCAGTGATGTGAAGTCGATGGCGGGATCGAGCAACAAGCGTCGCGCCTCGTCGAAATCCGCATAGTTGACCGGATAGATCTGGTGCTCCTTCGGAAGCATCGCTTTCAAGTCCAACGCGATCGGCCGCAGCGGGCGACTTTTCAACACCAAGACTCCGCCCGGGCGAAGGCAGTCGGCAAGTTGTGCAAGCGAATCCGTGGTGCCTTCGGTGTCGATCGCAAAGTCGTATTGATCGGTTCCCAACGGCTGCTGGTTCGGATGGACACAGCTAATGAATGCGAAACCGCGTGATCGCAAGATCATCGCGGTCAGTTTGGCCAGACGGCCATAGCCATAGACGACACCGTGTTGCCGAGTGCCCAGGGGCGCCTTGAGCACGGCCGCACAGGCCGCGACCGGTTCGAGCAACGCTCCGACGCGATCGTCAAGCGTCTCGGGTAGCCGCCACGCGTTTTGCCAGGGGATCGTGATAAAGTCGGCGATCGCACCATCGACATCGACGCCCAAAAACTTCGCCTGGGGGCAAGCGTATTGCCAGCGGCCGAGGCATCGATCACACCGTCGGCATCGCAGCACCGGATCCGCGGCGATCTTGTCACCGATCGAAAGGCCGCGAACGTCCGATCCCGCGGAGACGACTCGCCCGACAAACTCATGCCCAAGGACTCGGGGCGTCTGGACCTTCAATCTGCCCGAAGCGACGGCCAAATCGGTCCGGCACAATCCGACCAATGACACTTGGACGGTGACGTGCGCCGGTCCGCACGTCGCCGCAGCAACGTCAGTCCACAAGGTTCCCGCGTCGGTTCGAACAAGGGCATGCAATCGGGGGCCTCATGAAATGAAAAGACTTCCATCGACACTTTTAACTTAAAGGAATCGCAGCGCCGCGGAAAGGTTCGGGAGATTCTTGCACACCCGCACTGTGGGATGCCGTATAATGGCCCGAAGGGGCTTCATTGGGTCCAGCCGAGGCACTTGCGATGAACAAGACCCTGCAACGGCACGCTTTCAAACGCAGAGCGTTGATCGAGCGACTGGAGCGGCGAGATCTGTTAGCCGCCAACCCCTTCGGCACCAATCCCCTGCAGCGTTTCGACGTCTCTCGCGATGGTGCCGTCTCTCCCATCGACGCGTTACGCGTCCTCAATGCCATTGGCCGATCCGATGGTGTGACGGCCGATCCTGCTAGGAACATCGGCAACTTCATCGATGTCAATGGCGATGGAGTCGGAACACCACTCGATGCGCTGCATGTGCTGAATGTCCTGGCGCTCAACATCCCCGTCGTTGCCGCGACTCTACCGAATGACTCAGCACCCGGCGCGGCGACGAACCTGGATTTGATCTCCAATGACTACCGCATTGATTTGCGAATCAGTTCGGGCAAGCTTGGTAACAAGAGTGTGTTTGCGCGAATCGATGGCGCGGGGAACGATCCCTTCGTCGACATCACCGGCGAGTTCACTGAGTCGGTCGCATCGCTCACGACTCAGACGATCGACGCGATCGCGGGCAGTCCCTTGGCCGACGGGGACCATCAGTTTGAAGTTCGCATCGGAACTGAGGGGGATCAGATTCAATTCGAATTGACCGTCGATCGCGCCGCACCGGCGCCACAACTGTTGGTCGATCCGACGGTGCGCCGCAGTTTCGATTCCGCCCAACTGGATTTGGGGGAGACCGTCGCGACGACCCTGGTGCCGACCAGCTTTGAGTTGGCGATCGACGGCGGGGCACAACATGGAGAAACGGTTCCGATCCGTTCGGTCGATACCGTCAACGAATCGACGCGTCTGCTGTCGCTATTCCAGTCCCTGCCTGACCAGGCGTATCGACTGAGAACGACAACGGCGGTCGAGGACTTGGCAGGCAACGTACTGGGCACGGGCACAGAGATTGCAAATTTTCTCGTCGCCGATCCGCCCGGAATCCGGTCGACGTCCCCGACAGCCGGCGAAGAACTGGTCAGCGTCATCCGCAAAACGATCGTGCGTTTTGATGAACCGGTTGATGCGTCCACGGTGACCACCGACGCGTTCTACTTGATCGCCAATGGCGAACGGGTTGACGGTTCGATTCGAGTCTCCAGCACCGAACGGTTTGCGACGTTCTTTTATGACGCGCCGCTGCCTGCGTCGACGGAAATCAGGGTGGTCGTCGACGGGGCCAAGATCATCGGACGAGATGGTCTTGCGCTCGATGCCGACGGCGACGACGAGCCGGGCGGTGTGCAGAACGCCGATTTTCGTACCCTGCCGCTGACGCCGGTCAAGGGGACGGGCGTGTTCGGATTCGTCAAAGACTCCAACACGGGAGAACCGATCGTTGGCGCCACGATTCGTGTCGATTCCCTGCCCGGAAAGAACGTTGTCACCGATGTCAACGGGCGTTTTGAATTGACCGATATGCCGGCGCCGGAGTTCTTCGTTCACATCGACGGCACGACCGCAACGAATCTGCCCGCCGGCTACCTCTATCCGAACGTCGGAAAGCCCTTCCATAGCAAAGCCGGACGCTTGGTGCAGCTGAATATGGGGGGCACTCCGTTCGACATCTATCTACCACCGCTCAAAGAGACCGATATCCAAGGCTTGTCGCCCACGGAGCCGACCCTAGTCGGATTCGGCACCGACGGGCGGTCGCGTTTGGAACAGATCCTTCCGGACATTGACCCGACGTTGTTTGATGAGTTTTCGCTCACCGTTGAGCCCGGCGCAGCGCTCGATGATTTGGGCACGCCCGCCACCACCGCAGCGATCATCCCGGTCGAGCCAGACCGGATTCCTGCACCACTGCCATCCTACTTGGATCCCCAGTTGGTCGTCTCGATCCAGGTCCCCGGTGCGACCGGTTTTGATGTCCCGGCGGAAGTCACGTTTCCGAATTTTGATGGCCTGGCCCCCGGCGAAAAATCATCGATCTTTTCGTTCGATCATGACGCCGGAAAATGGAAGATCGTGGGCACGGGCACGGTCAGCGAAGACGGACGAAGGATCGTTTCCGACGGTGGAGTCATCGAAGCACCGGGCTGGCACACGGCACAGACCGGAAGCCTCGCCAAAGGGGGTTACAAAGATTTTGGACAGGGGCAAGCCAGTGTCACGATCAGCGGGGTGAACCGAATTTTCACCGCTGAGAATCAGGAAGCCCAAATCGTTATCAGCAACACGTCCAACAAGCCGGTCAAGGCGGAGGTTCGGTTGGACAAGATTTCTCAGTTGACCAAGACAAGCATCGACAACATGACGCTCGATCTTGGCCCCAAAGAATCCAAAACGATCGATTTTAAAGCACGCAAGGTCACTGAGGATGAGATCAAAAAACTGCAGGATGACGACCCGAACACCAATCATGCCAAGATCTACACCGGCACAGTCAAGGTCACCGCGACCAGTGGCGGTGCACCGCTTGCCGATGAAACGTTCTTGTATGCATTGATCGTCGCCAAAGATGCCAAACTAGCCTTTCCCAATGTCTTGAAGGAAGCGGACTCACAACCGGCCGCGGACGAGAAAAAGGTTTTGCACCTGAGCGTTGCCGGGCCGATCCAAGACATGAGTTTCGCCGGCGACGATCAAGACATCACGTTCGTGGGTTCACAGGGATCGGCAACCTTCAGTGTCTTGTCGACGGAATTGCTCGACCGATTGCAAAGCCCGTCGGGCGAACTGACGTTGTCTCACAAAGGAGAAGCGTTGCCTGCGATCCCCATCAACGCGGCCGACGCCATTCAGCTCGATCCGTTCGCCATTCGGCGTGTCTCGGGCAAAGTCACCGGCGACATCAATCAACGCTTCACGATCGAAGGAAAAGTCGAGATCGGTCTCGCCGGACCGACGTTCGAACCCTTGTTCGCGATCAACGGGACGTTCGAAGTAAACGAGGAATTCTTCCTCTTATCCGGATCGATCACGACGAACCTGCTGGAAGACATTCCCGGGTTCGGTCCGGAAGTCTTTTTGACAGAGAAAGACAAGAAGGTCTTGCGGATCAATCGCATGACCAAGAAATTTGAATTGTTCCCCAGTCAAGACGTTCCCGATCAGCCGCCGAAAGAAAACGCGTTTGTCTTGGCGGGCCTGAAGTTCACCGTGACCGACATGTTCTTGCCCGAAACGGGCGTCGGTTTAGGATTGCGGGGAAAGATCACCTTGCCGGACAAATTGGGTAACGTCGAAATCGACATCGGCTCCGGCGAAAACTCTGACAATTCGGTGATCATCACCACAGCCGGTGTGGATCTGACCGGAGCGACGGTCGCGTTCCCGGATCAAAAATTCACGATCTTTAAAGTCCAAGCCGAAGCGACGGACTTGAGCCTGGAATTCCAAAAGCGTGGCGTCGATGACCTGGGCGTCGAGCGTGGAAATCGATTCTTGTTACGCGGCCAGCTGGAGCTGCTGTTTCCAAAATTCGATCCCGAACTGCGGATTGCGGCTTCTTTTGCATCACCGGAAGATGAAGAAGCGTTGGTTGATTTGAGCGAAAGTTTGGGTAAAGCGTGGACCTTCGCCTTGGAGGAAGAACCCGACCTGGCCACGATCGATGCCAAGGCCGACAGTGCGCCGGAACCGGAGGATCCGCCGGACGATTCGTTCATCCGGCTGGAATTCAAACCCGACGGCACGCTCGGGTTGGATGCCGTCGGACGGATCGCACTGGAAAGCTGGAAGCTTGGCAAACTGGCCACGGTCGAAGATGTGTTTTTGCAGATCGACACCGTCAACGACAATTATTTGGGTTTCGCGCGTGTCCTGACGCCGTTCAAGAAAGCCGGAGAGATCAACGCATTGGTCGGATTCGAGGGCGGGGAATTGGATTTGGTCGCCGTCGGCGTCGGCGAACTCAACGGAGGCGTCGGTTTCCAAATGGGAACCACTCCGATGTACTTGCAGGCAATCGGTTCGGGGGTCAAAGATCTGACCGACGGGGTCCGCGGTATCGACTTCATCGCGTCATTGACATCGACCTTGGGGCCGGCGACCAACAAGCTGTTCAAAGGGTTTGCATTGCCCGGCTTTCTCGGAGGTGCGACGTTCGAACCCGGTAACCTGTTGCAGATCGATGTCGGTGGGAGCGCTTCATTGGAAGGCTTCCGGGTCGGCGGCCAAGTCGTCGTCGGCGGAGACGAAGAGGGTGGTCTGTTGGTCGGCACCGGCAAAGTCGTGGCAAATTTTGTCGATCCGTCAGTCGTCATTCAGGCCAAGTTGGAAGCCCTTGGTGGCCTGCTTCGGCTGGAAGGTTTAGACGGCGGTGAGTTCGCATCGCTGGCGGTCAACAGCAACTTTGATGTCGCCGGCCAAGGCAAAGCGATTGCCCAATTGCCCGACTCCCTGCCATTTCCACTGGGCTTTGCCGAAGGAAAGGTGCTCGGTTCCGCATCCGGCGTCGTTCAATTCACCAACGACGGCATTTCTGAGAACGACTTTGTTGCGTTCTGGGGCGAAATTCCTCTGTTTACCAATCCATTCAACGGCAATCCCGTCACGGCGGTCGCCGGCGTCCAGGTTTTTCTGGCCGCCAAGTTCCCCAATCTGATCACGAGTCTCGGAGAAGCAGCCGAGATTGCCGGTGCCAGCGGAGTTGCCAGCGGAATTGCCAGTCAAGGCGAAGGCGAATTTACGGGGCAGAAAACCTTCACGATCGAAGCCGACACCCCGTTCACCCTCTTCGCCACACAATGGGACACGGTGTCGACAACGGCCGAAATCGAGCTGGTCGATCCGACCGGTACGGTGATCGTCGAATCCGATTTCGACAGTCGGCAGGAGATCATTGTGATCGGTTCCTCCGAGACCGATCGCAACGTCGTTGTCGTTGAGCCGATGGTGGGCAACTGGACCGTCCGGCTGGTCGATCCAGAAAACGACGACCTCGGTGAAACGCAATTCACGTCGTTCTTGAGCGTTGAACCGGCCACGCTGGAACTGACCAACGTTGACTTGAGTGGCAATGAAAGCAGTCTCACGATTGACTTCGTCGCGACCGAGACGACCGAAGACGCCACCGTGTCGCTGTTCTTGGACACCGATCAAAACGATTTCGACGGAGCACTGCTGGCCGCTGATGTCGCCGTTGCCTTCGACGGCACGGGATCGACCGTGATCGACTTGTCAAATCTGGATCTACCGGCCGGCGAATACTTTGTGTTCGGCGTGTTGGACGAACCCGGCAAACCGCTTGTCACGAGCGACTACGTGGACGCGGGTTTCCAGATCACCGACAACGGCGCCTTGGCCGTCGTCGACAACGTGGTTGCCGCTTGGGTGGGCGAGAACCAATTGAAGGTCCAGTGGGATGCGGTCGACGGAGCCGAGGCCTATCGCATTGGTTTGACGGACAACGCTGCCGGCGCGGACTTGCAACAGTCCCTGGTCGTCGGTGCGAACGAAACCTCGGTTGTGCTTTCCGACACGCTGCTGATCACACCACTGATCGTCGGCGAGACGTACCGATTGGAGGTGGTGGCAATCGATGTGTTCGGATCAGCGGGCCAGCGGGGCGGACAGGCGATCGGCATCGTGGGTCCAAGCCCGACGGTGCCGCCGGAGACCGGCCAGTTCGACGTGTTTGCCGATCCGGGATCGACCTTCACCGGTCAGCTGTCGTTGGGCCAGGACGAAATCGCATCCATGCTGGTCGGGCCATCCAACGCAACGGTCGATAGCGATGGATCATTCACGTGGGACGTTCCGACGGACGCACAAGGATTCACGGATCTGCGGTTCAAGATCACGCCGGCGATTGGTCCCGCACGTTTCGAAAACCTCGTGCTGGCCGCTCAATCTCCTCCGGCCGGTATCATCACCGGCCTGGTGTTTGACGACACGAATCGCGACGGTGTGCAAGACAGCGGCGAAAGCGGCGCCAGCGGCATCGCGGTCGAACTGGTGGATGTGCTCACGGGAGACGTGTTGTCGACGACGACCAGCGCTGATGTCGACCTGAACGACGACCAAACGATCGATCCGGAATCGGAGCAGGGCGTTTTCTCGTTCACCGATCTCGCCGCCGGCGAATTTTCGGTGCGTCGCGTGGATGTGGCGAACCAACCGCAACGTGTCACGCTCGCTGCGAATCAAACCGAAACACTGTCACTCGGTCATCGATCACAAGGGAGGATCGCCGGCGCAGTCCTTGATGACAACGACTTTGACGGACAGGGAGACGTCAGCGTCAGCTCCGTGGTCGTTTACATGGATCTTGATGAAAGCGGTTCGCTGACGCTCGGTGATCGCGAAACGGTCACCGACGAAAACGGCGGCTTTCTATTCGATGACTTGTTGGCGGGCGAGTTTGATATCGGGATCGTCGCACCGGACGACTTTGATGTCGTGGGGCCGACGGTCCGCACCGTCGTTTTGGCGATCGACGAAGCGTTGGACGATCATGACATCGCCTTGCAACTGACCCCCAGTTCCAGCCTCTCGACTGCGACCTTGCGCGTCTCGGACGCCGATGACGCTGTCGGCGTTTTTAATTTACTCGAATTCGGTGAAATCCTGGTGGACGGAACGGGAGGTGACCGCCTGACGCGAAACCTTGAGTTGTTGAATCTGGGCGGTGAAAATTTGGTGATCCACTCTGCACGTCTCGCCGACGTCGGCAGCGGGTTCGTGATTGACGGACTTGATGATGACACCACGATCATTCCCGACGGCATTTTGGGTGTGACGTCTGCCCATCCGTTTTCGCTGAGCTTTGATCCGACGCAAAGCGGAGTGGTGGAGACGCAATTGGTGATCACCAGCAATGACCCGAGCAGTCCGACGACGGTCCGGCTGACCGGAAACGCGCGCTCGCCCGACCCCGAATTGTCGGTCATTTTGGAGAACAACAACGCCGGAGGAATCACGTTGGCGCAGTCGGAAACGCGTGCCGAATTTGTGACGCTTCGCAATACCGGCAACCAGCCTCTCTCGATCACTTCGATCACCGGATCGCTGGGATTCCAACCCGTCGACCTTCCCGCCGGTTTCCCCGACACGCCGATCGCGTTGGCCGTCGATGAATCGATCGACATCGATGTGTCGGTCCGAGCGACACAGCTCGGCATCCAGGGCGGCACGCTGACGTTCATGTCGAATGATCCGGCCAATCCGGTGATCCGTCGCGGCGTGATTGCGACCGGTATTCCGGCCTCGGGGCCGCAAGCTTCGGTCGGCGAGGACTTTGTCGCGATCAAGATGCCCGCGTTGTCGGCGGCGCCGGTGCTGCGCGGGACCACCAACCTGATCGGTAGTTACGAGTTCTTTTTGACGGCCCAGGCCGCTTACGAAGTCACGTTGTTTGATCCCGTCACCGGATTGGTAGCGAAATCGCTTGGGCAAACGGCCGCTACCGGGGTGGTGACGAATGTCACGCAACCGTCTTTTGTTGCCAGCCTGAGCCCGGATTCAGACGGCGACCTGTTGCCGGACGACGCGGAGTTCGCCGTCGGCACGTCGGCAACCAATCCCGACACCGATGGCGATGGAGTGTTCGACTATGCGGAGCTGAGGCAGGGACTCGACCCACTGAGCGGGTTGTCGGTTTCGATCGGAACGTTGGCAAGCCTACCGTTGATGGGGCAGGCCAACGAGATCGAACTCGTCGGGTCAACCGATGACACGTCCGTTCAGAATGCGTATGTGGCGACAGGTTCACACGGGCTGGCGATCATTGACGCCTCAGACGCCATGAATCCGATCACGCTCGGGCAGCTCGATTTACCTGGTGACGCCACCGACGTTGCGGTCGCCGCGTCCGCCAACCTGGCTGCCATCGCGACGGGAACCGGTGGTCTGCAATTGGTCGACGTCTCCGACCCGATGCTTCCAACGTTGATCCGGTCAGTCGACATCGAAGCCGATCGCCTGGACGTTTTCGGCTCGATCGCCTTCGTCGCAAATTCGACGTCTCTGGTCAGCGTTGACATGGAATCCGGCACGATTCTGCAACAGTTGGATCTCGGCGAACTGACCGACGTGGTTCGTCTGGGGCCGATGCTGTACACGATGGGCAGCGACAAAACGTTGTCCGTGATTGAGGTCACGGGGCTGACGATGTCCCCACGTGGCTCGGTGATACTTCCCAATGGCGCCGGTCGGTTGTTCGTCTGGGACGGAGTGGTCATTGCGACGGCGGAAAGCAACGACCGTGGTGGGATCGTCACCGTCGACATTTCGGATCCGGATGTGCCGACATTGATCAGTGATTCGGACGTTCTGGATCCCAGCGTCGGCGCGTCGACGGCGATCGCCGCCAACGGAACCGGGCTGGCTTTGATCGTCGGCAATCCGGTCGACACCCCGGTATTGGATGTTGTCGATGTCACCGATCTTGAAAACACGGCGACGACTGCGGAAACATTTCGCGCGCGCGTCAGCTTGCCATCGGCACCGTCGGACGTCGTGATCGCCGCCGGCATCGGCTACGTTGCCAACGGTATCGATGGCTTGCAAGTCGTCAATTTCTTGGCCTTCGACGACCAAGGGGTTCCCCCGACCGTATCGATCGATGCCTCGAGTGCGGATGTGGATGCATTGTCTGCTGGGATTCAGGTGTTCGAAGGTCGATCGTTGCCGATCGAGTTATCGGTCAGCGACGACGTGCAACTTCGTAGCGTTGAATTGTTGGTCGACGGAATCGTGGTCCGCAATGACGTCTCGTTTCCGTTCGACGTGACCGCATTGGTGCCGAATCTGACCGGTGGTGCGACGTCGGAGAGCTTGATGTTGCAGGTTCGCGGGACAGACACCGGCGGCAACGCATCGCTCTCGCAGTTGCTGGAATTGGAGGTGATCAAGGACGACGTGGCGCCGACAATCTCTTCGATCAGCCTGAACAACAACGATGAATTCCCGCTCGGATTCATGAGCGTCGAGGTCGATTTTTCTGAACGGATCGCATCGATCGACACGACCAACGTTTTTGTCACCGGTCCTTCATCGGATCTCGTCGAACCAGTGAATCTGCTTGTGGCTCCCGACGGGACGTCGGCGCGACTGACGTATCAATTGTTGGAAATCGGCGACTACCAATTGACGATCGATGCCGCCAATGTCCGGGACGTGCCGGGGAATCCGCTGGGCGGTTCGCCGATCCTGACCGACTTTAGTGTGCCCGCCGTTCCGGCAACGAACGAACCCCTGTTTCCGGGATTTACTTTGCCGCTCATTGACGGGGCGTTAGCGACGGCCACGGGGGACTTCAACGGCGACCTGATTCCCGATCTTGCCGTCGCCGTCGAGCCTGGCCCCGGCGGCCCGTTCCACACGCTGGACATCTACCTGGGCATCGGCAACGGCACCTTTGCCGATCCGATCCGTGACCCACTTACGGGGATCCCCGACCAATTGTTCGTCGGCGACTTTACGGGAGATCAAATCGACGACGTTCTGATCCGTTACAAGTTCCAAATCAACATCAGTGTCAATCGTGAGATCTTGGCGATCTTGTTCGGCCAAGGCGACGGGACGTTCGGGGACGATGAGATTCTATTCGGTGGCAAATCGATTGAAACCGGTTCCTATCCAAATCATTTGGCCGTCGGAGATTTTGACGGAGACTCGGACCTGGACGTTTTTGCGACGACGAGCAACGGCTCAATCAAGACGTTTCTCAATCGAGGGGCCGGAACGTTCACGACCGTCTTGAATCCCGGGTTCGGATTCACCGCGCTCGACTCGGCAGTCGGCGATGTCACCGGTGATGGCAGTAACGACGTCGTTGCCGTTCGCAATGATGTGGCCACGATCTTCAGCAACGACGGATCGGGAACATTTTCGGCGATCGCGACCCCCGATCCATCGGGCACTCGGACGTCAGCGGTCGCGCTCGCGGATCTGAACGACGACCAAAACCTGGACCTCATTTTTGGCGATCGGATTGACCACAGCGTCTCCGTCATGCTCGGTAATGGCGATGGAACGTTCGCCGACGAATTGGTCGAATCGATCAGCATTGAGGCCGATGCGATCGTCGTCGGCGACATCAACAAAGATTCAAATCTGGACCTCCTCGTCGGTGACTTTGGCGGAGTCCAGTTGACAGTGTTACTCGGTGACGGCGCCGGTGATTTCTCCAGCACCAACCTCTTCTCCACCTCCAAAACGACCGCCTTCATTAAACCACTGTTGACGGATTTTGATTTCGACCAGAATCTGGATGTAGTGATTCCGACCCAAGTCGATGTTTTCAAGCACCAAGTCGAAATGGTGTACGGGCTGGGTGACGGTACGTTTCTGCAGCCGGTGCGCGCCGAGGTTTCCGATGGCACGAACCTCGGAACCACCGAGACCTTGACGACGGGGGACCTGAACGGCGATGGGATCCTCGATTTGATCAGCACCAATCTTCCCTTGGATCAGGTGATCGTGAATCTGGGCGTCGCGGACGGCACGTTCGGCGCGCCGACGATGTTCGGCGGTTTGCAAAACCCGTTCGCTCCACGAGTCGGCCTGTTCGACAATGACGCCCATCTGGATGTCGCCATTTCCAACGGTTCGGGCATCGTCCTGATGCTCGGCGACGGTACCGGTTCGCTTGGCACACCGATCGAAGTCTACTCTCAGTTCCAAGGCACACCGCGTTCGTTTGAAGTGGTTGACCTCGATCAAGACAACGAATTAGATTTGATCGCTGTCGTCTCGGGCACGGTTACCATCCTGATGGGCAATGGTGACGGCAGCTTTGAGGACCCGATTTTAATCACTGCCCCTGTCAGGGCACTGGGGTCGGCGGACGCTGATGTCAACGGTGACGGATTGCTGGACGTCGTGATCGGCAGCGACTTGGTGGCCGGTACTCCGGCGGTCAGCCTGCAGCAAGCCGATGGCAGCTTTGGAGCGTTTCAAGACCTGGTCCCGAGTGAACACTCGGGTGCATCTCCCAATGCCGTCGTCACCGCGGATCTGAACGGTGACAACCGAATCGACGTGGTTTCATCGAACCAGGACAGCGACGACGTCACGATCATGCTGCAAAACAGCAGTGGGGATTTCTTTGTCGCGGCGACGTTGACCGTCGGCGACTCACCGCGGGACGTGCTTGCCGAGGATCTCAATGACGACGGTAACATTGACTTGGTGATATCGAATCGTTTCGACGGGCATCTTTCGGTTTACCTGGGCGACGGAGACGGAACCTTTGCCGATGAACTTCGATTCAGCGTCGGCGGAAACCCGATGGAAATGGCCTTGGCAGACTTCAATCAAGATGGCCTGCTCGATTTGGCCGTCATCGACACGCTGGCCAAGGACATTGTGGTTCTGCTGAATCGCACGTCCTAGTGGGGTAAGCATCCGGCTTGCCAGGTAATACAATTGGTTCATGATCGAACCCTCGCCCACCAACCTGTCGCTCTTCGGAGTCACCGTCTTTGTCTTCGTGGTGCTCGGCATTGTGTCGGCCGTCCAGGCGGTGATGACGACTCGGACCTCACAGGGTGCCGTCGCCTGGGCGATCACTCTGATCACGTGGCCTTTTTTTGCGGTCCCTGCGTACTGGATTTTCGGACGCAATAAATTCCAAGGCTACGTCGATTTGCGTCGTGACAGGACCAGTGATGCGATCGAAAACTTGGACGACGTCCGCCGCAAATTGGCGCCCTACACCGTCGACCTGGGCTCGCGGTTCGGAGACGCGCGTGCGTTGGAACAACTCGCCCGGATGCGCTTCACTCGAAACAACGACACGCGACTGTTGGTCAACGGACGAGCCACCTTCGACGCGATCTTCGCGGAAATCGATGCGGCCACAACGTACATCTTGGTTCAGTTCTTCATCATCCACGATGACTCGCTGGGGCGACAACTGAAAGACCGGCTGATCGCGCAAGCGAAACGTGGTTTGTCGGTCTACCTGCTGTACGACGACATCGGATCCAGCGGCATCCCCAAGGCGTTCGTCAACGAACTGACCGCCGCCGGCGTCCACGTCACGGGGATGAGAACGACGCGGGGCTGGCGAAACCGATTTCAGATTAACTTTCGTAACCACCGTAAGATCGTTGTCGTTGACGGCCGGATCGCGTTCGTGGGAGGGCACAACGTCGGGGACGAATACATCGGCAAGCACCCGAGGCTGTCTCCCTGGCGCGATACACACCTGTCGATCAGCGGTCCGGCCGTGCTCGCGACGCAACTCGCCTTCGTCGAAGACTGGTACTGGGCGACCGAAACGATGCCCGCGGTCAGTTGGGAACCGCAGCCGTCAAAAGACCATGACCGGATGGTGTTTGTGCTGCCGAGCGGTCCCGCCGATGACTACGAGACCTGCGGGTTGTTCTTTACACATGCGATCAATTCAGCCGATGACCGGATTTGGATCGCGACACCCTACTTTGTTCCCGACGAAGGAGTGATCACGGCGCTGCAATTGGCAGCGTTTCGCGGTGTCGACGTGCGTGTCTTGATCCCCGGATTACCAGACAAACCGTGGATCAAGTTTGCCGCGATGTCTTACGTCAATCAGGTGATCCAAGCCGGAGTGAAGGTGTATGAGTATGGTGATGGGTTTCTGCACCAGAAAGTCGTTCTGGTCGATGGCTACGCTTCGGCGATCGGGACTGCGAACTTCGACAACCGATCGTTTCGATTGAATTTTGAAATCACCGTGCTGACGATCGACGATGAGTTTACGGACGAAGTCGAACAGATGCTGTCGAAGGATTTTGCCAATTCAAGAGAAATCACACGCGACGCACTTGCCGCGCGGCGCTGGTGGTCGGTCGCGATCTCGCAAATCGCACGCCTGTTCGCTCCGATCCTTTAACCCTTTTCACCTCAAGACGGCTCCCAACGCGGGATTTCTTTTTCCGCTTCCAGTTCGTTCATGGCATCACAAATCGTTTGCATGAATGTGTCCTTTTTCCCGGTCCAATGAACCGGCGGGCCGATGAACACGTCGCAAAAGAAAGGGACCAAGATGCCTTCGCCCTTGGGAAGCGAACGTCCCAAACCATGCATGAAAACTGGCGTAAAGGGAACTTCGGGGTAGCGTTTGGCGACATGCGCGATACCCGTTTTGAAATCTTCCCGGATCTCGGGTGCGCCCCGACTGCCTTCGGGAAATAGAATCAGGATCTTGTCATCATCGAGTGCCTCACAGATTCCAGCCAGAGGGTCTCGGCGGACACCTTTCACTTCGCGTTCCAGCGGAATGATTCCGATGATCTTTGTCGAAAACCATGCCATTAGCCGGTTGCGCAAGAAATGATCTGCCGCGGCGACCGGATGAACATCCTTCAACCGCCGCATCCCGAAGAGGGTCATCAAGACCATCGTGTCGAGGTGGCTGTTGTGATTGGCGACGATAACGGCCGGCCCTTTTTCTGGCAATTGATTTGATCGGCGGACATTCAGACCGATCACAATCAAGATGACCGGTCGGACGATGAACAAAAAGTAGACAAAGCGCAGCAGGTCCGTCATCGTTCAACCGTAACAGTAATAGATGAAATGAAAGAACAGCGGGGCGGTGTACGTCAGGCTGTCGACTCGGTCCAGGACTCCCCCGTGTCCGGGCAACGTATGGCCGGCGTCTTTCACGCCTAGATCGCGTTTGAGTGCGGAAATCGAAAGATCGCCCGCGAAGCCTGCAGCGCCGATGATCAACCCGGCCAATAGCGATCGCGGCAGGTCAAGAAATGTCAACCAGGGGCCGATGCAGGCCGCCAAGGCGATGGTGGACGCGACGCCGCCGATCAATCCGCCGACCGTCTTTCCCGGGCTGACCTTTGGAATGACCTTCCGCTTGCCGATCGTTTTTCCCCAACAAAACTGTGCGACGTCGTTGAACTGAGTCAGCAAGACCAGCAACACCAACAGGGCCGCGCCCCCGGATGCCTTGGAGGCTTCGTCTGCCCAAACCACGGGGACGCGGGCCGAATCACTCGGCTCGATCATCATCAACATTGCCGCATGCGAGAGGCTGAAAACTGTTGTCATGAGCCCCCATTGAACTGTCCCGATCGCGCGCAGGAACCCCTTGGTTTCGCCGATCAACACCATGCGAGTCGGAAGTCCGAGAAACATGTAGACCGGAATAAAGATCACGAACATCTCGTACCAGGAGATCGCAACCCAGCAGTACTGAAACGGGATCGCCAAGTAAGCCCAGAACAACACTCGATGATCTGCCCGCCGCGTCGGGATGAGTGACAAGAACTCCTTGAAAGCGAGGAAACTGACGAATCCCAAGAAAGCGACTGCAGTCGTTCTGGAAACGGCAATCATGAATGCAAAGCAACCGACGATGATCCACCACGTCCGGACGCGAAGCACTAATTCTGTGTCATCGCGGTCGGGATCGGCACGCTTGCGTAAGATCAAGATCACGTTGGCAAGCAACAGCAGTCCTGCGATCGCCGCAAACGTTAGACAAATCTCCGTCGACAGGTGCTCAAACAAACTCATTCCCCCTGCGCGGATTCTGCGGGGGGCCGATCGTCCGCGGGAAATTCGGCCGGGCGCCGCATCTGGGCACGAAGTGTTTCGGAAATGATCATCAGCCGACGCACCGACGTGATGACACCGCCGACGATGATCAATCCCAGAACCGCTCCCATCACCGGAGCTTGCCAGCGTCCGGATAGTCCCGAGCTTGCCAGTGAGAGCAACGCACAGAGGACACAACCGAAGGTCATCAGCGCCATCCGCTGGGGCTTGGCCATCGGCCCGGCGAAGACTTCACCCGCGCCCGCGCTGGATCCGATGGCGCGGACATAAGCGACAAAGACGGCAACGACCGCTGCCGCCAGCCCCAGTTCCGCTCGCGATGCCAACGAGTATCCCGCACCGACCAGAATGGCGACGTCCGAGATGCGATCGGGGACCTCGTTGTACAGCACGCCCACCGGAGACGCTTTTCCCCCTTCGACGGCCACCATGCCGTCCAGCAAGTTGGCGATCAACCGCAGTTGCATGCAACCGGCTGCGGCCAGATAGAGGATTGCGAGCACTCCTGACGATCCCGCCATCGACGTTCCGGCGAGCGCCAATCCGGCGATGACGCCAAAGACGATGCTGGAGGAGCTGATCATGTTGGGCGTCACGCGGGTCTGCGCCAGTCGTTCCGCTGCGTACTGAAACACCCGCCAACTGCGGGTTTTCAGCGGCCGTCGCCCCTCAAGATCATTCATGATCGCAGACCCATCGAGTACATGTCGTCACCCATCACACCATCACGGTGATCGTCATCCCCAGACGGTGCCCACGACCATCCAGAGTTTAGCTACCAGCTTAGCAGGGTTCCGCAGTTGAAATCGGCTTCATCCCTGTAGAGACCTGTGGAAGAGCAACGTGGCGCAAGCTTCCAGCTTGCGTTGCCGGAATCGCAAGCTGGAAGCTTACGCCACTTTCCAGACAACCGAGCTACAGCAGCGTCTGACCGCCGTCGACGCTCAGGATCTGTCCCGTCGTCATCGCGGTCCCGGTGGCGAAGAACAGGACGGCGTCGGCGATGTCGTCCGGCTGGGACGCCTTGGGGATCGGATAGCCGGCCACCATCGCATCCAGGTCCCATTTCGGGTTGCCTTCCTTGATCCAGCGGCTGTCGATCGGACCCGGGCAAACCGCGTTGACGCGGACTTCAGGCGCCAGTACGCGGGCCAGTGATTTGGTCATCGTGTTCAGGCCGGCCTTCGTCGCGCAGTAAGCGATCGAGGATCCGCTGCCGGTGATCCCGGCGACGGAACTGACATTGACGACGCTTCCCGATCCGCTGGCTCGCAACAAGTCCGCAGCCGCCCGCGTGACAAAGAACGCGCCCTTCAAATTGACCGCCAACATCCGGTCCCACATCGATTCGGTCAGTCCTTCCAAGTCGCGATGTTCGATGAAAGATGTCGTCGCGGCGTTGTTGACCAAGACGTCCAATCGCCCGAAGGCTTCGCCAACGTTGAGCACCATTTTCCGGACCCGAGCATCATTGGAAACGTCACAACCTTCCACAAGCACCTTCGCGCCCAAGGCCTTGGCTTCGCCGGCAGTTTCCAGCGCTTCTGCCTCGCTGCGGGAGTAGTTGACGACGACATCATATCCGCGGCGGGCGAATTGCAGCACACAGGCGCGGCCGACACCGGTGGCGGATCCGGTCACAAGAGCAACAGGTCGAGTAGTTGGCATCGAGGAATCTTGCAGTCAATGGAGTAAGGGAGATGATGAAAGCTGCCGCTTAACATATCCCGGCAGCATGAAAGAGAGTAGCCGATCGGCGTGGGGCCAACGGCGACGCGCTTTCATCCCGTCGGGATACCGTGTTCTCTGGCGAGAACCGGCGGATGTCCGACGATGATCAGGCGCTTACTTCACGCAGTAGATCGCTTGGTTGCTGCGCAGGTAGACGCGGCCGTTGGAGATGGCCGGTGTGGCGTTGAAGTCCGATTCGTCCAGCGGTTCGCTCTTGGCAACCTGCTTCATCTCGGGTGTCGCTGCAAACACGTAGGTCCCGCTGCGACGGGTGACGACGTAGAGGTGTTCCCCAACCTTGATCGGTGAGGCATAAACGGGACTGCCGCCGGACTTCAGATCATCCAAACGCTCTCGCGTCACCGTCTCGCCGGTCTTGGCATTGACGACAAAGGCTTGGCCGCGATGGCTGACCCAGTAGAGATGGCCGTCGAAGTACAGCGGCGTCGGGACGTAGCTGCTGTCGCGGCTTTCCCAGAGGTGATGCGTCTCGGTGATGTCCTTGCGACCGCCACGACGAATCGCGTTGGTCTGTTGTGCCGGATACCCGCCGAACGTGTAGAACGCATCTTCACTGAGGACGACACTGGGGCTGACGTTGCCGCCGTTACCGATTTCACAAAACCAACGGATCTTGCCGGTGGTCGCGTTCAATCCCCACACTTCACCGGGCATCGAGATCACCGCCTCCATCACGTCACCTTCGCCCGGGACCAGAATCGGTGTCGCGTAGCAGAGTTCCAGAAGATCGTACTCGGCCTTCCAAAGCTCGTTGCCCGTCGCGGCATCCAAACCGATGATCGCCCGCGCCTCCTCGGATGCATTGACGATCAAGATCCCCTCGTGCAGCACCGGGCTTGAACCGGAGCCCCATTGCCGGTTGCTGGACATCTGGCCGACGTCTTGCTGCCACACCTTCTTGCCCTCGACGGTCCAGGCGACCACGCCGGCTTTGCCGAAGAACGCATAGACGTGCTTTCCATCGCAAACCGGTGTCCCGCTGGCATAGCCGTGCTCGGTGATGTATCCCTGATAGGCGTCTTCGCGTTCTGGTCCGCTGATCGTATCGGTCCAAAGTTGCTTTCCCGAGTCCGCGTCGAGACACACGATGTGCCGTTTGGCATCGGAACCGCTGCCGGAATAACACGTCACATACACGCGATTGTCGACGACGATCGGCGACGAGGAGCCTTCCCCGGGAAGTTCCACGGACCAGGCCAGGTTTTCATCGCCACTCCAGGTCAGGGGGATCGTGCCCTCCGCGATCCCCTGGCCATTGGGGCCACGAAAGCGCGACCAGTCTTCGCCGCTGGCGGTGATGGAAACGACCGAAACGACACAGAGTGCGACAACAGCAGAGAAACGCATGGGTTCAGCTCATCGAGTGTTCGGAGGAGATATGATAAAAGTCTATCCTTCTCGAGCGGTCAATGCATCTCTCATCTGCCCCCTCGTTTTCTGCGTTGATTTCGGCAAAACGAATAGGTTGAACACAAATCATGGGGCCGCCCGGCCCGGCTTTATCGGGGCGACTTGGCTCCTGGCGGGCTGCCTTGTGGTTCTGCTGGCCGGGCGTGCGGATGGCAAGCAGTGGCAGATCGGCAAGGACAGTGAGTTAAAAACGGCCCTCAAGCAGGTCGTGGCCCATAACACTTTTATTGATTGCAAGGTGTCGATGGAAATCGGCGTGGGGGCCGGCAAAAAGCAATCTGCCAATCCGAGTGACAGTCAAATCGTCGGCAACATTTATATGCCGATGAAATGGCAGCTGTTTCGAATCCATGCCGAACCGAAGGACTTCGTTTGGCAAGGGAATTTGCAACAGGCCGGCGGTGAGGATCGTGACACCTTCATGCAGTTCCCTCGCGTCGAACAGTCCTTGCAACGCGCGGCCGATGGATTGTTGCGGCCGAGCGATGCGCGTTCACTTCGCTGCGGCGTTTCGACCCTTCACAGCGTTACCTTGTGAACGCCGGCCGGGTGGCCGTGGAAACTCTGCACGGGGGAGCGTCGCTACGCCGTGAACGACTTTTTAGCGGTAGGGCGCGAGCCCTCCGGTGTGTTGACAAAGATGCGCAAGCCGGAGGGCTTGCGCCCTGCCGCTAAAACCGCGTCAAACACAGGAAATATATCGTTCACGGCGTAGGGGCGCGTCGGGGGGATCGGGGCAGACGTCGGGGGTTGACGATTTGGTCGGCTTGGGGTGCAATTCTTTGGTTCACTGGCCCTCGATCAGCGTGGCGTCGGCATTGTTTCTCTGATCATTCGGCCCGTAATCTTTCGGCCCGTCGGACCATGGTTCGTGCTTGTCGTCGCTTCCACATCCAACCGACGAGAATTCTCACTACCGAGTTCCCCGTTTTTGATTATCGTCAATAGTGGACGGCCTCCCCTGGAACCGCGCGAGACATTCTTGAAATTACACGCCCCAGTCGCTCGATGACACAAAACACTCAATCGTTCGCCATTGATGATCTCCGCATCGGTTCGATCAAGAAACTGATGCCACCGCAAGAATTGATGGCAGAGATTCCGGCGGACGAGACCATCGCAGAAACGGTTTTCACGGCCCGGACCGGCATCCAGCGAATCTTGGCCCAGCAGGACGATCGCTTGGTCGTCGTGATCGGCCCCTGTTCGATTCACGATCCCGACGCCGCACTGGAATACGCGCGGCGTTTGGCCGTCGAGCAACAAAAGCATCAAGAGCAGTTGCTGATCGTGATGCGTGTGTACTTTGAAAAACCGCGTACCACCGTCGGCTGGAAAGGTTTGATCAACGACCCCGGATTGGACGACAGCTTCCAGATCAATCGGGGGCTGCGCACCGCTCGGGGTTTGTTGCGAGACATCAACGCGATGGGGCTGCCGACCGGAACCGAGTTTTTGGATTTAATCAGCCCCCAATACGTCGCGGACCTGGTGGGTTGGGGGGCGATCGGAGCCCGGACGACGGAAAGCCAAGGGCATCGCGAACTCGCATCCGGTTTGTCTTGCCCGGTCGGGTTTAAAAACGGCACCTCCGGTAATGTTCAAATCGCGGTGGACGCGATTTGCAGCGCTCGGCAACCCCACCATTTCTTGTCGGTGACCAAAGAGGGGACGTCCGCCATCTTCGCAACCGCCGGAAATAGCGACTGCCACATCATCCTCCGCGGCGGCTTGCACACCAATTACGACGCGGCGAGTATCGATGAAGCGTCGGCGCTGTTGACTCAAGCGGGTTTGCCGGCACGCATCATGGTCGATTGCAGTCACGCCAATAGCCGAAAGATCACCAAACGCCAACGCTATGTCTGCCGTGATGTCTGCAGCCAACTCAGTGATGGCGACCTGAGAATCATGGGCGTGATGATCGAAAGCAATCTTCTGGAAGGCAAACAAGGCCTGACCGACGGCGACTTGGTGCCCGGATTGAGTATCACCGACGCGTGCATCGGCTGGGAAGAAAGTGTGCTGCTGTTGCAGGACCTGAGCGATGCCGTCGTCGCGCGGCGCGAAGCGTAGTGCTTTGTCATCCGGCCAGCAAGAAAGTGGCGTAAGCTTCCAGCTTGCGTTTCACGAGTGAAACGAGACGGCAAGCTGGAAGCTTACCCCACTCTTAATCCTTGACCGCGAAGCAGGGTTCACGCCAGGATGGGTTTGATCACCGATCCATGTACATCGGTCAGGCGGCGTTCGAATCCGTTGTGGTAATACGTCAGTCGGCGATGATCGAGCCCCAACAGATGCAGAATCGTGGCGTGGAAATCGTACACGGTCGTGACGTCCTCCACAGCTTTGTAACCGAATTCATCGGTCGCACCGTACGTGAACGGCGCCTTGATTCCGGCGCCCATCATCCACGCAGTGAACCCGTCGGGATTGTGGTCGCGACCGCTGGCACCTTTTTGAAACGTCGGCATGCGGCCGAACTCGGTCGTCCAGACCACCAGCGTGTCTTTCAATAGCCCTCTTCGTTTCAAATCGCGGAGTAACGCGGCACAGGGTTGATCGAGCACAGGGCCGTGCTTGCTGTATTGCTCTTCAATCTTTTTGTGCCCGTCCCAATTGCTGACGCCTTCGCCGCCGGTTTGATAGGCGCCGTTGAACAGTTGGACGAAGCGGACGCCTTTCTCGATCAGCCGTCGCGCCAAAATGCAGTTCTTGGCGAACTGTGCTTTCAGCGTGTTCTCTGCATCGTCGGCCCCGTATTCGCGTAACGTCGACTTCGACTCGGTCGACAGATCGGTCACTTCGGGGACGGACAGCTGCATCTTGGCCGCCAGTTCGTAACTGGAAATCCTCGCGGCCAGTTCTTCATCGCCCGGGAACTGCTGCAGGTGTCGTTCGTTCAATCGTTGCAAGAAACGGCGTGTCGCGCGATCCGTTTTGTCGCTGGTCCCTGCGGGGATCTGTAAATTGCTGAGCGGCTTGTTCGCGCTCCATTGGGTGCCCTGGAACGCTGCCGGCAGAAAACCCGGTCCCCAGTTGTTGACGCTGGATTGTGGCGTGCCGCGCGGATCGGGGATGGCGACGTAGGCGGGAAGATTTTCGTTTTCGGTTCCCAGTGCCCAGGTGGTCCAGGCTCCCATGCTGGGGAATCCGTCCAGCGTGTAGCCGGTGGACATGAAGTTTTCGCCCGGGCCGTGGGTGTTGGTCTTGCCGGTCAACGAATGAATGAAGCACATGTCATCGGCCAGCTCGGCCAACTGTGGCACGAGTTGCGACACCATTTTTCCGGATTGGCCACGCGGTCTGAACTCCCACGGGCTTTGCGTCAGCATGCCCTGCTGGCCTTGGAAGGTGACCAAATCCTCGGCGCCGGGCATCGGCTGGCCGTGGCGTTTGATCAGTTCGGGTTTGTAGTCGAACGTATCGATCTGGCTGCACGCTCCCGAACAAAAGATGACGAGCACGTTCTTGGCCGCCGGCCGATGGTGTGTCGGCCGCGCGGCGAACGGACGCGACGGATCGATCTTGGGGCGGATCGGAGGGTCGTCGGCCGACGCGTTGTGCTGCTGCAACAGACTCGCCAGCGCGATGCTACCCAAGCCGTTGGCGGTCTGGGAGAGAAACTGTCGTCGGTCCGGAAATGATCTCATCGTGGCGTAATCTTCTCGCTTGCGTAGGGGACGCACTCTTTTATGGAATCAACACAAACTCGTTAGCGTTGAGCAACGCCCGAGCAAATTGTGTCAGTCCCTCTTGGGCAATGAACGCGTCGCTGTCGGACAACTCTTCGTCGGTCGGCGGTCGACCGAAGCACAAATGCCAGGCGCGGATGATTTGTGCCGACGGCGACCCGGCTTCGGTTTCCAGCCGCGCCGCCATCCGCTCGGCCTGTTGCATGACGAATCGGCTGTTCAGCAAATTCAGTGCTTGCAGGGGCGTCGTGGAACGGCTGCGTTGAGCGACCACCATGCTGGCGTCGGGGCAATCAAAGACGCCGAACACCTGGTCTCTTTCTTGACGCACTTTGGTCATGTAGATCATGCGTCGCCAGTCTTCGGGGCCGTACTGTTGCTTGGGATGGTAGTGCCGGACATTTTCCAGTTGCACCGCGAAGCCGCTAAAGCCGGGCCCGCCCGCGGCGTCATGCCGAAGCGAACCGCTGACCGCCAAGATGGAATCGCGGATCGATTCGGCATCACACCGACGCGGTGGGAAACGCCACAGCAGCCGGCAATCGGCATCGATGGTCCTCGCGTCCTCACGCGGCCGATTGCTTTGTCGCCAGGTGTGGGAATTCAAAATCAAACGATGGATGTGCTTGAGCGACCAATCATGTTCGATCAACTCGCTGGCCAGATAATCCAGCAACTCGGGGTGGCTGGGCCGCGTGCCGTTGTGGCCGAAGTCGCTGGGCGTGTCGACGATCCCCGTGCCGAAATGGAACTGCCACAGTCGATTGACGATCACCCGTGGGGTGAGCGGGTTGTCGGCGCTTGCAATCCAGTCGGCCAGGGCAAGCCGGCGTGATTGCTCCGGTGCGTCCCGATTCAGGTTCAACGATCCGAATACTTCAATCGTATCCGGGCTGACCGGTTCGCGACGGGCATCGGGTTCACCGCGATACAGCCGATAGGTTTGACCGGGTTGCGAAAATGTTCCCGCGTAGACTTGGGGTGACGTTTCAAGTGTGGCCTTTCGTTGGCGGGTCAGCTTGAGTTGATTCAGCCAGTGCCGGGCTTGCCGGGCTTCGGCTGAGGAGACGTTCTCGAAGCGATACTGTGCTTCTTCGGGCCGCGATTGACCGTGCGGCCGGCGATCGGCAGAGGATGCCACACGCGCCCAGTTACCGGATTCGATTGCGACATCGATGTGATAGACCGTGGCCAGGCGATCGGAGTACGTTTGCTCGCGGTCGCGCCCCCAGACGATGCGATCGATCACGGTCGGCTCGGCGAGTTCGATTTGCACCCAACCGCCGGCAACGGAATCAACGATCCAGCTGTGGGCATTGCCGTAACGCCCGTCGTTGATGTGCTGGAGCTTGTGCAGCGGGTGTTGGAAATCGCCGGAGGAACTTGCTTTGGCACCGCTGCTGGCCAGTGCGACGTTTTGATCGCCGGTGTAGATTTCCAATTCATCAACGCAGGCTTGGGAGCCTGAGGTTTGTTCGATCACAAATCGCACCGAGCGGGCCAAACGCGGTGCGATGCGTTCTTCGTTCTCGATGGCATTGACCGCCGCACGTCGCATCGGCGGCTCCGGAGGATGCTCGATTTCGGGTTCCGGTTGTAGCACGACGACATCCGCCGTTACCGCGCTACCACTGTCTCCGGCGATCAGCACGAGCCGATCGTCCGGCGCAAACTCATGAACCCCGGCATCGTAGAAGCCACTCCAGCTGGCCACTCCATCGACCTCGCCGGATCCGTCTGCCAGCCGTTGTTGATCGACGGAGCAGATTTCGCGGTCGCCCGTCGCGGAACGCAACACGTATCGCGCGTCGCAGCAGTGGGTGGCGTAGCCCGCGCCCCAGCTGAGCCAGACGCGGTGCAGACCGTCGGCATGTGGTTGGTACACGACCGCTTCTTCGCCCGGCCGAGCTTTCCACCACGTGTAATGTTTGCCGCCGAAGTCGGCTTCGTCGCGACCTTGTTTCGCTGCGGTCCCGGCGGGTTGGAACACGGGCTGCGCATCCGAATCATCAATCGCGATCGCCGCGGTGGTCTCCTCGGCAAGGTAGGGCAGCAGTTTGTCCGTCAGATCCGCGATCACAGCTTCGGTCTCGGCGAGTTCCAGTTCGGCTTCCTTTGTCGGCGGCAAGCTTCGTTCACCATGCCGCACCCCCGCAAACACGGCTTGCATGGCGTAGTAATCACGTTGACTGATCGGATCAAATTTATGGTTGTGGCAACGGGCACAGCCGGTCGTTAAGCCTAAAAAAGCGGTCCCAGTCGTGTTGATCATGTCGTCCAGTTCGTTCATCCGTTGAACCAAACCGAGTTTGGGGTCTTGGCCCTTGACGATGTCGTGTGGGCCGGCGACCAGAAATCCGGTGCCGATGTGTGCCTCCAACGCGTCGCCGGCGATCTGCTGGCGAATGAAGTCGTCATAGGGCTTGTCTTGGTTCAGCGAATCGATCACCCAGTCGCGATAGTACCAGGCGTTGGGGCGTTCGCGATTGGTTTCGAAACCGTTGGTTTCGCCGAACCGGACCAAGTCCAACCAATGGCTGGCCCAGCGCTGTCCGTAATTCGGACTAGCCAGAACCGTTTCGACGAGTCGCTGCCAGGCGTCGTGGCGATCGTCTTGGATGAACGCGTCCGTTTGCTCGGGTGTCGGCGGCAGACCGGTCATCACGAGGTAAAGCCGGCGAATCAAGACGCGGCGTTCGGCGATCGGTGAGGGTTGCAGCCCGTTCTCGGCCAGCTTGCGTCGAATCAAGGTGTCGATTCCGTCGCTGCTTCGGACATCCAGTTCAGGACGCCGAATCGGCTGGAACGACCAATGCTTCAGCTCCACTTTTTCCTTTGCCGGTCCGTAACGTGTCGGAGTCGACGCGCCGCCGCTGATCCATTGCTCGATCGATTCGATTTCATGCGGCGACAGTTCCCCATCGGGTGGCATCTCCCAACCGGGCTCGTCGTGCTTGATCAAACGCAACAAATAGCTGGCGTCTGGATCTCCCGGCACAACGGCCGGTTCGCCGGAGTTGCCACCGGCAAGTAAAACCGCCAGACGATCAAGCCGGAACTGGCTGTTCTGTTCCTCGGGTCCGTGGCAGTCGATGCAGTGCTCGCGAAAGATCGGTTCGATGTCCTTCGCGAAGTCGACGGCAGCGGCGTGCCCGCTGATCACGACCAGCAAGGCGAGCAAGCAGGCGACGAGGCTGCGCCGCGGCGAAGGTGCCGATCGTAAATCGGGCTTCTCGTGTGAACTCATCAAGATATCACCGTCACGTGTCGGATTGCGTGCATCGACAGGAACGCCGAACCATCTGACATGATAATCGCTTTGGAACCTGGACGGGGATGACCGGCGACGGGTGTCGGGACTGGTGGGATGATGGGTTGGTCAAAATATGGGTTGGTCAAAATATGGGGGCATGCCCGTTGCCGGGAGGTATGGTCGCGTTCCATTTTTTGACCATCAAATGTTTTGACCACTGACTTGCCACCCTCGGCGTGCGTAGCGGGTCAGGCTGCTCGTTGCGACCGTTACTCGTCGGCGTCCATCAGTTCCTGCTGGCAGGTTTCCCGGATGAGGTGCAAGCGTCGTTCGATCGTGCGTTCAGAGCATCTCAATCGTTGCGCGAGTTCTGCGTTGGAGAGGCCTTCCATTTTTCCGACCGCGATCTCTCGCAGTTGCCCGTCACCCAAATGGGAGAGAAGTTCCTCGACGGATTCGGTCAACGTCAGCACCATGTCCGGCGTCGGTTCGTCGCCGATCACCTCGATCAGAGCGTCTTCGTCGCCCGGTCGTCCGGCCAGGGAAAGTGTTCGCTGGCCGCCGCCGCGGCGCTGTCGGCGGTCTCGTCGGCGTTTGTCGATGACTTTTCGCGCCGACATTTTTAATAACAATCGCCACAAGTCGTCGCGATCGGACATCTCGGGGAATCGGCCCTGCTCGGCCGCCCGATAGAAACTTTCAAAGACGCTGACGACCACGTCTTCTTCATCGGCCACTGCCCGGTTTTGGCCGCGAAGATGATTGCGGACGTTTCGAATCAGGCGATCGTAGTAGTGGCGCCACAGCTCGGCCGCCGCGACCGAATCGCCGTCTTTGACTTGATCGATCCAGCGGCTGACGTTCCCGTCATCGGACATCGGCAATCGTCCCACTCAAGTTGGCGTCAGCTTGGGGCTTGCGATTCGTCCCCAAAATCACTCCACGCACCATAGTTTCCGGTTCGTCCTGAGGTAGATCCGTCCGCCGGCGAGCGCTGGAGTCGCGTTGCTGGAATCGTTCAGGGGACACTCGGCGATCGGTGTGAACTCGTCCGGCGAAAGGCGAAACACGATCGTGGTTCCGGATTGATCGGTGGCATACGCCGTCTGGCCGGCCACTGCGACGGATCCCCAGAACGCGGCCTTGTTGCGTTCCTGCCAAACCGTCTCGCCCGTTTTGGCGTCCAGGCAATCGATCAGATTGGGGCCTGCGCCGACGCGGTAGACAAAGCCGTCTCGCATGATTCCGGTGCCGATCGATTGGGGATTACCTTCGATCCGCCAACGTTGATTCTCGGTGATGTCGCCTCGCCCGTTCATTTCGAACGCCATCGTTGGCCCTTTGAAACCGGCGTTGAACACGCACAGGTCGCCTTCGATCATCGGGGAACTGTACGCCAGGTCGCCTCGATCACTGGTCACGCGGAAGAACCAGATGATGTCACCAGTTTCAACGTCCAGTGCCAAGATTCGTTGATGCATCGCGACGATGGCCAGTTGGCGCCCGTCTCGTTCGATCGGCACCGGCGTTGACCATGTGCCCATGTACTTCCCTTCCGCGTTTCGCTCGCCGTCGCCTGGAACCGGTTCGTCGTGCCGCCAAAGCGTCTCGCCAGACTCGACGTCGAATGCGGCCACGAAGACTTGTTTGCCGGGTCCGGAATTCAAGATCACACGATCACCGACGATGACGGGGCTGGAACCGTAACCCCACATATGCCGAAACTCGCCCAGGTCGCGCGACCAGAGGGGGCCGCCGTCCATATCGTAGGCGTGCAATCCACCGGTGGCATGCCAAACAACGACGCGTGATCCATCGCAGGCGGGCGTCGAACCGGCGTAAGGATTCGTCTTGTGCGTCGGCATTTCTTCTGCCAGCGTCACCGTCCGGGACCAGCGTTGATGGCCGTTGTCGGCATCGAAACAGATCAGGCTGCGGGCGAGGCCTTTGGAGTCTTCGACGCTGCAGACGAAGACGTTCCCGTTAACCACAATCGGGCTGCCGTTGCCGGGTTGCGGCAATGCGACGGACCAACGGACGTTTTCGGTGTCGCTCCATTTGGTCGGATAGTCACCCGACGACGCCACGCCGTCCGCTTGCGGTCCGCGAAACTGTGACCAGTCGCCGGCCGTGGTGTCGGCCGTCGGGGTGAGCAGGATCGAGAAACAGGCGACACAGGCAAACGCGACACAAAAGCGATTCATCGGACGGTTCTAACCCGGTTGGGGACATGGCTAATCAAGAGAGCCGGAAAATCCAGGGCAGAGTCTAATGGCTGGACGAGAAGAACGCAAAATCGATGCCCCGCCCGTCGGAACGGAGTAGAATGACGCGCCCTCGTTGCTCCCCACCCACCGACCCCACCCAACGCCCTGCCATGAAAACGATCCCTGCCCTGCTTTTCCTGTCCGTTTCCTTGGTCGCTGTGACCATCTCCGCTGCCGATCATGTCGGTGTCGGAGCCAAACCGATCGAGGGTGCGGAAGTCATCCTCGACGGGACTCGCGAGATGTTGGACCAGAAATGGACGTACTGGGAAGGGCCGCGTTTCAGTTCGTCGTTGCCGATCAAGTGGAAGATTGTCGAGGACCCCGTCGACGGCGGCACCTGTGTGATGACCGACGATCGGGCCGCCGATGGAGGAAAGTATGGTACGGCCGACATCGTGACAAAAAAGCCGTATCGGGATTTCCGGTTGCACATCGAGTTTCTGATCATGAAGCCTGGCGGCAACAGCGGAGTCTATCTGCAAAACCGTTTCGAAATTCAAGTCTTGGACGGCGACAAGTCAAAGCACGGCATGGGGGCGGTGATCAACGAAACGGAATCGCCGTACCATGCCTACAACGGCGTCGGGAAATGGAACGCGTATGACTTGGTCTTTCGCGCCGCCCGTTTCCGGGACGGCAAACTGGTCGAGAAACCGATGGTGACGATGTACTTCAACGGCAAGAAAGTTCATGTCAACCAAACGATCAACAAAGTCTGGGGCGGACCGAATTCGGGTGTCGACGGCGGAAACGACAACGGGTTTGGGATCACCGACACGCCCCAAGGCCTGAAACTGCAATGCGAAGGCCATGATGTGCGCTATCGCAACGCCTGGATCAAAGAACTGATTTTGGACGAAGCCGAAACGGACTTCTGATGTCGGCGAAGGGGGCCAGAGAGTTCGGAAAGAGGGGCAAGACGATGGGGTGGCAGAATGATGGGGTGAATTCGTGCGGCCAACCTCGCTTCGAACCGGGTCTGGGATCATTCTGCCCCGAATCATTCTGCCCCGAATCATTCTGCCTTTCTTTCCACAGCATCGTTTTGCCCCCCCTCCGTTTTGCCTTCGCTCGCCCAAGTGAATGCAACGAGGCACACACGCATCGTGCCCACCGCTAATACACCTTTCCCTGACTCAGTAATATGCTCAAAACCAAATTGATTCTGATTGCCGTTTGCGCGGCACTGTTGGTAACCACCGCCGCTCCTGCGGACGAACCGCTGCGGTTGCGACTGCTCAGTTACAACATTCACCACGGTGAAGGTATCGACGGGAAACTCGATCTGGAGCGAATCGCTCAAGTGATCTTGTCCGTCAAACCTGACCTGGTCGCGTTGCAAGAAGTTGACCAAAACGCCAGCCGCAGCCGGTCGGTCGACCAGCCGGCTGAGTTGGCACGTCTGACGAAAATGAACGTCGTGTTTGGTGCCAACATCCCGCTGCAGGGCGGTCACTACGGAAACGCGGTTCTGTCTCGATTCCCGATCGTTCGCCATCAAAACCATCGGTTGCCCAACATCGATGATGGTGAACAACGGGGCGTGATCGAGGCGGAGATTCAACTGCCATCCTCGGCGAAGCCGATCGTGATGTTGGCAACCCACTTTGATCATCGCCGCGATGACCAGGAACGGTTCGCCTCAGCCCAAGCGATCGAGCAGTTGATCTCCGATCGCGCCGACCAGCCGGCGTTGTTGTTGGGTGACTTGAATGACGTTTCCGGTAGCCGCACGCTGACGCGACTGGCGGCTCGTTGGGCCAGCGTCAATGGGCAGCCGCTGCCGACCATTCCCGTCGCACGCCCGGCCCGCCAGATCGATTTCATTTTGTATCGTCCCGAGCACCGATGGCGAGTCATTGAAACCCGCGTTCTGGAGGAGGCCGTCGCGTCGGATCATCGGGCGATTTTTTCTGTGGTGGAGTTTATTCATTAAAAAGAAGACGGAGAACCAATGGCTGATTCCCATTCCCCCGCCGCACCGACCACAGAACGACTCGGTCGCCGGGCGTTGCTTCGAAACGGGACCCTGTTGCTCGGGGCTGCAACGCTGCCGGTCGCTGCCGCGTCGGCCGCGGATGACACTGCCCGCCTTCGTGTCGGGCTGGTCACCGATCTGCACTACGCCGACAAGCCTGCCGCCGGCACTCGGCACTACCGGGAAACACGCGGCAAACTTGCCGAAGCCGCTGCCGAATTTCAACGCCGGGGCATCGATTGCCTGGTCGAACTCGGCGATCTGATCGACGCGGCGGAGACGGTCGACACCGAGCAGCGTTATCTAACGACCATCAATCGAGAGTTCTCGGCGATCTGTGACGATCGACACTATGTGTTAGGCAATCACTGCGTCGACACGCTCAAAAAAGAAGAGTTCCTCGGCAGCGTGGGGCAAGCAAAGTCGTATTACTCCTTCGATCGCCAGGGGTTTCATTTCGTCATCCTGGATTCTTGTTTTCGCGCCGATGGTCAGCCCTATGGCCGCAAGAATTTTCATTGGACCGACGCCAATGTTCCGCAGGAAGAACTGGAGTGGTTGGCGGCGGATCTGGCGGGTACCGACAACCGAACGATCGTGTTCGCGCACCAGCGTTTGGACGTCAGCAACAATCACGGCGTGAAGAACAACGCTGACGTTCGCAAGATTCTCGAGGCGTCGGGAAACGTGCTGGCCGTTTTCCAAGGTCACAGTCATCAGAATGACTTGAAAGAGATTCATGGCATCCACTACTGCACGCTGGTGGCAATGGTGGAAGGTTCCGGAGGCGAGAACAATGGCTATTCAACGATGGAGATCCAGCAAGACGGAACGATCCGGTTGAACGGGTTTCGCAATCAAGCCGATCGTGAGTTTGCGTGACGTGTTCTGACGACTGTTTGACGTGATGTTAGCGGCAGGGCGCGAGCCCTCCGGTCCTCTCGCGACCGGACGGCTCGCGCCGTTCCGCTAAGAAATGCTTCACAGAGTCACCGTTGCCGGGTCAAGAACGCGAGTAGATCCGCGACGTCGCGTGCACTCAGCGTATCCAGCAGACCCTCCGGCATTGGTGAAACAGTTGAGGGGCGGTGAAGCTGGATGTTTGCTTTCGGGATTTCGACCACGTTGCTGGGGTCAAGCGGATCGGTCGCGAGCTGCAGATTCGACGATCGGTAATCGCCACCCGTGACGACTTGGCCGCTGACGATTTGCCCATCCTTCGTCACGACCTGCACGCTGCGATACTTTTCGGCGATGACGTCCGACGGCGAAACGATCGATGCCAGGATGTCGCGTTGACTGAAACGGGCTGCTAACGAAGAGAGGTCGGGCCCCAGAACCCCGCCCCGGCCGGCGACGCGATGACACGACACACACAGAACGTCGCGGAACAAGGCCTCGCCGCGTTCTGCATCGCCCGGTTGTGAAAGCTGATCCAGCGCAGCGACCAGCTCATCGATCTCCCATTTTCTGACATGCGGCCGGGACACCTGTTTCGGTGCTGCTTGCGAAAACGTTAACGGTTGGATCAGTGACGCAAGTTGAGCGCGTTCCTCGTCGGTCAGATGCGCGACCGCATGATCGCGGATTTGTTTCAACCGGCCGGGCATTCCGGCACCGGAAAACGCCGTCCGCTCCAATTCGCCGAGCGCTTCGAAAAACAGGATGCGATCATCGATCGACCAACCGTCGCGTTGATGACACAGCATGAACAATGCATTCATCCGATCACGCTGGTTTTGCCCGGCACGCAATAAGTCCATCAGCGGCGGGACGACACCGGCGAGGTGGTGATCGGCAGCCAGTCGGCAGAGTGCTTCGCGGACCGAGCCCCCGCTTCCCAGCGGCGCGACCGTGGTAAGGGGCTCGGTTTCCAGCCAACGCATCAGACGTTGCTCGGATCTGTTGCTTACCGTCGAATCGGCCGTCGACACAGCAGATAGGATCAAGCGGTAGGCGTGCAGGATCGAAAGTTTCCCAAACGACGACAGCCTGTCGATTTCGAGCGCGTCTAAGGCACGAAGCACTGCGTCGTGGTCATCGATGTTGCCCCCGCGGGCGAGTGCCAGCAGCGCGGTCGCCTGGGTTTCCGGATCCGGTTCCGACAGCGCCTTCTGTCGCCAGCGGGTAAGGTCCTGCTGTTCGACCGCGATGCGTGCGGCATTGCGAATCAGCGGATCGGGATGGCCCAAGTGTTCCCAGGCGGCCGCCAGGCTTTCGGTGTTCCGGTGATGGAGCGTCGCCAGTTGTCGTCGCAGCGTCCGGGAACGATTTGAAAACGCTTGTCGTCGGATTTGTTGCTCGGTCAGGGGGGCGGCGTCTTGCGATGGGCCGACGTAGCGAATGCGGTAGAGAGCGGATTGTGTTTTGCGCCCGCCGGTGATGACAAACATGTCGCCGTCGGGGCTGAAATCCAAGTCGGTGACGTTCAACGGCCGGCCGGCGAGAAAGGTTTCAACGCGACACGCGTATCCGGCTCCACGCGGGGAAAGGTGACAAGCCAAAATGCGTCCGTAGGCCCAGTCGAGCGCGAAGAGGGCTCGTCGGTAATCCGCCGGGAATGAACTTCTCGCCCCGGATTTGACCGCCGTCGGTGACCCTTTTCCCACGTCGACGGTCGGCAAGGCGTTGTCGCTATGGTCCGGGAAAGAAGGCGGCCATTGCCCGTTCGTGGTCCGTCGCCAACCATAGTCGCCGCCGGAAACCAATTGAACCATTCGAGTTGGGCGATACCAGGGCGATCCCATGTCGTATTCGTTGTCCGCGTCGTAGGTGAACACTTCACCGTCGTCGTTAAAATCGATTCCGAAAGGATTTCGCAAGCCCGACGCGACCAATTCCCAGTGTGATCCGTCGCGGTCGGTTCGGATCAAATGGCCTTCCTCGGATCGTTGCCCCTTGCGAGCCGCCCGCAGGGGCGAGGTGTGATCTTCAATGTTCTCGGTTGCCAGTTCGACCGAATCGCCATGAATCGAGTAGATCATTCCGTCTGGACCGAGCGCCAAGTCGTTTCTTCCGTGACCGACTTGGCCGGGGAATTCTCGCAGCAATTCGACTTGATCGAACTGGTCGTCGGCATTGGTATCACGAAGACGATACATGCCTTTGGAGTTGTTGGCGTTGGCGTACAGCGCGTCGTAGGCGTACAGCAAGCCTCGGCATTCTCGCAGCTCGTCGTCGATTGTCTCGACCGCAGTGATTTGTTTTCCGTCACGCGACAGAGTCATCCGCAACAGCCCCTTGTCTTCACGCGCGATGGTGATTCGGCCTTGGGGGTCGAATGCCATGCTGACCCAAGAACCTTCGTCCGGTTCGGCCGAGCGAACCAGATCGACTTCGAAATCCGGCTGGGTCACAAAGGTTGCCGGGTCGGTCCCCGCATCAGCTCCGCTGGCCCGACGCCATTGTTCGTAGTCTTCGAAAGGCGAGATCTGGGCGAATTCGGAAACGTTCCAAAACTCACCTGCGACGCTTCCTAAAGAGACGGCGGCGCCATGGTGCGTCGTCCAGTCCTGACCGCTGACAAGGGTCTCGATCGATCCATCCGCGTAGACCACTTCCAGGCTCAGGGCGATGGCGGCAGGTCCGTCGCCGCTGGTGCAGTCGAGCGACACCTGATTCGTTCCCGTCACAAGCCGGTCGGTCACGTCCCATTGCATCCAGGGTGCGTACTCATCCAGCTGGGCCAGCCGTCGTCGGTTCAAGGTCACCGAGCATCGGGTGAAGTCGGCGGCCAGATGCATCGTTGCACGAGCGACCGCCGCTCGGACCTGGAACGGTTTGGACAGCGTGACGAGCTGACCGGCGACGCGATCTTTGGTGCCCCAGATCCAGGCGGGTCGGGCGTTTGGGGTGACAAAGGCGATTTCGTCGGCCCTGGCGTTTTCGCCGACGGAAAGCAATGAGCCACCGCAGAGAGTCAGGGTGACGAAGACGAACGCGATGGGGTGTGAATGAATCAATGGAACGCCTCGGCAAAGTGGGACGACTCCATAGGATACGCGATACGATCGCACCGTGGACGAATGGGGGCTCAGCGGTGGCGTGGGGCGGCCTGGCTGGGGCGAGTTGGACTATGATGTGCGATTCGCTCACCGAGAGACTTTACCGTTTGACCTGCCAATGATTGGGATCGAGTTGATGATGCGTTTGCTCCTGTTGTTTGTGACGTTCGTTGCGGCCGTTTCGTCCGGTACCCTGAATCTGGTCGCCCAAGACGGCCAGGTGGAGGTATCGGGAAGTGCCGAGAACTTGTTGGCGCCGTACCGCGCCGCGGCGGAGAAGAAATGGTCGGACGACATCGCTGCGTTTGACGAACTCAATCGAACTGAATCGAATCCCGATGACGCAATCTTGTTTATCGGCAGCAGCAGCATCCGACGCTGGTCGACGATGGGCGTCGACATGGCCCCGTACCGAACGATCCGTCGCGGTTATGGGGGGGCCAAGTTCACGGACATGGCCGTCTTTGCCGATCGCTTGGTGTCGCCGCACCGGTACCGTGCGATCGTGATGTTCGTCGGCAACGGTGTGGTCGGAAACCCGGACGATCACACGCCCGACCAAATTGAGGCACTTGCGCGTCACATCGTCGCGGTGTCACACCAGCATCAGCCCGGCGCCCCGTTTTTTCTGATCGAGATCACGCCGTGTGAAAAGCGGTTTGACGCCTGGGGGAAGATTCGCGCGGTCAATGCACGGCTTCGCGAGATCGCACTTTCGACGCCCAACACCTATTTCATTCCGACCGCAAGCCATTACCTGAAATCGGATGGCACGCCGCGCGCGGAGTTATTCGTCGAAGACAAACTGCACCTCAGCCAGGCCGGGTACGATCTCTGGTCGAAACTGATCCGCCAACGTCTGAACGACGTCTTCCGCGCCATCGCCGCCGACCAACAATAGAAAAGGGGAAGGGGGTGTTTTTAGGGATCGGGCGTGGTAAATTGCGTTGTTTCGCAACTGAGACTTCAATCCGGGGTTGCTCATGCCGCGTTCTGTACGGCCCGATGAGGCAGGAAGAATCTACCATGCGATTAATCGTGGGAATAACCGACAGAAAATCTTTCACAAGCCTGAGGATTACCAAGCGTTTGTGCGAACGGTGCGCGAAGGGCTCGACAAGTACCCGTTGGACTTGTTTTCGTTTTGCCTGATGCCCAATCATTGGCATTTTGTCCTCAGCCCGCGTAAGGATGGCGGTATGGGACGCTTCTGCGGTTGGCTTGCATCGACGCACACCCTTCGCTATCACGCTCACAACCAGACTCGCGGGAACGGGCATCTCTACCAGGGTCCCTTCAGGAGCTTTCCCGTTGAAGACGACGCCCACTTTCTCACGGTGTGCCGGTATGTGGAACGCAATGCACGACGCGCCAAGTTGGTCGAACGCGCGGAAGACTGGACATTCGGATCGCTTCATCGATGGCACCACAAGTGTGACCGCGACCCTGCACTGCTGTCGACTTGGCCGGTCCGACGCCCTCCCAATTGGACGGGCCGTGTGAATGAAGCGTTGACCAAGTCCGAAACGGATGCGATCCACACGTGCATCCAACGCGGACGTCCGTATGGCAGTGAAGAGTGGATCGAAGAGACGTGTGACCGGACCGGAACGTGGTCCACCGTGCGTCCTCAGGGGCGGCCACGCAAAAAGCCTAAAGCAAAACCCGTCCAACCGCCGCCAAAATGACCCCTTTCCCCTTTTTGAAATGACCCCCTTCCCCTTTTTTGGCTAGTGGCGGTTGTGGTCGCGGCGGCGGGCGGCTCGGTCGGTGTGGTCTTTTTTGGATGCTCCGGCGGCGAGTGCCATCGCACCGATCAAGACTTGGGACATCGGGTGCGAGGCGACGTTGCCCAGTTGTCGGCTGAGCGTCGGCCCCCAGCGCTGGGCGCGGCGGAGTCGATCCCAGGCGTCGTCGATGTCGCGTTCGTTCTTGGCCCGATGCAAGAGGTCCGTGATGTCCAGCGAGGGTTCGAAATGGGAACGCGCGGCGTCGAACTTTGCCGCGCGGAAACGTTGGAGCAGCCGGCCGAGTGCTTCGATGCAGCGTTGCATGTCACGAATCTCGTCGTGCTGTCGGCGGGTGTCGCCGTCCAGATCGTCGAGTTTCTGGTCGACCCCCTGGATCCGTGCGACGATTTGATCATCGGTCAGCGAAGGGGTTCGGCGGGCGTTGGAGGCCAGGTCGCGCGCGTCGATCTCGGCGAGCCGTTCGCGAATCGCGGCCACCGCCTCGCGGTAGTATTCTCCGCGGGTGTCTTCCAGGTCCGTCAGCTCGCGCTGGAGCGATTCAGTTTCGTCGCGGAGCTTGTCGAGTTCCACGAGTTGACGCTCGCGGCGATCGCCCAACTGTTCGGCTTTGGAGACGGCGGCGGTCAGTCCGAGTCGCTTGACGACCAGGTCGCGTCGCTTTTCCAGTTCCACCATCACGGTGTCGAGTGCGGCGCGGTCTTCGGCGATCAGTTTGCGCATCTGGTCGGGAGTATCGGCCAGGAACTGGTAACTCTGTCTGGCTTTGTGGTAATCGATGTATTGCGCCAACCAACGATCCATCCGGCGTGTGAAGCCGCGTTTGCCGTACTGGTCGGTGCCGTACTTCCGGTCTCTCAGGTAGGTGAACAGGGCGCTGTTTTCGTAGCCCGGCAGTTTTCGCGCGGCGTCCTGTTCGATTTCGTTCAGGTTGGCTTCGGCCCGCTCCAGGGCGGCTTCGGCCATCGCGGCTTGGTTGGAAAGTGAAACAAAGGTTTCGTCGGCGGCCAATTCAGATTCGACTTGCGTGGCGAGTTCGTCTTGTTTCGTTTTCGCTTCGTCATAGTCGGCATTGATGTCCAGCAAGCGATCCTCCTGCAGCGCGCGCCGCTCGTTGGCTTCGGCCAGGGCGGCCGACACGCGACGCCGATGGTCTTCTTTTCGCATCAAGACCTGCCGCACGCGATCGCGGACTTCGCCCCAAGACGATTCGATCGATTCGCGGGTCAACTCCGGTAGGTAGTATTCCGCCAGGTTGATGAGCGCGTCGCTGCGATCGTCACCCAATTGGTCTCGTTGGGCATCGATCGAGGAGAACTCGGACCGCATCTGGTCGATGCGTTGCTGCACGTCTCTGTACCCGTCCATCAGCAGACGGTGCATTGCCGGACCGGAAATCGTCATGTTGCACGCAATCCTGGGCTAACCGAAGAGGTACCAAAGGCCGCCGGCGAATCCCGCGACGCCGGCCAGCGACCAAAGAATCTTGTCACGCCACACCCAGCCGTGGGCGAGAAAACGTTTCAACCCTGGCGCGGGATCCTGGTAGGTGTGCAGGGTTTCCATGTACTGGCCGATCGCCGCGTCGATTTCAGCCTCGGTCACGGTGTCGCCGGACAATCGCGCCGTCCGCATCAGTTTTTCGCGGAGGGCGACGCGGAGGTCATCCCGGCGAAACATCTCTTCGGCTTTCTCGCGTTGGTCCCGCATTTCCCGGGCGACGTCCATCACCCGCAACGTTTCCTGCAGCGTCAGGCGTTGGCCGGGGACTTCGATTTGCGTCTGTTTGGCTTGTGCTCGGCTCATCGCGTTTGGTGTGGGAAAACAGGACGTGGGGGCGGTGCCCGAGAATACAAGATACCGTCTCGATTGCGTCTGGGGCATCGGTGCGCTAACTTGGTAGGCGTGTTGACGCCCGTCGTCGGTTTCTTTCGCAACCAAACATCCGTCAAAGACCCAAAAACATGTCCCAGCAAGCTCACGCGTCTGCATCGCAATCTCAGTCTCAGCCCCGCGATACGAGCAAGATGCGAAAATACCTCAATGATGCGGTCCAGGTGTTGAAGGATTTTGGCGTCGACAGCAAGAGCGGAGCCCCTCAAGAATTGATTTCCCTGCTCGAAGGCGTCAAGCATCTCGACGAGGGGAAAGTGTTGGCGATCGCGGATGTGATTCAGCACATGGGGGCGTTCAACGCGTTGGTGCGAGAGAATGTCGAGAGCATCGAGGTCGGCAACCGGTACCTGCAGATCTCTCAGGAATTCGACTCCGTCCGCGAAGACAGCAAGCGGTTGATCGCCCAGCTGGATGACGGTCGCATCAGCGGCACCGAAAAACTGTCCAACTGGTGGATGAAGATCCGCCGGGGGACGCCCAACGACCGCTTCGAAAAAATCGTCGAAATCTATTCCGACGTCGCCAAGGACACCAAAGAGGCCCTCAAGAGCGAAGACCGGATCATGGACGCGTACATCGACTTTCGATTTGCGCTCAAGGAAGCCGAGGTGCTGGCGCGGGAGCTGCTCGATGCCCACGCCCCACGGTTAGAAGCGGCTCAAAAGGCATTGTCGGACGCCCAACAGGCATTGGACAACTACACCGGCAGCGACGAAGGGGGCAAGAGCCAGTTGGAGCTTGCGCGTGATGAGTCGCGTCAGAAGTATGAAGACGAGGACGAGACGTACCAGCTGCTCAAAGACATCGCCGAGAACTTGGAGATCGGTTACGACGTCGGTGAAACATTGATCAGCAAGTTGAAACAGACGCACGATGTCAAGGAACGCGTGTACCGTCGCGCGGTCACGTTTTTCACGACCAACGAACATGTCTTCACGATCCTGGGCACGGTCTATCAAAGCCAGCACGGGCTCCACGAAGTCACCCAGGCGACCGAAGCGATGAAGGACGGCGTCAACAAGGGGTTGGAAGATGTCGCCAACTTGGGGCGTGAACTCGAACGCGCCGCGTTGAAGGCCGGATACGGCAGCACGATCAATCCTGAATCGGTGCAGAAACTGGTCGATGCGATCAGCGATTTTCAGATCGAGTCGTTGGAGATGATTACCGAACTACGCAAGGAGAGCGAAGAGAGCACGCGGGCGATTCGCAAAAGTGTCGAAGCGGGCAAGAAGAAGTACCAGGAAACACTCGCCCGCCACGCACGCGACCAGATCAAACGCTGAAGCCATGCCACTTGATCCCCTGAACCTCGCCCCCCTGACCGACGCCCAGAATCGATTCCGCCGCGAATTCAACGATTTTGCCCGGTTATGGCAGGAAACCAAACAGGACTGGCGAGACGATCGCGCGGCCCAATTCGAGCGGGAGTTTCTCGCCCCTCTGGGGCCGAGCCTGTCGCGGTTTGCGTCCACGTTGGCCGAATTCACCGAGACATTGCGGAAATCACAAGCCGCCGTCAACGACACCGACCAGCGTTCCGGCGAGCTATACTAACGTCGGTCTCCTGAACTGAAATGATTGGGGTAGCGGCACCGGCGACGAGTTTCGGACGCTCTTCCTGTTTGGCAGACAGACTGTCGGCGGGGGCCCAGACGAGAGGACTCCACGCGATGAAAGCGACGGGTCTGCCCGGTTGGGGATTTCTCCCTCGTCTTTTCTCCTCGATTCCGATCCGCACCATGAAAGACTTCTCGGTCGCACCCGCCGGGCTGTTCTCGCCCGAGCGACAACGCCGCCTGATCGATGCGTTGGTCGCGCGGTTTGAAACCTGTCAAGCCCAGCGTCAGGAACTGATCAACCAGCACGCCGCCCAACGCGACGAAGAGGAGCAGCAGTTGCTGTCCGATCGCAGTGGCGTGACGGCCGAATGTCGACGGCAGCGGCGGATCACCCTGGGGCAATGGGACGCGGCCGAGGAAAAGGTGTTCGCCAGCTATGAAGAGGAAACCGTTCGGCTGCGAACGGAGGTCAATCGTCTCGCGTCGCTGTATCGCAAAAAGGCTGCCGAGGGAAAAACCGCGATCGAGCGGAAAGTCGAAGCGCGTCGCGAAGCCATCCTGCATCAATTCGAGGCGCGGCGTCACCAGCCCGGCGAGCAGAGTAAAAAAGAGATCGAGCAAATCAATGCCTCGCTCGTTCCGATCAGTGAAGACGTGGCTTGGGCACGCGATTTGACGATTCGGCGACTGGATCGGTTGCCCAACGTCCCACCGGCGGAGACTCCGGAAGACGACATGAGCGAACCGGCACCGGAATCGATTGCCGAATCGGTCGACACCGTGTATCGGCTTTCGCGAAAGTGTCGGGGCTTTGTCACCGAGCTGCAAAACAGTGCGGCGGCCAAGTTCGATGATTCGTTTTATTTGCCCGGTGGCGTCGCGGTCGCGGTCGTGTTGTGGTGTGTCGGCGTGCAGGTCGTCCAGCCGGCTGAGTATTGGCTGTACATGATTTCCGGCGTGGTGGCCGCGGCCGTGATCGGGTTTTGCATTTACGCGGCGTTGCTGATTCCTCTGCGACGGCACACCCGGCGGATGTACCCCAAGATCATTCGGACGGGCCAGGCCGCCGAAGAAGCTGCGGCGGCCGGGTGCAAGATCTCCAAAGACACCGCCCGCGACGCGTTGGCCGAACTGGAAGACCGCCGTGATCGGCACCTCGAAGCGGCCGACCAATGGCGCGAAGAGCAGTTGGAACATCTGGCGCAGCAGTTGGCGGCCGAGCAGGAAGCGGCCAGGGCAGAATTGACCGAGCAATTGGAACAGCTCGGTGACGATTTTCTGTCCGGCTATGGCAAGGTGAATTCGGAGATGCATCATCGTGCCGAGCAGGTCGCGGCAACCATCACGGCACAGTTGGCCGATACCGACCAAGCCTTGCACCGGCAACGGGAAGCCAACGCGCGGCGACGGCACGAGGAATTGCAACGGGTGACCGATCGGATGCGTGACGGCGTGCGGGGCGGTTTGGAACGCATCAAGTCGGCCGGAAAGGCGTGCGCTATTCGGTTTCCAAAGTGGGACAAGGTCGCCGACCAGCCGCACTCCGAGTGCGACGAATTGGATTTCGTGCCGCTGGGGCATCTGAAAGTGACCGAGTTTCTGGCGCGGACGCTGACGTCCGAACGCATCGGGGATGCCCCCGACGGGGCGGGCAACCATTCCGATCAAGTCAAACCGCTGTTTCGCAGCGGCGATCTTCCCGACGAAATGCCGGTGGCGCTCCATCGGCGGCTGCACAGCGGTTTGATCATTCACGCCGCCCCGGACCAGATGGTCAAGGCGGTCGAACTGGTGCATCAGGTGTTGTGGCGAATGCTTTCGGGGACCTCCGGCGGGCGAACCAAATTGACGTTGATCGATCCGATCGGTCGCGGCCAGAACTTTACCTCCTTCATGTCCTTGGCCGACCATGATCCCACCCTTGTCAGCCATCGTGTCTGGACGACCGAAAATCAAATCGAAACACGTTTGGGCGAAATCGCCCAGCACGCCGAAGATGTCTTGCAGTCCAGTCTGCGGGACCAGTTCGAGCGAGTCGAGGACTACAACCTGATCGCAGGTTCGATGGCCGAGCCCTATCAAGCCGTCGCCGCGGTCGGGTTTCCCGAAGGCTTGACCCGTGGCGGGTACAAACACCTCAAAGCACTGATCGAGAGTGGCGTTCGTTGCGGCGTGTTCGTCTTCATGGTCTGCAAGGAGGATCAAGTTTGGCCCAGCGATCTGCCGTTGCCCCACGACAGCCGCGTGCTGGAATTGTCGGTCGACAAAGACGGCCATTGGAGCGTGCGGCACGAGGGGCTGGAACGATTGGAGTTTGTGCCGGCGGAGAATGTCGTGGCCGATCTGCGCGGGGAACTGGCCAACCAGATCGGGACGGCCGCCACCATGGCCGCGCGGGTGGAAATCCCGCTGGAATCGATCCTGCCGGCACAAGGCGGCAAGGCGCGGACCGACGAGGGGATCGAGATCACGATCGGCAGCCAGGGCGGACAACGGACACTCGCCTTGGACTTGGGCGAGGGCGTCCGCCAGCACGTGTTGATCGCCGGGAAAACCGGATCGGGCAAAAGTACCTTGCTGCACTCCATCATCACTTCGGGGGCACATCATTACACGCCCGACCAACTGCAGTTTTATCTGTTGGATTTCAAGAAAGGTGTCGAATTCAAGACGTATGCCGACAGCGCGTTGCCGCACGCACGGGTGATCGGCATCGAAAGCGAGCGAGAATTCGGCCGCAGCGTGTTGCAGCGGCTGGATCAGGAATTGCAACAGCGTGGAGAACTGTTCCGGGCGCAGTCGACGCAGGAGTTGTCAGACTATCGATCGGCGAGCGGTCAGCCGATGCCGCGAATCATGCTGATCATCGATGAATTTCAAGAGTTATTCATTCGCGACGACAAGGTGGCCGCGGAGTGCTCGATGTTGCTGGACCGGCTGGTTCGTCAGGGGCGGTCGTTTGGGATCCACGTGATTCTGAGCAGCCAGTCGCTGGCGGGGGCCTACTCGTTGCCGCGAGCAACGCTGGGGCAGATGGCCGTTCGAATCGCGATGCAATGTAGCGAGTCCGACGCGGCGTTGATCTTGTCCGATGACAACACCGCGGCGCGATTGATCACGCGACCCGGTGAAGCGATTTACAACGATGCGGGCGGCTTGATCGAAGGCAATCAACCGTTCCAGGTTGCCTGGCTAAGCAACGACGAGCATCGAAAGTTGTTGTCCAAGATCGCGCAGCGGGACAAAGTGTTTCTCGAAAAACTGCCTCCGCCGGTGGTGTTTGAAGGCAACCGTCCCTGCAAGTGGTCGGCGGGGCTGGCTGCGGCCGCGATCGGCGATCGGGCTCAGCCGGGCGAAGAGTTGCACGGGTTGTTGGGAGAGTCCGTCGAAATCGGTCCGCCGGTTGCAATCGAATTGTCGCGCAACGCCGGTCGCAACGTGGTGATGATCCCGCCTCCGGAGGCCCGCCCCGGGTTGCTCTCCGCGATGCTTTCCGGGTTCGCGAGGTCGAACTCGGAATTGCAAGTGATCTATTTCAATGGCAACCGAACCAACGAAACCCAGTCCTTGTCTCCGTGGCTGCAGCGGGCGGGGTTCAACGTCCGGGAAGTGAAGCCACGTGAGAGTGCGCCGGAAATGGGCAAGTTGGCCGAGCTGGTGAAGGAACGCGGTGACGAGGCCGAGGGGGTCCATCCGATCGTGATCGTGATTGATCCGTTAGATCGATTCCGAGATTTTCGCCACGAAGACGCGTTTAATTTTTCGCTCGATGCGACGCAGGGCAGCATGTCCGGAGGCCAGGCGATGCGCGAAGTGCTCAAGGACGGGCCGCCGGCCAACGTCTTCTGTATTTTGGTGTGCGGCGGCGTGGAAATCATGACGCGTTGGTTACCCCGGCAATCGCAGCATGATGTCGAACTGCGTGTGCTGGGGCAATTGAATGCGTCCGATTCGTCCTTGTTGATCGATTCTCCGATCGCCAGCGAACTGTCCGCGGCGACGATGCTGTTGTACGATGAACCGGCCGGCCGAATCAGCAAGTTCCGCCAGCCCGATCAAGCCGATGCGATGGACGTCAAAGCTTGGTTGGAATCGTAGCTCCTCGTTCACTTCCCAAGATCAGGTTTCACACCGTCGACCATGCCCTCGATCTTTAGCAAAATCATCGACCGCGAAATTCCCGCCGACATCGTTTTCGAAGACGACGTGTGCTTGGCGTTTCGCGATATCAATCCCAAGGCGCCGGTTCATGTCTTGGTGATTCCCAAGAAAGAGATTGAATCGCTGGCACATTTGTCCGACGAAGATGAATCGATTGTCGGTCACTGCGTGTTGGCGGTCGCCAAGATTGCCGCCCAGGAAGGTTTGGCCGATGGCTACAACATGGTCGTCAACTGCGGCCAGGCGGGAGGCCAGGAAGTGCCACACCTGCACTTTCACCTGCTCGGTGGCGCGAAACAGACGCTGGTTTGAATAGGATGTGCTGGTGTCCAGGCTTTAGCCCAATACCGCTAAGTTAACATGAATGAGGGGGCCCGGACGCTGGCGCGAACCGGCTGATCTCAAACGAATATCAGCCGTTTGGCGCGAGCCTACGGGCCCTCATCTGAAGAAACGACGCTTAACTTAGCGGTATTGGGCTTTAGCCGCTCGGGGGCGCCGCTTTGGGTACGACGGCCCTTCCGGGCGGTCGGGGGTCGCTGCTTTGCAGCGACTGGGAGATCGCCTAAAGGCTAAACACCAACGTGCGCTACGATCGATCAACCATTTTTCCCTTGCCCATGCCACAGCGAATCCTCCGTCGTCAGTCCCGAGAGGGCTCGGGCGAGGCAAGCGGTGCGGCGAAGGGCGTCGTGCAGCGGTTCGGCCCAGGGGCCGTGGTTGGCTCGTTGCCAAGCGTCCCTGGCCAAGGCGATCGCTTGAACGTCGCCGTCCTCATCGTCGTCGAGCGGATCGGCCGGAAGCTGGTCGTAATAGGATCGAAACATCGTCGTCGCGGCAAAGAACGAACGCATGCCGTATCGGTCGGCCAAGGCCGCTTGGAGCCGGAGGCAGGCGTGTTCGTGGAACTTTTTGGACGGATCAAAACTTTGCAGCCCCCAGTCCGGCTGGTGCACACATTCGGGGCCTTCGCAGAGGGCGTGGCAGATTTCGTGCAGAATCATCTGCGCCAGCGAGTCGTCCGGGTCCAGGGTCTCCGGCGTCCCGATCGTCAGGACTCCCTGTCCGTCCCATGACGCATTCACCTCCGCACTCCGCTGGATCTGCATACCCATGCGGCCGGCGGCGTGAATCCAGATCAGCCCCAGCGGGTCGGTGTAGGTTTTGTCGATTTTTCGCAAGGGTGAACTCGGCGGGGGGGCGGGCTGATCGGCGTGCGGTTTCGCGTGGTGGATCCTGCTTTTCACTGGAACACGGTGATGAAAACGACGACATCCAACGACGGCCGGGTTTTCAATGACATGGCGGCCGCCACGGATTGTACCGACTTGTCCGTGCCAGCCGATCCGCCGTCTGATTCGCCGCCCGATTCGCCGTCCGATCACCGCAGCGGACGTGTTTTCGCATCGCTTGCCCTTTGCCATCCCAGGTCGGTTTGGACATAATGCGGTCTTATTCTGCACTTACCGGGATTTCACCATGTCGTCCGCTGTCGAGTCCAAGTCGGATTTAGAGAACCAGACTGTCTATTTTCGTTGCATCGCGGGTTGCTCCGCCAAGCACTCGATCTTCGACGTCATCTATACCTGCCCGTCCTGCGGCAGTCTGCTGGAGGTGCATCACGAGCGCGAGCCACTGCGGAAACGCAATCCCTACCAGTGGCAGCAACTGTTCGACTCCCGCGCCAGCACCTCGGATTGGCCCTACGGCAGCGGCGTTTGGGGCATGCGTGAGTGGGTGATCCCCTCGCTGGCTGACGAAAACGTCGTCAGCATGTTCGAAGGAAACTCCAATTTGTTCTGGGCCGAGCGATTGGGTCAGCAGTTGGGCGTCCCGGACTTGTGGATCAAGTTGTGCGGCAACAGCCACACCGGAAGTTTTAAAGACCTCGGCATGACGGTCTTGGTCAGCGTCGTCAAGCAGATGATGGCACAGGGCAGTCCGGTCAAAGCGGTCGCCTGCGCCAGCACCGGGGACACCAGCGCCGCGCTGGCCGCCTACGCGGCCTATGCCGGAATCCCCGCGGTCATCTTCTTGCCCGCCGGCAAGGTCAGCACCGCACAGCTGATTCAGCCGGTCGCCAACGGAGCCCACGTGCTGGCACTGGACACCGACTTTGACGGCTGCATGAAAATCGTCCAAGAGGTGACCCAGGACAATTCGATCTACCTGGCCAATTCGATGAACAGTCTGCGGATTGAAGGCCAAAAGACGGTGGGCATCGAAATCGTTCGGCAATTCGATTGGGAAGTGCCCGATTGGATCGTGATCCCGGTGGGCAACCTGGGCAACATCAGCGCGCTCCACAAGGGATTTCGGCTGATGCTGGACTTGGGGTTGATCAACCGTATGCCCCGGCTGGTCGCCGCCCAAGCGGCCAAGGCGAATCCGTTTTATGAATCCTACAAGAACGGATTCAAAGAGAAGATTCGCGTGACGGCCCAGGACACACTGGCCAACGCCATCCGAATTGGTGACCCGGTCAGTTACGCCAAAGCGGAACGGGCGATCGTGGAAACCGACGGCATCGTGGAACAAGCGACCGAAGACGAGTTGGCCGCGGCGGCCGCCCACGCGGACTTGACCGGCATGTTCACCTGCCCCCATACCGGCGTCGCACTGGCCGTGCTGAATAAGCTGATCAAGCGGGGCGTGATCAACTCGGACGACAAGACGGTCGTGATCAGCACCGCCCACGGTCTAAAATTCACCGATTTCAAGGTCGCTTATCACGAATCACGACTCGAAGAGGTGACCAGCCAGTACGCCAACCCCGCCGTCCACCTGCCCGCCGACGCCGACGCGGTGAAAGCCGAAATCGAAAAACGCCTCAGTCGCTAACCCAGTGGCGTATGCTTCCAGCTTGCGATCGGTGGCGTAAGCTTCCCGCTTGCGATCCGTGGCGTAAGCTTCCCGCTTGCGAGTGCCATGAAACGGCTACTGCGTTGCCGCTTTCGACGCGACGACGATGTAGTGCGGCGTCCGGGCGGTCTGGTTCCACTGATGAGTCATCTGAACAGACTCGATCGTGAACCCCACCGTTTCCAATAAATACGGGATCGTCGCCATCGACTGGCTAGCCGACAACGGCAACACGTCGACTTCGTCGGTCCAGTCGCCGACATAAGAATCGCGTCCGAACAGGCCGTCGATGATCACCACGTGACCGCCCAGGCGTAACCAGTGGTGCCAGTTGCGAAACGCGGTCAGCGGATCAAACAAACTGCTGACCACTTTTCTGGAAGTGATGACGTCAAAACTCGAGTCGGCGAACAGCGCTCGGTCGTCGTCATGGTCGCAGGCGCCAACGATTGCTCTCACACGTTTGAGTTTCGGCTTCGTTTTTAGCCGCTCCAACATCGACGGAGAAGGTTCCAACGCGGTGATCGCTGCGACCGGCATGTCGGTTAATGCAACGCAGAATGCACCCGTGCCGGCGCCCACGTCTAGGACATCGGCGTTTTCGAAAACCGTGTCGATGTGTTGCAAATCCGCCAGCAATGCAGACTGCATTTCCGCGGACAACGTTCCCAATCCAAGGACGCGATCGTATTCCTCTGCAGCCTGGCTGTTGTACCGGTCAGCATTACGGCCTCGTGCTGCCTGTCGATCAGCTTTCCACTGCATCGAGTTCACGTGGTTCCCGTCCGGCGTCACTTGGCCGAGAGTGCCGGTTTGGGGGTGTAGCCGCGCAGGGCCGGCCGGGGCGTGTAACCGCGGAGCGCGGGTTGGGGTGTGTAGCCGCGCAGTGCGGGGCCGGGGGCGTAACCATAGAGTGCCGGTCGGGGCGTCCAGCCGTACAGTGCCGGTCGCGGTACGTAGCCTTGCAGCGCTGGTCGAGGCCTGTAGCCGCGGAGCGCCGGTTGCGGTACATAGCCACGCAGCGCCGGCTGCGGCACGTAGCCATCGAGTGCGGGACGAAACCGATTGGTCTGGGCCGACTGCGTGGCCTGCGGAGCCGTCTGCTGGGACAGTCGTTGTTGCCGGCGCATTTCCAACGCATCCTCGCGACGTTGCTGGAGCCGAGCTCGATATTCAGCAAACTTTTGTGGATCTCCCTCGGCCCATGCGTCCTGGCTGAGGATCGCGAGTGCAGTGATCAATAAAATCGATCTCATGGCTCAATTACCGGTTTGTCTTGGGGGGCGGGGCGAGGCTGCTAGGTTTCCGCAGCCTGTGGCGGGGGAGAATCCAATCACCATTGTAGGCGCCCGGCAAGTCCGGCATCCACTACGAAAAGCGGGCGATCGTCGAAACAAGGGGCCGGCAAAAAGCGGCGCACGACTCACGGGCCTGTAAAATGCATCGATTGCTCCCGTTTTTCTTGCCCCGATGGTACTCACGTTTCACTGGCCTAGGACCTTCAATGATCGTCAAATCAGGATGGCTGCTCGCTGGACTTTTACTTTTTGGGGGCAGCCTGCTGCGGGCCGACGACCTCAGGGGCGATGACCATTGGCATCAGGCGGCCGGGCCGAACGGCAACTGGCAGACCGAGGGCCGCGCACCGCTGCGATGGAGTGTGACGCGGAAGGAAAACATTCGCTGGCGGACCGCGCTGCCCGAGGCCGGGATGAGCAACGTCACCGTCTGGGGAGACCGTTTGTTTGTGACGACCCATGTGCCGATTCAAACGTTGGAGCAGAAGAACGCGGTCACTGACATCATCGGTTTCTGCCTGGACGCAAACACGGGCGAGAAGCTTTGGCAGGCGACGTTGCCGGGCAGCGTCTTCATCTCGTTGGCCGGCGGATTCACCGACGGAACGGTCTTTGCCCCGATCACCGATGGCCGACACGTCTGGTTTTTCAATCGATGCGGATCGATGGCGTGTTTCGATTTCGCGGGCAACCAGATCTGGATGCGGGAGTGGACGCCGCGTTTCAAGCACAACAATCGCCAAGCGGAACCGTTTCTGGTGGGCGACACGATCTTCTACGTCGAGGTGGCGAACAAGGAGGCCGGCGCGAAGATTCAGAAATGGATCGCACCGGGGAAAAAGTCCGCCGGAACCGCGGTGCCCGCTGGCGTCGATGAGAAAGACGTTTGGACGTATCTGCACGGCATCGACAAACGAACCGGCAAGGTGCTTTGGCGCGAACAGGTCGGGACCTCGGTGCACAACACGCCAACGGTTGGCTTGACCGCCGACGGAAAATGGGCCGTCGCCCATGCCCGCGGTGGGCCACACGGTCCATTGGAAAAACCGTACGGCCAAAGTCTCACCAGCCTGGCACCCGGTGAAGCGGGAAAGACGCTGTGGAGCACCGAGCTTCAGGGGTATGACCCGTCGTTCGCCTGTCACTGGAACGACCGCTATGTCTTTGGATTTCAAAAGGGCAATCATCTGGTGATGGATGCGTCCTCCGGCCAACTGCTCCGCACGCAGCCCCTGTACGACGGTGCGACGGTTTGGACGTTCGAACCGCAGAGCGGAAACTGGACGAAACAAACCGACGTGGCGGTTAAGGCCGGAAAGGGGCATCCGAACACGAACCAGGCCAATCTGGCGGTCGGCCAATGGCATTGGTTTCTCTCTCACAACGTTCACTACCTGGGGCGGGTGAACGTCGAAACCGGCGCCGTGGAATATCTGGAATTGCCGGCGCAGTTGATGCCCAGTCCGACGTCACGCGGGCAGGATGTGTTGTTGTGGGGAAAGGGGAATCCCAACAATCGACCCACCAATGCGTCTGGATTTGTCGTCGGCGACAAAGGGCACAGCGGAACAGGCTGGGGCCACATTTCGGCGGCCAGTCCGACATTGGTTGGTCGTTATTTGTTTTTGCCCGTCGTGACGGGGACGGTCTACGTGATCGACACGCATGTCGAGCAGCTGTCGCCGGATTCCCTGGTCGCCGTCAACGACCTCGGCCCCGGCGGAGAAACCTGGACGCTGGCATCATTGACCTACGCCAAGGGGCGTCTTTATGCACACACGATGAAAGAGATCGTTTGCATCGAAGACGCCGCTGGCGCGGAAGGAAATGGAGCGGTAGGAAAATGAGCGGGACGGGAAACGCAGCACGGCCGCGAATCGCTTGTCCGGCTGCTGCCTATTCCGTGCCCTCTTCATTCTCCTCTTCATAGCCCGCGTCGGCGTTCGCGGCAGCCAAATCCGCTTCATACTGGGCAAAGTCGTCCGCGGTTGCCCCCTCGGTCGCAAGCGTGGTTTCGGTCGAGTCCCCGCAACCAGGCAGGGCAAAGCTGATACAGAAAACGACCAGACAAACGTAAACAGACTTCATCGATTCTTACTTCTCATTGCGGGGAACTTTCGAAAAACAATTGCCGCCCAAAGGGCCGAAGCCAAAGGGCCGAAGCCAGACGGGCGGCGGCGTGAAGATTCATCGAACTTATTGGTTCAATTGCTCTTCGATGGTCTCGCTGGAGGCGCGCGTGCCGAGGGCACCCCACAATCCATAGGGACTTTGGGAACCCGGCACATTGTTCAGCCAGATATTGGCGGCGCGTGAGTCGCCCGCTTCGATCGAGTCGCTCAGAAAGACAACCGCTCCGTCGCCCATCAGGACGTGGGCGCCACCCTGGTGCCGGCTTGAGACCGTTGCCACCAGAGTCGTCCCCAAGGCATTGTGCCGTCCGCAGGCTTCGCGGTTTGGAGGCAAGATCGTGACAACGCTCGCCATGATCGGCAACGCGTCGGCCCAGCGATGCCCACGGGCGAAGTTGCGTCGGTTCCGCTGTTGCCACTCGGGCAACCAGAATCGCGGTCGGTCCGGATCGACGTAGCCGTTGTCCTGGCAGATCGATGGGTTGTTACGGATTTGGGCGTGGCCGATCGGGCTCGCGTTCCCGCCGTTTGTCGCAATGCCGTTGGCGCGTTTGTCGCCATCTTGCAACGCGGTCATGATCTCGCCCATGGCGATCGTGTTGGACAGGCCATCGAGTACATCACGAAACTTTGACACGTCGACCGGCTTGAAGAAACCGCGGTGCGCCGCTTGAGCATGTCGTGAACGGCCATTCGTTTTTGCCGTGCGACGGGTGTTGTAGGGACCAACGTGAAGATTCCAGATCGAATCGCCCAGGCAAGACGCGTAGTTGGTGCGTCCCAAGGCTGGCAGCCCCGTCCCCGGATCACTGGGGCAACGGAACGTCGGGACTTCAGTCACCCAGGGGATGTACTGAATCTGATCGGCGGTCGGTCCCATCGCATTCCAAGGCGGGCTCTGTAAGCCGCCATCGGTCCGTTGTTGACTGGGGTTGGAAATGTGATCCCAGAGCGCCTGCTGTTCAATGAACGCCGTGATTGGAACGAGTGCGCTGAGACGAACGCGATTGGAGACGACCGAGGTGCGCCAGTAACTATTGGCAGGCTCCTCGTTGGTTCCTGTCCCATGCGTCGGAATCTGTTTGTAGGCCGAATGGTAATTGTGGATGGCCAATCCAATCTGTTTGAAATTGTTGCTGCAGCTCATCCGCCGAGCTGCTTCGCGGGCGGCTTGAACAGCCGGCAGGAGCAATCCGACAAGGATGCCGATGATTGCAATGACCACAAGAAGTTCCACCAATGTGAAACCTCGGTTGCGCTGTGAGTACTTCATTTGACGAGCCAGTAAAAAAATGAATTCGAGAGAAAAGAAATGCACACCGCAATCACCGGGTGGCATAGGGGCTGCCATCACACTTTTTGGCCTACAGGCAGCTCAACCTCTCGCCCACCGCGCAGCGACGACGGATCAGCAATCATTCATGATAACCCTTGCCAATCGACCAGAAACGAAGTTTTGCGACGTCGGCGGAGTGATTTACGCCACCATGCGGACGACTGCGGATCTATCAAAGCCTTTCCCCGCAATCTCTGCACTATCAAGACGCTGCACTGAACGTCGGATGTCGCGTTGGATGCATTGTTGCGTCACGGTTTGTATTGTTTTGTATCAGTACCCGCTCACGTCGGCCGCGACGGATTCTTCGTAACACCCTGGTCGTCTGGCCGCTTGGTGCATCGTACGGGAGCGTTTTGGCGACGCTCATCTCTCCCAACCGACGATTGCAGGCCCGGCGATATGGTCATTCTCCAACAAGGCTGCGAGCCGATTCCGGGCTACGTTCTCGCTGAAAAGCTCGGTGAAGGTTCATTCGGCGTGGTCTGGGCGGCCGATGGACCGGGCGAAACCCGTGTCGCGCTCAAGTTTCTCGATTTGCACCAAGCCGGCGGTGCCAAGGAATTCGAGTCGATCTCGGCGATCAAAAACGTTCGCCATCCTAATTTGTTGCCGATCACCGGTTACTGGCTGTTGGATCGGACGGGAAAGCCGATCCGTGATGGCCGAACGAACCGGTTTCGAATGACGCCCTGCGAGCCGGCGACGTTGGTCATTGCGATGGTGGTCGGCGAGAAAAGCTTGGACGACGTGCTGCAAGACTATAGATCGCGAGGCCAGTCGGGGATTCCCCTGGCGGAGCTGCTCGACTACGTGGAGGACGTGGCGCGTGGATTGGATTTCCTCAATGCGCCCCGTCACGATCTCGGCGACGGACGACGGGTGTCGATCGCCCATCGCGACATCAAACCCGACAACATCTTGCTGGTCGGTGACGCCGCGGTACTTTGCGATTTTGGCGTCGCCCGACCTTGTTATGCCGAATCGATTCGCTCGACGGGCATGATCGGTTCGCCCGCCTTCATTTCACCGGAGAGCATTTCAGGACATGGTTCGGTCGCGAGTGATCAATACTCCTTGGCGCTGACGTATTACTACCTGCGCACCGGCGACCATTCGGTCCAGGCGATCAATCAAGCCACGGCGATCCATTGTCACGTCAGCGGCGAGCTGGATTTTTCGAAGGTCGGTGTTGACGAACAAAAGGTGCTCAAGCGGGCCACCAGCCTGGACGCATCGGCGCGTTTTGATTCCTGTCGCCAGATGGTTCGCGCCTTGCATCAGGCTGTTGCACAATCGTCTGCTGCCAGATCTACGGACCCGGCATTGCCGATCGCCGATCCCGACGCGATTGCCACCGCGATCGACCCGCGATTTCAGTCGACGACGGCCGCCGAGGAGAAAGAGCTGGCAGCGGTGTCGCCGTTGCCGGGTTCGCACGTCGCACGGACGGGTTCCTGGCGGAAACGAAAGACGGGCAAGCGCCGGCGCCTCGGCCGCTTGGTCGCGTCGGCCGCCCTGATCGCACTCGCAGCCCTCTCCATCCAATTTGTTTCGCGCGGTCCCCAGGTGCAAGGTCAACCCCACGCGGACGCCAAGCTGCCGATCGCCATGGGGCATCCGCCGGTCGACGCCAGTCCCCGAGCCTCCATGCCGGTCGATGAATCCGAGACGGCCGAACTGCTTCTCACCGATGACAACGCTGCAGATGACAACACTGCCGATGCCGCCGTGTCTGTCGTGAACGAGCACCCCGAAGTGACGCCGCGGCAACCACCAACCCCCGCCATCGTCGATCCCGTTGTGGAGCAGAGCACAGACCGCGATCCGGCGGTCCGCCAGGTCGACACCCACGTCACGGCTGTGTCAAACGATGCCACCACGGACACCGCGCCCGAATCGGTGGTCGAGTCCGTGCCCGAAACGGTTGCTCCTACCACACCGACCGATGCTGCGGACGAGGCAGATCGGACCATCGTCGCCTATCAAAAGCTCGGCGGGACATTCACTGATGACCAGAGGGAATTGGATTTATCAGGAACCAAGGTGACGAACGCCGATCTGTCCCGCTTGCGATCCTTGCCGTCGCTGATTTCGCTGTCATTCGAAAACACCGCGATCGACGATGAAGGCTTGGCGACGATCGTCGAGCTGCAACCGAATCTCGAAAAACTGTTTCTCAGCCACACGAAAGTGACGGATTCGGGACTCAAGTGTTTGGGGCGGCTTGGCGAATTGGTCTGTTTAGACCTTGCCGGTTGCAAGATCAACGACGCCGGACTGGTGCATTTGCAATCGCTGGAAGGATTGAAAGCCGTCGGACTGAAATCGACGCGGGTTTCCCGCACCGGGATGGAGCGATTGAGCGAAGCCCTGTCACACCGGGCGGTGATTCAAGGACCGCAATTCAGCCTGTTGGGCGGCAAGCGGTTCGATGTGATGCACTGAGTATCGCACCGGCGCGTCGGAAGAGTGTATTCTGTGGGCCCTTCCAAACGATTGCTCACGGTTCGGCACCAGCGTCCTCGCGTCTTGCTCAACCGCGACGGGTTTGGACAACGCCCACCGGAGTAGAGTTGATGACCTGGATCGATTACGTCGTTGTTGCCGTTTACTTCATCGTGATGATCGCCATCGGATTGTGGGCGATGGGGCGTGTCAAAGGGCAAGAAGACTACTTCATGGGCGGGCGTGGGTTCGGCAAGTTGTTGCAAACCTTCGCCGCCTTTGGCGCCGGGACGGGGGCGCATGAACCGATCCAGGTCGGGCGGACCGGATGGACCAGCGGGCTCAGCGGCGTGTGGTCGGCGCTGATGTGGCTGTTCGTCACCCCGGTCTATTGGATCACCGCGGTGTGGTATCGGCGGATGCGGCACTTGACGCTCGGGGACTGGTTCGTCGAGCGTTACGAGTCCAAGGCATTGGGCGCCGCCTACGCCGTCTTTGCGATCATTTTCTACATGTTCTATCTGTCGACGATGTTGTCGGCGATCGCAAAATTCGCGGTGCCGTTGATGGGGCTCGATGAGATCGCGGGGTTGGACTTGAAGTACGTGTTGATCCCGGGCTTGGCCGGAATTGTGATCGTCTACGGCGTGTTGGGCGGTCTGACGGCGGCATACTGGACCGATTTGATTCAAGGGATCTTCATCATCTTATTGAGCGTGTTGTTGATTCCCTATGGGCTTTGGGCGTTGGTCAAAGAGTTCGGCGACCCGTCAACGCAGGGGTTCATGGACGGATTCACGATCATGCACCAGCGGGTTTCGTCGGACTATTTCAGTCTGTTTGCCGGACCGAGTGCGGGCGAGTTTCCGCTGCAGTACATCGTCGCATTGACGCTGTTGGCCCTGGTCGGAATCGTCGTCCAACCGCACTTCATCGCGACCGGTGGCGGTTCGGCAAAAAGTGAAAATGAAGCCCGAATCGGGCTGGTGGTCGGCAACTTTCTCAAGCGTCTGTGCACCGTCGGTTGGGCGATCACGGCGTTGATCGCACTGGCCCTGTTGGCCAGTCGCCCCGAGTTGGCCGTGGATCCCGATCTGGTGTGGGGAATCGCGGCCCGCGAGATCCTGGGGCCGCTGAATCTGGGGTTGGTCGGTCTGATGCTGGCCTGTCTGATGGCCGCGATGATGAGTTCGGCCGACACGTACATGATCGTCAGTTCCGCGCTGATCACCCGCAACCTGTATGCGGCCTACGTGAATCCGTCGGCGACCGACCGGGAGAGCGTGAAGGTGGCCCGCGTGACGGGGTTGGCTATCATCGTGGGAGCGTCGATCGTGGCAATCACCATGGCAGATGTGTTCGCTCAGTTTACCTTCGCGATCGAGTTGCCGATTCTGTTTGCCGCACCGTTCTGGATCGGAATGTTTTGGCGCCGCGCCAATGGCACCGCGGTGTGGATCACGATCGCGTTTTCGGCGTTGTTCTTTTTCATCCTGCCGCTCGTGATTCCAATGGTCTCACCCGAGATGCGCACCGATCCGGCATGGACGACGACGACCAACCGCATCGTCAAGTCGATCAAACGCGCGGCGACGCCGGCCGATGTGGCCCGCCATGAAGCGTGGGTCGAAGCGATAAAGCAGGCGAAGGATGATGAAACGATGCGTCAGAAGATCGGGGCCGAACCGCCACAGTGCGAGGTCGGAGATCAGATCGAAGTCGTCTTGATTTCCGGCGACACCTCGATTTTTTGGAGCGGCGGCGTGAAACCGGTCGGCGAAGAGTCGCTGGAGATGATCAGTACGGTGCAAGACGGGGCGGCGTCCATCTTGACCCAACGACGCACCGGTGAGTTGCAGGGCGACGGAAAATTCAACCTCGATTTCGTGCTCTATCACTACATCGGGATCGATCTGGCGAATGTCTCCAAAGCGACGCTGGAAACCCTGCGATTGCCGACGCGAGTGCTGTTGCCGTTCCTGGTGCTGATCGTGGCCAGCTTCCTCACGCCCCGCACGAGCGAGTCGGTGTTGGATCGCTATTACGCCAAGATGAAAACGGAAGTGGATCCCGACCCGGAAACCGATCGCCGCAACCTGGAACAGTCGTACAGCAATCCGAAACGGTTCGAAGACCGCAGACTGTTTCCCGGCACGGACATCGAAGCGCTGCGCCCGCGCAAATCCGACGTGTATGGATTTGCCATCTCCGTCGCAGTGTGCTTCGTCGTCATCGCCCTGCTGGTCTGGCTGGCCGGCATCGGCAGTGTGGGATAGGCTCGCCAATCGATTGCGAAGTGATTGTTAGCGGCAGGGCGCGAGCCCTCCGGTCTTACAGGGCGTGCAGTTTTTAGTCGTTGAAAATGATGAGGTTTGGTCAATCTCTCCTGCCAGGTGGGTGATTTGAAAACTGCTCGACCTCCTTACGGAACCGAACGGCTCGCGGCTTGTCGAGATAAGGAAATTTGCTGAGTCCATGGTGAGCCGCTGGCCGTAAGGCCTCGGGCGGGTGCTCGGATGCCCGGCCGCTTACGCGTCGCGGCTCACTCAATCAACTGGCCGCTCGCGTTGAGCCGCATGCAGGTGATGCGTCGCATCACACTCTGCTACCCAAACACTTCTCCAACGGCCTCGCCGCCGAACACCGTCGGCACTTCATCGCGGCCGTGGTGGTTGTAGGTCAAACGGTTGGCGTCGATCCCCAACGCGTGCAGGATGGTCGCGTGAAAGTCGTGGGGTGACACCGGTCGCTCGGTCGCCACGTAGCCCAGCGGGTCGGTCGCGCCGATGACCCGCCCGCCCTGGACCCCGCCACCGGCCATCCAGATCGAATAGCCGGCCGGAGAATGATCGCGGCCCTTGCCTCGGCCTTCCATCGTCGGCGTGCGTCCGAACTCGCCGGCCCAGACGACCAGCGTCGACTGAAGCAAGCCGCGTTGTTTGAGATCCGCCAGCAGCCCGGCGATCGGAACATCGGTCCGCGCGGCCATTTTGGAATGGTTGCCCTTGATGTTTCCGTGGGCGTCCCAGCCGCCGACGCGGACTTGGACGAACCGCACGCCGCGTTGGACCATGCGTCGGGCAAGCAGGCACGCGCGGCCGACGGTTTTGCCTTCCGGATGATTCAAACCATACAGATCTCGCGTCGGCTGCGTTTCTTTGGCGAGGTCAAATAACTCCGGCGCCGACGTCTGCATCTGAAACGCGGTTTCATAGGAATCCAATCGCGCCCGCAGTTCACTTTGGCCTCCGGATTGATCCAAGTGCCTTTGGTTGAACCAACGAATCAGTTCCAGTTGATCGCGTCGTTGCTGCTTAGACGTCTGCTGCGGCATGTTTACATGCCGAATCCCCTTCGCCGGGTCGACGATGGTGCCTTGGAACCCCGACGGCAAAAAGCCCGATCCCCATCCGGCACCTTGGGGAAACTGCATGCCGTCGGTGTGCAGGTTCATGCCGATGAATGCGGGCAGACTCTCGTTGGCCGTTCCCAGACCATACAGCGACCAGCTGCCGATGCTGGGGCGATCGCCGGCGGCGGTGCCCGTCAGCGCGACGCATTCACCGGGCCCGTGCACCGGATTGTTGTGCTGCATCGATCGAACGACGCACAAATCGTCAACATGTTCCGCCGTTTTGGGCAGCAAGTCGGAAACGGGAATTCCGCTTTCGCCGTACGGTTTGAACGACCACGGCGAACCCATCAAGTTCTTCAGCCCGGCTCGTTTGATTTTGGGGATCGTTTCGGCAATGCTTTCGGGAACGTCCTTGCCTGCCAGCCGGTCCAGTTCCGGTTTGGGGTCAAACGTGTCGACTTGGCTCGGACCGCCGGACATGAACAAAAAGATCACGCTCGATGCCGTGGCGGTGTGGTGCGTCGCATTGGATCCTTCCGCGTCGGCGTGACGTAACAGCTGCAGCGCCATCGCACCGGCACCGAGCCCGCCGCCGTACAGGAATTGTCTTCGGTCGATCCAAGGGTGTGACGTCATGCGTCTCTCTAATTCAGGTACAAAAACTCGCTCAAGTTCAGGATGACCAGGCACAACGATTCGAGCGAATGATCACGCAGGTAGTGTGTCATCTTCTTCGCCTCTTCGTCGGACGCGTCTCTGCCGAGCGCGAGTCGCAGCGCGGTTGCGGCGTACTGGTCTTCCGTGGACGAGTTGCGGACGCGATCGGCAAAACGTTGGCTGATCGTATTCATGAAGTCGCTGTTGAGCAGGTACAGTGGCTGCAGCGAGACGGTCGACACGCGTCGCCGCGAACAGGTTGCCACGGCCGCAGGGCTATCGAACAGCGTCAACGATTCTGCGATCCGTTCGCGTTGCTGTGGCAGGTAGACGCTGCGCCGGTAGCCATCGTCCGCATCCTCGTCGCTTACACTCGGGCCTCCCACGGTCGTGTCCAGTCGGCCGGCGACGGACAACGCCGAATCCCGGATCGCTTCGGATTCCAGTCGTCGCGGGGTCCAACGCCACAGGGATTGGCACTCGGGATCCGAGTCATGGTTTGGCTGTGAGAACGCAGCGGATTGTCGATAGGTGTTCGAACCGAGGATCAGTCGATGGATGTGCCGCGTGCTCCAGCCGCTGGCGACCAATTCATCGGCCAGCCAATCGAGCAGTTCGGGATGTGTCGGGGCAGTACCTTGAGTCCCAAAATCGCCCGAGGTCGCAACCAGGCCGGTGCCGAAATGCCACTGCCAAATCCGATTGACCCAGACGCGCGCCGTCAATGGATGGTCCGGGGAAGCGATCCAGTCGGCCAAGTCGGTTCGTGAAGTCGCCTCGTCAGGCGTCGGTCCGAAAACCGCCGGCCAGCCGGCGCGTACTTCCGGGCCGATCGACTTGGCATCACCGCGCAACCGCAGATAGGTTTTCATTTCCGCGACCGATTGAAGATCACGCGGCAACGGCCAGCGCATCTCGTGGGGCGCAACGATCACTCCCGCATCGCCTCCGCTCCAGCCCCAGACTTGTGGGATTGACGCGATCGCCGAATCGAGTGCGGAAAACGCTTTGCGCTCCTGCGAATTCATTCCGCCGATCACCGACTTGGGAATCACCAAGACGGGTTCGGGGACGCCGGCACGACGCTTTTGGGTGACCATCCGCGAGAGAACGGAGTCGAACAATTGCCAGCGCGCGTTGACCCACGACTTCGCTTCGGCGGGGGCATCGTTCAGCAACAGGTTGCCGGGTTGCCCGCGCGTAAAGAACGCTTGCAATCGGTAGTAGTCGCGAATCGTGAACGGGTCGAACTTGTGCGTGTGACACTGGGCGCATTCCAGCGTGACGCCCAAGAATGTCTTTGCCGTGGTGTTGACCACGTCCACCAAAATGTCTTGACGTTGAATCTCTTTGTCCAGCTCATTGCCGCTGTATCGGGCGGCAGCCAGGAAACCCGTCGCCTCCAAACAACGCAATTCCTCCGGCAATTCGTCGCCGGCAATTTGTTCTCGGATGAACTGGTCGTACGGCTTGTCGTCTTGGAAACTTTGGATCACATAGTCGCGGTAACGCCAGGCGTACGGTCGCGGTCGGTTGTGCTGATGGCCATTGCTCTCGGCCCACCTGGCCAGATCCAACCAGTATCGTCCCCAGCGTTCGGCATAAGCCGGTGAACACAACAATTGATCGATCCAGCGATCCAGTGATTCGTGGCTGGTCGCTTGCTCAAGTCCTGGGAACGCCGAGGGTGGAAGCCCCGTCAGGTCCAATGCCATTCGACGTTGCAGCGTCGACCACGAGGCCGTTTCCGCCGGCGTCGTACCCAGGTCTTGTTGTTTGCGGGCGATGAACGCATCAACGGGTGTCCGCAATGACCGAGTGGACGATACCACAGGAATCTCAGGTCGACGGACGGGCTGTAGCGCCCAGTGATCGGACTGCATCGCGGGTGTCGGCAGCAACTGATGGTCCCAGACGACGCCTTCATCGATCCAAGCACGGAGCACGCGGATTTCGTCCGGGCTGACTTGCGCGTGGTCCTCGTCTGGCGGAGGCATCTGCTTTTCCGGATCGGATGATTCGATCAACGCAATCAGATGGCTGGCATCGGCATCGCGGGGAGACAATTGATTCAAGACTTCGTCATAACTGTCCAATCGCAATCCGGACTCTGGATCCTCGCCGCTGTGACACTCAAAGCAATGCCGATGGAGAATCGGATAGACGTCATCGGCAAAACTGACCGTTGCGGCGACGGTCTGCACCGTCGCTGGTTTCGTCGTCGGTGGCGTGGGAGCGACTGGGGCGGGCAAGCCGAAGGATTCCAGCCAGGTGGTCGCCAACGATACCTCGGAGACCAAGATTCGATCGTCACGTTCGGTCTTCATCCCCGTCGAAAATCCAATCCAGCCGATCGAACCAATCGCATTTTTTGCAGCGACCTCGATGGCGGGAGCTTTCGCGTCAAGGATTTCAGGATCGATCCAGACGCTCAACCGGTCATAGGGTTGTCCGCTGCCCGAGCGCGATCGCGAGGCTTTCGCCAGGATCGTGTAGACGCGATCGCCTTGCAGTTCGATCTCGGCAAAGTGCTGGGAGGAGGAGACGTAGCGTGCCATGAAGGCGTTTTTGTCTTCGTCGACATGCAGCCCGATGTTCGGCACACCGCCGTTGTGGCCCGCCGCGTCGCCTCCGTCCTGCTCGTCGAGCCAGAGAACCAGAAACTCGCCGTTTCCGTTCGAAGGCGTGTCGAGACTGGATGCATCGTAGCGCAGCTGGAAACGAACGAACAGCTGGTCGCCGTCAAACGGTGCATCGAGCCGTCGGCGCAGCGGATTGTTTCGCCCGCCGGTCCCGCGGATTTCGAACCACTGCGCCGCCCCGCCGGAACGCGACCGCGTCCAATCGCCCGACCAGCCGATCGGATCTCCCGCCATGACCGGCGTGTCATGCCAGATGCAGGTGAGTAGCAATGCGATCGCGAGAAAACGCATTTTGGTGAATCAACGGTGGGCGGGTGATTGGGGGGGCCGCTAGTATAACCCATTCCAAATCACTGCGGTCATGAATTTGGTCTGTTCCACCACCGACGCCCTTTCGGAGACTTCGATGCGAATTCCCTTTCCGATGCGACCACGGTTCCTGTCGATGATGCTGATCGCTTGCTGCGTCATCGTTTCCCTGGGCCGTCATACGCAAGCCGGCGACTTCACGGTTGTGCAGGGCCTGCATTTCAGCGAGGCCGCGGCGTCGCTGACACTGGACCTGTACCTTCCCCAAGCGTCTGCCGATCGGTCGCCCTGCGTCATCGTTATTCAAGGCGGTGGCTTTCGTCCGCAGAACGGACAGCGATTCAAACCCTTTGCCGAGCACTTGGCGAAGCACGGTTTTGCAGCCGCGTTGATTTCGTATCGTGGCAGTCCCGAGCATCGGTATCGCGACACCCTGGACGACGTGAAAGCCTCCGTCCGATTCATCCGCAAGGTAGCCGACAAATATCAAATTGATGCCGAGCGTCTCGGCGCGACGGGCCGGTCGGCCGGCGGAACGCTCACCGCGCTGCTGGCGGTCACCGGCGACGACGACGATCCCGACAGCCGCATCCGAGCCGCCGTTTGTTTCGCCGGCGTGTTCGATTTCGTCTCACGGTTTACCAAACAAGAACAGCTTCAACTCCAACCGAACTCCAACAATAAACTCAAAACCAACGGAGAGTGGGTCGGCCCCGCTTTTTCGCCCGAGGATCCGGAATGGTTGGCCGCTTCGGCGATCACGCATGTCGATCCATCTGATCCGCCGATCTTGTTCCTGCACTCCCGCGATGATTCCACCGTACCCTGGCTTCAGTCACGCGACATGCACCGCGCGATGACGGATGCCGGTATCGCAGCGGAGATCCGGGTCTATGAAACGGGAGGCCACTCGGTGTCACCGAAAGACAGGAACTCACTCGATGACATGGTCGAATTTTTTCGAACGCGACTTTGAACTTCACCCCAGCGGGACGCGTCAGCGAGCGGCGCGTGTCGGACGCACTACCCGCGCGCCACTGGCTGACGCCACGTGCTGCGATGCGTCACCCCAGCGGGACGCGTCAGCGAGCGGCGCGTGTCGGACGCACTACCCGCACGCGCCACTGGCTGACGCCACGTGCTGTGATGCGTCCTCCCAGCGGGACGCGTCAGCGAGCGGCGCGTGTCGGACGGACTACCCGCATGCGCCACTGGCTGACGCCACGTGCTGAGATGCATCACCCCAGCGGGACGCGTCAGCGAGCGGCGCGTGTCGGACGTGGATCCATCACGCTATTGGCTGGCGGCTGGTTGATTTCATCAGCCGTTTGGCGCGAGCCTACGGACCCTGGTGCGTTTTCTTCGTGCGACAGGCCCGTACGCTTGCGCGAAACGGCTGATCTCACGTGTGATCGGATTAAATCGACAGGCCGCTGACTTTTCCCCTCTTGCACCGTGAGACGCCGTCTCCGTGGCGGGGACGGGATTTGGGGTACAATACTCCGTTCGCCATTTTAAATCCGAACTCTCAAATTTGAGATCACCCGCTTGGGTGAATGCCCATGAGGACCATCGTCGCCATCATCTTGCTCCCGTTGTGGATCCTCTCACCGCTCGTCGCCAACGATGACGTCAGCGAAGGCGAGAAACTGTTTGCGTTGCATGTCAAACCGCTGATCGCCGAGAAGTGCTTGGCGTGTCATGGGGCGGAACCCGATGACATCCAAGGTGGGCTGGACCTGCGGACGCGAGAAACCTTGATCTCCGGTGGTGACTCGTTCGGGGATGAAGTCCTCATCCCCGGCAAGGGGAACGAAAGCTACCTTTACCGGACCGCCAGCCGATCTGAGGAAGGCTATGAAATGCCTCCCAAGGAAGCCGACCAGCTGACCGAAGCCCAAACCTGGTGGATTCGTGATTGGATCGATGCCGGAGCGCCATGGCCGGATGAAGATCGCGTCGCATGGATTCAGCAGCGATACGCCGAAGGCGAGCAGGTGGCAACATCCAAGGCGTTGTCTGACGATTGGCAGAACCGGCGGTATGAACCCCGGAAACTGTGGGCGTATCGGCCGCTGCAGCACGTCTCGGTGCCCGCCGGCAAACACCCGGTCGACTGGTTCATCGACCAGAAACTGTCCGCGACAGGACTCGCGCCCGCACCGCCAGCCCGTGCCGGCGAACTGGTGCGGCGGATGAGTTTTGGTTTGACGGGGCTGCCACCGTCACCGGGTGACGTCAAACGGTTTACCCGCGAGTACGCCAAAGACCGCGAGGTGGCCGTGAGTGCGTTCGCGCAGCAATTGATGGCGTCGCCCCACTACGGCGAACAGTTCGGCCTGCGTTGGTTGGACGTCGTCCGCTACGCCGACACTGCCGGGTTTGCAAACGATTACAGCCGCCCCAACGCTTGGCGCTACCGCGACTATGTGGTCCGCGCATTCAACGACGACAAACCCTACGACGAGTTCATCCAACAACAAATCGCCGGGGATGAGATTGACCCCGATGATCCAGAGAATTTGATCGCGACGGGTTTCTTGCGGATGGGGCCGTGGGAACAGACCGGCATGAGTGTGTTCAAGGAAACACGTCAGCAATGGCTCGACGACATTACCGATTCGGTCGGCCAAACATTTCTCGCGCACGCCTTGCAGTGTGCCAAGTGTCACGATCATAAATTCGATCCCGTGCCGACACGTGACTACTACAGCATGATGGCGGTGTTTTCGACGACCCAGTTTGCCGAACGCGACGCACCGTTCCTGGAGGTGGAAAACAAGTCGGGTTTCGAGGCGTCCGACGATTGGGTCCAAGCCAAAGTCGAAGCCTACCAGCAACAGAAAAAGGAACTCAATCAGAAAGTCGCCAAGGCACGGAAGCAGGAAACCGGCGACGCGAAGGTCGGCGACAACGGGCTGGATCCCGGCGACGAAGCCTCGTTGGCCAGGATGTCAAAAAACATCGCGCGGCACAGTTGGGAACTCGACCGCACACGGCCGATCGCATTCGCCGTCTACACGGGAAAGACGATCCAACGCAACAATGTCGGCAATCGGATCACGTTGCCCGAGAACCCTTGGGCCAAGGGGCAATTCGAAACCGACGCGATCCTGGCCGGCGGCAATGTCTATTCACCGACCGAGCCGGTGCAGCCGGGACCACTCAGTGCCGCGGTCGCACTCGGTCAGATGCAGCCTCCTTCGTTTCCCGCCGGCAAGGGAAAACGCCGCTTGGCGTTGGCTCGCTGGATCGCCGCCGAGGACAATCCGTTGACCGCCCGCGTGATCGTCAACCGCGTCTGGTCGTGGCACTTCGGCAAAGGGCTGGCCGGCAACCCGAATAATTTCGGCGGCACCGGAGCCCTGCCGACGCACCCGCAGTTGCTGGACCACCTGGCACGCTGGTTCATGGATCAGGGGTGGAGTATCAAGAAGCTCAATGAGCTGATCGTCACCTCCCAAGCCTATCGCCGCAGCAGCCGTCATCCGCAGCCACAACGGCAAGCCACTCTCGATCCGAAAGGGAATCTTTACGCCTCCTTCCAACCGCGTCGCTTGACCGCCGAAGAGATTCGCGATGCCATGCTGGTCGCCAGCGGTGAACTCAATCGCAGCGTCGGCGGGATTCCGGCGCGGCCGGATGTGAACCTGGAAGTCGCTTTCCAGCCACGTCAGATCATGGGCGGGGCGGCCTCGGCTTATGAACCCGATCCGACTCCCCGGCAACGCAACCGCCGCAGCCTGTACGCCGAAAAGATCCGTGGGTTGCGGGATCCGTTCCTCGAATCCTTCAACCAGCCGGGACCGGACAAATCGTGTGAGTTGCGGGAGACGTCGACGGTCGCACCCCAGGCGTTGACGCTGCTCAATTCCGAAGAGGTCTTCGACCGATCGATCGGGTTCGCCAAGCGTTTGGTCGATGAACAGCTCGACGACGATGCGACAATCGATCGTGCTTTCGAATTGGCGCTGGGGCGATCACCGACCGCTGAGGAACGTTCGCTGTGTCTGGATCAATGGAACGACGCGACCGCTGAAGAGTCGGCGCGATCCTACGAAGCCAAAACGTGGCCGGACCAGATCGAGCGGACCGTGATGGCGGAAAAAACGGGACAACCCTACGACTTCATCGAAACCATGCCCGCCTACACCGATTACCAACCCGACCTTCAGCCCGCCGACGTCGACGCGAAATCGCGCGGACTGGCGCACGTCTGTTTGGTGATTTTTAATCTCAACGAATTTGCCTACCTGGATTGATCATGGCTGCTCACCATCCACATCGACTGGCGATGCCGACCCGCCGCGAGGCGTTGTACGGTCTCGGCGCGGGGCTCGGTTCGGTCGCGCTGACGTCACTCTTGCAAGCCGACGAATCGAGACAGACTCATCATCCGGCCAAGGCCAAGCGCTGCATCTTTCTGATGATGGAAGGCGGGCCGTCGCATCTGGACACGTTCGATCCGAAACCCGAACTGACCAAGCAGCATCTCAAAGCGTTTACCCGCAGCGGCGAGATGGAAAGTGCGATGTCGTCGGGAAAACGCTACTTCGTCAAAAGCCCCTTCGAATTCACCAAGGCAGGCGAGTGTGGCGCGGACATTTGCACCGAGTGGAAACACTTGAGCCAGATGGTCGACGACATCTGCTTCTATCGCGGGGCGCAAGTCGAATCGGTCAATCACCCGACGGCTTGCTACCAGCTCAATACCGGCAATCAGTTCGGCGGCGATCCCGCAGTGGGCGCCTGGGTGACCTACGGCTTGGGCACGATGAACGAGAACCTGCCCGGATTCGTGGTCCTGCCGCGATCGAGCTATCCGCAGGGCGGCGCGGGGAATTGGTCCAACGGGTTTCTGCCCGCCAGGTTTCAAGGCACGCCGCTACGCCCCGAAGGCAGTCCGATTCTAAATTTGAATCCGCCGGCAGCGGTGTCGCCCCAGCGGCAGCGCGAAAATCTTAATCTGCTGGGGCAACTCAACCGCCAACACCTCGCCTCACGTCCCGGCCGGGGTGAGTTGGAAGCGAGAATCGCCAGCTATGAATTGGCCTACCGGATGCAGACCGAAGTCCCCGGCGTGCTGGATCTGGAGGGCGAGTCTCAATCGACACTCGATGCCTACGGGGTGGGAGAAGCGGCGACGGATTCGTTTGCGAGAAAATGTTTGTTGGCCCGGCGGTTGGTCGAAAGCGGTGTGCGATTTGTTCAAGCCTATGCCGGAAACTGGGACAGCCACGATTACATCGAAAAAGCCCACGGGGCGTTGATTCGCTCGGTCGATAAACCCATCGCGGCGCTGTTGCGAGATTTAAAGCAGCGCGACATGCTCAAGGACACGCTGGTGATCTGGTGTGGTGAATTCGGCCGGACACCCGACAACGGGCTCCGCGGCGGGGGGCAATCCTACGGCCGTGATCACAACGCCAAGGCGATGGCGATGTGGTTCGCCGGCGGCGGGACAAACGCCGGTCACACGATCGGCGCGACCGACGAGATCGGTGCCAACGCGGTGGAGTGCGTGCACCACATTCGCGACGTGCACGTCACGCTGTTACATCTGCTCGGCCTGGACGACAACCGGCTGACCTACTTCCACGCCGGCCGCCACAAACAACTCTCCCAATTCGGCGGCCAGCTGATCAAGGAATTGCTCGGCTAGTTCAAAAAGGGGAAAGGGGTTTTATTTGATCTCGGTGTTGTTCGGCGCGATCAAATGAGCAAGAACGTTGGTCAAAAAATTGGTTGGTCAAAAAATAAGAAAAGAGACGCAGCACCCGAGTACGAGTGAATCAATGGGAGGCAACCGCGAAGGCCGTGCTGAACCGCAGTTGTCGATTCATTGTCTCGTTGGGGTTCCCGATGAAGAATATCTGCCTCCACCTGACGGAACTCTTCATTTTTTGACCAGCAAATTTTTTGACCAAGCCCCTGTCGTCCAACGGACGCACCATTTTTCTGCCATCCTTCCGCGTTCTCACCAGCCCTGAAGTTCGGCGATGCGGCCGAAGATCCCGATGCCGTATTTGCCTTGCCGCGTTCTGCCCTGGTCGATGTACTTCTTGACCAGCGAGGTTCAAAAAGGGGAAAGGGGTTTTATTTGATCTCGGTGTTGTTCGGCGCGATCGATTTAGCAAGAACGTTGGTCAAAAAATTGGTTGGTCAAAAAATAAGAAAAGAGACGCAGCACCCGAGTACGAGTGAATCAATGGGAGGCAACCGCGAAGGCCGTGCTGAACCGCAGTTGTCGATTCATTGTCTCGTTGGGGTTCCCGATGAAGAATATCTGCCTCCACCTGACGGAACTCTTCATTTTTTGACCAGCAAATTTTTTGACCAATCCCCTGTCGTCCAACGGACGCACCATTTTTCTGCCATCGTTCCGCGTTCTCACCAGCCCTGCAGTTCGGCGATGCGGCCGAAGATCCCGATGCCGTATTTGCCTTGCCGCGTCCTGCCCTGGTCGATGTACTTCTTGACCAGCGGAAGAGCGGGCTCGCCGATCCAGTCGATGACGTTTTCGAGCATCGTTTCGTTGTTCGTACCTTGGAACAGCAATTCGTCCAGGCAGGCGAGCCCTTGGTCTTTTTGCCCCAGATTGATCAACGTCCAAGCGGCCATCATGCGGACTTCGTGGGCATCGTCTTGCAATGCACGCTCCAAGTCGGCCGCGGCGGGGCGGGCGTCGTCGCCCAGCAGGTGGATTCCAACGACCGCCCACCAACGCAGCGCCTCGTCAGAATCGGTCATTTGATTGACAAACGTTTGCAACTGGCCTTTGTCCCGGGCGAGCGCCACGTCGGCGGCGTCTAAGTATTTTTCCAACGGGTACAGCGATTCGTCCCGCACCATTTCGTAGAGCGTCATGTCGTTGGCCGCGGCGCGACGATCACGCATTTTTTCGGGCATCAATCCCGAGTCTCGCAGTTCCAATTGCTTGGCCCGCAAGGCCTGCTTCAGCTCGTTGATCTTCGGTTGGTGCTCGGGAGCGTCGATCAAGTTGTGGACGTTGTCGAAATCGGCCTCGGTGTCGTAAAACTCTTCGGAGACACGGGGGCGGAAAAATCGCCCGGTGATGGCGTCGGTCTTGCCTTCGCGGTGGTGCTGTTCCCAGGCCGGTGTCAGGGGCGCTTTCCAAAGGTACGCCAGATGTTGTCCGGCGGGTGCGTAGGGCATGTAGTTCTTGTGATAGGCGAAACGCTCGTCACGCATCAGACGCACATTGTCCAATCGTTCGTCGGCGCGTTCACGGAAACCGAGGTGATACTTCGGCGCCGGTTCGGTGCCGTCGCCCAGAAAGATGGTGCCTTGGAATTGTTCGGGAATTGTCGCACCGGCCAGACTGAGCCAGGTTTTAGGCATGTCGACGAAACTGACGATTCGGTCCACCGTCATGCCGGGTTTTTCAGCCGGATAAAACTGTTTCCATTTCTCCGGAATCCTGACGACCAGCGGGCAATGAACGCCGCTGGAATAAAGGAACCGTTTGCTCCGCGCCATCACGCCGCCGTGGTCGGAGTTGTAAATGATGATCGTGTCGTCGTAGAGGCCGTCTTTTTTGAGTTCTTCGAGCGTGTCATGGACCTTGCGATCCATGTTCTCGACCGCGTCGGCGTACTTCGCATAATTCTTGCGGATGACAGGTAGATCCGGATGGTAAGAAAACAGCTTCATCTCAGCCGGATCGTTCTTGGTGTTTTCGACGCCTCCGTGGGCTCGACTTTCGTGACTGTCCGTAAAGTTGACGACGGCAAAGAACGGCTGTCCCGGTTTCCGATGTTTCCAACCGTATTGGGACTTGCCTTTGGCGCCTTTGAAGTCCCAGCACTCTTTGTCGCCACGACCGCCGATGTTGTAATCGGTCTTGCCGGGATTGGACGTGTGATAACCGGCTTGGCGTAACAGGTCGGGGTAGTACTTGATCTTGTCGTGCGGGATTTCGTTGCGGCTGCGCATCGGCTGGGTGCCGTTGGAGATTGCATACATGCCGGTGATCCAGCAGGAGCGGGTCGGAGCGCAGACGGCGGCGTTGTCAAAGCAATGCGTGTAGCGAAATCCTTCTTTGGCCAGTTGGTCGATCGCCGGCGTCTGCGCGTTGGTGCCGCCGTAGCAGCTGACCCAGGAGATGCCGTTGTCCTCGCTGGTGATCCACAAGATGTTCGGCCGCTCCGTTGCCCCGGCGACATCGCCGACGCCCGCGATCGCCAGCAAGCAGGCGAACACGATGGCCCAGGGTGATCTGGTGGAAAAATGTTTGAGCGAATTAAAGCGAATCGAAGACAAGGTGGGGTTCCTGTGTGGGGGAGCACGTCGCGGTGTGCGGTCTTGAGAGGCCCTGCATTGTCACCGAAGCCCAATCCGCCGTCAACAAAACTCCGATGGCGAGGAGTCGACTGCCTGATGAATTTCCTGAATTGTAATGCTACCTGCTCGAAAGCACTCAGGGGCGTGTCTGTCGCGTTTGGTAGAAATTGGGAACGTAACCAAATTTACTTTCAGTACTCCAGTATCGTCCCACTGACTGGCCATCGCGGTCGATCGCTAAGTTGGTGAAGTATTGAGCACGAAACTCTAAATCTGCAATCCACGTGCAGCACAAATGTGACTCGTAATTCAGCGCGACCGGATGCTCTCTGGCGATGGATTCAGACTCACAGTCTTCGTAAGAAATTGAGACCAAATCGCCCATAGTCCTGACCATCCACGTCTCCATCGCCATCGGAGTCCAACTGCGGGTTGTAGCCCTCGTCATCAGAAGACTTTAAGAAGCTCAAGCCGAAACGACCGTAGTCCTGGCCGTCCACGTCGCGATCGCCATCGGTGTCGCCTAACAGACGGAAGAATGCGTCGGTGGCTTGTTCACCGAACACAAAGTCTGCTGCCATTTGCTTGCCGCCGGCTGATCGGATTTGGCTAGCAAGAACGGCTAATCGGTAATTTCCATCAACCAGCGAGTCGCCAAGAACACCCACTCCCCGTCGGGGCGCCGTCGAAGCGCCGCCAAAAGTGATGGTGACCACCGTCTTTCCTGCAATGTCGGCTGCCGAAAGATTGAGCAACCCAACCTCGGTTCCCGTGTCACGGTTGGTGAGACGGAATGCCGATTGCAACATTTGGTGATCAACTAAGGTATTGAAGTCGACATCGACTGACGTCACCTGCGAGCGTCCAGCCGTGCCGTCGTTGACGGTCACTTGGTCAACCGCCGGTATCGGCCCGGTGGCCTCAATGGTAATCGTGCTGTTGACGGCGGTCAGTTCAAGGCGACCCTCGTTGAGACGGCTGATCGTCGCTCCTTGTGGCATCTGAGCCGCTGTGTCGAGTGTCACGAACGCGGTCCCTGTCGCAGCATTATCGACGTCGAATTCGATTTCCAGCAGCGCCCTGTTTGATCCCATCATCGGTGTTGTGGAGGATGCCGAGACCATTAAAACGCCGTTCACATCGTCGGATCTTATCGTGAGCGACCAGTTGTCTAACCCACTTGCCAGGCGAACATCCGAACTCGCCAGATCAAGCTTTGTGGTGTCGTAGGTGATGCGGAAGTCGAATGCCAGCAGTCCCGTCTGAGCGTGGTCGACGGCAGCCTGGACGATCGCCTTACCTCCCGGAGTAGCCGTGACATCGGAAAGAGTTACGGTCGGATCGATCCCGGATTGAACCAGTGCTGATAGTCCAGCGGGGATTGCGGGGATTTCAGGCACAAACAAGTCAACGACCTCGCGTGACAACAAGGACGCATCGAGACCTGACAGAGGTTCGCCGGTGATCGCAGCGATGATATCGGGATCCACCAACGGATGGGCCTCGAAGCCAGAATCCAATTCTGCGACGACCCGCGAGATCAATGCGGCATCCAGCCCACTGTAGGTGCGATCTCCCGTCGCATCCCCAAGCAGCACCGCTTTCTGAATTGCCGTATCGCCGATCGCTGGAATCTGCATTTCATTGACCTTAACCTCATCCAGTTCGATTGCGCCGCTTGCACCATAGGGTGCATCGCTGGCGACCTTGGCTGCCAACGAATAGATTGCGACATCCGAGCCCGAGAGGGCGGTCGTTCCCGAAGCGGTCAGGCGAAGGCGACCGGGTTCGGCATTGTCGACCGTGATTGACCAATCGGCCGGAAGAGTAGCGGCCTTGGTGACCGACTCAATAACCAGCAGACTAGGGGCATAGACGACGTCAACGTCAACTTTTAAAACTCCGTTCGCGTCGTTGATGCGAATCGGCAACGCCAAGTCGTTCACGTCGGCGGGCGTCAGATCGATTTGCTGGTCGGCGGCACGAACGATGTCACCAATACTGACGATTCGCGAACCGCTGTGATTGACAACAAAGCTCGTCGTGAAGTCATCGCCCGTGTTTTGATCTCCGTTGCCATCGAGTAGACCCCCATCTAGCGACAGGATTGAGTCGGCGCCGCTGAAGAGGGTAACCGCGTAGGTGTCGTCAATAAGGACTCCACCCGACATAATGAATAGAAGCGTACTCTTGGCTTGGTCGTAGGTAACCGAACCTCGCACGGGTTTGCCTGTGGCGTCCGTCATCCAAAGATCCGCCGACGTGATCTGACGGTCACCGATCGCACTGTCGTAGAGATTGAACTTCGAAAGATCCGCCGGCTGATTCAAGACGATTTCAAACCCGCTCGGATTCGGAATAAACTGCTCGACCGCCAGTTCCGGTTCCGGAGCAGTTACGACGATACTAATCGACTCAATCGCTGAAACACCACCGTCACCATCATCGACCTGGACCCCCACGTCGATGGTCTGTCCTGCGAGCGTCACGGGGAACATGTGAGAGAGTGTCAGTTGACGAGTGTTCGTTATGACCGCCTGATCCTCGGTGTCCAGGAAGTCGTTGTCACCATTCCAATCGATCAGCACTGTCCAGGTGTCAACGCCTGGATCAACGATTTCGATTGCTCTGGAGAATGGAATACCGGGAGGTACCGATTCAGAATCGCCAACGAGTACTGTCGGCGCGACGTTGCTGACGACAAGCGTGGTCGAATAGTCCGTGAACCCTTCATCCTTGTCTTCGACCCTCATTCGGATCGCACGGTTCATTTCATCGGAAAGATAAACTGACGGAACGGTTGCCGATGACGAAGGCGAACGAATGATCTCACCCGTGTCTGTGAAGTCGCCGTCGTTATTGAAATCAAAGCTGTATAGCAAATTGGTGGCATCGACGGGCGATGCGTCGGACGCGTTATCGATTCTGACGATTCCCGTTGATCCTTCGCTGACAGTGCCACCATTGGCGGGGACTCCTGTCGGAGCAACGTTGTGCACGCGAACATTGGCGGATCCGACGTCAAAGATGAAACCAGAAGTTTTCTCTAGCGAGACATCAACGTGATACGCCCCGTTGTCGACGTACGCATGGCCGATCGATACGACTCCACCACTTAGTAAGACAGATTGCTGCACGCTTGTGAGCAACGTGTCGCCACCGTCACCCCAATGCACAGAAATCGATTGGAGTGAGGTGGGCTGGTCAATAGTGAATTCGCTCAGATTCAGCTGGTAGTTATCAAACTGTGATTCATCAACATTTGCAATTCCAAATTCGTTTTCACCGGCGCCGGCGGCGTTGACCCCAGCCGAAGCAGTGACATTCAAATAGGCGGTTGCTTGATCCACACCAGTACCATCAGTCACGGTATAGGTGATCACTTTCGTTCCAAAGAAACTCCGTTCTCGAGTGTAGATGAGTGTTTTTCCGTCAGCCGCGACTCGAACGCTGCCGCCGTTGGAGTTCTGGTCAACGCCAACGATCGTCGTCCCAGGATCGTCGTTTGCCAGGACATCAAGCGAGACTTCCAGGGTTTCCTCGTCAAGATGGAACTGATCATTTTTCGTGATCGAGAGTCGGTGCGTACCCAACTCGTCGTTTGTCCAAACATCGAGACCCGTCAGGCCATCGTCAGCTTGGAAAAATAGTGATCCCGGCAATAGATCCGTCGGCATGGAACCATTTGCGCCGTCGTAGATATCGCGGATCACCTTGGTTTCCGCTGATGTGCCGTCACTAGACCAGACTTCCACGCCGCGTTCGCTGGTGAAAGCGGTGAAGTAAATCAGACCGCCTGATTCGACAAGCTCATTCGGGAAGGAACTTGCAACGCCCGCATTGATGTCCTCGACTCGTCGCGTTCCGATAGCTGTCCCGTCAGTTGCCCAAAGTTCAAAACCTGACACACCGTCGTCCGCGACGAAGAACACGTCTGTGCCGAGGGAGGTCATGCTATTGGGATACGAACTGCTGACGGGATTGATGTCGTGAACCATCAAGGTTCCTTCGTCAGTGCCATCACTCGTCCACAATTCAAAACCGGAGAGTGGGTCGAAAGCGGCAAAGTAAAGTGATTCACCAATCGCTACGAGGTCGCGTGGCGACGACGATGCAATCCCTTCGTTGATGTCAATCTGGTGCGGCCCACCGTCGACGGTGATCGTCCACAGTTCCGCGCCATCGAAGCCGTCGTCGGCGGCGAAGAACAATCGATTCGCTGTCGCGGTAAGGCTCTCGACACCCGAGCTTGCGGAACCAATCGCAATGTCGATCACTTCAGCAGAGCCGGACGGAGACAGCCTCCAAAGCTCGCGTCCCAAGAGGTCACTGGAAGCGATAAAGAACAGGGTTTCGCCGACGGCTGTCAATTCCGCGGGATCGGGTGCTGTCGCATCGGGAAGGTTGACGAGCACTGCTCCGCTGACGGGGTCGGCACGCCAGAGCTGGCGGCCCTCGCCAGAATCCGCGGTAAAGTAGAGCACTCCAGCGACATCGGCCAAGTCTTCCGGCCTCGAGTGGCCCGGTCCATCTCGCAGATCCGCAACGAGTTGCGTTCCGGCTTCCGTCGCGTCGCTGATCCACAATTCGCGACCGTACTGTGGATGATAAGCCGAGAAGTACACGTCATCAGCAACTTGCTGAAAATGACGAGGCGAGGAACTCGCCGTTCCTGGATGAATGTCCTTCAAGGTTTGTGCGCCGGTCACGCGATCGCTGATCCAAAGTTCACGCCCGTGGAGAGGATCGTAGGCCGAGAAGAACAGTCGATCGCCGACTTTTGTGAGATTCTCGGGCAACCGACCTCCTCCGTTGGACGGGTTGATGTCGATGTTCACGATGTTCACGTCGACGGGATTCACGACGGAGTCAAATGCAGAATCGCCAGAAGAAGCGGTTCCGGTGATGACGGTATACACCACGTCACCGTCATCCAGGCCGTCGGAAAGGCCCGTCACCGAGACCAATTGGGGAACGTTCCAATCGGAATCGGTAAAGGTGAGCGAATCCTTTGATAGGCTGGCTTCGCTGTGATCGGAGAGCGAAAGCGGAATCGTGACATCACGACGAACAAGGCGCACGGCGTCCGCGACGACTGCTGAATCGTCGTCGCTTGTCAGCTCGATTCTGGCGTCCGCCCCCGCGATCGCGAAACTGCCGAGTCGACTCCATGCAACACCGGCCATCATCGACCCGCTGGGCACCTGTCGCTGATTGCGACGAGCCACCGTCGGCTCATCACTGCCTGCCAGTTCTTCACTCGATGTGTACAGGCGGTACTCCGCGCTACGGCTCAAGTCGTCCGCCGGACGCCAGGTGGTCAGCACGTCATAGACTCCTGGCACAAGTCCTCCGATCGACCATGTGGCTAGGCCAGGCTGCGCCGACGGCTCATGCCGATGGTAGTTGTTCGAGTGACCGCCGCCGCCAGAGACTGAACTCCATGCGCCGACCGTGGCAAAGCTGACACTGGAGTCGTCGATCACTGGGAGCTGCTGCGGAATCGGCTGGGCGTCCAACGCTATATAGAATCGGGCGCCGCCACCGGCTTCCGTGGTGAAAAGACCGTTCGCCCCGCTTACAGAGGCACCGGCTGTATCGTCGTCGCGGTTGACGAATGAAATCGCATCCGCCACAAGGCCATGGTATTCCCGCGACAACGAGATTGCGGGGCCGATTTGCAGCTCGAACGGGACATCGTCGTCGTCGATATGATCGTCACGACCAGCCACCCGGACCGTCTGAGGCGCTGACCAGTCGGTCGGCGTGAAACGCAGAACCGAGTTCGAAAGCGATCCTTCCGAGGTGTCGGAAAGAAGTAATGGAATGGTAACCGTGCTCAAGGGCTGACTCGAAAGGGAAACCTGGACTTCGACCGTGACGCCGGCCTCGCTGGTTTCCGAAACCACCGGAGGAATGACGACGAGTTGTGCTTGGTCATTTTCGATTTCATCAACCGTTGCCCACACACTTCTCCAGCCGTCAGTCTCGACCCAACCTTCGGTCTCCGACCAGATCCCCGTTTCTGCCAATAGCGTCGCGTTGCCGTCAACTGCGTCGGAGTCTTCGTCCGCCGCGAGCGTGATGACTCGAGGTGAACTCCAGTCTTGGGGCGAAAACGTAATGACAGGATCGGATGTGATGCGAATATCCGAATCGCCAACGACGGATAGGTTGACCCTAATCTCTTTGCTGGGGGCTTGCGGCATTGTGAGAGTTACCGTCTCGTTGCCGCTTTCGTCGATCGATATCGAGTTGGCGCTCAGCATCAGCCGCCGATCTGTGTCCACTGCAGTGATGTCCAAGGTCGGCAGTGCGGCACTATTGAACAACACTTCAAACGCGGCTTGTCCATCAAGGAAATCGGAATCCGCATCCGCGAACCAACGAACGATCTGGGGTGAATCCCATTGTTCGGCCGGAAATGTCAGCGTTGCTCCTTCGGTCAGCGTGATTGCTGGATTGCCTCCGGCCCAAACAAATTGAACAGTCGTTTGCTGGCTCGGCTTACCTTTGAGGCGGACCTGATAGGACACCTCGCGGCCTTCTTCGATCGGCAGCGCGATTTCGCCCGAAACAGAGGTCAGAGAACCGTGCCGTCCGGATGCGAGTCCCCCCTCTAAGTCGTCTTCCGCACTCTCAACCACGATCCCAAAATCGTCATCCTTCACAAGAATATCTTTGGACAGGGGAATTGCACCGGCCAGGTCGACATTGATCGACAAGGTTGCTGTTCCGTCAAGGATGTCTTCGTCATCGATGCCGCGGATGATGACTGTCTGGTAGTCACTCCAGTCGTCGGGAGTGAAAACAAGCGTCTCGCCCGCGATCAGTTCCGCCAATTCCTGTCCTGCGGAGATGCTCGTTGTTACGGTCGTATCGCCAAGTGGAGATTCCTTGAGACGTAGAGAGATTTCCAAGTGCCCATTTTCAACCAACTGTTCCTCAACCGACGTCACGTCCAGGGCGATTCGATCATCTTGTTCGGTGACTTGGATCGTCGTCGTTTGCCAGCCATCGGCGGATAGCGAGAGCAAGGTGAGATCATCAATGATGTTGGAATCTTGAGCCGCGATTATGGTGACCGCTTGCCCCAGGTCGTAGTTGGTCGTCGTGAACGTCAGTTGGCCATCGCCTTCGACAGCAACGTCGCCATCTCCGTCCAGCCAACCGACGGTGACGGTGACGTCGTTTGCTGGCATAGCCGATAGCGAAACATCAAAGCTGACTTGGCCGCCTTCACCCACTGTGATGGCCTGGCTGGATACATCGATGATTCGATCGTTATCGACTTCTGTCAGCTCGACGCTGACATCTTCCCAGTTGGTTGCCGAAAAACGAAGTGTACCGCTGCTCTCGTGGGCGTCGGTATCTTCGGACGCAGTGATGGTCACATACTGGAATCGGCTCCAGTTGGCAGACGTGAACGTCAGCGCGGGCGTCGGAACGATTGCAAAATCCGAATCTCCTTCCAGCAATGTCGAGACGACCACGTTGGAATCCCGATTCGGTGGTGCCAGCAGTCGCAAGCCAACGGTAGTCTCCCCTCCTTCGGCAACGGAATACTCTGCCAGGTCAGTCAATAAGACCCTGTCGTCATCGTGTTGTGTCAGTTGCACGGAACTCGATTGCCATCCAGCGGCCGATGCGGTGGCGGTCACGATATTGTCTCGCGTGTCTTCGTCAGAAAGGGATCGGAAACGAACGTCCTGTTCGACGAACCAGTCCTGGGGCGTAAATGTAAGCGGTGCGTATTCGTGCATTTCGAACGGAGGGATCATTCCGCTGATCGCCACCTCGACGTCCTGCGCCGGTTCGGCTTTCAATTTGATCCGCCAGACCGCTTCACCGGTTTCGCCGATTTCGATAAACGCTGCATCCGCGAGGATCATTTGGTCGTCGTCGTCTTCACGCGCGGTAAACGATTCAGTGGCCCACTGATCGGCCGTGATCAGGAAGGTCACTTCGGCGTCGATGGCGTTGAGATCGTTTTGCGGCGAAGCAACTTCGATGGTGTGCCACTGATCCCATTCAGCCTTCGGGATCGTAAGCGGAGATGAAGCGATGACCAAGTCGATATCGCTCACCATAGGTGAAATCGCAACCTGTACGTCGGCATCGGGGGGCCCGCTCAATTTGATCTGCAAGCTTTCCAAGCCACCTTCGGGAACGACAATGGAATTTTTGCTGACGAGGAATTGTCGCTGTTGATCAATCTCACGCACGAGGAATGGAAGAGCTTCCCAGCCCGACGCGTAGGCCTCAAAGACCGCGGTGTCGTTGGTCGTGTCCGAATCCCTGTCCACGGCTATTCGAATCGTTTGCGCAGTGCCCCATGTGTCAGATGTAAAGACGAGCGGTTGTGGATCCACCAGATTGATATCCGTGTCGCCAGACACGCGCCGGACCGTCACCGAAGTCTCAGTTGCTGGTGGACGCGAAAGACTCACCAGGTAGGTCGCTTCACCGCCTTCCTGGATCTGGTCGGATTCGCGTGAGAGCGTGATCGGGTGGACTGCATCTTCGGCAACGTAGATTCGAAAACTGTCGCTGTAGGTTCGTTGGTCATCGTCATGGTCGGTGACGTTCAAATCAACGAGGTACACGCCCGGGCTGGGCGGGCTAAAGTCGGTGCTCGGGGATGCGTCAGACGACCAAACACCCGTTTCGGCATCTTCCGTAAACGCCAGCGTCGGTGAATCGCTCCAGGTACCAAATCCGGCATCGCCCTCTTTGGTGATCTCCCAACTTGCGGTGAGGTTGTGTCCGTCCGCCGCGTCCGGATCGTAAATCGTTCCGCCGAGACCAGCCAGTTGCGAGACGCTCAGTCGCCTGTCATCACCATTGGTGACCACACGAAAGTTGCCAAATTCCACGTCCGAGAAAGAGGATTCCGCTGAGCCGATCATCGTCGTCGGATGGTTATTCGACTTGACGACTGAATGAGGCAGCAGCACTTCTGACACCGTCCAAATGTGGTCGGCCGCGAACACCTCCGTGGCGCTCAATGCATACGGAAAGATCTGTACGTCGTCGATCAATCCGTCGAAGTACCAGTCGGCCAGATCCGCCCGGCCGCCAATGCGAGGCGAACCGCCATCAGCCGTATTCACGTTCGCGAGTGCCGCGGCGCTATCGGTAGCATCAACGACGCCGTTGACGTGCTGAGTTACCGTTGACTCATTGCGGACGACCGTCAGGTGGTACCAGGTGTTGGGTAGGATCACAGTCGTGCCCGCTAGACTCGCAACAGTGTCGCCACCGACTGGAGTGCTCGATCGAAATTCTGTTTGCACACGATCACCAACAATGGAGATGATCACCGCGTCACCGGGGTCCACTCCTTGATCTGCATAGAGTGTCTGATGATAGAGGGATTCCCCCGGATTCAACGAGGTTTCGTCCGTCTTGAGCCATGCCGAGAAGGACCAGTCGTCCGCGCCCGGTGCGATCAAGTTTCCATCGGTTATCTCGATAAAGGTATCGGTCCCGTTGAACTCCATGGCTCCGCCGATTTGCCCCGTTTCATTCCAGGTTCCGTTCGAGACGTCTCCCGTCAATGCGTTTCCAACGGCGCTAAATGCCTTGTCGCCCACTGTTTCATCCAGCGGCCAATACGCCGTCGGCGGCACGACCGGAGGAAGCGGATCGAAACGATAGTTGCCCAGGTAGTCGGTTGCCGTGACCGGCTCGCCGGTCGTGAATGAACCGTCACGATTTTCATCAATGTAAATCTCCCAACCTTCCAGCGGCGGCTCGTAGCCTTGGCTGCCCGGAAGGGTGCTGTTGCGGTTGCCGTCGCCGTTAAGGTCCAGCCACTTGATGCCGCTGATCTGGCCCTCCAGATCAATTGCATCGATCGCAAACACCCTCTCGATCGACAGTCCGTCGGGATCGGTAGCCTGGACGCGGATGCTGTACGTCGCTTGTGTTTCGTGATCCAGTATCGCTGCGGTCTGCAAATCGTTGGTGCCTGATTCGATTGCGAACCGAGCGTTGTCAGCATCACCGGCCCCAGAAACGAATTCAATGACGTGCGATCCCGGTGTGTTATCCGGATCAGTCGTCACAAAACTTCCGACAATCGCCCCCGCAGGTTGACTCTCCATCAACGATGTGCTGGACAGTGCGAGTTCGTTGGGGTAGGCGAGCAGCGAAATGGTGAATTGTTCTTCTCTGACAAGACCTCCCTGGTCAGTACTCCGCACACGAATGCTGTAGGTCGGCTGATTTGCATAGGAGAGAACCGTTGCATTTCTCAGCTCATTGGTGCCTGAGGGAATCGAAAACAAAGCGTTGTCGGTATCACCAGATCCCGTCACCAGTTGATAAGTATGCGAGTCGAACGGCAGGTCACCGTCAGTGGTCGAAAACGTCCCGATGAGTGTTTGGACTGGCTGTGCCTCTGGAATGACCTGATTACCCAGTGAGACGTCGGTAGGCGGCTCCGCGTTCGCAAGTATCTTCGCGACGAATGCATCCGAATTTCCTCCTTGGTATGTCCCGTTGGAAACCCAACTTGACGAGTTAGTTTGCCCGGTTACGAACGCATTTGAGGAGTTGTCCGTGGCAATGCCATGCCCAACGTCATACGAGGCCCCGCCAAGATAAGTTGACCAGTGTTGATCACCGTTGGTTCCCAGTTTGGCAATGAATGCGTCACTCGACCCGCCGTTGAAGGATCCGATCGTTCCCCATCCAGCTGAACTGGAGGATCCTGTCACGAAAACACTGTCGTCGCGATCGACTGTGATGTCGTAGCCAAACTCTCCACTTTCCCCGCCAAGGTAACTAGACCACGCATGACCACCGGCACTGTTGAGCTTCACGACGAAGGCGTCATTCCCTCCACCAATCTGAGTGTCATAACCGCCTGTGACCCAGCCCGATGAATAGGTGCTGCCGGAAATCAGCACGTTTCCCACGCTGTCCGCTGCAATGCTCTCGCCGTAATCAACGCTGCTCCCGCCCAAGTAAGTCGACCAGATCACTCCGCCGCCGGAATTGAGCTTGCTTGCGAAAGCATCCCAGGACCCACCGCTGTGAGATCCGATCGAGGTCCAACCATACGAACCGGTGCTTCCAGCGACCAACAAATTGTTGGATGCATCCACGGCAATTCCATTGGCCTCGTCAAACGAGTTGCCACCGACGTAACTGCCCCAGAGTAGCCCGCCGTTTGAGGAAATCTTCGCAACAAATCCGTCAGACGTTCCTCCCTTGTAAGAGTTTTCGCCCCACTCTGATGATTTCGTTTCTCCCGCCACCAACGCATTGCCAGCGGAATCCGTTGCGATGTCATGGCCGTAATCATCGGAATCGCCTCCGACGTAACGTGACCAGAGAAGCCCACCGTTTTCATTGAGTTTTGCCACGAATGCGTCATAGAGGCCTTCATGAGACCCTGTCGATGTCCAGCCCGCTGAACCGGTGAATCCGGTGACGAACACATTGTTGGAGGCGTCCAGGGCGATGCCGCGTCCGGAATCAAAAGACGTGCCTCCGAGGTACGCTGACCAAAGCGGCGAGCCACCGGAGCTGACTCTTGTAACGAATGCATCGTAATGTCCGTTGTGAGAGCCCAGCGTTCCCCAACCAGCCGAGTTGGTTTGCCCAGTTAAAAATGCATTGCCTGCCCCATCAACAGCAATGTCATAGCCATAGTCTGCACTGCTGCCTCCCACGTATGTCGACCAGTCGAGAATTGGATCAATAATGAGTTCTTCACTGGAGTCGTACCTGCCCAAGATTTGGAAGGTGATGGTGTCGTCGTCAACGAGTTGAAATGCTGCGGCGATGTCCCGCGTCTGACCGTCAACGGTTTGGTAGACGTAGGGCGCGCTGTCAACAAGTTCGCCGTCCTCGGTTTCGATGTGCAACGCGCCATCATCATCGATCCAGAGTTTCGTGCTTCCTTCATAGCTGACCTGGATTTCGCGATGATCGGCACCGGGCGAGACTTTGAACTCATACTTAAGATTGTCCGGACGCCCCCATGTGAAGAGGTCAATGCCTTCGTAGATCTGCGGATACGACACGGTTTGATAAGTTGACACGCCGCTATGCCAATTTGCCGGATCACCAACGTAGTAGTGATTCACTGCCGGTGACCGATTGATTCCCGTCGGCAGGACATCGTTTGCACCTTCGAACTGAACCCTCAGTTCAAATCCTTCGAGCTGTGCGGCTGGAACATCCACCGAACCCAAGACATCTGTTAACAGGCTCGAATCTTCTTCCGCGTCAGGTTTGAAGAGCTGGAATACGGGACCGGTGTCGGTGTGCAGCACGTTGGCGCCCGATCCAAAGAAAGCATATCGCACGGAATCATTTGGCCATTGCCCTTGATTCTCAATGAACAATGCTGGATAGAGAGCAAGCGTCTGCACGGCCTGCGATACGGTTGGGGCGTCAGAATCTACTTGGTGCGAGTTGACATTGGGTTCCGGATCACTTCGTACCGCATCACTAGCCGTGAAGGAAGGTGATGCCCCAGAGTCCGCTTGAGAGGGGGCAAGCCAGATGATGGGTGTGTCGTAGAACAAGCCTTCTGTGAACGGGGTTGCGGGATCGTCAACAAGCGCAGGGTAATCACCGGGACGTCCGTGCAACGCATTTTGCAAACCTGGGATGATGTATTCGTGGGCTGCCGCGTCCAACGGATTTCCTCCCAGATCCAATCGATCAAGCTTGGGAAGGACTCGTCGTTCCAATCGAACCCCGTCCGCCGCCAAATTCCCATCATCCTCGCCCGTGAGCGTGACGCTGAGCGTTGAGTTTTCGGGTATCGTCACTCGCGTGACAACCACCCAAGGATGACCGGCGAGTTCACGCGGATCGTTTCCGCCAATCAGCTGTTCGTCCGGTCTCAGTCGTTGATTGAAAGTCCTTGATGTGCCGAACGGGAGGATGCTCTCCGTGATGTCCGCGCCCGATCCATCGGTGACCTGAAGGGTGTAGCTCGCTTCCCGAGTCCTGCTCTCATGCATTGGCCAAGTCGCCAGGACGTCGTAGGTGTCTGCGGCAAGCGACGTAAGCGTGTAGTTCACTCGGTTAGAGCGTTTTCCCTGACCGTCTGTCACGATTGTCAACGGTCCGGGCAAGATACGGTAGTCAGACTCGAACGCGTGCGGATTCCAATTTCCTGTCCAGCCATCACCTTGCTCCTCGAAACCCAAATCGCCGTTGTCAATGATCGTCTGTCCGAGCAACGCCTCGATGCCGGAGACTTGATTGTTCCGCAGGTCAAGCCGCCGCAGTGAAGGGAGGCTGCTGAGTGGAGAGACGTCGTCAATCTGGTTGTCTTCCAGATAGGCATATTGCAGGTTGGCAGAACCCGACGCCAGCCCTAGTTCGACGATTGCATTGTCACTCGCGTCGAGATACATCAGTTCTTCGAGTCCATCCAACGGTTGGAGCGCGGTGATGCTCGTGTTGTCGGAGAGGCTCAAGTGCTCCAGGTTATGCAAAACGCCAAGCTCAGCGATGTGACCGTCGCTCAAGCCGGCGCGATCCGCCAACAGAGTTTTCAGTTGGCCCGCACCGTATGGAAACTCGTCTCCCGCAGACGGTTGTCTCAGCAAGCCGGAGAGATTGACTCCATTGCTGTCTGACAGATTGAGGCTCAGCAGGTTGGTCAGGTGCTCGGCGCCGGTTCCAAACGACAGGTCCAACGGATCCGCTGTGTCCGAAAGGTCTAGGCTGACGATTTGCGCAAGATCACTGACGTAAATGGGTCTAGCAAAAACGCCAAGCTGCGTGCTCTTGATTCCCAACTGGTCGATGACGGCCGTCGCAACCGCTGGTTCGAGCGAATCAAAATCAACGACCTTATCGAGGGTTTTTCGTGAAAGTGTTTCCGCTTCGGATCCCGGCCAATCATTTCCGCCGGCTTGGAAGTCGATGGTCGATTCGTAGCCTCTGACCTCGATCGGCTGTGCGATGAATCCGTCACGTCCGCCATCTCCGAACAGGCGATCAAGGTCATCGTCGCCGACCAGGACGTCATTCCCTTGTCCGCCATGAATTTCATCACGATCCGGCTTGTACAGCGTCGCACCACTCTTCGGCGGCATGATTTCGAGTCGGAACGGCAACCGCTGAGAAACCGGAAGAGGTTCGTCGTCTGGCCCACTGCTTGAGTTATAAACATTCAAGTAGTAGGTTCCCGCAGGAACGCCTCTGAGGTCGACAACGGATTGACCCTGTTTCAATCGCGCTCCTCGATCGTCATACAGATCGCCCAGCACACCGAACTCAGAAACCGTCAGGTTGAGCCCTGTGCCCAAGGTAGGGTGATAAATTGGATCAAATATCTGTAGCTCAGCCCCCGAATTTGGATCCAGACTAATTCGAAAAACGAACTCGGTTTGCCTATGACGCAGTCGGTCACGCATCGCTTGCGTGAAGTCGATCGGGTCGATGATCACGCCGTCGTCATCGAGATCATTGAAGTCAATCGTTCCGTCGCCGCGCCGATCGAGCAGTTCAAATTTTAGCGATGCTAAATCGCCAGGATTGACCAGCAGCACGTCGAGCGGCAGCCACGCGTTTTCCAGCAGATCGGGGTTGTTCCACAGGTTCGTAAGCACCGATGGGGGCGCCCAAGTCGCCAGATCAAACTCCATCACGACGATGGTGTTGTTGGGGCCACCGACGTTCAACATGCCCGGCGACGGTGTGCCATCGGGCAGCAGCGTACCAGTGACAGCTGTTGGCCAGAGTTCGCTCGCCGGTGTCGGGAACGGGCTGATCACGATCTGATCACCGGGTAGTCCGTCGCCAACCGTGGTGAAACGGTACCAGCGGTCCGCGTCATCGACGCGAAGCGTGTAATCGTCTGCCGTTTCTGAGCGATCCTCACGAACGATTGCAGCGGGGCCATCGGCGGCCAGGATCCCACCAAAGCCAGGAATACTCGCGTTGGCCAACGAGATGACACCGTCGCTCGGAAGACTGCTTCGCAGCCGACTACCTGAAAGTGCGTAGATCTTGCCAGCTTGCTGTTTGATAAGACTGCCGCTGTAGACGTCGACATTTGCAGCCCCGACGAAGAGATCGGAAACTCCGTCACCATTCACGTCGATATCGGACGTCCACGGGAGAGTCCCCGCCATTTCAGTTGGTTCGTCGCCAGCGAATATCGAATGGGACAAACTGGCAGATTGGGACAAAACGAGATTTTGCCCCAAGTCATTGATGGACCAAAATACATGTACCTGCCCCTGCTCATTCGCTGTTAAGACATCGCCTTCACCGTTAAGCAAAATTTGCTGTGGCGCACCAACAGCCAAATCAATTTCACCATCGGCGTTCCAGTCCCCAGTCGTGAACGATAGATCGCCACTGAGAGACACACCAATGGCGAGTTGAGCGGGATCTACGCGACGGATGTATAAGTCTGCTTCAGACGAGGGCGTTATTGAACCGTCCGTGGGCACCGAATAGTCGTCGGAACCGTGGAAGACGAACGCACCAGGATGATCAGCCCACAGGTCTTCGTTCGCCCGGCCGATGGCGAAATCGTCGTACCCATCACGATTGTAGTCACCCAAGGACCATGCATCGGAGGCGAAATCAAGTCCCTGATAGATGATGTCCGATGTTGGAAAGTTGTTGTCCGAGCGGTCGAGCCAGAGTTCGTCGAGTTCCGCGATCGTTGGGCTCGTGCGTCCCAAGAATGTGTACGCACGCCCATAGTCAACCGTGACTTGGGTGTACTGCGGATGTTGTAGCGTCGCGTATCCGGGATCGACGAGGATGACGTCGTCGAGACCGTCACCATTGATGTCGCCCGGAACGAGACCGTCAACTCGGTGGTTGCCCGGGTACTTCACATATGCGTTGAATGTTGTCCCGCCTAGCGACTGAAGATCGCTGATGTCATCCCAAATCGGGAAGTACGAATTCTCGCCCGTCAGGCCGTCCTTGACAGCGCTGCCGGACGCGATGGCGGCGTGAACCGTTCCGATACCGTAGTCAAGTCCCTCGGGGAACATCAGCAATAGATCGTCGAATCCGTCCCCGTCCCAGTTGAGTACGGCTGAATTCACCTCGGGCGTGAAGTCGGACGATGTGTAATCCACGATATCAATCGATTGTCGAAAGCTATTTCCACCACTCAACGAGGCATCCCAAACGCGTGGTGCCGGACTGTCTCCATCGAAAAGAGTACGACTGCCGAAGAAGACGTTGATTGATTCAGGACTGACAAAGACGAGATCGTCTCCGGCCAGCCCATCAACATTTCCCATTCGCGTAGCAGGGCGACCGATCGATTGAACATCTACGATCACGTCAGCACGGTCGGCGATATTGGATAGTCGATCCAACGCGACGGGGCCAAAGAAAACATAGCTATTCGTCTCGCTCGCGATCAGGAAGTCTTCATAACCGTCTTCGTTGAAATCACCAATGCCCATGGAGTTGGACAAACGGCCATCGGCAATGTCTCCCTCCAATGTGGGTGCGTCCGTAAGCTTCGTAGTCACCCAGAATTGATCAGAATCGACGTTAATCTGCTCAGCCACGGGGAGAGGTGTCGCAAAATCGTTAACAGAAAAACGCTCTGGTGATTGCATCCTCTGAGTGTTCCCATCCTGCGTGACTTCTTCTCGAAGGTCGGCGCCTAAATACACGTAGGCGTTGCCGCTTCCGTGATCGGCAAGGACATAATCTGCGATCCCGTCACCATCGACATCCCCAGCCGGTCCGATTAGATAGGGGCGGTCAAACCCTGAATCGGGTCCGTCACGGCGAACGGGATTCAGCACCGCGTCGGCTTGCTCGAAATCTGGGATCCCCTCATCGGCCAAGAAAACCTGATTGCTTCGGTAAACTGGGATGATCTCTGAGGCGGTGAAGGACCGCCAGCGTTCCCCGTTTACCCTGGCAAGGTCGGCCCCGCCCTGACCACTGATGTTACCGAGTGGCAACAACGGCGTCGCAAGTGGATCCGCGCGGTAGAGCACCTCGCCGTCTGCAAACCTCAGCGCAAATGCGATCTGACCGGTATCGTTGGCCGCAAGGCTATAGATCGCAAGCAGAGGTGAAGCGAACGATTGGATTGTGTCATGCTGAGCAAGCCCATTCGCGACGAATAACCGATCCCTGGTCTCGTGCCCACCGGCGAATACAGCCCATGTGCCGTCATCCATTGAGGCTCCGAATGCAACACCTCCAAAATCGTCTATGCTGGCACCGGAAGCGGAGTCGAAGCCGTGTTCGAGAGACGGTACTTCAACGAGCGACGAGTCGGATTGAGCATACACCGTGTCGTAGTATTCCGGATTGTCGAAGTGTTCCGCCGTGAACACAACGGAACCACGGTCATTAATCGACGGATCGCGTAGGCGCACTTGGGTCGTTGGCCCGACGTCGAAATTAGTTTCGAGTGCAATTTGCGTTATGACAGCATCTTGGTTGACTGGATCGCTAGTACCTTGGCTTATGTAAACACCGCTTGCATTGGCGTGATCGTTCGCTACAAAGGCAACCGTTCCATCGTTGTTCAAGGCGAAGTTAGGACTGAACCAACTAAAATTGGTGGTTTGGTCGTCGGGTGTCGTCGAATGTGCGTAGTACGTCCAAGCTGCGCCGCTTTCGGTGGCCGGACGTCCGAGGATATAATGCGAGAGGTCTGATCCATCCCACGATTCTGCCCAGAACGCAACCCAGCGATCGTGGTTGATCTGCGCTGACGCAAAACTGTCCCAACTTGTTTCGAACGAAGATGCTAACAGTGCATAATCGCCATCGATCGACGCACCAATACGAGAACCGGCGACGTCTATGTATTGGGTGTAGACGGCGTCGCCCAAATCGTTGATCGACGACCATTCATCAAGGTAAACGTCCGTTGATGAGGTCGCAAAGACTCGTCTTGCGGGGCCTCCATCGCCAACAAAAATGCCCGCTCCGGTTGGTGCGACTGGATCACGCGTTTCGAATTCCGCATTGAATGCGACCTCGCCAAATTCATTGATCGAAACATGGATGTCGTCAAACGAAGAAAACGATTGTCTCGTACTGGCGATCTCGGTGAAGGAGTATGAAACAGGATTCTCGATTCGTTGCGCATAGGGGGCCACCAGCGGCAGTTCGCTCCCGCTTTGGTTACCACCGAAGACAATCATGTTCTCGCGGCCGTATCCACCAACGTCGCTGAGCACAAAGTCATCGAGTCCGTCTTGGTTGATGTCTCCCGCAGGCAAGATTGCAAAGCCGTTGAGCGTGTCGAAAACGGGGCCTTGAGACGGCCCGTCGGGTGTTCGGTAGCTGAAGGTGACATCGGGGCCAACTGCTGCGAGGTTGTCGGTCCCCAGGAAAATATCGATCTGTCCTTCATTCCCGGGTTGGTTGGCAAATCCGCGTCGCATGATCGCGAAGTCCGCGTACGCATCATCGTTGTATCGTCCGATGCCCGCGACGCTACTTCCGACACCACCATGATTCAAAGCACCGAAAAAGACACGCTCCGCATCGTCAATTGCGGTCATATGCTGGCCCGGCACAGACCAGAGGCTTCGGTTTGTCCAGTCCTCTCTACTCCTCCCTTTAAACAGGTATGCTGTGCCCACGCCATCGGCCACACCTTCGGCTCCGATGAGGAGCTCGTCACGGCCTCCGCCATCTACACCATTGGTGTCGCCATCAACGTTTCCAGCAGCAGCCAGAGAGATGGGGCCCGAGAGGCCCTTGATGATCACATCAGCATCGGCAATCACATCAATGGTTCCTGTCCAACGATTGCTGCCGCCAAAGAGAATGTAGACTCCTTGCTGCTCGTATGCCGGTGTACCACTCTCCTCATCGAGGCTTACCGCTATCGAGATGTCGGCGATTCCATCCCCGTCAAAGTCTCCGCCGCGAAGGATTCCGTTTCCGTCAAAGCCGGAAGGCGATGCTATCGTCGTGCGTGAATCAAAAATGGAGCTCTCCAAGATCGGGGCAGGCAACTGCAACGTCACGGAATCAGGGCCGAAGGACTGGTCCATTCCCGAGTCTGTGCCAAAGAAGATACGAGCATAGCTTGGACCAATGTTTCCGGCTGGATGCCCCGGCGGCAAGACGTCCGAAGGGATCCCTGGGTTGTCTTGAACAGCGGCAATGAAGTCGCTGGTACCATCACCGTCGATATCGCCTAACGGAATGACGGTGGGTTGATATCCAAGCTCCCCCGAACCTATCTCAAATCGGGCCGTATCGACTGACACGTCCGCCGTCTGCGAGTTCGTGGGGGACTCCAAACTGATCGAATAGGGCTCGGGAATCGTTGGCCGGTCCGAACTGAGCCCTGGCCACAACCCCAGTTCGTCTTGCACCGTCGAATCCGCTGAAACCACTGCGATCGAACCGTCTGTCGAGTAAGGGTAATCCGTTCTGCGAAGCGCAACGCGACCCTGATCCGCTTCGGCAACCACGCCGATCAGCTGCTCATCGTTGGCCCAATAAATGGAGCGATTGATGTCTTCAATTAGGTCATCGATGCCGTTATTGCCAGCCGTGATGAATCCATAGATTGTGATCTCGCGTGGTGTTTGTCCATCAACGCTGAGTGTGAAACTTGCGTTTTCCGAGAACTGGTAGTCGGGCGAACAATCGTTAACATTCTCGTCGCAATTTGCGTCCGTAGGTTCGTTGCCGATAATCTTAAACCTATTGGGATTGGGCACGAATAGCACAAAATGGGACGTTGCGCCCGTTGGATTCTCGATGGGAGTGATGAAATCCCCATCGACCGCGGCAGGGAGGAATAGAAAATCCATGTCCGAGCCATTCGCGTCCTTCACGGTGACCATGTCTGGTGTCAGATGGGCTAAGCGCGAACCGGCGAAGGGTCCATTAATGCTTGGCGTCGGGATCAGATACCAGTCTCCCGGGTCTGTAACGCGATGCGACGCTGTCACTCCGGCGGCTAATGCATCCCATGTGAGCATCGACGCGAAGTTGGGGCTGTCATTGCTTTCAGTCGTGCCACCTCGTGTGACAACCTCGTAGTCGTCGATGATTTCGGTATCGTCGCCGCTGAGGTAGTCGTCGCCCGTTCCGCCGTGAATCGTGTCGTTCCCCCCACCGCCCTGGATGACATCAACGCCGGGACCACCATCGATGATGTCATCTCCGGCGCTGCCGAACAGTCGATCGATGCCCTCACCACCACGAATCTCGATCGAAGATATTGCGCCTTCTCGCAACATGCCGTGCGTGATGCCCCAAGTCTCACCGCCGTAACCGAAATGAACTCCAGAGTCCGCCCGGACTTCATCATTCCCAGCCCGAACGTCGAAGACGGTTTCCTCCACGGAGTGGAGTTGATAGTACTGGTATCTGATTTCGGGACCGGTAACCTCGTCGACAACGAATCGCTGATTGGCGACATCCCAAACCTTGGCCCCGACTTCGTAGCGGCCTTGGTCGGCCGCGTACGTGATCGCGACGTGGTCCGAGACCGGTTGGCCGTACCGATCCAAGTCTCCTCCCATGAATAACACCTGGTCGTTGCCCTCATCTCCATGGAAAACATCGGTGAGCGTGGGGATGTACGTTTTGCTGGTGCCTTTAATCAACGGCAGGCCATCCGGCGTCAGTTGGAAAATATCGTCGCCCGCCTCTCCGAACAGCAGGTCGCTGGCTTGGAGGTCGAAACCGCCGGTGAGCACATCGTTACCGCTGCCTCCGAAAATCCACTCTTCACCACCGCCGCCATCGAGCACATCGTTGCCGGAGCCGCCGAGCAGCACGTCGCGACGGATCACATCGGTTTGCGCCGAGAGATCGATGGTTGACTGATCTGTCATCGACGGACTGAAATACGACAACTCGTAGATCGTGGGAACATGATCTGATTTGACGTGCAGCACGTACTCCGTTTGATCCAACGAGTCGTCGAGTTGAATCCGTCCCGCCGGATCCGACTGTATTCTCGGCGTCTCAAGAGCATCTGGTTCATAGAGTTCCAGCAACATCCCATCTGCAGCCGAAAGACTTGTCACGGACAGAAGATCGCCGACTTGTGGCGTCTGCGGGAAATCGATCGTGTACCAGTCTTCATCTGTCGGGCTGTGGATCGTCAGACCGGTGAAGGTGACGTTTCCGCTGAATTCAGGAAGGGTGAATCGGTCCGTTGGCGTGGTGTTGTTGTCGGGCTCCGTCTTGTCGGCCAGGATCGCATTGCCCTCGACGATTTCGACATGGTCATCGCCGGGGCCGGCATCCACCCAAACCGTCTTCTGAACCGTCGGCCCGATCGTGATCTGATCATCACCGGCCAGCGAATCAACGATGATCGCCAGGAAATCGCTTTCTTCGGGCAATAACGGTCCGGGCAGTTCGGTATTGACCGTCTGGAACGTCTCGGGATCGACCACAACGTCATCGCGTTTCCAAATCAGATTGCCGTCTTGATCAACGGCGTCAAAGGAGAGTTGAAGCTGCGCGGCGAATGAGTAATTGCCGTTGTTGTTGGTCAGCCGGGTTACAAGATGATGCTCAGAGAGAAGGCCGGGCTCTGTGATGTAATCAACCGTGATCACATCGTCGATGTTGGAGCCACTGACATACCAAATTCGGTCAGTCGATTTGGCGTACTCTTTCCATTCGTTCTCTTCATCACTGCTCATTGCCGTTGTGTTGGTGCCAAATCGTTCACCGTGACGCGTGTAGAGCGAGTCATCTCCTTCGCGGCCATACAGAAAATCAAGCCCTGTTCCGCCAAAGAGCTCATCGTCTTGCGAACCACCCAGCATGCGGTTCAGTCCGGTGTCTTCATGCTCGAACAAGTCACCACCATCGCTATAGCGCAAGACTCCGCTGCCGTCGACAAAGACTCCAAATTGGCTGATGACTTCCATTGACAAATTGCTGCCAGCGGGGGTCGTCAACGTGAGTTGGTCGCTGTTGTCTTTCGCAGCGGTGACAAGCCCGGCAACCGCCGAATCTTGGATCGCGTCCATCACGTCAGCAGCCAACACATCCGCTGGAGCCGGCTGGTCTTTGTTGCCCGCCTTCCTTGGAACATGCACGTCGGCGTAGGCCCGAGTGACTTGCAAGGCCTTGTCGGCGGATACTGCCAGGAGAAGCCTTCCCGATTCGTCCAGCTCAACCGAGATCGGCTCGGTCAAGTCCGCGGTATCGAGAACTTGCGCAATGTCGCTTCGCAAGTTCTCTCGACTGGCGGCGGAGTTATCCAAGTCGGCGTTGTCACTGGTGTCATCTGCGTCAACGTGGATGAGTACAGGAGAAGCGTTCCCGATCACCAAGGAAAAGGCGACGTCTGCATGCAATACACCGTCAGCTGGCAGCACGCCGGCAGCGGTAAGCGTGGCTTGTCCGGACGCATTCGGCTGAGCATCGTCGATGTAGTCGAAGTGCAGCTGCGTGACGACAGGGTCAGTGCGCACTTGCAGCGATGCCTCACTGCCCGTGTTAGTAGCCAGCGTCAAGCGATTTCCATTGACGCCGGCAACCACTTGGTTGCTGATGCCCGCGACCACGAGCGCGGCATGGACATCAGCAGCAAGATCTTCCAAACCGGTATTGTCTTGCGTTTCATCCGACGACAGCCGGACGCTGACCGGCACTGCGGCGTTGAGAGCGACGGCGAAGGTGATGTCACGCGTGAGTTTTCCATCTGCGGGCGCATCGTATTGGGCCGACACGAAGGCCCGGCCGTTCGTGCCCGCCTCCGCAAATTGCCCGTCGGCAAAGCCGAGTTCCGCAGATGACGATCCGGCCAGTGCGATGGCGAATCGACTGTCGGTCTCAAGCACGCCTTCCGTCGGCAAGGTCATTGTGCCAGTGAGCAGCGACTGGCCAAGGGAATCCGGGATGGCACGTTGGCCGTTCACAAATCCGAATTGCTTGACAATCGGATCGAATTCTCCGCCCGGGTTGACCGACCAGGCGAACATTTTATTCCTCCCCTGTCCGCCGATCAGGTCATCAAAACCGGCCCCCGCGTACAGCCGGTCAAAATCGCCGTCGTTGCCCTCGTTGGGAGCATTGCCCCAGAGACGGTCGTCGCCGCTGAGGCCGTAGAGCACGTCGCTTCCAAAACCGCCGTCAATTCGGTCACGTCCCGGACTCCCCATCAGCGTGTCGTCACCGTCTCCGCCATCGATCACACCGATCCAGTCGTTGCTCCGTTCTTCAAGATCGCCGAGATTTAGTGCATTGGGTCCGGACACAAACTCGATGTAATCATGTCCCGACAGACCAGCGACCTGGAACTGCTCAACCACGGGGACACCATGGTCGTCTCGCCAAGTGACGAGAACCGGTTCCGATCGATCGGTGTAGTGGACCTCAAGTTCGCCGTCGGAATTTTGACCGACTAGGATCTGATCGTTCAGTGTGCCAGCCTGGTCCCCATTGATCAACAGAATGTCGGTGGCGTTGTCGTCTACCGGTACTTCCGTAGCGTGACTCGGATAGTGCCCGTTGATCTGGTCGGGCGTGGTCACATCGTCATAGCTGGGGCTCACATCAACGACCAGGGTATCGATCGCCGAACCACCGTAAAGCGTGTCGGTTCCATTCTCGCCTTCCAACCGATCCGAGTCACCACCGCCGTCGAGCAGATCGTCACCGCCGCCGCCAAACAGACTGTCATCCCCCCGCTCGCCATACAAATAATCCGCTCCGCCGAAGATGCTCGCAGTCTGACTCAAAACGTAATTCGGCCCCTGCAAGTAATCGCCAAACAGATGATCGCGACCGTCACCGCCGTAGAGGAAATCGTTTCCGCGGTTGCCATACAGCCGGTCTTCGCCCGCTTCGCCGTAAAGTCTCTCTTCGTTACTCGAGTCGCCCACGGCGGGGGCGTAGGCGTGAAGATTGTCACCATCATCGCCTCCCAACAGCCGCTGAATCCTCTGCCCCGTCAACCCACTGCTGTCCGCATCATCTTCTCTCGCATCCCCGAACAGATAGTCGCCGCCGTCATCGCCGTACAACTGGTCGATGCCGTCGTTGCCGTGCAGGGTATCGGCGCCGTCACCACCACGCACGACATCATGTCCGGGTCCGCCATGAACCATGTCCCCGTCGCGACCGCCGTCGACGTAGTCTGCGCCGTCGTTGCCGTCCAAGTTATCAACACCGGCGCCTCCGAAAAGCCAGTCGGTGTGCGCGCCGCCCTGAAGCGTGTCGTCATCGCTGTAGCCAGTGAAGACGACACCTTTCACTGAAAGACCATCGACGGCACTGGGAATCAATTGGTAGGAGATTGCGTCCCGAGGGTCGTACTCGTGGTGTTCGACCAGATTAGCGACGAAGAATTGCTGACGATCCAGCGCCGGAGTCCACGTTCCGCCGAAAAGAATATCCCGACCCTTGTCTCCATAAAGCGAATCGTTGCCCTCTTCGCCGATCAACACATCGTCTGTCGGGCCACCCACACCATCAGTCGGGTCGCCGCCGTACAGCGTGTCATTGTCCAGGCCGCCGTAGGCGACGTCCGCGCCGCCATCGCCGAACAGCGTGTCGTCTCCAGCTTCGCCGTAAAGGATGTCGTCGTCGTCGCCACCTCGAATCGTATCGTCGCCTTCGCCCCCATAGAGCATGTCGATCTGGAATCCGCCGAAGAGATGGTCATGCCCTTCATTGCCGAAAATCGTGTCTTTGTCAGAACCCGTTACGCCGGCTTGGAAACTGCTGCCGTAGAGCCAGTCGTCTCCTTCATTGCCGCGAATTTGATCGTCACCGGAGTCACCATAAATCGTATCCACGCCCGGAGTGATCAGTGTCGCCGCGGCATCTGCACCGGCGTAGTCGTTGAGATCGGCTCCGCGATCGCCGTCGATGATATCCATGCCTGAACCGGCGTAAATGACATCACCATCCAAGCCACCAAAAATCCGGTCTTCCCCGGCGTTTCCGTGGATGACGTCGTCGCCTCTCTCTCCGTAGATCGTGTCGTCGCCGGCACCTCCCAGCAATCGATCGACATCGTCGCCTCCATACAACTCATCGGCGCCTTCCTGGCCCTCCAGTTGGTCTTCTCCCGAGTCTCCATATAACTCATCATCATCACCGCCACCCAAGAGTGTGTCATCGCCGCCCCAGCCATGAAGAACATCTTTGCCGAACCCACCTTCTAAATGATCCTGTCCCGCAGCACCGGCCGAGTCATCGCCGTGCAGTTCGTCATCTCCTTCTTCGCCGTAAAGCCGATCATCGTCCTCGCCCCCGTGGATGATGTCTTTTTCGACGCCGCCGTAGAGCGAGTCATTTCCTTCGTTGCCTTCGATGTAGTCACGGCTTGCCCCGCCATAGATAAAGTCTCCCTTTTGACCGCCATAGATCCAATCGGCATTATCATCTCCATAGAGGAAGTCCGTGCCAGAGTTGGAAGACGCGATTAGCGTTACGATGGGCAGATTCAAATCCGCCGAATTAGCGCTCGAGCTTGCCTCGTATCCCAGAATGTTGATTACTTGCAGGGCGTCCAACGTGCTGACCATTCCGTCGTTGGAGACGTCTGGGAACGGCGGCAAGTCAGATGGCGGCGGAAGCACGTTCAACATGATTTGACTGCTTTCGCTGCGACCGAGGGAATTGATGACGAGCAGGGCATCGAGCGGCGTTACCGTCGCGCTATCATTGACGTCATGACGCATCAACTGATTGTGATAGAGGTTTTCGCGGTCAACGATTGAATCACTAGCGTTTGAGCTATCGGATGCGTTGTCGCCGAGTGCGAAATCACTGATCGTGGTCGGGGCCAGCGGAGCGTTGAATTCACCGGCCGCTGGATTCGACAACGGGGGAAACGCGAGTGTGCTGACATCGACCAGGTCACCGACGATCAAGTCCCGACCGCTCCCCCCACGCACGACGTCGTATCCTTCACCCCCAACGAGAATGTCGCCGCCGGATCCCCCCAGGAGGCTGTCGTCGCCGCTTCCCCCAAAGATCGTGTCGACTCCGCTGCTGCCTTCGATCGTGTCTTTGCCTAGATACCCGTAGAGGGTGTCGTTGTCGATTCCTCCAATGATGCGATCTCTGCCAGCGCTTCCAAAGATCGTGTCGTCTCCTCCCTCACCCTCGATCTCGGAACCCTTGCCCGTGCTTGCTTCGTCACTGGCGTAGATCGTATCGGCACCGGCGCCACCGAAGATCGTGTCGGCGCCCGCAAAGCCGACCAGTGTGTCATCGTCTTCGCCGCCGCGTAATGTATCATTGCCGAAGCCGCCCTCAATTTCATCACGCCCCAATCCGCCTTCGATCGAATCGTTGTCGTCTCCACCACCAAGGACGTCATCGCCGAGGCCTCCCAGAAGGGTGTCCTGGCCAGCCCCACCAAAAACGCTATCCCGGAGATCACCGACTTCGCTGCCGAAGGATGCGCCCACGACGAGGTCTGCCCCCGCCTGGCCGTAAAGAATGTCGCTGCCGACTCCGCCATAAAGTTCATCGTTGCCGCCACCGCCGGCGAGCGAATCGTTGCCGCGATCACCATGGAGAATGTCTCGCCCATCACCACTTCCATTTTCCAAGTCTCCGATCAGCGAGTCGTCCTGGAATCCACCATAAAGCGTGTCATTGTCCAGTCCGCCGACCAGCGTGTCACCGCCGTCGTCGCCCTTCAATAAATCGTTTCCGCTATCACCGAACAAGGTGTCCGCATGATCGCCGCCAGAAAGCGTGTCGTCGTCCGCACCGCCTCGGAGCGTGTCATCGCCAAGCCCGCCGTCGAGCATGTCGTTGCCGGAGCGGCCAAATAGGGTGTCATTGTCATTGCCGCCACGCAGTTGATCGGCGTCGTTACCCCCGTCGAGCGTATCACCACCGAATCCGCCTTCCAGCGTATCGTTGCCATCACCACCAACGAGATGATCATCGTTATCATCGCCCTGAAGAAGGTCGGCGCCCGCGTTTCCGATCAGCGTATCATCGCCGATCCCACCGTCGAGTTCATCGTCGCCGCCACCTCCAACGATCAGATCGTTGCCGCCGTTGCCGAGCAAGTTAGCACGTAGTGGCACAGATTCGCGGACGAGGATTTTGTCATCCTCTTCCGTGCCAATTACCTTGACGGTGGTGATTCCCGCGAGACCCCATTGAATCTGGTTCGTGTGCGTTACATATCGCCAGCGTTCTTTGGTCTTGCGGCCCCGAGACGTCCAGATCTTTTTCGTGGCAACCAGCTCGTCGACCAAGAAGTCGGGGCCGTCAACGATGATTTGCCCGGCGATGATGTCGACGGTAATGTCGGCCGCGGACAATCCTTTGAGGTAATGCTGGGATGCTCCAACGTCCCAATTGACAATCAGCACCGAGCCCTCTTGATAGGCCCCTAGCGTGCGTCGTGTTGGAATGGTTTCGTTCGTCCATCCGCCCCATCCCAGTTCATCCGCAATCGCGTTGCCAATGCGATTGATCCCCTGACTGATCGGTTGCAAGACTTCTCGATCAAATCGCGCGCCGGCGTCTTGGGCGGCCTGTGCCGCGTTTCCGAGTTCACGTCCGGCATCATTGAAAACTCGCTCCGCGGTTTCACCGACCGCTTGTGCCTGATCGCCAACCCACTTGGCGGCATCCTTCAATCCTTGCTCGACCTCGGGGAGAAAGTAACCAACTGCTCCACAGACGACCTGAACGACCGGACCGCCTGGCGAGCAGACGACCACTCCGATGGCAGCATCTGTAAGCCGTTTTGCTTCACGCTGCATCTTTTGCTTGAACGAATCCAGCTTCTGCGTCACATCCGCAACCGATCCAACGTCTTGCTGGAAGATCGGAAACTCTTTTCGCCCACTACTTAGCTCCTTGACAAACAAACTTCCCAAGTCCGGAAAACCGATCTTTGCGCTCAGTTCGAGACTGATGTCCGCGCCGACGTTGATTCTGAAATTATTGAGGTTCGCGACTTCATTCACACGGAGCTTGTTGTCGATCGGTGCGGCTGTTTCGACGATTTGGATGCCGCCGGTCAACGACAGTCCGGGGGTGCCTCGCAATTCGGCAAAATCAAGGCCCAGAAGATCCCCCTTCGCGTAGATGCTGACATCGATCCCGCCAGTCAGCTCAAACGCATTGCCCGGCAAAACCCCGACATAGAATCCGTTCGTATCCAAACCCAATTGGACGTGCGTGTTGAAAAAGAACCTTGGTGTGACGTCGATTCCGCCCGACACGGTCACCAACCCGAAGAAGGTCCAGATCGGAGTCTGTGGGACCACGGGAATCGCAGCTTCGGGAGCGCCAAATTGCTGCGCGATTTCGACACTCACCAGATTTGCCGTTTCGCCTGACAGCAACGCGATGATGTTTTCGGTTTCGAACACGTCCAGCCGAAAGTCAATGAGACTCTCATCCCCGCCGGGATCGCTAATCTGTTCCGCGGTCCGACCCTGCGCGTAAGTTTTCGGGTTCAACAGCACATCGATCCCCTCGGGCGCGCCGAGCAAGTCCAGGGCGGAGGTGTCGATGATAGGCAATTGAACCGTCAGCAGTGTCCGCAGCGGTTGCGGTAGCGGATTGTACTTGTCGACCAAGCCAAAGAACTTCTCGATGACACTCTGTTCGGTGCCCCGAAATAGATTCAACAAGTCGTTAAACGCTTGGTCTTCTCGAATCGTGAATGAGTTGTTTCGGACGTCCAAGAGGTCATAGTAGACATCAACGCCCCAACTGAATTCGCTGGGAAGAAACTCACCGACGAATGGAATCTGGCCGATCGGGTTCGTCGCCGTCAACGTCGTCGTCAAGGACGCGTCGCCGGAGTACGTTAACGCTTCGGGGTGATCGAGAAAATCGGAGACGTCCAAAGTCGTGTCTGGATCGGATCCGAACAGATAGAAATGCTCCCTGGGTTGGGAATCGAAATCGCTGAACGTCAGACTCGCACCGGCGTTGAAATCGGCACTCGCGCTCGCACCGATTTGTCCCAAACTTCCCAGATAGGCTTTTCCGGTAAGATGGCCGTCGACCGGCAAGCCCACGTTGAATGTTGCCCCTTCTTGGATGAAGGGGCCGCGGTTCAGGTTAACGCCAAAAGTCACGTCAAAGTCCAGTTGAGGCTCAACGCTCAGGCGTCCGTCCAATTCCAATCGCGCCGGTCCGGCCTCGAACGAGTCTTTCGCGTCGATCATGAACCGATGCGCTGCGCCGGACGGTCCCAGATATCTCAGGACCAGCAGGTCTTCCTGGGAAATATCCTCGGCGATGAATTCTTCCCAGGTGATGACATCAACGACACACAAACCCTCCGTGGATTGGGGGACACACCTCCGGTCACCGACCGAAGGAAGCTGGATGTTTTGCAGCGGATCGGCGATGGCGGTGGTCAGCCCATCAGCGACGCTTTTGCCAATGACTGGTATTTTCCGTGTGACATCGGCGAGCGACCCTGCCTGATTGCCCAACGCGTTGACACCCCCGATCACCAATCCCGCCAAGGCATCGATCATCGCATCGTCATCGATGATGATCTCTGATTCGCCGGTATCCAGGTCGTAGTAAGCCGACCCAGAAAAGCTGACGTCCGGCAAGACGTCCGACAAACCGGGGATACTGGCCGTGATCGTCAGGTCGTCGAGTCGGACTTTGCCGCCGAGAGAAAACGCATCCGAATTCTCAAAGACCGCGTTCAAATCACCATCGAAGATATACAATCGTTCGGTTTGATCGCTGTCTCCATCATCGATCGTAAATGTAGCATCGGCGTCAAACGTACCTGTTGCAGAAGCGGTTGCATTCGCCAATTTGAAAATTTCGGCGCTACCGTCCAATTGGCCATTGATCAGCATGTCAGTATCGATTCCCGAGCCTTCTTCAACGAAAACACCGTCAGTGGCATCAAGTCCAAATGTAAGGTCGACTCCGAGCTCAGCAGTACCTTCGATTTGCCCTTGAAGGTTGAAATCGATTCCGAAATCCGCGCTGCCATTGGTCGACTCGGAAATCGCGGCATTGACATGATTTACGTAGCGCAGTCGAAACACTTCACCGGGCGAAGCACCACCGGTCGCAAACTCGACGAGATTCTCTGGCTCGATCATCGAAAGAACTTCGAACCCGCGTTCCTCTAGATAGTCTCGCGCAAATGCAAAGCTGTTGTCGAATGAGAGCGTTTCGCCAATCGTTCCCTCCAGAGCGGCCGAGATCTCTTCGCCAACCAACGGGAGCGACTTGGTTAGGCTAGCAATCTTCGAGGCGGACTTGCCGACTTCGTTAACTCCAGCTCCGATCAGCTCCGTAAAGGCGTCCAATAATTCCTCACTGTGGAACCCTGAATACTCTGCGTCTAAGGCAAAACCATTCTCGTCGATGTCCCAGAACCATTGACCGCCGAACTCAATAGGATCGTTGGTTGGTAGGACATCCAATTGAAAGTCCAAGCCGACACCGGCCGACCCCACGATGTTTAATTCCGTGTGACTTGCGAATGACTCCGCACTGGAGACCTCACTCAATCGGATTCGACCATCACGATTGCTGGTCATCAGATTCAGAAACGGGACAAGCGACAGATGCACCTGCCCACTGACCGTGGCGGCACCCGCGACACTCGCATTGGCATCTCCTCGGGCGACGATATTGGTCCGCATCAATTCGCCGGGCAGCAGATAGAATCCACCGGTATCGACGCCAACCGTGACCGAGAACAGGATATCGCTTTCGACATCCAACGTGCCGCTGAAGTCAAGCCCGTTGAGATCGCCGATCGCCGAAAGAGCGTCGGGCGTCAGCGTCGTGCTTTGCGCGAGATCGGCGATGCGATAGGTACGGGTGGCACGAATGAAGTCAGCCGCTTCATTCGGCTCCAGCGTGCCGAACTGTAGGTCGGTGAGAATGTGGTCAATCGAAAACCCAATGGTCTCAAGCGCCGACTGAAGTTCGACCATGCTGGTTGCCGCAGAGATGTCAACTTGGCTGATCAGATCTTCAAAGGTCTCCCCGAAGTCCAAAAGGCTTGAAAGTTCGGTCGGGACCAGCGGCAACGCCCCTTGCGGCAAATCAACCACACCGGAGATATCGTCGAGCAGGTTGAGGCGAAAGCCGTCGAAACCAGTGCTGAAGTCCCTGGACACATCCGCGGGCGTGGTCGTTCCTTTCGTCCCGCTGGTAGATATCGGGGGTGTCGGACGGGCTGGCGCATTCTGCTCGAGAAAATCAACAGGCGCGCCGTAATCGGTGGCTCCAATCGTAGTGGACTCGATTTGCTGCTTGACGGTCAGGTCATTGTAGACCTGGTCGCGGGCCAACTGCTGGAACTGCTGAGCCGAAGGGTCGAATTGAAAGGATGCCAGCACCTCCTGGTAGTGGTTCACGCCGTCCTTCGGAAAAGGAGCTCCAAACGGGAATGAGACCGCTTGCGTCACGTGTGGCGTCGTCTTGTTCCAATATCGACTGACCTGATAGGGAGAACTGTAGTTCATCACGTTCAAGTCGCCCGGCGGGTTGTTTTCCGATTCCTTGACATTGCCCTGCCCATCGACGACCTTGTTTTGAACATGGCCAAGTCCCAGCAGATGCCCGAGCTCATGCTGGACTACGTGCCCCACCTGCTTGACGAAGTCCTGCTGGGTTGGCTGGACGAGTTCAAGAAGCAGAATCTTTCGATCATGATTCTCCCAATCGTTGACCAACCGAGTGAACCGCGCTGCCTTGACCGGTTCGAATTCCGGCGAGGGGATGGGGAATTCAAGCGTCGTGCCGTCAACCACCCGAGTGTTGAACAAATCCTCTACAAGATAGGTTTGAGAAGCTTCGTCGAAATAGCGCACCTGCAACTTCAGCGGCGCGCCGGATGGGATGCTTGGCAACGCGGCGTTACCCGCCGCCAAAGTGACTGTTCGCACATCGGGATTCGGTGGATTCTTTTCTAACTTTGCCGTCGCAAGCTGACCGTCGTTTTGTGACTTGCCATAGACGCTCCGCACGGCCGGCTTAAGTGCTTGGGCGATGCGGTCGGTGAAAACGTAGGCATATGATTCGGCGTTTTCTTCGCTGGCCGCAAGATAGCGTGATACGCCAAATGCATTGAGCGTATCCGGGTCAGCGATGTTGGCAACTTCGTCGACCTTGTTGAGGTCTCCACCCAGATAGATTACAAAAACGTTAAGGTCTTCGCGATTCACACCACCTTTAAAGCCTTCCCCATCTTCTTGTTCTTCTCCATTCAGCAAGACCTGCCCACCGTTCTGCGGATCGGCGTCGGCGAGGCGTTGTACGCGAACTTCCAAATCGGTTAATTCTACAAACGGTTTTAGCCGGCGACGGACGTCCTCCGTAATCTTTTCGATCAGAGCATCGGCATCTTGCGGATCCAGCGTGTGGTTACCGTCCGTGTTCAGCCACGGATGGGTTGATGCCGAGAACCCGGATTCGAGCACAGGAGCGAACATCGATCGAAACGGATCCGGCACGATTTCGTCATTGATATTGTCATCTGGTGTGAAATCGAGCAGGACCAGGTTGCGGCCTTTGTTGCTGGTCGAACCCGTCACACTGACGTAGGTTTCGTCGCTTAGCCACGGCGCATTGGTCGTGTCGATACCGCGCCACCGAAAGCCATACTCAACGTTGGGATTACCCGTGAATGTCGTCTTCAGCGCGGACCAACTGAATGGCAACAATTCCGGAACGTTGTTTGGATTGGGGATGTTGTGCGGATCCGTCACGACATCAGTCGATTGTGGAACGTCCACCCAAGACGACCATGCCCCGTCCTTCGGACGCTGTCGCGATTGCAAGAAAAAGTCTCCGGCAATCGAAGAGGAGAAGTCATTGGAAATCGTAGTGTGCAACACAATCTCCGGGTTCGCCGTCACACGGGAATCAGCGGGAACACTGTGCGTGCCGTTTTCGAGCTCGATATCGACAAACTCAACGTGGAAAGCACGCGTTGCCTCATTGCCGGCGCCGTCTTCCGCAGTGAGGCGGACGTTGAAGTCATTACCGAGGAATCCGACGAAATCAGTCGAGACAGTCGTGCTTCCATCGCGCTCTCGCTGGACGTCAGGGCTTCTATCCCAGAGAATCCAGGGCGACCATTCTCCAACAATATCGCGCTGCTGGTAATCGAATCGAAAAACGTCGACACCGCTACTGATCAGTCCATCTTTTATCGATGCTGTGACCTTCGTTGTCGGCAGCATTCCAGGCTGCGATGCACTCCAGACTTTTGGCTGTGCGCGGACCCATCTGATTTGGGGGTCGAGAACGTCGAGCTGCCAAGCAGAAACCAAATGGCTGGCCGTGTCATACGCTCCTTCTACGAGACTTAGCAATCGTCGCAGTTCGTGACGTGACTGCTCTACCGCAAGAGAATAGGCCTCTGCGAACAACGGTCTCGCTTCTGTGTTGTGATCACCTTCATGATCGTGATTAAGACCGTCCGCGAGGTCCTTGTCAGTGCCATCATGGTTCAACGCCAAGCTAAGAGCGTTCAAATCGACGCCTGCTTCCTGTGCGATCGTTGCGATGGGCGCGCGATTGTTAGCATAGTCCTCGACACCCCCAAATAGGCCGGTGATAATTGCGGGGATCGTCGTCCCCGTGTCCAAAATCCGCACATATACTCGGCTGAGGTCATTTTCCTCTACGCTAAACTCCCAGCCTCTCTGCGCGGGCGTCGAGGTTATTGCGCCCTCAATGAACACGGCTTTGGCGGTTTCTGATACCTCATAGATTGGTAGATCCCACAAGCCGAGACCAGTCTCCGCGAGTGAATCGAGACCATGATTGCTCCAGTTGCTGTGCGAGTAGAAATCTTGAACTACGTGCAATAATCCTCCGAATGACTCAGCCAAATTTAGGCTTGCCTCGCTGTCAAATCCGTCTGGGTTCGCATAGGCGACGGCTACGTCATAAAGAGCGTTGATGACTCCAAGACCCCCGACAAAGTTTGAATCATCAAAGTGGAAACTGGCGTCAAACACATGTTGTATATCGATATCGACGTTGGCATCTTGGATCTTAATTAGCACCTCCGGGTTTATCTCTTCGAAGGCGGCAGCGGCGATGTCCTCATGGACGGGCGCACCAACCGCTGCAAATACGTGAGCGAGAGGATGATCGTTTGCAAAGCCAACCTCTGAGAGAATTCCGTTGGCGGATTGCGGCGACACTTCATGGTCGATACCGAAAAGGTGGAGCGTCTCATGCCCAACTACATCTCTTATTCGTTCAGATACTTCACTAAAGTGGTCACTGCGACCCGTGAGATTCAGAGCAAAGACAAATCCATCATCGGCTCGATTGTGATTGCCAACATCGACTTGCTCCGCAAGCCCGAGGAAAGAGCCGAACTTGCGGAAAGCGGAATCATCGCCGCCAATGTAGATTGTGGAGTACGGTTCATCTGGTGGCCTTTGCTGAGTGAAGGTAACTGCGAGGGGCTCGAATCGTGCGTTGAGCGATGCAACAATTGAGTTGATGATCTGTTGCTCCTGGCCGCCCAGACCCACGTGACTGGCGTCGAATGCGGGTACGTTGATATCGGTCACAGTGATCGGGCCGTTGTAGGTCACTCCCTCGGCACCGTCGAAGTCGAGATAGACGACTTGGCCTTGGATGTTGGAGAGATCGGTGTCGACCAATTGCATCTCGGGGACGATCGAGTCGATGACGCTTCGGTACTCCGATAACGTGCTCGGATCCGGTCCGATCGACTCCTGATCGCAGACATCCCACGGATCGTCTCCACTGAGCACCAATCGCTGCTCAAGGCACTCCAGCGCCGCGAGCAAATGACGGCGACGGGTCTCGCGATAGTAATGCTGCCTTCGCTTCTTGGTCTTGTCGCTGAGTCGGTGGCTTCGCGTTGCGCTTGCTGTGGACATCAGAGTGTTCCTCGCCAAAGGTCTGTCAAAACTGGCATTCGTTGGGAGTCTGCCAAAAAGAATTTGCGAACGTCCCTATCGCCTGGTCGCGTAGGGGAAATCGCAGGGGGAAAGGGAGCGAGAGAGCGCTCATCCAGGTGGGCAAAGGTGCCGATCGCGACGACAAAAGTAAAAGAGCGCATCGTGCTGCCGACACCGCAATTGCAGCGTCCTCCATGGTCCGATGCACCCACACCTCGTGCGCACGCTACACCTCAGGAAGAAATTCTGCGGTTGGACCCAATACCATCCCAACAATCCATTCGACGTGCAAAATGCATTCCACCGGATCGAAACAACCTCTTCGGGGCCTGGATGGGCAATTTGGCTCCTGAAATAACACAACCTGATTGCCTGATGTGTGCGGTTCACCTGTTCAACGCGCACATTTGCACAGTCATCCGATCCAAAGTCACGCCTTTTCAGTTGTCGATCGTAACGGTCGGCAACACCCCCAATGGAGTGCAGGTTGTCCTTGGCCATGCCAGCCATTGGATGGCTGGCGCGCGGAGGGACGCATCGACCTCCGCCGAGTTGAATCGAAGGATTCGCCGCAGTTTCTGCGGGTCTTTGGCTGGAGTGAAGGGAACGTCCAGCCACGCGACTGCAACCTTGATTGGTGGACACTCTGGCAGCGTCGGTCCGCAGATGAAAATGCTGTGATCGGAAGTAGTCACCTAGGGACGGCGAGGCAACAGGGTGTCAAGCGATCCCAGGAAAACGGATGCCAGGGCGGATCTATCATCAACAGATCCGCGGCAACTGTTCGCCGATCGCGGTGATGACCACTCGGGAGGCTCCGATCGCGGTTTTGGCGACGACGACGCCGGGGTGTTCGGCCACGACGTGGCCGATGATGGCGGCGGCTGATCCATGGCGGTCGGCTCGTATCACGGTTAAGACTGCGTCGGCATCTTCCGCCGGCACCATGCAGACCAGCTTGCCTTCGTTGGCCACCAACATCGGGTCGAAACCCAAAATTTCGCAGGCCGATTGGACGATCGGATGGATCGGCACTCTGGTTTCTTCGATCACGATCCCGCACTCGCTCGATGCCGCGATTTCGTTCAGGGATGCGGCAAGCCCGCCGCGGGTCGGGTCGCGCAGCACGTGGGCGTCGGGGCAAACCCGGAGGATCGCCGCAACCATGTCAGCCAGGGGAGCCGAATCGCTTTGAATCTCCGCTTCGAACTCCAGCCCCTCGCGGACACTCATGATCGCCATGCCGTGGTCGCCGAGCGTGCCACTGACGATCACGGCATCGCCGGGACGTGCGTTGTTGGGGGCGATGTCGATTCCGTCGGGCACCACCCCGACTCCGGCGGTGTTGATGTAACATCCGTCACCGTGCCCCTGCTCGACGACTTTGGTATCACCGGTGATGACGGTCACCCCCGCGTTGCGGGCGGCCGCGCCCATCGCGTCGGCGATGCGTTTGAGCTCGGCGATCGGAAAGCCTTCTTCGATGATGTACGCCGCACTCAAGTACAGCGGTTTGGCGCCGCTCATTGCCAGGTCGTTGACGGTCCCGTTGATCGCCAGATCGCCGATCGATCCGCCCGGAAAAAACAGCGGCCGAACGACATAAGAATCCGTCGACATCGCCAAACGTTGGCCGATCGCCTGGAGATGGGTGGCCTGGAAAACGGCGGAATCACCCAGCCGATTCAGATGATCATTTTGAAACGCCGGCAGAAAAACATGCTCGACCAATTCGCTCGACAGTTTTCCTCCCCCGCCATGGCCGAGCACGATCTTTGGGTAGTCTTGCAGCGGCACCGGACAAACCGCCCCGCCGAACTCGATCGGATTCGCGGTACTGTCATGCCTTCGTTTCTCGGGTGTGCCGTCCTCCATCAAGCTTGCTTTGCCACATTCTTGTTGGGCGCTTCCAACGGCACCAAACGGCCGTAGTTGTAGTAGGCCGCGCAGGCGCCTTCGGCGGAAACCATTGTCGCGCCGAGCGGGCTTCGTGGGGTGCATTGGGTTCCAAAGGCGGCACACTGATTCGGTTTGATCGCCCCCTTGAGCACGTCGCCGGCACGGCACAGCGACGACTCTTGCGTGCGGATGGTCGAAACGTCGAACTTGGATTCCGCATCAAGTTGTCGATACGCGTCACGCAGACGCCAACCGCTCTGCGGGATCAATCCAATCCCACGCCAGTTTCGATCGGTCGTCTCGAACACTTCGTCCAATATCGCTCGTGCCGCCACGTTGCCTTGCTCGGACACGACACGGGGATACGCGTTTTCGACCGCAGCGGATCCCGATTCCAACTGGATGACACAGCGGCGGATGCCTTCGAGCAAGTCCAGCGGTTCGAAACCGGTAATCACGATCGGAACCTTGTAACGATCGCAAAGGGGCCGATAGTGGTCGAACCCGGTCACCGAGCAAACGTGGCCGGCGGCGAGAAACGCGTTGACGCGGTTTCCCGGTGAGTTCATGATCGCTTCGATCGCCGGTGGCACCAACACGTGCGAGACCAACGCGGAGAAGTTTTCGACACGCTGATCGTGGGCCAGCTTGACGGCCATGGCATTGGCGGGAGCCGTCGTTTCGAAGCCGATCGCCAGAAACACCACTTCACGATCTGGGTTCTCGCGAGCAATCTTGACGGCATCCAGTGGGGAATAGACGACACGCACGTCTCCGCCATCCGCTTTGACTTGAAACAAGTCTCCCTGCGATCCCGGAACCCGCAACATGTCACCGAAGGAACAAAAGATGACGTCGGGGCGGGACGCGATCGCCAGGGCTTTGTCGATCACGTCCAGCGGTGTCACACAGACCGGGCAGCCGGGACCATGAATCATTTCGACCTGGTTCGGCAGGATCTGGTCGATTCCGTTGCGGATGATCGAATGGGTTTGCCCGCCGCAAACTTCCATGATCGCCCAGGGCCGAGTCACCCGACGCGCAATTTCGCCGGCAAGGCGTTTGGCTTTTTCGCCATCGCGGTATTCGGTCAAGTGTTTCATGGTTCGAATTGCTCCAACGCATCAAACGTTCGCAACGTTTCCTCCGCCGACGCTTCGTCGATCTGGCTGATCGCAAACCCGGCGTGGACGATCGCGTAGTCCCCCACTTCGATGTCGGGCAGAAACGCCAAACAGACCTCTTTGACGACGCCGCCGAAATTAATTTTTCCCATTCGCATCTGGTTTTCGTCGAAGATCGATTCCACTTTTCCGGGCACGGCCAGGCACATCAATTCACACCGTCGTTGAGGGGAGTTCGTGCGGTTGATTCTGCTTCGTCCTTCATCCGCATCGCCTCGTCCAGCATAGCGGGTTTTCGATGTGGCGGCGGTTTTTCATCGTTTCCCTTGTTCCCCGGCTCCGCCCTGCGCCGTGAACGTTTGTTTTGGCATTGGGCTTGCGTCCAATGTCACGTCCTTTGGCTCTAAAGGTGTTAGCGGAACGGCGCGAGCCGTCCGGTCGCGCTTCAAAAATACCGTAAAAGACCGGAGGGCTCGCGCCCTACCGCTATCAAAAACACCCCGCTTAGCGTCAAAGTAGATGGCATTGGGCTAACGCATCTTTGCCAACACACCGGAGGGCTCGCGCCCTGCCGCTAACAAATCGTTCACGGCGTAGGGGTCCGCCTGGGGAAACACCGTCCAAGAGGCTCCCGCCTCCCGGCCACCATCGGTGTGTGGCGGGAGCCACACCGGCCGTGCGTTCCAAGGCAGAGCCCTGGAACGAGTTGATGTGGGATTGGCTTTCAGCCTATCAATCCAGACGCTGCCTGGCGACGACCGCTTGGCCGAGCGAAAGTCCGCCATCGTTGGGCGGAACCTGTCGATGAACCAGCACGTTGAATCCGGATGTTTCCAGCCGCTTGATCAGCAACGTGGTGAGCAAGACGTTTTGAAAAACACCGCCGGTCAAACCGACGACGTCGATGCCGGATTGCTTTTGTCCCGCCTGGCACACCGTGGTGATCATCCCCGCGACGGCATGATGGAATTGTGCGGCAATCTGGCGTCGGTCCACTCCGGCGATGACGTCACGGCAAATCAATTCGATCAGATCGTGAGATCGGATTTGTATCGGCGTGTGGTCCGCTGCTTCGGCGATCTGAAAGGGGTACGCATTGGAATCCACCTGGTCGATCACCTCGGCTGCCAGTGTTTCCAACTCGATCGCCGCCTGGGCTTCAAAACTGACTTCGTGGCGAATGCCGATCAGCGAAGCCACCGCATCAAAGAGTCGCCCGGCGCTGCTGGTCGGAAAACAGTTGAGGTTCGAACGGAGTTGTTGCTCCAACGGACGCCGCACGCCGGCCGGACAAAATGAAACGCAGGGCAGTCGTTGGTCCCACGACAATCCATGGGCACTCAATAAGGCCAGTGCCGTGCGATACGGCCGCCTGATGCTGGTGTCGCCGCCAGGCAGTGGAAAGTATTCCAAGTGGGCGAACCGTTCGAAGCCCTTGCAATTGGCGGTCAAGAATTCTCCGCCCCAGATCGCGCCGTCGGTTCCATATCCGGTGCCGTCCAAACAGCAGGCGATGATGGATTGATCGGCGTCGAGCTGATGTTCAGCGATCAAGGACACCGCGTGGGCAACGTGGTGCTGAACGCGAATCAACGGCACCCGCAGCGATTTGGCGAGGTCTTCGGCAAACTGTCCAGAGAGATACGAGGGGTGCAAGTCGGCGGCGACGGCATCCACGTCGATGCGGAACAGTTGCAAGTAGTGATCGACGTTCCGCTGCAGGGCACCGAGCGTCTCCAGATTGCCGACATCACCGATGTGTTGGCTGATGTATGCGTTCTGTCCCTGTGTGATGCAGAACGTCGACTTCATTTCCCCGCCGACCGCCACCACGCTCGGACCGTTCTGGCTGAGCTTGATCGGTATTGGGGCGAAACCACGCGAACGCCGGATCGGCAGCGGGGACGCACCGAGTGGTCGGGTGACAGAGTCGTCACAAACGACGTGGATGTCCCGGTCGTGAAAGAGGAACCCTTCGACCAGCAGGCCGAGACGCTCGATGGCTTCTTCATTCGTTCGAGCGATCGGTTCATCCGAGAGGTTGCCCGAGGTCATCAACAAAGGGGAACATGCTTCGATCAACAGATGATGCAGTGGAGAATAGGGCAGCATCACGCCGACGCAATGATTTCCTGGTGCAACCGCGTCGAGCATGTTGGAGTATCCGGCGTTGTTAACGTCGGGCTTTCGTTTCTGCAACAGCACAATCGGCCGCTCCTTGCTTTCCAACAAGTATCGTTCACTGCTGTCGACTTCCGCGAACGACTCGGCGTGCTCGGTGTCGGCAACCATGATCGCAAAGGGTTTAGCGATGCGGCCTTTTCGCACGCGAAGTTTTCTGATCGCATCGACGTTGGTCGCATCGCAAGCCAAGTGAAAGCCCCCGACGCCTTTGACGGCGACGATGCCTCCGTCAAGGATGCATGCCGTGAACGATTCGATCACGCGTGATGGATCGTCGCGCTTTGATGCGCGGATTTGGGCATCGGGCGTCAAACCCTCCGAGGCAACAAACCAGATCTGCGGTCCGCATTCCGGGCAGGCGTTGGGTTGGGCGTGAAAACGTCGGTCCGACGGATCGTTGTATTCTTTGCGACACCGCCCACACATTTTGAACGACTTCATCGTCGTCAAGGCACGGTCGTAGGGAATGGCTTCGATGATCGTGAACCGTGGGCCGCAATTGGTGCAGTTGATAAACGGGTAGCGATGGCGGCGATTGTGCGCGTCTTGCATCTCCCCCAGGCAATCCAGACAGACGGAGATGTCGGCCATCACCGCAGTGCTTGCGTGTGGCGATGTGGCGCTGTCCCGGATCGTGAATCGAGATTCCTCGATCGCCGGCACGTCAGTAGTCTCGAGCGAATCGAGGGTCGCCAGGGGCGGCAAGCTCTGATCGAACCCGCGCAAGAATGTTGCCAGTTTGTGTCGCTCCCCTTGGGCCTCGATCGTGACGCCCTGGGAGTCGTTTTGGACCCAGCCGGTCAGCCCCGCGGCGCTTGCACGGTTCCACACGAACGGTCGGAATCCGACCCCTTGGATGCGCCCGGTCAGGCGAATGCGGATTCGTTTCAAGTGCTCATTCACGGTGCTTCGTCGCTAACCTCTTCCGTTCCAATGTAGGTGGTATCCGCGGGGACGGCTTGCTATCCGGAGGCGTTCCTGCGGATCGCCGCCACGCCACCACGAAAAAACACACGGACCGAGATCGGCACGATAAACTCTCACGTTCTCCCCTGGCACCAAACCTTTTTGTTTTTCGAGGATACCATGAAATCAGCACTCAGCCTTTTGATCGTGATGGCGATCGCGACCGCATCGATCGCGAAAGAGGACGGCCAAGACGTTTACACCGACCCCGACGCGACACCCCGATCGTACAAATTGCAGGGCGAATACGAGGGGCAAGCCGGTGACAACGGCGACACGTACGCCGCGCAGATCATCGCGTTGGGCAATGACCAGTTCCATCTGGTGGCCTACAAGGGTGGACTACCCGGCAACAACCAGAGCCACAAAGACATCTTCTTTGAAACCGATGGAACGCTCGAAGGCGACGATGCCACGTTCCAGCATGAGGAGTTCACAATCTCCGTTTCCGGCGGCGAATTGCGTGTCATCAATGCCGATGGAAAGCAAGTCGCGACGCTGGAACGCATCGTCCGCAAGAGTCCGACGCTCGGCGCCAAGCCGCCCAAGGGCGCTTTGGTGTTGTTTGACGGCAGCAACGGTGACGCGTTCGAAGGCGCCCAAGTCGACGATGGATTGTTGCTGGCCGACACGTTCAGCAAAGAGAAGTTCGCGGACCACACGTTGCACCTGGAATTCCGCACGCCGTTCAAGCCCAGTGGCCGTGGTCAAGGACGGGGCAACAGCGGCGTCTATGTGCAAAGCCGGTACGAAATCCAGGTCCTCGATTCGTTCGCCCTGGCCGGCAAGAGCAACGAGTGCGGCGGGATCTACCAGATCGCCGAACCCAGGGTCAACATGTGTCTGCCGCCGCTGCAGTGGCAAACCTATGACATCGATTTCACCGCCGCGCGATACGATGCCGAGGGTAAAAAGATCGCCAACGCCCGGGTCACCGTCAAGCACAACGGGGTGGTCATTCACGACGACCTGGAACTGCCCAAGCACACGCCCGGTCGTCATCAGGAAGGCCCCGAGCCGGATGCCCTGTATCTGCAAGGCCACGGCAACCCGGTCTACTATCGCAACATCTGGGTCGTGAAAAAGTAAACATTGATCGTCAGTCTGATAGATCGGGCCTTGAACGGGTCACATTTCGATCTCAAAACCCTTGCGTCGGTCGCGGGCGACCAAACTCTGGGCCAATGGATCGCCCACGACCTGCTCCTGTTTCGGATCCCAGTGGATGGTACGGTCAAGTCGTGCGGCGATGCCTGCCAGATGGCACGTTGACAAGGCGCGGTGGTGACTGAAGACATCCGAGATCGGTTCGGTCTTGTCGCGTGCGGCTTCGAAGAAGTTGCGGAAGTGGTCTGTCAACGGCCGGTTCTTGTAAGCTTCTTCGAGTGCCTGGGCGGGCAACGGATTGGTTTTTAAATCTTCGACGGGTTTGCCGGTGATCCGTCCGCGATTGACGAACAACCGACCCTCGGTCCCTTCGAACAGAATGCCGTTGTCGCCGTCATGGCGGATTTCGATCTCTTTGCCGTCGGCAAACGTTGCCGTCATCAGAAACTCTGTTGCGGTGTTGTAACGCGTGTGATCGACCGGGTAGCCGTCTTTGAATTCGACCGGGTGTTTTACATGCACCGGTTCGACGGAAATCGGTCCGGTTTCGGTCAACCCCAGCCCCCAAGTTGCGATGTCCACGTGATGGGCGCCCCAGTCGGTCAGCTTGCCACCGGAATACTCGTACCACCAGCGGAACTCGTAGTGGCCGCGTGACCAGCTCTTGGTTTCTCCATAGTCGCCGGCCAGATAGTGGAACTCGGATTTCGCCACCGGACCCTGCCAGAGGTTCCAGTCGAAGTGTTTCGGCGGCGCGACCGCGGGTAGCGTTGGGCTTGTCGGTGCGCCACCAATACTGCACGTCGCCTTTTTGAGTTCGCCGAGACGCCCGGCGCGGATCAGCGCGATCGCTTGGATAAACTGTCGACTGCTGCGTTGCTGCGTGCCGATTTGCACAACCCGTCCGGTCTTCTTGCAGACGTCGCTCATCAACCGACCTTCTTCGATCGTCAGCGTCATCGGTTTTTCGCAGTACACATCTTTGCCCGCCAACATCGCTTCGATGGCGACCTTGGCGTGCCAGTGCTCGGGTGTCGAAATGTGAACGATGTCGATGCGGTCGTCGTCCAAAATCGATCGATAATCGGCCGAGGCCGTGGGTTTCGTTCCCGTCCAATTTTTGACGAGGTCCGATGCCATCGCCAGTCGATTCGCGTCGGCATCGCAGATCGCCACGTAGTCCCCGTACTTGCGAAAATCCGGCGCCGATCCATAAGGTCTGTCGATCCCGGTCGCCTTGATGCACCAGCGACTGCCGGTTCCCACCGCACCGACACGAGGCCGCTCGTTGGCCGCGGCGAATCCGAGGGCGCGTTGATCGCGACCGGCAAGTACCGCCGCCCCGGCAAACGAAAGGGAACTGGCAAGCGCACGGCGTCGATTGAGACGATTTGGTTTCATGTCGGTTTTCTAGTTGAAAAAAAGTGGCGTACGCTTCCAACTTGCGATGCGTCCGAATTCTAGCGGCCCGCCGGCATCCGCCCTCACGCTTTCCGACGTTTGGGAAAAAAACGACTGGGCTCGACTTCGATTTCACAGGTTTCGCAGACCGACAACCGGAGCGTCTGCGAAGTCGCGATGGAGATGCACTCAGGATCGCTCCGTTGGATCCGTTCGACCGTCTCTCCAATCGGATCAACGATCAAAGTCATGGAAAAACTCGTTCAACGCACGAAAGGGAATCAACGCATGTGGCGTCAAGCTGATGGCTAGACAGCATTCTAGCCAATTTGCGCGACAAAGAGGCACACCGCGTGCAGGGGAACCCCGTGACCAGGTCTGTTGCGTCTGAGGGAGTCGGTTCGACCGCCGCGAAAAACGTTCTGCCCTTTGCTCTTGAAAACAAAGGGCGCGCGTTATCGCACAAGGCGTGACGTATCCACACGCTTTAGATGCCTTGGGAATCGGTGTTGGTGCACATGACGCACAGCGTTGCAGTGACACTTCGTCTCGGGTGTCGAAGTGATCGTAACAGGCCTGCGTGATCTCATTGCTTGCGATAGATTGTCGACCCCCGGCGCGCACGTTCAAACCTGTGCGGCCCTACTTGATAAGGAGCTCTTCGATGGCCGTCCCCAAGCCAGAACTGATTCGAAACCTTTGCTTTTGTGGTCAGACTGGATCTGGCAAGACCACGCTTTGTGAACGACTTTTGTTTGCCGCCGGCGAAATCAGCCGACTCGGCACGGTTGAAGAAGGCAACACGGTCAGCGACTTCGCCGAAGAGGAGCATCGATACCAGCATTCGCTCGCCCCGAGCATCGTTCATTTTGATCATGAACATCACCGCGTCAATTTGATCGACACGCCGGGCATGTCGGATTTCATCGGCCACGCGATCGCCTGCTTCCCCGCCGTCGAAACGGTGGTCATCGTGATCGATGCGGTCAAAGGGATCGAAAGTGAAACGCGGCGGCTGATGAACGTGGCAACGGACCGAAACCTGCCGCGGATGATTCTGGTCAACAAGATCGACGTCCAGGAGGCCGATCTGGAGAAACTGACGAAGCAGATTCGATCGGTGTTCGGGAACGTCTGTCTGCCGATCAACCTGCCCAAACCCGATTTGTCGGGCGTGGTCGAAGTGTTCGAGACCGATGCACACGATGTGACCGCGTTCAGTTCGGCCGAAGCGGCCCACACCCAAATCGTCGAACAGGTGGTCGAGGTCGACGAGCAGCTGACCGAGACGTATCTCGACGCCGGTGCCGAACAACTCGACCCGAACCGATTGCACGATGCCTTCGAATGCGCCCTTCGCGAGGGTCATTTGGTCCCGATCGTGTACGCGTCGGCCAAGACCGGTGCGGGGATCGAGCACCTGCTCCACGTCACCGCCTCGTTGTTGCCAAGTCCCTTGGAAGGAAACCCGCGGCCCTTTGTCCAAGGCGGCCAACCGCTGAAAACGGAATTCGACGCGAGCAAGCCCACGATCGCGCATGTGTTCCAAGTCGCCACCGACAAACACGTCGGAAAGCTGGGCATCTTCCGCGTGCACCAGGGCATCGTGCGTCAAAAATCGGAGCTGTTCATCGATGACGGCCGCAAACCGCTTCGCATCAGCCACGTGATGCGTCTGCAAGGAAAAGAGCACAAGGAAACCGAGGCGATCGGACCCGGTGAGATCGGCGCGATCTCAAAAATCGATGAGATCCATTTCGACGGCGTCCTGCATGACGGGGCGACTCCCGAAGACCCGCCACTGTTGCTGCCGCTGCAATTGCCCAAGCCGATGTACGGATTGGCGGTGGAACTGAAAAGCCACGCCGACGAAGCCAAGTTTTCCGCCGCGATGCACAAGCTGCAAGACGAAGACCCCTGTCTGGTACTCGAGCGTGTGGCCGCCACCAAGCAGACGGTGTTGCGCGGATTGGGAGAGTTGCATCTCAGGATCACGCTCGAGAAGTTGTCCAACCAGTACGGGATTGATCTGGATACCTCAGAGCCCAAGGTCGCGTACAAAGAGACGATCACGCTTCCCGCCGAGGGCCACTATCGCCACAAAAAGCAAACCGGCGGTGCGGGGCAGTTCGGTGAAGTCTACTTGCGCGTCGCGCCGCTGCCGGAAGATCACCCGACGGGGTTTGAGTTCGAGAACAAGACCGTCGGCGGATCGATCCCGAAACAGTTCATGTCGTCGATCGAAAAAGGAATCCGACAAGTGCTCGACGACGGCGCCGTCGCCGGATACCCGATGACCGGCGTCCGTGTCGAAGTCTACGATGGCAAACACCACGAGGTCGACAGCAAGGAGATCGCTTTCATGACCGCGGGAAGAAAGGCGTTCATCGATGCCGTCTTAAAAGCCAAACCGGTTTTGCTGGAACCTTACGGTCAGGTGGAAGTCCATGTGCCCGGTCAATATCTCGGTGACGTCACCAGCGACTTGTCCGTTCGCCGCGCCCGTGTCACCGATACACAAATGCAAGAAGACAGTTGCGTGATCAAGGCCATCGCGCCGTTGAGCGAGTTGCAGGCGTACTCCAACCAGTTGAAAAGCATCGCCGGTGGAGCGGGGGCATTCTCAGTGGAGCATAGCCACGAAGAACCTGCGCCACCCAACGTTCAAGAGGAAGTGATCGCCACCTATCGACCTCGTCAAGACGACGATTGATGGGTCAAAAGATTGATGGGTCAAAAGATTGGGACGCTCAGGGCGCGTCACGGACCGAGGTGTGGTCGTGCACGATTCGCCAGGCTTCGTCGAATCGACGGAGCACCAGGGTGAAACGACCGCCGATCGGAGTGGCGTCGCGTGTCAGTTGCCAAACGCCCAGCACTTGAAAGGCGTCGTCGCCGAGACGCAGAAACTCGAGGTCCGAGAACGAGAGGTTGCCCATCGTCGCTTTGTCGGGATAACGTCGTTTGTAGCGTTCGAGGGTCGCCGTCCAGCCGCGGGTGACGCTACCAGCGGAGCAGAACGTCAATGCGTCGTCGTTCCAATACACGTCCATGAAGCGATCGATGTCGCCGGCGTTCCAGGCGTCGGCTTGTTGGCCGATCAGACGACGAATCTCAGCCTCGTCGACGTCGGCTGACTTCACGGCGTCGATCGGCTTCGCGGCGTCGGCTGCGGGGCGACCGCCGTGGTCGAGCACCAGGTGGGTTTCGAATCGACCGTTGCTATCGGCCGCCGCACAACTCATCCCCGGCGTGTTGTGCTGCATCACGATTTGGCCGTCGTGGGAGACGCCGATCAGACCGCCGATCCCCGGCTGAAGTCGCTCGGTCATGATCTCCGTGATGGCGGTTTCCAGCGACCGATCGGCATACAGCATCTGAGCGGCGATGTCATAGGCCACGGCGTTGCGGATGTATTCCTCGCCGACGCCGGTTCCCGAAACGGCGCAGGACGCATTGTCGGCGAACGTGCCGGCGCCCACGATCGGCGAATCGCCGACACGGCCGGGCAGTTTTTTCGGCGTGCCACCGGTACTGGTTCCCGCGGCCAGGTTCCCCTCGGAATCGAGCGCGGCGCAGCCCACGGTGCCCAGGTGCGGATGCTCCGACGGATCCGGTTCCTGCGGCGTCCGCCCACGCCGGCTCAAAAAATACTTCGGATCGACCAGCGGCACGTTTTGAGACGCCGCGAAGGCCTCGGCGCCGCGGCCGACCAGCAACACATGTTTGGTGTCGGTCATGACCAATCGCGCCGTCATGATCGGGTTCTTGATGGTCGTCACGCCGGCGATCGCACCACAGGCACGGTTGCGTCCGTCCATGATCGACGCATCCAGCTCCGCGTTTCCTGCTTGGGTCAGCACCGCACCGCGGCCGGCGTTGAAGCTGGCGTTGTCTTCCAACGAGCGGATCACCGCTTCCACCGCATCGAGGGACGATCCGCCGCCGACGAGCAGGTCGCGGCCGATTTTCAGGGCCGCCTCCAGTCCATCCAGACGCGCCTTGCGTTTTTCATCACTCCACTTCGACGGATCCCCGCCCGCACCGCCATGGATCACAATCGCCCAGCGTTTCGCCCCTGCGGTTTCGGCGTGAACCGGACGGGCCGTCGGCGACTCGATCAACGCGCTAGCCATCCAGACAACCGTGACAAGGCTGAGTGCTCGAAACATAAAACCTACCGTTGACGAAGAGCGAAGAAATCATGGCTGGATTCTAACCCATCTCGACGGCACGCCCCCATTGCCTCAAAAAAAGGCGTCCGCTCCGAATGGGACGCAGGTCATGCGAGTCGCACCAACCGCACGACCGTGTTGGTGCCGTAAGGGAATCCGGTGCAGCGGACGGTGAGCGTGCCGGCATCCAGGTCTTGTTCAAACTTCAGCTTCTCCCCGTTGTCGACCCAGACGGCGGATTCAATGCTTGTCTTGATGCCTGTGAACGTCCGCGGTCCAGCGCCGGTTGGCCCCACCGCGACGTTTGCATCACCACGCGTACCCAAGTGATGAACGAACAAGTACGTGGTGCCGTCGGCATCGAGGCCAAAGTCGTCGCCCTCGCCCTTGAGCCCCGCCGGTCGACCTTGGTAAACGGCCTCGGCGTGCAGGCCCACCCAGTCACCACTCCGGCGAAGCGTGGCGGCCTCATAGTCCGGTATCGCGCCCTCCGCCGTCGGTCCGACGTTCAGCAGATAGTTGGCCCCGACTTTGCGGCACGCACAGAGGTTCTCGATGATTTGCGGTGGGCCCATGTAGGCAAAATCGTTCTTTCCCAGGCCCCAGTGCCGGTTCATGGTTTGGCACATTTCGCCGGCCACGTACTTCGGCTTTCCACGGTGATCCCGCGGGGTGGGACGGCCCTGCTCGAACGTCACCGAGTCGATTTCGGGATGCCCTAGAGCCCCGCGATGGCTGAGGCCGGTATTGTTCACAATGATCGCTTCGGGTTGGTGCCGCCGGATCGTGTCGTACAGCTCACCTTCTTTCCAGTCCGCGTTCTTCTTACTCCAATTGCCATCGAACCAGAATCCGCCGATCGGGCCATAACCCGTGCAGAGGATCTCGACTGATTTTTTCAGATACTCCAGGTAGGCGTCGAAATCCGTATTGAAGCTCTCCTGCCACCAGTCGAGCGTCGTGTGGTAGAGAAACGGAGTGATCCCTTCGGCGCGGCATCCTGAGACGAAATCCAGAATGAGATCGCGTCCGGCCGGCGTGTGCATTGCGTCGTGTTCGGACAATCCTCGCGTGTCATAGAGGCTGAAGCCGTCATGGTGTCGTGCGGTCAGCGTGATGTACTTCATGCCCGCCAAGCGTGCCGTTCTCGCAAGCTTTCGTCCATCGAAGTCTTTCGCCGTAAACGTGTTTCGCAGCTTGCGATAGTCGGCTTTGGGAATCTTCTCGCGGTGCATGACCCATTCGCCGCGTCCCAGTTGCGAGTAGAGGCCCCAATGGATGAACATCCCATACGCCATTCGCTCGAATCGGGCGATCCGCGGTTCGGGAACGGGAATCGCACCACCTTCATCGGCGGTGGCAAAAGTGCGGTCGATAAGCAGACCAGCGGGACCCATTGCCACAGCGCAGCCCGCCGCGGTCTGCTGGAGGAATCGGCGGCGTCTGAAGGACATATTGATCGACCTCTATCGGACAGGTTCAAGAACGTTGACATTGTAGCCGAGATTCCGACCCTCATCCCTCAGCCGGCTGTGTCCAAACGCCTGGATTGATTCACTCGCCGAATTGGTATTCGACCCAGCCGCTGAGGGTTTGGCCGGGTTGGCAGATCTGCAGGTGCGCTTCGCTCGTCTTGCCCGCTGCGTGCAAATTGTGCGCGTCGGTGCTGCAGGTCTGGCTTTCCACTCCGAAATACGGTCGGTCCGGAGTCCAGACCACCAGGTGCGTGAACGCTTCGGATGCAGCGATGGTGATCGTTCGATTCACGTCGCGGTATTCGATCACGGTGGGCTGATCCGGTTTCATGCCCCAGAACACGTCATCAAACGTCGTTCCCTCAAGCGACATGAACTCGCCGAGCGGATAATCCAACTGGTCGTTGGGAACCAGCTTTCCCGATGGCAGCTGCTTGTCCGATTCCATCCAATGCGTCGCCGGGATTTTCAGGTACGTGTTGTCACGCCGACCCTGGTAAACGAAATACGGATGCAGTGCAAATCCGAAGGGCACCGCGGACGTGCCGGCGGTGTTGTCAACCTCGTACGTCCAGCGGACCGCACCCTCTCGGACCGTCACGGTCAAGTAAAGCTGATGCGGAAACGGGAACTGCGCGTGCAACGCGGTACCATCACGAAAATCAGCCACGCAGGTGATCGCCGCATGCGTTGAATCGGAACTGGATCGAACGAATTGCCACGCATGCCGATTGACCAGTCCGTGAATAAAATTGCCACCCGCGTTGGGCTGGAAACGAACCGTCTTGCCGTCAAATTTGAACGCCGCATCCTTGACTCGATTTGGAGTCGGATACAAGACGGGGTTTCCGAATCCGACGCCGGGCAGCTTGTCCAGCGAATCCGGTTGTCGCAGGTATTCGACGTTATCGACGCGGATCGAGTACGCGTTGGCGCCCGCGCCGGGAGCAAATTTGACCACCGTTGTTCCCTGCCGCAGCGTAAAAACCTGGGTTCCCGAGTCGTTGCCGATCGAGATTTCGCCGGCCACGACGTTTGACACGACAGCGCAAAAGGCGAGACAGCAAAGGAGTGATCGGAGCATCATGATCGTGTCCGTGGGGGGTGAGCGATTGGATCAGGAACCGATTTTAGTTCACCTGAGGACGTCGCATCACGCGTTGTCGTCTCATGATCCGATGAGGACGCCAGATTCACACTGTGACAACGGAATTCACGCCCCCTTTGTGGCTGGCCAATCATCGACTTGCGTGTATCGGCCTGTTTTCCCGCCCCACTCAACAGGAAACTCTCATGCCAACGAGAAGAAACTATTTGAATGCGGCTCTGACGTCGCTCGCATTCCTCGTGCCCGGTGGCTGTGATACCCACGATGTGATCACCCGCGGTTCCCCGGACGCGGTCACCGAGTCACCGGCATCGGACGTCGCGTCGCCGGCACCGGACGCCACCTCGGCGATTCTGTTTGACGGATTCGAGAACTACTCGCGAGAGACCGTAACGACATCGCCCCCTGCGCAAAAGTACATCGATCAGGGGATGCAGTGGCTGTACGGTTTCAACGACGACGAAGCGATTCGGTGTTTCCGAGAAGCCGCTCAGCTCGACCCGCAGTGCGTGCTTCCCTGGTGGGGCATTGCTTATGCCAGCGGCATCAACATCAATGACCCGACGATGACCGAACAGGAATCGCGGACCGCATGGGAGGCTCGAAACGCCGCGCTGGAGCGTCTGGACCATGCCACGCCGGTCGAGCAAGCACTCGTCGAGGCCGTCGCTGTACGCTACACCTGGCCAGCCCCCGAGGATCCGGCAGAACTCGAACAGAAGTATGCCGACGCCATGCAGAAAGCTTGGCAGCAGTTCCCCGAGGATGCCGACGTGGGCACGCTGTATGCCGAAGCATTGATGAATCTGCAGCCCTGGGATTATTGGACCGAAGATGGAGAACCCAAAGGACGTGCCACCGAAATCGTCCAGGTGCTCGAGACGGTGTTCGAATTGAACCCCGACCATCCCGGTGCGCTGCATTACTACATTCACGCGATCGAGGCATCGGGATCACCCGAGCGTGGCGAAGCGGCTGCCGATCGGCTGGCGTTCTTGGTTCCCGGCTCCGGTCACCTGGCTCACATGCCGTCGCATATCTACGGACGAGTGGGGCGATATTCGGACGCGGCCGATGCGAACGTTCGAGCCGTCGCGGCCGATCGGCGCTATCTGGCCTCGGCCGACGAACAAGATTATTACGGGCTGTACATTTCCCACAACCTGCACTTTCTCGCGTACCCGGCGATGATGGAAGGCCGCTATGAACAAGCGATCCAGGCGGCGCGGGAGATCGAGACGCACGTGCCGAAGACGTTCATGCAACGCTACCCGCAAGTCGCCGACGGATGGGCGGCCGCCCTGCCGCACGTCCTGGTTCGTTTCGGCCGCTGGCAGGAGATTCTCAAGCTGGAGGACTACCCGGCCGAGCGACCGGTCAGCCGGGCGATGAGACGTTACGCCCGCAGCATTGCGTTTTCGGCACTGGGGCGAATCGATGAAGCCGAGCGGGAGATCAAAGCCTTCAATAAGATCGCCGCGACCGTGCCGACCGATTGGAAAATCGGATTCAACCCAGCCCATGCGGTGTTCCCGTTGGCTCGCAAAATGATGCACGGCGAGTTGGCGTTTCGCAAAGGCGATCATGACGAGGCGTTCGGCGTGCTGCAAGAAGCGGCGGAACTGGAAGACCGATTGCTGTATGACGAACCGCCGAGTTGGTTGCAGCCGGTTCGCCATGCACTCGGGGCGCTGCTGATGGCTTCGGGAAACTACGCCCGCGCGGAGTCGGTTTACGAATCGGATTTAGAGCGGAATCCGGGGAACGGCTGGGCCCTTCTGGGGCTTGAGAAAGCACGGCGCGCGCAGCGGAAGACGGAAGGTCTTGATCAGCTCGTTCGGCAACGTTCCCGCGCCTGGTTCCGTGCGGACGTCGAGCCGACCTCGTCCTGCTACTGCGAACCGGGGGCGGTGATTCTGGATCAGGCCCCGGTGAACTCCGCGAAGTAGCCGCCCACGATGAGGCTCATTGGGAACTTGAATCCTCGACGACCCAGTCGACGACTTCACGCAGGTGGGCGTCGAAGCGACACGCCGTACCGGTCTTGATCGTGACTTCCAGGTAGCGTCCCAGTTCGGCGTCAGCCTCGGTGATCTTGCGGATGGCACTTCGGATGCCCTTGGTCACGCTTTGACGGGCACGTTCGACGGGGCTTCCGGCACGGCGGGGCCGGCCGCCGAGGCCGACGGCGGCGGCGAGCGTCTGGGCGATGGAATCCAATTCGGTACGAATGCGTTCGGCGTTGAGCGGATCCGCCGCAGCGTCCAGGTCCGCCAGTTCGGATTGCAGTTCTTCGGCGCGGCGGCGGTAAGCCTCGCGGGCGGTGGCGTCCAGCATCTCGCCCGCGTCGCCGCGATCGAACGCTCCACCGGAACCGGCCAGATCGACGGCCCAGCGGTCGACGCCGGGCTGCCGCAGCAGTTTGGATAGATGTTCCAACCCGCGGCTGTTGCGTAGCTGCAATGTCCGGCCATCGAACGCGAACGTCCATGTGTCTCCGCGCCGTGTCAGGCGGGCCTGGCGCGGCGTGGATGGTGTTTTCGGACGATCGGGTCGCGATGCCCGTCCCTCAACCGTGTCCAACAAAGCCTGCGTTTGATCGCGATCGAATTCCGCTCCGATGCGGGCAAACCCATCGCGGGCAGCGGAAAATTCGATCGTGGCCCGCGTGTGGTCACCATCGGCTTGCAGTGCCTTGGCCAATAACACGCAGGTACTGGCCAGTTCGTAGGGGGTATTGAGTTCGATCCACCACCGCCGCGCCTGCGTCAGTTGTTCGACGGCTTGGCCGAACTCGCCGCTGGCCAGATGCAGAAGTCCGCGGGCGTGTGCGGCGGCGGCGTTGTCCCACGCGGTGTTGTTGCGGTCCGCCATGTCCGCCAGTTCGGCGACCGCCGATTTGGCAATCGCTAATTCGTCGACTTCGATGGCGATCATGGTCCGCGCGACGAGCAGATTGACTCGATCTTCGCAGACCATGGTGGGGCGCGGTTCGTGAAAGGTGCGTTCGATCGAGCGGTGGGCGGACGCCGCATCGCCACGCTGCATCAGCAGCAACGCCAGCCCGGGTTGTGGATCCCAGCCGAGTGAAATGGCGTGCTGAAACGCCGTCATCGCGCCATCGAAATTGCCGCGGCGACGACGCACTTCACCAAGTTCGCTCCACGGGAACGTCGCATAGGCGGGTAGGGATTGCGAAACCTGTCGCGTCGCGGCTTCGCTTTCGGATTCCGCCGCGATCAGATCGCCACGCACTCGCAGCACCTCGCTGCGGTGAACACGGCACATGCCGGGAAAGTACTCGACCTGCTGGCGATTGACCCAACGTGTTGCCGGTTCGGTCCATTCTTGCGCGCGCCGCCATTCGCCGCGACAGCGACACGCCCAGATCGCGTTACAGAACACCATGCCGGTCGCGAACAGATCGATTTCGCCGCCCAATGCCATCGACGTCGCGCGTTGGATCAGGTCCAACGTCGCTTGACTCTCGCCCCGCGTCGTGGCGACGTGGCTGAGGTCAATCAGCGCGAGTGCTTCGACGTTGCGTTCTTCATAACGACGGGCAAGTTCCAGGGCGCGATGGGCGTGGCGTTCCTGGGCATCCAGATCGCCCTCGGTCATGCAGCATCGATTGTGGAACCACGCCTGCCACGCGTGTTCGGGGCCTTCGGGCAAATCCGCGATCAATTCATCGGCGCGCCCCAGCCACGCCGTCGCCAGTGCCTTTCGACCGGCGTCGTCATTGGCGTGGGACAACTCCAATGCAGTCCGCACCGCGCCGCGCTGGTCGGCCCGAGCGACGTAGGCTTCATGCGCCCGTTCGATCGGGTCGACGATTTCGTCAAACCGGCCGGTCCACCGAGCACACTCGCCGAGCATCTCCAAGCCTGCCGGGCACAACTCGCCACGCTGATCGGCTTGACAAAGGATTTCGTAGGCGGCCGGCCAATCACGACGGCTCTCCGCTTGCTGAGCCAGCGCGACGGCGGCGGAACCCGCGGATGCTGCGCCGTCATCCAACCGCAACAATCGCGACCGAAGTTCCGTGATACTGTCAAAACGATGCTCGCGGTCTTTTTGCAAACAACGCTTCAGCAGTGCACGCAGCGACTCAGGCGTCGTCTCGGGAAGTGCCTGCCAGTCCGGTTCACGCTGCAGCACGGCGGCCATCACTTGCGGCAGCGACCGGCCATCAAAGACGGGCATGCCGGTAAGACATTCGTACAGCACACAGCCCAAGGACCAGATGTCGGTGCGATGATCGACCGGCAACCCCTGGGCCTGTTCGGGACTCATGTACGCCGGTGTCCCCAAGATCGCTCCGTAAACCGTCAGTGGTAGACATGTTGTCGTGGACGACGTCGCGGCGAACGATTCCGGGTCCGTCGAGGCAACGAACCGCGCCAAGCCGAAATCGAGAATTTTGACGCCGCCGCCCGCTCCGATGCGGATGTTGCCCGGCTTCAGGTCGCGATGAATGATTCCCTTGGCATGCGCCGCACCAAGCCCTTCACAGACGTTTTCCGCGAATCGAACTGCGTCGTCGACCGGCATGGGGCCGTCGGCCAGAAACTCCGACAAATCCTTTCCCTCGACGTACTCGAGCGACAGAAAGCACAGCTCATCGGTCTGGTGGTAACCGTAAATCTGGGCCACGCAAGGATGATTCAGCGCGGCCAGCGTTTGCGCTTCGCGTTTGAATCGCTGGCAGACTGCTGCGTTGTCGGCGACATCGACCGACAGCACCTTGATCGCAACTCGGCGATCGAGCGTCGTATCGTGGGCAAGATAGACCGTGCCCATGGCTCCGGCACCCAAGGTGCCGAGTATTTCGAACGCAAGCACGCGCTGGCCGGCCTCAACCATCTTCGCATTCCCCCGCAGCAGCCATTATAGCGAACCGGTTGTCATGACCAACGTTTGCGCCGGGAGGTTCGCCCGACCGCCGAAACCACTGTCCACTTACGGGTGCCTTCTACGGCATTGGCCGTTTCGCGCGGCGTCCCCGATACCGCCAAGTTCGCGTGCCGACGGCGCTAACCGCGGGCCAAGCGACTCGTCCCCAGGCTCCGCCTGGGAACGTGCAACGATGAACATGGAGCGGTTGGGAATCAAAAACACGATTGACATCAGCCGATTCGCGCAAGCGTTCGGGCCTCGGCAACAACGGAGGGCCCGTAGGCTGGCGCCAAACGGCTGATCCCACGAAGTCCCCAAGGGAATTGAAACCGCCAAAATTCTGCGAACGAATGCACATTTCAACGGAGAGATTTTGCAGAACCCAGGCAGAGCCTCCAAGACAAGGTGTTCCCAGGCGGAGCCTGGGCTGCGCAGAATGCCCGCGATTTCATGCGTTGTGCCGGTTAAGACTTTGGTCGTTCTTGTTCCGTGGTGGATCAAGATTCACTCGGTTCGGTTCGCCAAAGGCGATCAACAACATAGCCTGGGGTGAGACCGGATGAGCCCCAGCGAATCCGGGCGTAACCCCAGGTCCACTGATCCGCCGTTGAGATGAACTTGCATGGCCGCGTTCTCCCCGAAGTCGACAACGATCTGGTCATCTCCCCCGCGGGCATCGATCCCGACCACTTCGATCTCATGTTCGTTTGGCCCCGCAAAATCATTCATGGCAACATCCGTGGGTGGTCGGTCTGATCACCAGTCTAGCCGACCACAACAGGTTGCCGCAAAGCGGCAGCTCTGCAACTCTGTTCGCGCGTCAATTTGTGGATTGTGCGCGATCGAGTGGGATCGTCGCAACAAGCACATTTGCGCGATAGTTTTCGATCTGCAGCACCGGTTGTCCGTGTTGGTCCCAGACGTCGATGTTGAACGTCGCGTGTTTGTCGGTCGATTCGAGCGGGACGATCCGGGCGGTGACCTGCTCACCGACCACCGGTGGCGTGAACATCCGCAATCGCTCGATCGAATGCGGCAGTGCGATCGCCGTTCGGTCAATCGTCCATTCATGGACTCCCGCCGAAAACACGCAGGTATCGATCAGCACACAGGGCAGCATGATGCGATCGCCAGGTTCGGCCGAAAGAAACTCCGCCGGGTCGGCAATTCTGATCTTCGCCCACGACTGCTGCTGGGAATAATAGAACTGTTCCAGCTGGCGATAGATCGGGCCGTGATACACCGACAATTTGTGATCCAGGTAGTGGACCGGAATGTACGGGACATCGGGAAAGTCAACCGGTTCGTCCGTGCGATCATCGGGCCGGTCCGATCGGATGGTGCAGTCGGCGTGTACGCGATCTTTGCGGAGCACCTGTCCTTTGCGGTTTTTAAAATCGCTGAGCAATGAGCAACGGACTTGGTCACCGGTTCGCTCGGCGCGGACACGAATTTCCTGGGGCTGGTCGGTAAAGAACCGCATCGCTTCGGCAATGCGAAAGTTTTCGATTGTTGTCACCGTTCGGCCACCGGTCAGCAGACTCGCCGCTTCGGCACAGGCTTCCGCGGCGGCGACGAACGGCAAGATCGGTCGGCCGCGCAACAGGTGCTGGCTAAGGAAGCTGTTATTGACAGGATCGACCACGTGCGAGGTCGTGATACTGCGGCCGTTTTGATCATCCCCACATTGGACGCGGTCGATCATCGGGTAGGGGCTGAAGGAAGCGACGTATTGGTCGGTGTAGTATCGCTTGTAGCGTTCCCAGTCGGTGATCAAGACCTCCGCTTCGGGGCAGCCGCGTCGCAATTCGTCGATGAAGTGTCCGACGCCTTCCTCGACGGGCATGTACTTGGCGTCGACGAGCGTCTTGGCGAGTCGAGATTCGGGACGCACGGCCATGCCGACTTCATCCCACGAGGGCCAATCAAAGGCGACCGCATGAACCTCGGGACGCGTCTTGCGAAACCAGCTGACCAGTTTGCACAACAGTTCGTTGGCCAAGCAGTAATCGGTTTGGCCGACGCCACCGAAGCGACCCGAAATGGATGCAAACGCGGCAAAGAATTTCAAGTCGTCTTGGCGTGTCAATTCCATCAGCGAGATCGCGCCGTCGACTTTCGAGGCGATCGTCCGCTGGACTGAGGAGAGATTCTTCTTGGTAAAACGGGTCGCCTGTTCATAGCCCGCACCGTGTACGATGCCGTCGATTGAACCGTCCGTTCGACGGATCTGGTCTAACAAATGTGACAGCGCTCGATGGTCGCTGACGTCACAGGCGTGGTAGCTGACGTCCAGTCCTGACTCGGCGAAGTCGCGGAGGTTTTCGTCGATCTCCAAGGCCTTTTCCACGCGCGACCAGGCATCGATGGGGACCTCACCCGCCTCGAGCGCCTTGCGAACGACTTCCGCGCGTAATTGCTTTCGCTGGTCGGGGTTCAAGTTTCGCCAACCGTCGTCGATTTCCGGTATCGGACTCGATCCGATCAGATGCAGCTTGACGCCGAATTGCTGACCGATGGCTTTAGCGATCTTGGCGGTAACGCCTCGGGCGCCGCCGGTGATCACCCAAACCCGGCCGAAATCCTGGCTGAGGGTGGGTAATTGATTGACGGGCAGGATCACGGGCGCGACGGCGTGACGTTTGCCGCCGCGATAGGCGATTTCCGCCGTCCGTCCGGCTGCCGCGGCGGATTCGTCGATCAATCGAGCCGCCACAAAACTCGGCTCGGCATCGGCATCAAAATCGACGACACGGGCTCGAAACGAAGTCTGCGCGGCGAAACCCATTTCAATCAACAGACCCTTGATCAGCCCTGTCGAGAATCCACCTTCGGGCGAGGTCACTCCGTCGTCAAATCCAAACAGTCCGCCCAGACGGACACCGCCGACGATCGTTCCCTCGCCGACTAACTCGTTGTCGCCCAACAGCTTCAGCCAACGCTGGCAGATTTGATACGGAGCCAACATGCCGCTCTGTCGGCGTTGTTGCCAACACTCCGTCGAAACACCCTCGGCGGCGTTTCCATCCCATGCGGTCAGCAAGAACAGGTTCGTCGGCACACCGCTCTGGCAAAAGGATTCCAGTGCGGACACGGCGGCCGCCACGTCGTCCAGTCGGCGCAGGTGCAGACAGCGCAGGCCTGAACCTTGCAGCGTTTGGGCAAGTGTGTCGGCAGCGGCGTTGTCACCGAGCAACACGACGCCGCCGTGGAGTGCCGTCGACGCCTCTGTCCGGGGAGCGGGCGGAACTTCGATGCACCGCAATGCGAATCGATTGCAGACCTTGCCCGCATCATCGAGCGGTGATCGGTCGTCGACACCGGTGGAGCGTTGCGAAAATTCTTGCCAGGAGATCACTCGGTCGGTTGTCGACTCTGATTTCTTCGCGGCATTCGGCCTCGCAACGACAGGTCGAGGTTGTCGACCGCCCGGTTGCAGTCCGATCAACGCCTGCAAGTCGAGTTCGAAAAACTGATTCGCGTTCGCCCCGGTCGCGTGATTGCCCGGCGTCGCCCAAGCCCGTGCGGAACGGACATCAAACAGAACGCTGACCTGGTTGTCGACCCGCCGGATGGTGTTCATGGTCGCAAAGCGGACTTCCCGACCACGGCCTTCGTCGTACTGATCCCTCAACCATCGCTGCAGCATCGCGGTCGACGGAACCTCGTCGCCTTTCTGCCGCCATAGTGATTCGAGCCGTTGTTGACGCAACAGCGAGTGCTTGGGTTTGTCGATGAGGGGCGGTAGCAGTTGGGCATGATTGCTGACCAGGTGATGGTCAGTCAGCCGCTCGGATCGGAACGTTCCGCAATCGTATTCGACATAGGCGGGATCGCTCCCGCACGCGTCTGAAATGCACATCCCCCAGCCGCCGGTGGTGCGTGCGCGACGCAGTATGTCGACGGCGTCGTCGACCGATTCGGCGGTTTCCAGGACGCGACGGATGACGATCGAGTGAAGCAGTCCGTCAAGGGTTTCGCTGCGGCGGGGCCGGTCCAACAACATCGAACCGGTGATCACCAATCCGGCCGCATTGACGCCGTTGATCCCTAAAACGTGGCCTGCGGCGGAGAACAGCAGGTGCGGCAATCCATCGGTCGGTCGCCGGACTTGAACGCAGCGTCGCATCGAGTCGCGAAGGAATAGCCCCAGCGGCATGTCTTCGTTGGCCCCGTGCAGCCACTGCGTCTGGCGTGGTTGTCCGCCCGATCGCGAGGTCGGCGATGGTCGGCCGGCGAGGATTTGCGTGCAACCGGCGCCGATCTCCGGATAGGCGTAAAGGTTGTGTTCCAGCAGCGCGCCGAGGGGGACGCCCGCGGCATCGGCCATCCCACGCATTTCCTCCGACGCCGATTCGTCGACCAGCTTGTCCAACATCGACTTGGCGAGCGACAAATCCGGCAGTGTTCTGCCCAACTTGCCCGTTTCGATCTCTTGGTAGCGATCCAGCATGCGGCGTATCGCCACCGCCATGGCTTGACCGTGTGCGGCCCCGATCGCGCGAGGCGAACCTTCCAAGAACAAAAGCTGAAGCCCCGCTTCGGAATCCGTCGCCGTTGCCTGCACGTCACCCCCAGTGCCCGCACGCTGGCGCGAACCGGCTGATGTCGTTTGTGCATCAGCCGTTTGGCGCGAGCCTACGGGCCCTTCGGCGTTCGACGCCGGTGACTGGAGATCACTCTCGCTGCCCGGACGCTGGCGCGAACCGGCTGATGTCGTTTGTGCATTAGCCGTTTGGCGCGAGCCTACGGGCCCACCAACCTTCCCGACTGATGACTGGACGTCATCCGTGCCACCCGCAATCCGCAACCGCGTTTCCATACCGTCCGACCGGCCGGTCGGGACACCGGCGGCTCGGAATGCGGCGTCCAGCCGGGTCATGGACTCACCATGGTGACGCTTTTTGTGGTCCGTCGCGGTCCACAACACTTCGTCGCCGACGATTGGGCCGACGATCTGTTCGTGCAGCCGTGTCAAAACCGGGTTGGGGCCGATTTCCAACAGCACGTTCACGCCTTCGCCGGCCAGTCGCCGGATCTGGTCGGTGTACAGTACCGGCTGCACCAACTGCTGGACCAGGTTTTCGCGGATCGCGTCCGGTTCGGCGACGTAGCGGTTGTCGACACTGCTCAGCAACGGAGTCCGCGGCGGGGCGATTTCCAGCTGGTCGAGGATCTGTCGAAACGCGGGTTGAATCGGCGCCATCAACGGTGTGTGATAGGGGCGGGGCACGTCCAGAATCTTGGCGTGAACCCCGGCTTCGACCATTCGAGTTTTTAACTTCTCGATCGCGCCACGACTGCCGGCGATGACGGTTTGTCGGTCGCTGTTGCAGTTGGCGACAAAGACTTCGCCCGGATAGGCGTTGCAGTGTTGCTGCGTCTCACTGCGATCCAAGTCGACTGCGAGCATCGCGCCGTCGATTTGCTTGGACTCGGTGATCAACCGACAACGATGAAACGTCGCCAGCGCCGCGTTTCGGAAATCCCACGCACCGGCTGCGACCAATGCCGGGAACTCTCCATAACTGTGCGCCGAGATTCGATCGGGCTTGATGCCCATCGCATCGACGACTTCCATCTGGATCGAGTCGGCGACCAGCAATGAAAGTTGTGTGCGCCAGACATCCGTTCCAAGGCGAGCGGCATGATCGACGACCAGGTCTCGATAGCTCGGGAAGTCCAAGGATTGTAAGATGTCATCCATGCGTGCAGCGGCCGCGGCGGCGACGGGATTTTCCCGGACCAGATCCGTCAGCATTGACGGGTACTGCGATCCTTGACCTGGAAACAAGAACGCCACCATCGGTCGCCGCGTTCGTTCGACGCAGTAGATGCCTTGGCTTTCAAATAGGGCAGCCCGTTTGGGGTCGCAGTGGCGGGAAACAAACAGCCCCGCACGCTTGCGAAGTTCGTCGTCGGATCGATAGACGATCGCCAGTCCGTGCCGGAGAGTGCCGTCGGAAACAGTGCGCTGACGTGCGGCGGCCGAATCGATGGACCCGCCCGCGGCAATCTGTTTGGCGTTGTCGATCAGTTCGGACAGACAGTCGGCTTCACCGATCCAGCTTCGAAAGCCATGATCGGGATTGGACACGGAGCGAATCGTGTTGCCGCGATCGGATTGAGACGACGTGCTTGAAACGGGCTGTCCCCGCTCGATCACGACGTGACATGCCATGCCCCTGGCGTAGGAATTGAGGGCGGAATAGACGCGACCGGAGGGATCGACCAGCGGCAAGTCCTGGTTCGCGGCAGGCAACTCACACCACGCTTGGTTGGACAAGGCGTCGACCGGCTGATCGGCAGGCAAACCGACCGGCGATTGGAGGTGCTGCAACGACAACGACGACTTGATGAGCGCGATCATTCCCGCTGCGCTGCCGGCGTGACCGAGTTGCCCGGCGAGTGAGCGCAAGTGAAGTGGTCGCTCTCGCTGCACGGCGTACGCCTCAGCGATCGCATGAAACTCGTCACGGTCCTCCTCGGCAACACCGGCGGCGGAAAGTTCGACGGCGGAGACTTGTTCGGCAGTGACCTCCGCTCCCGACAGGGCGCGGCCGATGGCCAGTCGCTGTGCGGTTTGTTGATCGTCGTGACGCGCGATACCGATTTCACGGATCACCGACAGAATTTCGTCGCCGTCGGCTTTCGCGTCACTCAATGTTTTCAGCAACACGACCGCAACGCCTTCGCCCGGCGCCATGCCGTCGGAGTGCTGGTCGAGCGATCGGACACGACCGGACGGACTCAGCCGCGATGCCAGGCGGAGACATTCGAACGCATGGGGGCCGAGGTCACGTTGGGCTCCGGCAGCGATCACCATCTTGCACCCGCCCCGCAGCAGGAACCCTCGGGCTGCGTTGACCGCCATGATCGAAGAGTTGTCGCTGCTGTCCAGGGCGAACGCACCGCCCATCAGGTCATAGGTCTTGGTGATCCGCGAGGCCAACGAACTGTTACTGAATCCACCGGTTTCGTCCAGCAAGGCCGGCATTCGTTCGAGCAGCACCTCGGCAAACGCCCGAGACGTCTCGGCGATCTGCGCCGCGGGGACGCCTTTCTCGCTCAGCACCGTTTCGATGACCTCCCGGAGCGCCGGCAGTCGCAGTCCGACCAGCAGCTGAGAACTGGCCTCGCCGCCGACGAGATTACCGACGATGACCGCGGTGTGTTCGTGGTCCAGCTTTGACTCATATCCAGAGTCTTCGAGCGCTTGGGCGACCGTGTCCAGGAGCATGAACTGAAGTGGGTCGGCGTTGGCGACCTGTTTCGGCGGAATGCGATGCCGTCGCCAATCGTATTGGTAATCCTGGATGAACCCGCCCACCCAATGCTTGGCTTCATCCCCGTGATCCAGTCTGACATCCCAGCGATCGTCCGGTACGGGCACCTTGGGATCCTGCTGGGTCGACAGCAGATCCCAAAACTGAGTGATCGTTCGCGCCCCGGGCGTCAGCAGTGCGGCGCCGACCACGGCGATCGATCGGTCTTCCGAGGACGTGTTGTCGGGCGAGCGAAAATGGATTGGCGTCGCGGTCGAGTGTTCCTCCAGAACGACGTGGACGTTCAATCCGCCAATTCCGAACGCGTTGACGCCCGCCCGCCGGGGGCTGCCCGGCGGCGGATCCGGCCAGGGCATCGCGCTGGTCGGCAATTGAAACGGCGCAGCCGCCCAATCCACCTTCGGGTTCGGCTGATGCAAATTGATCACCGGCGGAATCATCCGGTGCTGCATCGCCAAGACCGTTTTGATCAGCCCGGCCAGCCCGGCGGCCTCCAGCGTATGTCCGATGTTGGCTTTCACGCTGCCGATCGGGATTTTTTGATCCAGGGGCCGCTCGAACGACTCGTTAAACGCTTCGGCCAAGCTGTTGATCTCGGTCGAATCACCGACCGGCGTCGACGTCGCGTGGGCCTCGACATACTGAACCGAGCCCGGCGCGACGCCGGCCGAATAGGCGCGGCGGACGGCGGCAATCTGACCTTCACGCCGCGGCGCCCAGAGGCTCTTGCCTTTGCCGTCGGAGGAAACACCGATTCCACGGATCACCGCGCGAATGGGATCCTTGTCCGCCAAGGCACGTTCGAGCGTTTTCACCACCGCGACGACGTAGCCTTCCGCGGCGACCAGTCCGTCCGCGTCGGCATCAAACGGACGTGATCCGGTTCCGCTGACGGTCTGTGCTTGCGAAAACAAGATCAACGCGTCCAGCTTGCAATAAGACAGCCCGCCGATCACGGCCAAGTCGATGTCACCCATTTGGAGCGCATGGGCGCCGGCGGCCAGCGCGACCAGCGAAGAACTGCACGCCGCGTTGATCGACAGACAGGGGCCGTCTAGCCCGAACGCTTTGGAAATCAGCCGCGACGCTTCAGAGCTTTCCAACCACGGGCCGCCGCCGGGACGTCGCTGGGGCAGATCACGGCGCACCCGTCGGGCCATTTCCTCGACCAAGGCGGCTTGCTCGTGAGCGGACCTTTGCGAAACGTAATCCGTTTGCCGCAGACAATCCATCGCCTGGTTGGCCATCACGCCGAGCGTCAATTCGCCGATCAAGTTGGAACCGCGTTGATGGCCGACGAACACCCCGCCTCGTGTCGACACGGTGGCGCGCGGATCGAGGCCGGCGTCGCGAATCGCCTGACCGGCGACCTGACATAAATCCAAATGCGAATGGTCCGCGTTTTCGATGTCATGATCCGAGAGACGAAACGGTTCCATCGGCGCCGTGCGGTTGCCGACGATGCCGCCGATCTTGGAGTACGTTTTGCCGAAGCGTCCGATTTCGGGATCGTAGTAACGTCGTTGATCCAACCGCTCGGGGGGCAATTCCGCGATCGCGCTGCGGCCTTCGATCATCAGCGACCAGTATTCATCCAAGTCGTCCGCGCCGGGCAAACGACAGGCCATGCCGATCACGGCAAGCGGCGTGTCAGAGTCTTGTTGGTGGTGGACGTTCATGGTTCGACTCCGCAGCGACTGGCACGCGGCCACTGGCACGCAGCGATACGTGTGCGACTCTACACGTGGGCGGCGGCTCCCCCGTCAACGGTGATGGTTGTCGCTTGAATCAAATCGCTGATCGGGCTGGCCAAAAAGGCGACGGCGTTGGCGACGTCGGAGGGCTCCAGCTGTCGCTTTCCCATCATGGTTTTGGCCGTTCGGGCGGCAAACATTTTTTCCGCCCCCGGGATGCGACGCGTCGAATCCGTTTCGACGAGTCCTGATTTAACCACGTTGACGTTGATGCGACGATCCCCCAGCTCCAACGCCAAGTGTCGCGTGATGCTTTCCAACGCCGCTTTCGATCCGCCGATCAAGCCGTACATGGGAAGCGCCATGTGGGATCCGTGACTGGAAATCGCGATCACTTTGCCGCGGTCCTGAGCCTTTTCCAACAGCGGCACCGCTGCTTTGGCCAGGTGAATCAGCGCGAGCACATTGGTGTTCATCGCCGCGGCGAAGTGTTTGGGGTTGGAATCCAGCAAGGGGCGAAATCCGCCGGTCGCCGCGTTGCTGACCAAGATGTCCAGTTGTCCGATTTCTTGCTCGATGAATTCAAACATCGATTGAACATCGTCTTCTTCGCTGACGTCGGCGCGAACAATCCAGCATCGGCGGCCCAGCGATTGAATCTCTTTGGCCGTTGCCAACGCCTCGTTCTGCGAGGTGACGTAATTGACGATCACGTCGCAGCCCGCCTCGGCCAACGTGATCGCCACCGAGCGACCGATCCCACGCGAGCTTCCGGTGACCAATGCGACTTTTTCGTTGAGATCAATCATGATGCGGGATGCGTAACTCGAGATTTGAAATGAATGACACGGGTATCAGTAATTTGGAATTCGGCAACCGTTGGTGTTTAGCCTTGAGGCGATTCCCGGTCGCAGCGACGCAGCGACGACGGGCGGCAAAAGCCTGCACACCAACACGTCTGCCCGAGCGAGTGACCGCGAAAACGGGGTCAGGAGTCAATAGCCGGAACGGCCCTACGGGTGCTTTGCACTATTGACTCCTGACCCCCTTTTCGCTCGCAGGACTCTAGGGACAGAGCCTAATGTTATCTATGTCTTGAATTTGAATTCACGTCACCCTCCCGTGTGCGGGAGGGTCGAGCGCAGCGAGGGGAGGGTTTCCCCAGTCGATGCCCCATCGATGCCAACAATCTTGCCGCCGCCAAAACCCTCCCCGCTCCGAGCGCACACTTCTCCCTGGGCTTTGCGGGGGACTTCTGAAGAGTGAATTCGAAAGGGCGACGGCGATGATGGCGTCGTCAACAACGTTGATGTGTACGTTGGCGAGAGAGTGATTCGTGTATGCAACGGTGCAGCCCTCGGCTGTGATTTCGATCATCCGCACACGCCCCGGCCGAAACGCTTCGCCACCGTTGCAAGCTTTGAACACCGCCTCTTTCGCCGCCCATCCCGCGGCGATCGGCCAGCGATGGTCTTGCAACAGGCGGCGCTCGGCGGATGAGAACCAGGTCCGCGCAAAACTGTCGGGCAGTTCAGTCCGATCGACCGCATCGACCCCAATTCGAGGAACATCGCGTCGATCAACTGACGGGCGGTGCTGACCTGCGACGGCAACGGTGATCGATGCACAGTGGGCGAGCGACAGATCAATCGGTTGTTGAATCCCATTTCGAAAAACGGTGGGACGGCACCCGCGGCGCATCGACGCGCGTGAAAGGATCTGCCACGTGAGAGGCGAGTCGGTCGCGTCGGAAACCATTTGTCTGAGCAGTTGTTTCGCGCACCACCGTCCGCTGATCCAGTCACATCGCCGGTTGGGCGCGCGAAAGCAATTCAGCTCTTCCAGTTCGCACGGCGCCAGCCACGACGGCAGCGTTGACGGCCAAGGCGGAGTGGACTCGCGTTGATCCAGCCACATGCTCACCGACTTCCCAATTTCATCGCCACGACTGCTCATGCCTGAATTCCTACTCGGACGGCGATGTAGTCGAAGACTTCTTGCAAGCTCGGGAAATCGTCCAGCGTCAGGTTTTCATCCGGCGTGATCTCAAAGTGTTGGCCCAGTTCACCGAACAACTGCGCCTTCTTGATCGAATCGATCCCCAGGTCCGCTTCCATGTCGGCGTCCATCTCGACGAACTCCGGCGGGTAGCCGGTCTGTTCGACGATGAAATTGATCAGGTAATCCTGCAAGTCCGCCTTCGTCCAATCGTGTTGCCCGTTCGACATGGATGGTGCCCGACCGCTTGCGTCAGACGACTGGAATTCGGTTGGCATTTGCCGGTTCGCGGCCGCGTCGGATTCCCGCGATCGATCTCGATCCAACGGCATCGGGCTCTTGCCGGTCAACAGCGATTGCCACTGGTCGATCGGAACACTTTCGGCTCGCACGGCTTGCAAGTCTTCGGCCAGGGCATCAATCGTCGTGCGAATTTGTTCCTCGCTGTGCCGCGCGGTGATCATGAAACGCAACCGCGCCGCGTCGTTTTCCACCGCCGGATAGACGATCGGCTGGATGTCAATGCCGCGGCTGAGCAAGCGACGTGAGAGCAGCAGCGCGGTGTGCGAGTTTCCGACCATGATCGGAACGACCGGTGTGTCGCCCGCCGGACCGGTGTCCAATCCACGCTGCCTGGCCAGTTCAAGCAACAGCCGGGCGTTGCGTTGCAGTTTGGCAATCCGCTGGGGTTGTTGCTGCAACAGACGCAGCGCCGCCAAGGCCGCTCCGGCGCTGGCCGGTGAGAGAGCGACCGTGTAGATGAACCCGGGCGTGTTGTACTTGAGGTACTCGACCAGCTCGCGACTGCCGGCGACGAATCCTCCGCCACTGCCCAGCGCCTTGCTGAGCGTTCCGACCCACAAGTCGATCTCGCTCGGATCACGATCGAAGAACTCGGGGCTGCCGCGCCCCGTCGAGCCCATCGTGCCGATGGCGTGGGCGTCATCGACCAACAGAAACGCGTCGTGCCGCCGCTTGATGTCCAGAAACTTCGGCAAATCCGGATGATCGCCGTCCATGCTGTAGGCACCCTCGATCGCAATCAACGTGCGGCGATACTTGTGCCGAATGTTTTGCAATTGGCGATCCAGTGCCCCGCTGTCGTTGTGCGGAAAACTCAGCCGTTGTGCCCCCGATAGTTCAGCGCCTTGGATGATGCAATTGTGGGCAAGCGAGTCGTGAATGATCAAATCGCCGGGGCCGAACAGATGCCCGATGATTGATTCGTTCGCCGCATAGCCCGACGAAAAAACCAGAGTCGCTTCGACGCCCAGGAACGTCGCCAATTCGTCTTCCAGTTCGCGGTGCAACGGTTTGCCCGCGATCAGACGGCTCGCCGAAACACTGGTGCCGTAGCGATCGATCGCGTCTTTGGCGGCGGCCGAGACGATGGGGTCTCCGGACATGCCCAGGTAGTTGGAACTGCAGAACGTGACCACGGGTTTTCCGTCCACTCGCGTGGTGTCTTGGGTGACACATTCGTGTTCGGCGAAATACGGCATCGACAGACCCGCCAAGTCCAACAGGTCCTTGGTGCGGCTGATCCGTTTGGCGTCGGGGATCAGATCCAGTGGTCGATCCTGTAGGTCAGTATTTGCGTTCGTCGACCCGCCGTCGGATCGGATGTGGGGTGATCGATCGCGTTCATGGGGAGGCTGATCCTGAGCCCGCAGGCTTGCGCCAAGCGGCTGATCTTCCGTTGGCGTCGATCGGTTCGCCGCAGCGCTGGGACGCTTCGCTGGATCGGGTGGGGCGACCGTTGTGGCAACGGAGTCACGGTTCGATTCGACCGGTGGAGTCGATGATCGATCCGATGTGGCGAGGTAGTCGAAAATGTGCTGCAGCGTGGGGAAGTCGTCCAGCGTGAGGGATTCGTCGGGGGTGATCGAAAAATGTTCGCCCAGTTCGCCGAACATCTGAGCTTTTTTGATCGAATCGATTCCCAAATCCGCTTCCAAGTCCGCGTCCATCTCGATGAACTCTGGCGGATAACCGGTTTGTTCGACGATAAAACGCGTCAAGAACGCTTGCAGTGCTTCGTCGGACAGACCGGCCGCCGCAGTTGCGGTCGCGGCAGTCTCTGTCGTTGCCGATTCAACCTCGTTGCCGCGAGCCGGCGCTGGAGTGATCGGCGCTGGGGACATGCCCTGGCGAGCGTCGCTAACCGCCACGGGAGCACGCGACGGCGAATCCGACGCGGTGACGGACTGACGCATCGCCTTGTCCCGCATCGATTCCTTTCGGCGTCGCGTCGCGTCGACGATGGTGATGCCGTCGATCACCCGGGAGTCGTACGAGGCGTCGGCGGTCACTGGGGCCTGGGGTTTGCTGGGAGCATGCACTTTCGCATCTCGCTGGAGAAGGATGTGATAGGCGGTTCGACGTTCGGCATTGTGAACGGCGGTGACGAGGCGTCCGCTGCGGTCGGACGCTTCCAGCGGCCGGGGCTGGGATGCGACATCGAACAACGGGGTGGATTCGATCAACGGCAACGCACGAGTCAGTCCGAACGTGGCCGTCGTTTTCAGTTGTTGAAGTTCCAGAGTCGACTTGATCAGCGCGACGATCGCCGAGGCGGCTCCGAGGTGACCAGTTTGTGTCATCAGACAATCGAGGGAAATGGGACGTTGCCGGGCGAGCTCGGCGTAGGCGTGGTAGATCCCATCCAATTCCTCTGCGGTTCGCCGTTGGCAGGCGACCGAAGTGGTTTCGATCCGCGCGATGTCACCCGCTGCGAGCGATTGGCCCTGACGCGTTGTCCGCCGCAACGCGCCGTCGACCGCGCGTTCGGATGCGTCGGACTGGCTGGCGGCGGTGGCGACCCCCACCCCTTGAATGATACCCAAAACCTCACGTTTTTGTCGTTTCGCGTCGGCCAGCCGCATCAACAGCAGCGCCCCGCAACCCTCCGCCGGCACCAACCCTTGCGACGCCGCGTCCAGCGGCGATTGGGGTGTCCCTTTCGCGAGCAGACCGGTCAACCCCAGCCGCTCCAAATAGGTCGCACTGAGATCTTCCTGCCCGCCGACACAGACCATCATGTCGCAGGCACCGGTGGCGAGTTGATCGACGCAGCACATCAATGCCGCCGCTGACGAACAATTGCCGGCGTCGACGGCGACGCCCCCGCCCATCAGGTTGAACGATTTGGTGATTCGCGACGCCAGACTGCTGCTGGTAAAGCTGCCGGTTTCGTCCAGCAGCGCCGGCATCGCCTGGATCAGTGTTTGGGCATACTGTCGGCTGACCACTTCGCACTGCCGGGAATCACACCCGAGCCGGCCGAGCAAACGCGTCAGACGCCGTTGGAATTCGGGTAATCGCAATCCCATCAGCAACTGGGTCGCAAACTCGCCACCGAACGGCGAACCGACCACCACGCCGATGCGATCGGTCACTTCACGGTCTAATCCGGCTTCACGGAAGGCCTGGTCGACCGCATCCAAAATCATAAATTGCAGCGGGTTGGCATTGGCGATCTGCTTGGGCGGAATCTTGTGCTTGCGCCAATCGTATTGAAATCCCCGCACGACTCCCGCCAGGTTGTTCAGACAGTGCCAAGGTCTCGGCCCGGAGGGATCGAGGTAGATTTCGGGATCGAGGCGATGCTGGGGAATCGGCCCCTTGGGGTCGTCTCCGCTGACCAACAACCTGGCAAACGCGTCGACGTTCAACGCGCCTGGCAACACGGTGCCCCGTCCGAGAACGGCGATGGCGTCACCGGATGACCGTCTGGGGTCGTAGACGTTGTCGATGTGTTGCCGACGTTCGGTCGCTTGCGTGGCATCCACACCGGCATGCATTGCCGCCCGGGAGCCATCGCCGACGAACTCTTCGAGTACCACGTGGACATTCAAACCGCCGATGCCGAACGCGTTGACGGCGGCACGACGCGGCATGCCATCGGCCGGCTCGGGCCAGTGCTCCGCTTGCATCGGCACGTAGAAGGGCAGCGATCCCCAGTCGATCGACCGGTTCAACTGACGGACGTTGACCGCCGGTGCGATCGTCTGGTGACGCATGCAGAGCACGGCTTTGATCAGCCCCGCCAGACCGGCGGTCTCCAGCGTGTGGCCGATATTCGCTTTGACGCTTCCGATCGGAATCCGACGGTCGGCGGGAAGTCTCAATGCCTCGGCCAACGCAGTGACTTCCGTGGCATCACCGAGCTGAGTGGACGTGGCGTGCGCTTCGATGTATTGCAGATTTCCGATCTTCAGGTGATCGCCATAGGCCCGGCGGATCGCGACGATTTGGCCTTCCTTGCGCGGCGCCCACAGGCTTTTGCCTTTGCCATCGGACGAGACCCCGATGCCACGAATGACCCCGTGAATCCTGTCGCCGGCACGGACTGCTTGCTCAAGCGTTTTAAGGATCACCACGGCGTAGCCTTCGCCGACGACCAGACCGTCGGCATCCTCGTCGAACGGGCGGGACATCACGCGGCTCAGCGACTGAGCCTGGGAGAACATCACCAGGGTTTCGAAGTGACAGACCGACGCCCCGCCGACCATCGCCATCTCGATGCGACCTTGCTGCAATGCCAACACCGCTTGATGGAGGGCGCTCAGCGACGACGCACAGGCGGAATTGAACGTCACGCAGGGACCGCCCATCGCAAACGTGTCCGCCAGCATCGCGGAGGCCACGTGCGGGCCCAAGGCGGGGCGCCCCTGTTCGTCTCGATGCGGCATGTCTCGACGCACTTCGGTGACCAATTCGTCGATCACCCGCGCATGATCGACGTTCAACGCCCGAAACGATTCCACGTTGCCGAGCAGACGAGCCGACTGTGCGATGCAAGTCCCATACGCCAGATCGCCGGCCAAGCCGCTACTTCGGGAGTGTCCCAGGTAGACGCCGCCGCCGCGTCGCGCGGACGGACAAAGTTCGACTCCGGCATCGTCCAAGGCCTCTGCCGCCACATCGCACAACGTCCGGTAGGCCACTTCGGGGCAGGCATGAACCGATGCGGGCAGCGAGTCGAAATGCCGGCCACGGGCGTTTTTATTGACCAAACACCCGATGTCGCAGTAGGAGCGATTGGGGATTCCCCGCCGCGGATCAAAGTACACAGATCGGTCGAAGCGAGCTTGCGGAAGCGGGCGGGCGGTCGCGACGCCATCGCCAATCACCCTCCAATAGCCGTCCAGATCATCGGCCCCGGGCAGCCGACACGCCATGCCGACCAACGCGATTGGCTTGATTGGCGACGACGTCTGCATGGGCTCTCGGTGTGTCTGCGAGCGAACTTGGCCTCCATAATAATGGGGGGGCAGGTCGCGTCAATGAGAATTCCTGGCAGCGCGTCGCCACGTCACCGGCCGCTCCCGCTTGAGCCTGCGACGCTAAAATCATGGGCGTCAGCGCTGGTGTGCAGGCTTCAGCCCAATACCGCTGAGTGAAGTGAGGTTTCCTCAAGTCGGAGCCCGTAGGCTCGCGCCAAACGGCTGATCATCGATTGATATCAGCCGGTTCGCGCCAGCGTCCGGGCACCTCCGCATGTCTTGACTTAGCGGTTTTGAGCTTCAGCTCAAGTGTTCCGTCTCGTTCATCCCCCTCCACCCGAGCAATGCGTTTGACTCTTTTTCGTCGCAGTCTGATCGCGCTCGGGTTGATGCTCGTGCTCGCACCGCTGGTCGTCGTGGGGGCCGGCCGCAGTTTGGAGGCGATGTTCAACTCGCCGGTCATGTGGATTCCGCCGGACAGCGAAGACCGACGCCAGTTTTTCCAGTTCGTCAACGACTTCCGCACGCACGACGTCATCCTGGTCTCGTGGGACGGCTGCACCGTTGACGACCCGCGGTTGGATCGATTTGCCGACGCGCTCTCACACGCCGACGGCGGGCACGCCGGTGTCCATCCCGAGGCACTGTTTGATCGAGTCCTGTCCGGCCGATCGTCGGTCGCCGCTCTGCAATCGCCGCCGCTGGAACTGAGTCGCGAGCGCGCGATCGAACGGCTTCGCGGGTCGTTGATCGGCCCTCGTGAGGTGAGTGGCGCGATCGCGGTGTTGACGGCCAACGGGGCGGTCCGCCGTGATTCGGCCATCCACATGATCCGGTCCGTGTTGCAAAACGATCTCGAACTCTCCGCCCATGAGTCTCACCTGGGTGGAACCCCGGTGATCGGCCAAGCGATCGATGACGCGAGTGTGGATTCGATGCTCTGGCTTTCGCTTCCGTCGACTGCAGTGATCGTTCTGCTGTGCTGTCTGTTCCTCCGCTCGTGGCGAATGATCGTGTTGGTTTTGGGAGTCGGGTTCTTCGGCGAACAACTGGCGCTCTCGCTGGTCCACTTCACCGGACGCAACATGAACGCGGTTTTCGTGGTGATGTCGCCGCTGGTGTTCGTTCTTTCGGCATCGACCGGCATTCATCTGTGCAACTATTACCGCGATGAAGTCAACGCGAGCGGTGTCGCCGGGGCGGCGGAACGGATGTTGAACATCGGCTGGAAGCCGTGTCTGCTGTCGGCGACGACAACCGCCGCAGGATTGCTGTCTCTGTTGGTCAGCGAGATCTCGGCGGTGCGGCAATTCGCGTTGATCTCGGCAGGGTGTGTTTTGCTCACCACGGTGCTGATGCTGCTGACCCTTCCCGGCGTGCTTCAACGTTGGCCCCAAGCCAGGCGGGAGCGGTCAGGCTGGACGGGAACGTCGTTGGCCGCGTTGGCCTCGGTCGTGGTCCGGCACCGGTCACTGGTTGCCGTCGCCGGCCTCTCGATCATGACGCTCGCGGCGCTGGGGCTGACACGGTTGCGGACGACCGTGGAAGTGTTCAATCTGCTGACGGACGACCATCCGGTCATCCGAGATCACCGCTGGTTGGAATCCGAGGTCGTACCGTTGATCCCGGTGGAGACGGTCGTCCGATTTGACGCGACGTCGTCGTTGACGTTGTTCGATCGGCTGCGGCTGATCCGCGAGATCCATGCCTCCGCCGCCAGTCAACCGCCGGCTCGCGGCGCGACGTCGGCGCTGACGTTTTTGCCGTCATTGCCGACATCCAACAGCTTGCGAGATTCGCTGCGACGGAGCGTGATCACGGAACGGTTCCAACGGGATCGTGTCCGGTTGGCGGAATTGGGTTACTTGCGTGAAACGTCGGACGCGCAGCTCTGGAGGATCACCACGCGTGTTCCTGCCTTTGAACACGTCGACGCTTCGGCATACCTGTCCGATTTGGCCGCCGCCCACCAGGCCGTCATCGATCGAGACTCGGTCGACCGCCAGGATGTCGCGGTGACGGTGACGGGCGTGATGCCGGTCATCGAGAGCGCTCAACAGATGTTGCTCAGGGACTTGATCGGCAGTTTCTTCACGGCGATGTTGGTCATCGGTGTGGTCATTATCGTCTCGCTTGGCAGCCTGCGTCTCGGTCTGATCGCGATGATTCCCAACGTGTTCCCGATTTGCGTGCTATTCGGTCTGATGGGATGGCTGGACCAGTCACTGGATATTGGTGTGATGATGACGGCCAGCGTCGCATTGGGAATCGCGGTCGACGACACCGTCCATTTCCTACTTTATTGCCGTCGCGAAACGGCCAGCGGCACTCCGCCGGCAGCTGCGGTCGCCAAAACGATCAAACACTGCGGCAGCGCGATCACGCAAACCACGATCGTTTGTGGATTGGGATTGCTCGTGTTCGCACTCAGCGACTTTGAACCGACCCGTCGATTCGCCTGGATGATGTTCCTGCTACTGACCGCAGCCCTGGTCGCCGACCTGATGTTGTTGCCGGCCCTGCTGTGCAGCCGTCTCGCGAAAACCTTGCGCTTCGTCAAAGATTAAAAGTGGGGTAAGCTTCCAGCTTGCCGCCTCGTTTCACTCGTGAAACGCAAGCTGGAAGCTTACGCCACTTTCTTGCCGACGCAAAAAACTAGCGTTGACAAAGCACCAGCGTCTTGACGAGACGGGATGGCAGAACGCCGCCTCCGGTCCGGCCCGGTCGTTGCCCCAACGCCGCCGGGCGTCTACCGTTGCGTCATGCGATACGTCGAACTCCACTGCAAAAGCAATTTTTCGTTCCTGTGCGGGGCCTCGCATCCCGACGAACTCGTCACCCGGGCGGCCGAGCTCGGGTATGACGCCCTCGCGCTGACCGATTCGGAAACCCTCGCCGGTGTGGTACGTGGATTCGGCGCCGCGCGGGATCTGGATTTCAAGTACATCGTCGGTGCCGAAGTTCACCCGATCGATGCGCCGTCGATGGTCCTCTGGCCGACCGATCGGGCCGCCTATGGACGCCTCTGCCAACTGCTTTCGCGCGGTCGTCTGCGGTGCGAGAAAGGGCAATGCGAGTTGAGCTGGTCCGATATCGTCGAACTCAGCGAAGGCTTGATCGCCGGAGCGTTTTCTTCGCCCAGCAAACTTGCCCGCGGCGACGATTCCGCAGCGGCGGACAACGATCCGGGCCAAGCACGCCCCGAGCTGAATCTCGAATTCCTCCGCGATGATTTTCGACAACAGTTTGGTGACTCGGCGTACTTGCTGTGTTCGCTCCATCACGGCGTCGACGACCGCGCGACGATCAAGCAAATGCACACGTTGTCGCTGCAGTCCGGGGTGCCCCTGGTCGCCTCCGGAGACGTGCACTACCACACCGCCGATCGGATGTTGATGCACGACTGCGTGACCGCGATCCGCAACGGCACGACCATCGACCAAGTGCACCAACAGCGTTTCGCCAACAGCCAGCACCATCTCCGCCCGCTCGCGGAAATCGCGGAGCTGTTTCGTGACGTCCCCGAAGCCATCGAGCGCACCCTGCAAATCGCCCAGCGGTGCACGTTCAGTTTGGACGAGTTGCGGTACGAGTATCCGCAGGAGATCGCTCCGCCAGGCATGACGTTGCTGGAGCATCTCAAGCGGCTGACCTGGGAAGGTGCCAAACAGCGTTGGCCCGGCGCGGTGCCCGATCGCGTGATTGAACTTCTCAAGCATGAATTCGAACTGATCGCGGAGTTGCGTTACGAAGCCTATTTCTTGACCGTTTGGGACATGGTTCGCTTCGCCCGCAGCCGCGACATTTTGTGCCAGGGCCGCGGCAGCGCCGCCAATTCAACCGTTTGTTATTGCTTGGGAATTACCAACGTCGACCCCAGTCAAACCGACTTGCTGTTCGAGCGATTCATCAGCCGTGAACGCAATGAAGCACCCGACATCGACGTCGACTTTGAACACCAACGGCGCGAGGAGGTGCTGCAGTATCTGTACGAAAAATACGGCCGCGACCGGGCGGGGATGACGGCCACCGTCACGACCTACCGCAGCAAGAGCGCGATCCGCGAAGTCGGAAAGTCGCTCGGCTTGTCGGCCGATCTGATCGATTCGCTGTCCAAGATCGCCAGCAGCTATCGCAGCGACGATGCGTTACCGACCGGGATGGCCGAATGCGGCCTGGACCCGGAATCCCCGATCGGACTGCGATTCGGCTATCTCGTCCGCACCTTGGTCGGGTTCCCTCGTCACCTCTCCCAACACGTCGGGGGCATGGTGATGTCGGCCGGGCGGCTGTGTGAATTGTGCCCGATCGAAAACGCCGCGATGCCGGGGCGGACGGTGATTCAGTGGGACAAGGACGACCTGGATGAGTTGGGCATCCTCAAAGTCGACGTGCTCGCCCTCGGGATGTTGTCCGCGATCCATCGTTGTTTTGACTTGGTGGCCGATCACTATGGCGAGACCTGGTCGCTTTCCACGTTGCCACACGGCGACAAACCGACCTACGACATGATCTGTCGAGCCGACACGATGGGCGTTTTTCAGATCGAAAGCCGTGCCCAGATGAGCATGTTGCCGCGTTTGCGACCACGTTGTTTTTATGACTTGGTGATCGAAGTCGCGATCGTGCGGCCAGGCCCGATTCAAGGCGACATGGTTCACCCGTTCTTGAAAGCCCGTGACAATCCCAATGCCGTCGTTTACCCCAACGACGCGATCCGCGACGTCTTGAAACGAACACTCGGCGTCCCGATTTTTCAAGAACAGGCGATGCGGTTGGCCGTCGTCGCGGCGGGATTCACCCCCGGCGAAGCCGACCAACTGCGCCGCGCGATGGCCGCCTGGCGGCGCCCCGGCGTGATCGACAAGTTCCGGATCAAGCTGCTCGACGGAATGAAGGCCAACGGTTTGACGGGCAAATTTGCCGAGCAGGTGTTCAACCAGATTCGCGGCTTCGGCGAATACGGTTTCCCCGAATCACATGCCGCCAGTTTCGCGCTGCTGGTCTACGCCTCGTGCTATCTGAAATGCCATTATCCCGCCGCCTTCTGCTGCGCATTGCTCAACAGCCAGCCGATGGGGTTTTATGCACCGGCACAGTTGATCAACGACGCCAAGCAGCACGGCGTGCAAGTTCGCTCGGTCGATGTCAACCAAAGCGACTGGGAATCGACGCTGGAGCCCGATCCCAACCGCAGCGGCCCGGCAATCCGGTTGGGGCTGGGGACGGTGCGCGGGTTGCGCACCGATGCCGCCGAAGCACTCGTCGCGGCACGGCAGCAATCCGGACCGTTCCGCGACATCGCGGATCTTGCCAGACGCGCCGGGATCGGCCAGACGGTGATCTCACTGCTCGCCGATGCCGATGCTTTGTCGAGCATCGCGGGAGACCGCCGCGCGGCCATCTGGCAATCACTCGGTCAATCCAGCAAGCCCGGCGAGGCGCCGCTGTTGGATGCCGTGGATGAAGACGACGAACTGCCCGCAGACCTGGTTCCGATGTCACCACTGGAAGAAGTCTACGCGGACTACAACACGACGGGACTGAGTCTGAAGGCTCATCCGATGTCATTCGCCCGTGACGAACTCGATCGGCTCCGCTGCGTGACCTCCGCACAACTTCCCGAACTTCGCGACGGACGCCACGTCCGCGTCGCCGGCTTGGTGTTGATGCGTCAGCGGCCCAGCACCGCCAAAGGCATCACCTTCGTCACGTTGGAAGACGAAACCGGTTCGATCAACCTGGTGATTTTTCCCAAGGTCTGGCAGCGATTTTTCAAAGTCGCCAAGACTAGCAACGCCTGGCTCGTCGACGGAAAACTGGAAAACCGCAGCGGCGTCATCCACGTGATCACCGGCCGCATCACCGATCTCTCCTCCCAAGTCAGCGGCCTGCAACTCCGTACCCGCGATTTCCGCTAAGAACCGATCGGAAAATCAGTGTCGGATCTAGCGAGTGGGATAGGCTTCCAGCCTGTCATTCCAGCGTCGACAGGCTGCAAGCCTATCCCACTCTTGGTTCGGCGGCGATCAAATCAACAGCCCGCCAAGCGTTTCATCGCGGTGGCGAAGCCGTCGACTTCGCCGCCGGACTCGACGGCGTTCGCTACAACACCGACTCGGCAACGATTCGGTCACGGTACGGCAAACACGTTTCGACGTACCATTCCGCCGTGCCGCGGTCCTTGTGGACCAGGTACTCCAATATGATCCGCAGCTTGTATCCTTTTTCTGAGCGGTCGGCCGCCAAGACCACTTCCGCCTTCTGGCGACCGTAATGGCTGAAGACACGCACCGGCCGCCATAACACCCATTCGTGGTCGACCGGATACTTGACCAGATCGGTGACCGTGGAGCTGTCCTCGTCTCCCGGAGGCGATACCTCTTCGCCACGCTCCCGGGCTTCTTTCATTTGACGCTCCCGCTTCAATCGCTCCAGCTCGTAGGTTTCCTCCAGCGGCATCGTCTTCAAGTAACGATTGACGTAACTTTTTTGAAGCTCCTTGGCATAGATCTCGTTTCCGCTGCTGGCCACCCGCACGAACTGGCGTGCAAAGTATTCGGCCTGGTCGCCCAACGTGTTCTGCTTGAGCGAGTAACGGCCGACACCCCAAGTGCCAAACAGCACGGCCAACACAATCCCGATCCGCGCCGCTGTCGTGCCAACCGGCACGGACCGCGAGTCGCTTTTCCGTAAGGCAAACAGGCCGAACAGCACCGCCGCGATCGCAAACCCGACCATCGGTAACGCCACGATCGTGAATCCGCTCAACAGCGACAACAACAACGCGACGAAACCGGAAATTCTCAGCGGAGCATCATCAACATCGGCTTCATAGCCCGCCTCGCTGCTCATCACAGCACCGAGCGAACGCGGTGGAGTCGTTTCAGTCGTCATCAGGATGAAAAGATCAATGCGGTGGGGGAATTCGGCAAGACCCGGAGGCCGGCCGGCCTGTTGATAAAAGCCCGCATGCGTCAGCAAGGGGCAGCACGCCGCCCCTCGATTTCGCATTCGGGCCAACACGCTCGCGCTGATTGGGGCGGATCGATTGAATCAACAGGCCGGCTGGCCTGGCCGGAACGGCAGTCACAGTCGAAACAGTACGGTTTCCGGCGGCAACCGGTTTGCCCACAACCCCCAAGAATTCACAAAAAAAGGCCGGCCACCACCGTGGGATCGGCTTCCAGGCGGTCAAGTGGGATCGGCTTCCAGGCTGTCAATACGGATGGAAAGAGATCCGTGGGTACGCCTTGCTATCCGTGGGGGTCTCCGTTGCTGTGATACCGGAGAAAACCACTACGCCGCCCGCCTCGGCAATTCAGCGACGCTGCCCTGCGGCAACAGCTCCAGAATCTTGGCCGCGGCGCGGTCGCTCGCCCCCGGCTTGGCGTACCGATCTTGCAATCCGGACAACTGCCGACGTTTCGTTGCCAGATAATCGGCGTCGTTCATCATGCGGCCGACCGTCGCCACCAAAAAATCCCTCGCCTTGGCAGGGTTGCCGACCGAGACGATTTCGGGGAAGACGCGTTCATTGCTGCTTCCCGGGGCCGACGCTTCCGGCATCAAATTCGGCAGTGTCATGCTGTCGACTTTGACCACGCATTTTCCAAACCCGTACAGGAATCGGCCGACGCGATAGATCACCGCGGCGGGGGTTTGCCGGGCCATCAACTCCAAACTGACCGACCCGCTGACCATCATCGCGCAGGCGGCATGTTCGACGACCTCGCTGGTCGCTCCCAGATAAAAATCGATCGGCAGCGGCTCGCCCGATTCGGTCGCGGCGGCCTTCGCGGTCGCCTGGCAAAACTCGAAATGCTTTTCGCGATACGCGGCGACGGCAAACCGAGCCTGCGGGTTGGCCGCCGACAACTCGGCGATCGCATCGAGCATCACCGGCCAGTTCCGATGGACTTCATGAGTCCGTGAGCCCGGCAGCACCGCCACGGTTTGCGAGCTCGACGCCGCCGACCGCAGGGTTTGCATCCGCACCGTGTCCAAGGTTGATTCGCTGACGGCGTCGAAAAACGGGTGACCGACGAAGCTGGTGGGGATCCCGTGGCCGCTGAAAAACTGTTCCTCGATCGGTAGCACGGCCAACACGTGATCGACCGTCGCCTTCATTTTTTTGACCCGCCAGGCGCCCCAAGCCCACAATTGTGGGGGGCAGAAATAGATCACCGGGATGCCGTACTTCTTTGCCCGCTTGGCGATGTGCCAGTTGAACCCAGGAAAATCAACCAACACGACCGCGTCCACGCCTCCGGCGGCGAAGATCGCCTCGGCCTGATCGGCAAAGCGGAAGAATTCGCGAAGCTTGGGCAGCACCTCCAGGATTCCAACGACGGCGTGTTCGGTCAGGTCCAAGTCCACGGTGCAGCCGGCCCGACGCATCTCCTGGCCACCAAAACCCCGCACCTGCAGTTCCGGTTCACGGGCCTTCAGCGACTGAATCAACCGAGCCGCATGCTGATCGCCACTGGGCTCACCGACCGAAAAGAAGATTGTCTTATTCATTCACCCCAAATAGTCCAAATCACCCCGCTGCGTCAACAGATCCCGCGCCGGCCACCGACTCAGAGACAAACGCATCAAGTCAAAAAGTCACCCACCCTGGCAGGGAGGGTCGAGCGCAGCGAGGGGCATAGGCATCAAGTTAGGAAACAACCCTCCCGTGTGCGGGAGGGTCGAGCGGAGCGAGGGGCATAGGCATCAAGTTAGGAAGCAACCCTCCCGTGTGCGGGAGGGTCGAGCGGAGCGCGGGGCATACGCACCAAGTTAGGAAGCAACCCTCCCGTGTGCGGGAGGGTCGAGCGGAGCGAGGGGAGGGCTTCCGGCATTGATGCTCCATC
>NZ_NTFY01000006.1 GCF_002289565.1 Rhodopirellula sp. SM50 | reverse complement strand
AGCCCCCTCATCCCCAGCCCTTCTCCCCCACAAATCGACAAGCAAGCTTGTTACGATTTGTGGGGGAGAAGGGAGCCATGAATCTTGCAGTCATAAAATTGACGTCCACCGGGGTCGAGGGGCGGATTGGTGGCGTGTTCCGGAGGTGGCGCATCCGCTGACCTCCGGCTACTCGCTGTGATCCCTCCGGGATACCGTGATGCCCGGAGGGCAGAGACAGAGACAGTGTCTGCCGGCGGTGTGAGCCTGCTTCGGTTAGGCTGTTGGTTTCGTCACCGTTGTTTCCGCGATCCGTGTTTTCGAGTGTCCGATGAGCTGTTGCCGTTTTGAGAGGTTTGCGTCCTGCTTGGTTTTCGCGATGGTCTTGAGCCCGTCGGGGGCATCCGCGGTGCCGGCGGCGGCGGAGGAGTCGGCGCGGCCGAACATCGTCGTGATTCTTGCTGACGACATGGGGTACGGCGACATGGGGTGCATGGGCAGCGAGACGCTTCGCACGCCGAACTTGGATCGTCTGGCGGAATCGGGGGTGCTGTGCACTCAGGCGTACGTCGCCAGCGCGGTGTGTTCGCCGTCGCGAGCGGGGCTGATGACCGGCCGTGATCCGCGGCGGTTTGGCTACGAAGGCAATCTGAACGCGGCGGCGTCCAACTACGCGACTCGGCCGGAATTGCTGGGACTGCCGCCGAGCGAAAAGACGCTAGGGGATCACTTGCGTGCCGCCGGCTATGCGACCGCACTGATCGGTAAGTGGCATCTCGGTATGGGCGGTGAATTCCATCCCAACGTGCGAGGCTTCGATCACTTTTGTGGCATGCTGACGGGAAGTCACCATTATTTCCCAGGGACGATGAAGCATGTCATCGAGCGCAACGGCACTCGGGTTGAATCGTTTTCCAGCGACTACCTGACAGATTTTTTTACCGACGAGGGACTGCGGTTTATCCAGCAGCAAGACCGCAGCGAGCCGGCAAAACCTTGGTTCGTGTTTTTCTCGTACAACGCGCCTCATACCCCGATGCATGCGACACCGGAGGATCTGGAGCGTTTCAAACATCTGCCGGACAAGAAGCGGCAAACCTACGCTGCGATGATGTTTGCACTCGATCGCGGTGTCGGCCGGATTCGTGAGCATCTGGAACGGACCGATCAGTGGGACAACACGCTGTTGGTGTTTTTTTCCGACAACGGTGGTGCGACCACCAACGGCAGCTGGAATGGGCCGCTACGAGGCGTGAAGGGGTGTCTGCGTGAGGGCGGTATCCGCGTGCCGATGATTTGGACGTGGCCGGCCAAGATCGCGGCCGGACGGCGTTGCGATGCGGTGGTCAGTGCGTTGGACCTGTTGCCCACGTTCATGGCCGCGGCGGGGGCGGAGGCGTTGCCGTTGGCCAAACCGATGTCGCATGAAGACAGGCGAAATCGAAAACGCATGATCGATCTGGCGGGGGCGCACGATGGGATCGACGTGTTACCGCAGTTGATCGGTGGTGCCGGACCGCCGCGACGGCTGTACTGGCGGTTGCAGGGCCAGGCGGCCGTGCTGGATGGTGCGGAAAAGCTTGTCCGCCCTTCGCATCGCCCCGCGGAACTGTTTCGTGTGGCGAGCGATGTCGGGGAGTCGGACGATTTGTCGCATCGAGAAACCGAGCGACTGATGCAGCTGTTTGAGCTGCTGGGGGAATGGGAGGCGGCGTTGCCGACCGTTCCGCTGTGGGGGTCTTCGCCGTACTGGTCCGGCAACACGGCGGAGCAGTACGACGCCTGGCCGCCGCGGGAGGAGCCGTTTCGTTGAGATGCGATGATCGCTCGAGAGCCGGTTGCTCGATTGCGATCCGATCTGGGATCCGAGAGGTGGGGCGTCCGCGGGTGCTCGGCCGGAGCCTGGAGCACCGCGGAACGTTGTCGTCCGAGAACGGACGCGATCACTCGGCAGCGGCTTCTTCTTCCACTGCTTCGGCGGCTTCTTCGACCGACTCTTCAACCGATTCTTCGGCGGCTTCTGCAGCTTCTTCGGTTTCTACAGCCGCTTCTTCGGTCTCTTCCACGACGACTTCGACAGCTTCTTCGGCAGACGTGTCGGTGGTGTCGGCGGGTTTTTCGCAACCGATCATGGAAACGGTCAATGCACAAGCGAAAGCGGCGGTGGTGAACTTGCGTAGCATCTGGGCACCCTGTGGGATTTTTAGTGGTTTGAACATTCAGTGTTCGTCAGGATCGGAGACAACTTGGCACCGAGCGAACATTGATTTTCACGAGTTCTTCACAAACTCGCAGGATCTAAGCGTCTACCAAATCGGTCGCTTCCGCAAGGTGGGGAGAAACCCCGACTAGCGACAGAGGCGGAAATCCTGGTGGGAAGATGACGAATGTCTCGGTCGTGGCGAATACTCACCGGCGACCGAGACGGGTTCGTCGCATCGCTTCGATCCAATCGGGATGGATCGATTACTGGTTCAGCTGTTCCTGGATCACTTCTTTGCCGTCTCGCGTACCGAGGGCGCCCCAGAGGCCGAACGGGCTTTGGCAACCGGGAACCACTTTGGGGTTGATGGCGGCGCTGCTGGTGCCACCGACGTTGGTGTAGACGGTCGGCGAGTGGCTGTTGCCGGCTTCGATCGAATCGGTGATGAAGATGACCGAGCCGTCTCCCATCAAGATATGGGCTCCCCCTTGATGTCGGCTTCCCGGGGCCAGGGTTCCGCCGGAGGTGATGCCGTTGCTCATGACCAGTTCACGGTTGGGCGGCAAGATCGTGCAGATCGACGAATACACGCCGGCGTGGGCGGCCCAGCGAAAACCACGCATGCCTTCGCCGTTGCCTTGCAGGCTGGTCAGCGTGGGAAGCCAGGTGGTGGGATGATCGGGGTCTTTCCAGCCGTTGGTTTCAGCGATGGCAGGATCGTCATAGACGCCGCCGTTGCGTCCGGCGTTGATGTAGGCGCGGGTGCGGACATCAGAATCCCCTAGGTCGGTGGGAATTTCGCCGGCCAGGACGGTGTTGGACAGTCCATCGAGCACGTCGCGGAAGCGGGCCTGGTTGCGGGCGACAAACATGCCGCGACTGGATTCTTGTTTGCGTTGGGCCAAACCGGTGTTTGGCGACGTGACGTTCCACCAGCCCGGGCTGCCGTTGACCGTTGCGGACCAGTAGCGATCACCGACCCAAGTGTGGTGCATCGCGTCGCCGAGGTTGGCCGCGTAGTTGGTGCGGCCGTGGGCGGGCAGTCCGACGCCGGGGTCACTGGGGCAGCGGAATCCGGGGACCTCCATCAGCCAGGGGTCGTATTGGTGCAGCGCGTGGCTGGCGAGTCCTTTGTGGGGGTTGGGGCCCATGGCCGGGAAGGCACTGACGCCGTTGATGGCCGTGCCTTCTTTCGGCAGGAACGGGTGGGAGATCTGATCCCAAGCGGCTTGTTGTTCGATGAACGGTGTGATGCCGACGAGAAAGCTCAGGTTCATCCCGTTGTTTCCGGTGACGGGATCGTTGTTGCCCGCGTCTCGGCGGTGGTAGGTCCCGGTTCCGTGGGTCGGCAGCTGCTTGTAGGCGGAGTGATAATTGTGGACGGCCAAGCCGATCTGTTTGAAGTTATTGCTGCAGCTCATCCGCCGAGCGGCTTCGCGGGCCGCTTGGACGGCGGGTAGGAGGAGTCCGACGAGGATGCCGATGATGGCAATCACGACGAGTAGTTCGACGAGCGTGAAGGCGCGTCTAGAAGAGTGTTCCATGCAAGTTTTCCTAAGGTTAGAAATGGGTGAGTGTTGGGGAAAGGTTGGGCGGTGAGTCTTGCCGCGCGTGCTGTGCGGCCGGTCGGATGGAGCGTGTTAGCGATCGCCGCCTTCGACTTCGGTGCCGAGATCCGAGCCGGGGTTTTCGGCGAGAAAGTCTGCGATCTCACCGCTGTTTCCGCTCAGTCCGGTGTGTCGTTGGCATCCGAGCAAGACGGGAAAAAGAAGGGCCGTCCAGAGTGCCAGACGCGCGAAACGTGCCATGATCAGTGTTCCAGGGTTACAATAGGGGTGGGGGCGTGAAAGTCCGTGGACGACCTTGTCCGGCAAACGCACCGCATTCGATTTTCGGTTCGATTTGAAACGCAACGATCGCCTCTCGTTACACCCAAACCGACCAGAATTCCGCTCGGATTGTTCCGGAAAGTTGTCGGGGTGGCTGCGAGCGTGTGCTGCGATACCCTGGCGACGGCTGAGGCATCCGCGAGGACCGGCTGTGGCGTGGTGTAAGATTCGATTTCAATCCGTTTCAAGGGGACCGAGATGCCGGGCAGCGGCTTCAACGAAGAACTCGTCGAGCGTTTGCGGTCCGGCGAAGAGCACGCCTTTGTGGAGCTCTTTTCGATTCACCGTGAGCGTTTAAAACGGATGCTTGAATTTAGAATGGACCGCCGATTGCGAGGCCGCGAAGATGCATCGGACATCTTGCAAGAGGTTTACATCGATGCCCACCAGCGGATGCGGCATTATCTGCAGCGTCCCCAGTTGTCGTTTTATGTCTGGCTCCGGCAATTGACGACCCAGCGGCTGATCGACGTCCATCGCCGTCATTTGAAGGCGGAGATGCGAGATATCAAGCAGGAAGTCGGGATCAATCGTCAGTTGTTGGCGGCGACGTCGGCCTCGATGGCGTTACAACTGGCGTCCGCCTTGGCCTCGCCGAGTCAGTTGGCGATGCATGCCGAGTTGGTCCTGCAGATCGAGATGGCGTTGGAAGGGATGGACGAGATCGACCGCGAGGTGATTGCCCTGCGGCACTTCGAAGAGCTTCGCAACAGCGAAGTGGCCGAGGTGCTGGGGCTGAAGGACGCCGCCGCCAGCAATCGTTACATGCGGGCGCTCTCCCGGCTCCGAGAAGTGCTTCAAGAAATCCCCGGGTTCCTCGATGAATCATGACCCAACACACGTCCGCGAAGACGATGAAGCGGAGTTTCGTGACCCGGTCGAGGCACTCGGCGAAGAATTGCTGGAACGCCGACGCCGTGGAGAGCAGGTGACGACGGACGAGTACGCGCGAGCGCATCCGGAACTGGCCGATCAGATCCGTCTGCAGTTTCCGGTCATGATCGCGCTGGAAAAGTTCAAAGAGAATACGTTGTCGGCGACGGCCGATCCCTACGACATTGAAATCGATACGCCGCAGGAGCTGGGCGATTATCAGATCATTCGCGAGATCGGTCGCGGAGCGATGGGCGTGGTCTATGAAGCCGAGCAACAGAGTCTTCAGCGACGCGTGGCGGTTAAGGTCTTTCCTCGCCAAACGCTCCGGGAGGCCCGCAAGTTGGAGCGATTCTCGCGAGAATCCAAGACGGCGGCGCGGTTGCACCACAACAACATCGTGCCCGTGTTCGGTGTCGGGCATCATGCCGGACTCCACTACTTTGTGATGCAGCGAATCGATGGGATCGGATTGGACGAAATCATCGAGCAGGCCAAGACCCAACCGCAGCGTGACGTTTCGGCCGATGACACCCATGCCTGGCGTCTCGGGTCCGGCAGCACGGCGGATTCCGGCAGTGGTCGTTCGATCCGCCGCGCCCGCTGGTTCAGCCACCGCGAGGGTGATCTGCCCGATTCCACCGCGGAGCCGGAGTCGAAGGCGGTGGACCCGGAGTTGGGTTTGGAGATCACGTCCAGTTTTCGACGCGCGGCGAATATCGGGGTGCAGGTCGCCGACGCGATTCACTACGCACACAGCCAAGGCGTGCTGCATCGCGACATCAAGCCGAGCAATTTGATGATCGACCCGAACGGAACGGTTTGGGTGACCGACTTCGGGCTCGCGACGGCATTGCAGCAAGACCCATCGGCGGACCGGAACGACATCGCCGGGACACTGCGGTTCATGGCGCCCGAACAACTCGGCGGCAAACACGACACGCGTAGCGATCTTTATAGCCTGGGGGTGACGCTCTACGAACTGATCACTTTGCAACCGGCCTTTGTCGCCGGCAGCAAGGCCGCGGTGGTGGATCGAATTCTGCGTGGGGAGTTTCAAAAGCCGCGAGAAGTGCGGCCACGCATTCCCAGAGATCTGGAAGCGATCGTGCTCAAAGCGATGGCGTTGCAGCCGGAACAACGCTACGCCAACGGACGCGAACTGGCCGACGATTTGACGCGTTTCATCAAAGGGCGACCGGTGCGCGCCAGACGGATCGGAGGGATCGGACGGATGGTGCGATGGGCACGTCGAGATCCCTTGGCCGCTTCGTTGGTCGGCACGTTGGCGATCGTGATCGGCACCTCGTTCGTTTTGGTCAGTTCGAAGTGGCGCGAAGCGGTTGAAGAGCGACATCGCGCCGAAAACAATCTGATCGTCGCGCTGGAATCGATGGATCAGATCCTGGGGCGTTTCACGTCCAGTTGGATGGCGCGTCCGACCGATTTGGAGCCCGGTCCCGACGACCCCGCACCCGGCGAGCTTCAGTTGCTGGTTTCCGATCACAACGCGTCGCTGATGGAAGACGCGATTCGGTTCTACGACCGATTCGCCGTCGACAACGCTCCCAGTCCTCGGTTGCAACGCGATACCGCCCGAGTCCACAAACGGGCGGGCGACATTTATCAGCGGTTGGGCAAGTACGGGCAAGCCGAGCGGGCCTACGTTCGCTGCTTGCAAATCTTGGATCAACAAGATTCCGCCGATGACACCTCGTTGGTGTTGATCAAAGCCAAGGTGCTCAATCAATTGGGGCTGGTCAAGCACGCGACCAGCCGTTTCGTTGAAGCGGAGCAGCAGTTCCTCAAGGCACGTGACGTCTTGATCGCGCAGGTCCACCCGGACCAAGCATCCTGTCAAGCCGAGCTGGCGCGGACGTTCAGCAACCTGGGCCAATCGCAATGGTTGATGTTTCACCATGACGACGCGAAACGCAGCCATCGCAAAGCCGTCTCGATCCTGGAGACGCTGGTCGATCGTGAACCCGATCATCTGAGTTACCAGTTGGCGCTGGCGCGAGCCTACCGGGCGTTTTACCCGTTTGCGTCGGACCGTAACAGTAATGAGCGAGCACATGTCAAGTCAGCCGGAATCGCGATCCTGGACGCGTTGGTGTTGGAGCATCCACAGGTCCCCGACTATCAATGCGAGCTGGCGGAGATTTTGACCGCCACGACTCGGCGCTCACGCCGGTCGGATGATGCCCAGCAACAGATCGACCAACTTCAACGCGGGATCAAGATCGCCCGCGACCTGAGTGACGCGTATCCCGCGATTCCACGCTACAAAGTCACCTTGGCCGATGCCCTCAAGACGATGGGCGACTTGGTCGACCGTTCGGATTCAGACGCCGCGATTTCGTATCTGAACGAGGCCGTCGATATCTATCGTTCGCTGACAAGCAACTTTCCCGACGTCCCCGCGTATCACTTTCTCTGCGCGATGGCACTCCGCGAACACGCTCACACCCTGTCCCGTATCGAGCGATTCGACGAGTCCAGGGCGAGTGCCACGCAAGCGGTCGAAAACCTTGAATCTTATACCCGAATGCGCTCCGACAATCGGATGGCCTGGAACATGCTCGCCAGGCTTTACGATCAAGTTGCCGAGGCATCGATGGCCATGCACGAGGAGGATGCGGCCGAAGCGGCACGGGGAAACGCTCGGCAGATTCGTGAGAAGTGGAACTTGCACTGGGGGATTTGACGGGGCCGACGTGACCGGCGGCGTGACGTGCCGCCTAGACGGTGGGTAACAGCAACCAGACGTTGGCGTCTATGATGGCGGTCGTGACAACGCTTCCACCCGCGACCGTTCATTCAACGTGCTGACGCATCATTCACTGACCACCCGTATTCTGACGCCGCTGGTGGTTGCAGCCACGCTCGCCGCGATCGGGGTTGCCTGGACATCTTGGACGTTGGGCCGCCGCTGGGCGATGGAGGAAATGACCGATCGTTACCTCTGGATCGAATCGGCGATCGGGACGTCCACGTTCCCACTGACGCCGCCGGTGCTCCAGTCGCTTTCGCAATTGACGGGGACGCAATGGATCACGGTCGATCAATCGGGAGAGGTGTTGTCATCGACGTTGCCGCCGGAAACGACCGCCGCGGCGGCCCGGCGACTGGGGGAATCACTGGGCGAATCGCTGGGCGAGCGGCTGGGGAAATCGCGAGACGGTGGTACGGAGGGGGCTGTCCCCGGCGTTGGTTCCGGCCTTGGTCTCGGCGTTGGCCTCAGCAGCGGCCCCACGCAGGCTCCGGTGGATCTGGTGCTCGGCTCGACCTCGTTCTTTGCGTTTGCGTTTGATCGCCGCGGGGCGGGGGGCGGCAGCGACCGTGTCTCGACCATTGTTGTTTTGTTCGCCAAGCAAAACGTCGATGCGGTCGCCAAGCGGGCAGCCGTGTTGCCGCTGTTAACCGGCTTGTCAACGATCGCGGTGGTCAGTGTGTTGATGTTCTTGTTGACCTCGCGTCTGATCGGCCGACTCAAACGACTGGAAACCCAAGTCGATCGCATCGCCGCCGGTGACTTTGAATCGGAACTGTCCGACGCGGGGCCCGATGAGATCGGGCGGTTGGCCAAAGCGATCAGCACGATGGCGGATCAGCTCAGCCTGTTGTGGGACCAGATCAACCGCCAGCAGGGCGCCAAGCTCCTGCACCAGATTTCTGGCGGGATGGCTCACCAGCTTCGCAACACACTGACCGGTGCCAAGATGGCGATGGAGTTGCATCAAGGGAAGCTGAAGCAAACGCCGGACGATGAAGTCCGTGTGGCGCTTCGGCAATTGGAGATCGCCGAAGAGTACGTCGCCCGACTGCTTGCGCTCGGTCGTGGTCACGACTCGACCGACCAGCCCCAGCGGGTCAGCGCGTGTTTGGACGATGTGCGTTCGACGCATCAACCGATTGCCAATCATCTCCGTGTGGATTTGAATTGGTCGATCGATGCGTCGACGCAGACGGTGCTGGTCAAGGACGGGGCGTCGTTTTCGGCCGCCGTGTCGAATCTGGTGCTCAATGCCATGCAGGCCGGGACCACGATCGAAGTTACCGCCGACGTGGATCAACCCAATCGATGTGTCGTCTCGGTCACCGATGATGGGCCTGGCGTTGACGCATCGGTTTCCCAGACACTGTTTGACCCCTTTGTTACGTCCAAGCCCGAAGGGCTGGGGCTGGGGTTGCCGCTGGTGAAACGGACGGCCGAATCGTTGGGTGGGTCGATCCGGTGGCGGCGTGAGGCAGAGAAAACGACGTTCGAACTGGCAGTGAACGTAAGCAGTGAACGTAACACGAGAGAGTCAACCGAATGAGTGGTCGTGATCAACCGCAGCGTGCCGCTGGCGAGGTTTCGTCGACGGATCAAGCAACCGTGCTAGTCGTCGATGACGAACCTTCGATTTGCTGGGCGTTTGAGCGTTTGCTGTCCGACCTGGGGCACGTGGTCAAGACAGCATCCTCGGCCGAAGTAGGGCTGGAGCTTGCCGCGGCCGAGCGTCCGGATCTTGTTCTGTTGGATGTGCGGTTGCCAAAGGAGGACGGGATTTCTGCGCTGCCCAAGTTCATCGAGGCCAGCGGCGGCAGTCCGGTGATCGTGATGACGGCGTTCGGCGACCTGGAAACCGCGGTTGCGGCCGTTCAGCGCGGAGCGAGTGATTACCTGGTCAAACCGTTTCGGCTGGACGATGCCCGTCGCGTCTGTCAGGTCGCGCTTTCAACGTCCAGGTCCCGTTCGGCTCCGGTGCCGGTCGTGCGAAAAGACCAGCGCGAAAACCGTCTGGTCGGCAGCTCGCCGGCGATGCAGCAGGCGTTTCGGCAGATCGCGTTGGTGGCCGCCAGCGATCTGTCGGTCTTGATCACGGGAGAAACCGGGACCGGAAAAGAGCTGGTCGGCGCGGCCATTCATCGACACAGCCATCGCGCCAAAGAAGTGTATCTGCCAATCGCGCCGGTGACGTTGAACGAAGACCTAGTCGAGAGTGAGTTATTCGGGCACGTCAAAGGCGCCTTCACCGGCGCCGACGCCGATCGCTCGGGTCTGTTTGATCGCGCCGAAGGCGGCACGGTGTTCTTGGATGAAATCGGTGATCTGCCCTTGGGCGTGCAAGTCAAGTTGTTGCGGGTGTTGGATCAAGGTGAATACCTGAGGGTGGGCGACGTGCATCCTCGGCGTTGCAACGTGCGGATTCTGGCCGCGACCAACCGTGACCTTCACGAAGCCATGCGATTGGGGCAGTTTCGCGAGGACCTTTATTATCGCCTGAGCGGGCTGCACATCCATCTGCCTCCGCTGCGTGAACGTTTGGAAGACGTCGCGGTGTTGTGTCGCTATTTTTTGTCGCGATTGGGCAACGAATCGGCGGCGGAATCCTTGTCCGAGGAATTGATCAAGGAACTGTGCGGGCGACCCTGGTATGGCAATGTTCGCGAATTGAGCAACGCGGTGGAGCACGCCGCCGTCCTGGCACGCGGCCGTTCACTGACGATCGACGACTTTCCGGCCCCACAACTCGGTCGCGAGCCGAACGAGCCAGCGGGGCGCAATGCCTCGTTGACTGATGCCATCGCGGCGTGGTGCCAGGAACGTCTAGACGGGGCCGGCGAAGAGGGTTCGTTGACGACGCTGCACGCTGACTTGATTGCCGCGGTCGAACCCACGCTGCTTCGTTTGACGTTGCAGTCGACCGCTGGCAGTCGTGCCGCAGCGGCCGACCGGCTGGGCATTCACCGCGGAACTCTGCGAGAGAAGCTGCGTCACTATGGGATTGGCGACGTCGATGCCGCGGGCGGAACCTGACCGCGCGTCGATCGATTCAGCGGGCGTCGAGCGATTCAGCGGGGGCCGGGTTAGCGGTGTGCGGCACGACCAGGCGTTGGCGAATCGCCAAAACGTCGCGGAGCGATTCCTGGCATTGCCGGACATCGCGACGCTCCGATGCGTTCATCAGCGCGAGTGCCGGATCGGTGAAGGCGGGGAATCCGACGGTGCCGCCGGAACCTTTGAGCCAATGGGCTTCGTCATGCAGTTCGTCAAAGGACTTGGTTTGGACCATCGACAACATGCCCATCAGCCGCAGATCGAGCTGTTGAAGGAAGTCGACCACGATGTCCAAGTAGTCTTCGTCGTCCAGCGGTAGCGTGCACTTGATGGGAGCGTTGTCGGTGCTGGGCGGCTGCGGGGCGGACGGCTGATCACTGGGTGGGGCGGGCGGGACGATGCGTGATCGGATGGAGTGGATTTGTTGCAGGAGGTCCAACGCCAATTGACTGTCCTGGTCTTTGGCGGCGTGCTCGAGTTCTTTGGCCGGGATCGTGAAATCGCCGAATCCGACCGTGCCCCCGGAACCTTTCAGCCAATGTGCTTCGCTGCGGAGCGTTTGAAAGTCGGCGTGATTGAGTGCGTCTTGCATGCCGTTGAGCCGAGCATCGAGGCGATCGACAAAGTTGACGACGATGCAACGCATTTCTTCGTCATCGATCGGCAGCGTGGTGTGGATCGGCGGTCCGCTCGGGGCGCACGATTCACTCGGGGACGCTTCGGGGGTGTGGGCTGCGGGTGCGACGTCTCTAAGGGTGTCGTCGGCAGATCGATAGTCTTTCAGCGTGTCGTCGCTGAGTGTGTTGTTGTTAAGGGCAAGCACTCCTGGGACGACTGCCGCGGCAGTTGGCGGCGATTGGGGGACGCCCGCGCCGTCGGAGTCAGCTGGCAACGATTCACGATCGGCTGTGGCTGGATCGGCTACCGCTGGATCGGCTGTGGCGGCTGGTGACGGTAGCATCGTTTCCAGCAGCCACGAATATTGCAGCAGACTGATCGGGATCAAGAAGGCGAGCAGTCCCCAGATCCCGAAGCGTGACCCGGCGAGTTCGGTCGCGGGGGCCGTGAACGCGAGCTGCAAGTTTCCCCACGGCTTTCCGAAACGAAAGATCGGGAGGGTGAAGTTTGAATCACGGTGTTGTGGCAGCGGGGACCAGTATTGCGCGTGCCCTGCGGTTTGAAACGCGGTGTTGCCGTCGGAGTCGATCAATCGGGCCGAGCGGAGGCTGCGATTTCGCTCGACCAGGGCAGTGACGGCCGATTCGAAGCCTTTCGAATTTCCAGCGGCGACCATGGCGGTGCCGGCAGCGGCCAAGGATTCACACACCGAAACGCGTCCCCGGGCGAGTTGCGTCCGGCTGTCGGGAATCAGCCCGATCCAATCAGCCAACAGCACCGTGGCTGTCAGGAGACAGACCAGCGTCAGCGTCAGGCGAGTTCGGATGGGGATACGTGCGTCGAATTTCGGCATCGTGATTCATGATTCTGTTTCATCGAGGCGTCTTCACCGATCGAAGAAACTACCATTGGAATCGAATTGGTAGGTGTCGGCCCTCCACCGAGCGGTGGTGTACCGTTGTTCGATTAACCGGAATTCGTCTCTGCAGTTGACGATTCGTCACTGTTTTCATCGGATGTTTCGTTTTCGGGCGATCACCCTGTCTTCGCCGAATCACCGCCAGATTGACTATTTGATGTGCGTGAATCTCTGCGTGTGTGCGTGGCAACAGCGATGGCGGTTGTGCCGATGATGAGGTTGAAGGGGGGGCTGGATTTGTTCCCGCGTATCCGAATCGCTATCATGAACGTTTGGTCATGGGCGAGGCGATTCATCGGTTTTTATCGTGAGGGAAACCATGCCGGTGTTACTTGAAGGCACGGCAGTGGTGATTCGCAACGACGCGCTGGATCGTTGTCTGGAAGGCGGCGCGTCGGATTTCCACACGATCGCCCCCAACGCGATGTCGTTCGGCGATGGCGAGTTGACGCAGGCCAGTTTCATGTCGCCGCGCGATGCCGAACTGTTTCGGGACAAGTTGCTGTTGATGGGGCTGTGCGGTGACGAAGCTGCGCCGGATGTGGTCTTGGTCGATGCACACAACCGAACGATGCATCCGCTCTGCGACTGGCTGCAGTTGATTGAGTACAAGGGCAATTTGATCGCCAGTCTGGTCGGCAATGAGTCCGGTGTCGTGGTCGCACCGGAGACCTGGGATCCCGATGCGGGACCGACGCTGCAACACATGTCCGCTGACGAGGTTCGCAACCGGCTCGAGTTTGTCCGGCGTGAAGAGCGAGTCGACGTTTATCGCGACAAGGAAACCGGGCAACTGCTGTATAGCGCCCGGTTGCATGAGACACCGGAGGAACTGTTCCGAAAATCTGCCGACGTGGTGTTGGGCAACATGCGGCACCCGGGACAGCCGCCTCCATCGGAGGACGTTCAGCAGTCGATCCGCGAGGCGATCGGCCGGCTGCAGCGATTGGTCAGCCAGCGAGACGATGCCTGGCGTGTGTGGTTTCTGCTCGGCAAGGCTTGGCACGCGGTGGACCGAATCCCCCGTGCGATTCAGGCTTTGGAACGTGCCCTGGAGGTGGTCGATGAGCCGCAGACGATCATTTACAAGGAGCTCGCCGGTGTGTTTTTGGCCGGCGGCGACACCGAGCGTGCCTGCCAGACGGGAGAAAAAGCGGTCGCACTGGCTCCCGATGATGTTGAATTGTTAGGCAATCTCTCGATCGCCTACTTGCTGGACGGTCGTGTGGAGATCGCCCGCAAGACGTTGGAGCACGCCTTGACGATTGGCCCCGACGACACGACGAATCAGTTCGTCATGGAACGGATCACTTCTGTGCTGGAGGGGCATTTGCCGCGGCCGAAAACGCTGGCGGAATTGGAAGGCCGCGGTCCGTCGACATCTCCGGAATCGACACCGCGTCCCAAGTCGAGCTGGATTCGCGGGTTGATCCGTCGCTTTTCACCCTCGCGATGACCGCCCGCCGGTTCAACCTGTCGGTTCCAGCGAGATTCCCCAGTCAACGCGCCGATGACGATCCGGCGGTCAATTGACGTTGTTGTTCCATCAGCACGATCCCGACGGTGGTCGCCAAATTCAGACTGCGGACGTTGCCGGTGGTCGGCACACGCAGGGCATGGGGATGGTCGGGGCCGACGATTTCACGCGGCAGTCCGCTCGTTTCGCGACCGAACACAAAGCTGTCCCCGTGCTGAAAATGCTCGTCCCAGATCGATCGCGTGGCGAATCGGGAAAAGAAAAACATCCGCCGGGGCGGTAATGCTTCGACCAGATCGCTCCATTGGTCGACCGCCTGGAGCTCGAGGTGTTTCCAGTAGTCCAGCCCGGCGCGGCGGACGCGTTTGTCACTGAAGTCGAAGCTGGCCGGGCGGACGATCCACAGTTTCGCACCGACGGCCACGCACGTCCGCCCAATGTTACCGGTATTTTGAGGGATCTCCGGTTGATACAGCACGACGTGGGCGACCGGGTCGGCGGGGTGGGGAAGGGGAGTCTGCTCGGACATTGGGGCTCCAGCGCCCGTCAAGGAGGTGTGGTGACGATGGGCCATGTCACAAGGCGACCGACGCTGCACCGGCGGCGTCCGCATGCGGGGCGGCGGTGCGACATTTGATGCCCGATCGGGGCGGAAGGGTTGCAAAGGGACTTGTTGGCGTGACAAACTGTCCCTACATCATGACAGATCACCCGCGTTTTTCAGCCGGGCGTCATGTTTTTTTATCCCGTCTCCGTTCGGTTCGTCCGTGCCAGTGCAACCGCTGGCAGAGAATTGCATTCATGCCGATCCAAGTTACCTGTCGCCACTGTCTGAAACGATTCCAGGTGAGCGACAAATTCGCCGGCAAAACTGGGCCGTGTCCGAATTGCAAGAAGCCGATCGAAATCCCCACGGCGGACGAGCAGGTCGTCATCCATGCGCCGACCGATGGGGCGCCGAAGGACAGCAAGGGCGTCAGCGTCCTCAAGCCGATCAAACGCAAGGAAACCGACGTCACCAAAAGTGGTCTGTTGATTTCCATCGGATCGATCGTCGCGGTGTTCGGATTTGCGTTGGTGTTTCGGTTCACCGGAGAAAATGGCACGGCACCGTTTTGGGCGCAGTTGACGGGGCTGATTCTGTTGGCGCCGCCCTTGGTCTGGTCCGGCTACACGTTCTTGTATGACCAGGAACGCGAACCGTATGTCGGTCCGGAGCTGCGGAACCGTGTGCTGATCTGTTCGGCGATCTTTGCGGTGATCTGGGTGGTGTATGCGTTTGTTCCCTCGTACGTGTTTGAATTGAACGCGCCGTCAGAAATGTCGTGGACGGTGTTCGGCATCACCCTGTGCGTGATGATCGCCCTGGGCGCCCTGGCGTCGGCGGGGACGTTTGAATTGGAGTTTTTCAACGGCGTCATTCACGCGGGGCTGTATTTCATCGTGATCGTCTTGCTGGCGTTTACCAGCGGCGTGACGCTCGCCGGTGAGCCCGGCGAAGTCGATCGCTATTTGGATCCCGATGTTTCGCAGTCCACGATCGAATCGTCATCGGTGACGGTCACCGACGCCACCGTTTCACGCTCGCCCTTGGCAAGCCTGTCGTGAACGAGCTACCCGAACTTGATCTCCTGCATCGCGCCGGCGCCGATTCCGGGTCCCTGGTTCGAATCCCGCCCGCGGATTCCGTCCCGTTGTCTCGTCGCGTCCGGCGGATTCTGGACACTGCGGCGCTGCGTCGGTTGGCCGGGATCAGCCAACTGGGAATGGTTTCGCTGGTCTATCCGGGCGCGATGCACACGCGTTTGGAACACACGTTGGGTGTCTATCAAAACGCATTGCGATTGCTGGCCCGATTCCGCGGCGATCAACTGGCGGCGCGTTGGCTGGACGATCGGCACTGCGACGCGTTTCTCGTCGCGGCGCTGGTGCACGATCTTGGCCATTGGCCGTTTTGCCATCCGATCGAAGACATGCAGTTGGACTCGGTGGCCAGACACGAGCATCGGGTCGGTCAATTGATCCGCGAAGGCGAATTGGCCGAATGCATTGACGAGGATTGGAAGTGTGACGCGGCGGATGTGCAGCGGCTGTTGATCGGCCCCCGGAATGACCCGGCATCCGAGGGAGACGGCGACGACGGGTTCCAATTTTTGGCCAGTTGTTTGAGCGGTCCGATCGACATCGACAAGCTGGATTACTTGCAACGTGACAGTCTGCACTGCGGGGTGGACTATGGACGCAACTTCGACGCCGGTCGGCTGATCTCGTCGCTGGTGGTCGATCCGTCGACCCGGCGATTGGCGGTCGGCGAAAAAGGCCGCACGGCTGCCGAGATGATGGTCTTTGCGCGGTACATCATGTTCAGCGAAGTGTATTGGCATCACGCGGTGCGTTCGGCGACCGCCATGCTGCAGCGGAGCGTGTTTCTGCTTCACAACCGAATGGACCTCAGCGCGACGTTCAAGCTTGCCGACGCCGAATGGATTGCGCTGTTGCGTCGGACCGGCCAGGGCAGTTTGGCCGAGCCGTTGATCGAGGGGCTTTTCGGTGCCCGTCGTCAATTGTTCAAGCGAGTCGCCGAGTTCAGCGTGCTGTCGGGGGAAGCGATTCATCAACGTTTGGCCCGCCGCCATCATTGGTGGTTGGTCGCGCTGTGCGAGCGTGTGGCGGAACAACTGAGTCGTCAAACCGGGGTCGCGGTGGCGGCGGCGGATGTGCTGATCGATGCACCGCCGGTAAAATTAGAAGTCGACATCAACACGGCGGTGCTGTTTGCCGATGGCCGGACCGCCACCCTGGGTGACGTTTCACCGGTCGCGGCGGTGCTCGCCCGCCAGCAGTTTGATAATGTCGTCAAACGGGTCCGCGTGTTCGTGCGACCCGATCTGCGTGAAGCGTTGCGTACGCACTATCCGACGTTAGAACATTGGTCCGAGTTGCTGATCCAGTGCGTCAGCCAAACTGAAAGTGAAGGGGTATGATTCAAACCGTGCAAATCAATGGGATCGAAACGATCGTCAAAGCCGATGGGGAGCAAGCGTCGCACGCGGTTGCCGATCTGATCGCGGCGCAGGTCCGTCGCAAAGCGGACAGCGTGCTCGGACTGGCGACCGGGGGCACACCGGTGCAGACGTATCGCCGGTTGATCGAAATGAACCGCAGCGGAGAAGTCGACTTTCGCGGTGTGACGTCCTTCAACTTGGATGAATACATCGGACTCAGCGGCGATCATCCGCAAAGCTTTCGCGCCTTCATGAACGAGCAGCTGTTTGATCACCTCAACATCGACCCCGCTCGGACCTTCGTCCCCGACGGATGTGCCACCGATGTCGCGGCGCACTGCGCAACGTACGAATCGATGATCGAGTCGGCCGGTGGAATCGATCTGCAATTGCTGGGGCTCGGTCACAACGGCCATATCGCTTTCAACGAACCCGGCTCGCCCCGCGACAGTCGCACCCGTCAGGTCGACCTGACACCGGAGACGATTGAAAAGAACGCCCGCTTTTTTGATTCCATCGACGAGGTGCCTTGCCACGCGATCACAATGGGTATCGCGACCATTCTCGATGCCCGCCAGATCGTCTTGCTGGCCACCGGGGCCGGAAAGGCCGATGCCGTCGCGGGGATGCTCGAGGGGCCGGTCGACGAATCGCACCCCGCATCGCTGCTGCGCAACCACGACCGCGTGACCGTCGTTTTGGATCAGGACGCAGCCGGCGGATTGCGTTTGGATTGATCACGCCGAGCGTTTGCCCCATTACAGACCAAAATTAAAAATGTCCAATCCGCAACCGACTGCATCGCCCGACGAGACCCGTTCGACCCGAGTGGTGATCGTGGGGGCCGGGCCGATCGGATTGGAACTCGCCGTCGCGCTGCGCCGTTGCGGCATCGAGTTCGAACTGTTTGATGCCGGTTCGATCGGGCACACGATCTCCTGGTGGGCTCCCCAAACACGCTGGTTCAGTAGCAATGAGCGGATCGCGATCGCCGGCGTTCCGCTGCTGACCAGCGACCAGTCCAAGGCGACTCGCGAGCAGTACCTGACATACCTGCGTGGCGTGGCGACCCAATTCGAAATTCGGGTGCACACCCATTGCCCGGTGGTGAACATTGCCCGTGAGGAGGAGAGCTCGGGCGAGGGCAGTGGCCGCTTCGCCGTGACGACCAAACCGGGCGGACGACCGAGCGTCTGGTCGGCCGAGGCGGTGGTCCTGGCCATCGGTGGAACCGACTTTCCAAAAAGGCTGGGGATTCCGGGTGAGGATCTGCCCCATGTCGATGGCTACCTGCGCGAGACCCATCGCTATTTCGGCCGAGACGTGCTGATCGTCGGCGGGCGAAACAGTGCGATCGAGGCGGCATTGCGATTGCATCATGCCGGTGCCAACGTGTCGCTCAGCTATCGCGGTTCGGAATTGCCCGAAGACCACATCAAGTATTGGTTGCTGCCCGAGATCAAGGGGCTCTTAGCCGCCGGCCGGATCGGCGATTTGACCGGCACCCTACCCGTGCGGATCACCAGCGAGTGCGTCCACCTGCAGTCGATCGATGGTGGTTCCATCGCGGAAGTCAAGGCGGACGATGTGCTGACGTTGATCGGCTACGAGCAGGACAAGACGTTGATGCGAATGGCCGGGGTCGAACTGTCTGACTCGATGCAGCGACCGACCTACGACGAAAACACGATGCAGACCAACGTCGCCGGCATTTACATCGCGGGCACCGCAACCGCCGGCACACAGAGCAGCAAGTACAAGACGTTTCTGGAAAACTGCCACGACCACGTCGACAAGATCGTCGCCCATCTGTCGGGCCAACACATCGATTCCGCACCGCTGCAGTACCGCGATCAAATCATGACGCAACCGGAGAGTTAAACGCGGTCAGTCGTGTAGGGCATGCTGTGCATGCCAAGGGGCTGTGTTTGAGGAGGTTTTAGACTTGTTCCCAGGCTCCGCCCTACGCCGTGAACGACTTTTTAGCGGTAGGGCGCGAGCCCTCCGGTGTGTTGGCAAAGAAGCGGAACCGGAGGGCTCGCGCCCTGCCGCTAAAACCTCGTCAAACACAGGAAGTAAATCGTTCTCGGCGTAGGGCGGAGCCCGGGAACAAGGCAAAGAAGTATTGGGTAATCCGCAGGATTGGCGTCCACGATCGACATTGCAGACTGACAGGCTGGAAGCCTATCCCACTTTCACTCAACCCCGAAACGAGGTGATCGGCGCGTCAAACGGATCGGTGTCGATGTCCAAGTCCGACTGGACCAGATCAGGCGGCACGTCGCTCAAAAAGTACGGCTGAGAGCTTGAGCCGCCGGATTGATAAAATCGATTGTGGTGCGGGACATAGGCACCGTGCGAGCGCAAGGTTCCGGTCAGAAACAGCTCGTTCTGGGCACGCGTCATCGCGACGTACAACACCCGTCGCTCTTCCTCCTCTTTATCGTCGTCGCCGATGCTGCGGACGTGGGGATAGTTGCCCGGCTGGACTCCGATCAGATAACACACCGGTGCTTCGGTTCCCTTGGCACTGTGAACGGTGATCAGCGTCACCAAATCGTCGACGTCTTCGTTACTGGCTTCGGATTCGGTGATCGGGTCCAGCGTGTAGGTTTCTAGAAATTCGCCGACCGATTGGTGTTTGGCCGCCAATCGTTGCAGCAACTTCAGATCCTTGCTGCGACGATCCCAGTCATCGTATTTCTTTTCCAGCAGCGGCGTCATCTTGTCAGTCGCGGCGCCGATCACGTCACTGGGCCGGTCCCAACACGTCAGACACTCGGCGATCGATTCGGCCAGACGCGGGTTGGTTCTGTATTGATCGGTCAAGAACTCGCTGATGGCCTTGATGTTTGGCATCGCCAGCAACTTGCTGATCGTGGTCGCCGCCGTCTTTTCGCCGATCCGCGGCCAAAGCGTCAGATACCGCATCCAAGCCAATTGGTCGGCGGGATTGTCGATCACACGCAGCAGGCTGAGCAGATCCTTGACGTGTGCCGACTGAAGCAGTTGCGTGCCGCCGATGAATCGATAGGGGATGTCGTTTTCGATCAAGGCCGCTTCGGTACTCCTGGCCGCCCACGCGCTGCGGGTCAGGATCATGTGGTCACGCCACGGATCACCGTCTTCGTGTCGCTGCATCAAGTCCGATGCCACCCAATCCGCCTCCTCAAAGTCGCCGTCCAATTCAACCAGGACCGGTTTGATGCCCGGACCTCGGGCGGAACGCAAATGTTTGTCATAGCCCAGTGATGACTGGTCGAGCAACCAGTTGGACAGATCCAAGATCTCCTGGGTGCTGCGATAATTCTCTTCCAGTTTCAACACCTCCGCGCCGGCGACTCGCTCGGTGAAGGAGTGGACGTTACGAAAGTCGGCGCCGCGGAACGCATAAATACTTTGCGCGTCGTCACCGACGCAAAATAGTTTTGCCGGGTCACGCATGCCATCCAAGATCAACCATTGCAGCGGATTGGTGTCCTGCATCTCGTCGACCAGAATGTGGTCATAACGTGATTGCATCTTCTCGCGGACGATTCGGCTGCGGTGCAACTGCCGGGCGAACAGGTGCAGGATGTCGTCGTAGTCGAAATATCGACATTCGTGCTTTCGCTTGGTGTAGTCCTGCAAGACGCTGCTGATCCGTTTGATTCCGTCTTCGTCGTGGTCGGTGAACTCGGCCAGATACTCGGCGACCGGACGGTTGGTGTTCCTGGCGTACGAATAGTAATTGGCGAGCTCGGCCGACTTGGGAAACGCGGCGTCCTTTCCCACCACGTTGGCGCGGGCGAGCTTCATCAGTTGCAACTGGTCGTCGCGGTCGATGATCGTCAACGAACCGCACTCGAACAGATCCGGCCAACGACGAAGGTACTGCAAACAAAAGTTGTGAAAGGTTCCCGTCGGCACGGTCTTGGCCGCGGAACCGATCTGCTGGGTCAGCCGATGCCGCATCTCGCGGGCGGCGCGACGCGTGAAGGTCAACAACAGAATGCGTCGCGGGTCGACGCCGATCTTCGTCAGATGGACGACACGGGCGACGATGGTGCTCGTCTTCCCCGTCCCCGCACCGGCCAGGACCAGCACGTCATCCCCGGCGAACTCGGCGGCACACTTTTGCTCGGCATTTAATTCCATCACGTCCACTCCATCCCGAATTCAATCGGCAAAACACCGGGCGCAACCCAAGTGGGATAGGCTTCCAGCCTGTCAACAGCATGACGACCTCTGCGAGTCTCTCCCACCGCTACCACGGTTCAGGCTATAGACTTATCCCTTTTTTTTCAAGCGTCTGGTGATTTCCCGCTCTTCGTCGGCGGCGTCGAAGTGGGGATTCGGCTCGGTCGGCACGGGGGCGCCGGTCGATTCTCGCCAGGCCTTGAGCAGTCCGTGCAATCGGTCTCGGTCTTGCGGGTGCGACGCGGCCAGGTTTGTCGTCTCGCCGGGATCCGCTTCCAAATCGTACAGCTCCAACCCGCCGTCTTCAAAGTACTCGTGCAGCTTCCATTTTCCATTGCGGATGATGCTGCAGGGCCGCGAACGAAACAGCACATCGCGCTGCTCGTCAATTCGTTGGTAGCTTTGCAGATACGCGGGGAAGTGCCAGAACAGCGATCGCGACTCGAACGCCGGATCGGCTTCGCCGGCCAGCAAGGGTCGCAGACTGACACCATCGACGGGCTGATCCGGCAGTGCCGCGCCGGTCATCTCACAAAACGTCGGGAACAAATCGACGTTGATCACCGGCGTATCGCAGGTCGTCCCCGGCTTTGTCACTCCCGGCCAAACGACAAACATCGGTTCGCGGATGCCGCCCTCATAGTACGTTCCCTTGTATCCTTTCAGCGGTTTCATCGATGTCGCCGGACCGTAGCCGCCGTTGTCACTGGTAAACACAATGATGGTGTCGTCGGTCTGCCCCAGCGACTCAATCGCCTTGATGATCCGCCCCACACCGACATCGACACTTTCGATCATTGCCGCCATCACGGGATGGTCGTGCAGTTCACCGGGGTTTTTCTGTTCGTACTTTTTCACCAGCTCCGGCTCACCCTGGATCGGCGTGTGCACGGCGAAGTGGGTCAAGTACAAAAACCACGGCTTGCCCGTATCGCGTCGAATGAACTTGATCGCTTCTTCAGTCAAACGGTTCGTCAGGTACTCGTCCTTGGGTGCATCGGCCAGTTCGGGGATGTTGCCGTGCGGCGGATAGTAACCGCGGGGCGGACTTCCGCTATGCGTGCCCGCAAAATTGAAATCGAATCCATAGGGCAGCGGGTCGTTGCTGAGATGCCATTTGCCGATCGTGCCGGTACGATAGCCGGCGTCTCGCACGCAGTGGGCCCAGGTGCGAATGTCGGTTCGCAGTGTGTCGGTGCCGGGGATGTGCATCAGCCGTCCGTGGGTTCGTTTCCCCCGCCGCGATGTCCCCACGTTGTAGATCTCGTGACGCGGCGAGTACTGACCGGACAACAGGCAGGCTCGCGACGGGGCACAATTGGCGGCGCCGGCGTAGGCATCCGTGAACACCATACCGCGAGCGGCCAGCGCATCCAGGTTCGGCGTCTCGTAAAAGTCGCTGCCCATGAAACCGGCATCCCGCCAACCGAAGTCGTCCAAGAAAATGAACAGCACATTCGGCTTGTCGGCGGCTGAGGCGCTGAACGGAGGATTCGTCAGGGACAGCAAACCGACGATGCAACAAACCAGTGCAAGAAATTTTGAGGGCATGCTTCAGATGTCAACTGGAGGCGAAATTGATCAGGCACAACAACGTGGGATAGGCTTCCAGCCTGTCAAGACACGGCCGATCCGACGCGATCAACACATCATAACGGGTTCCCCACACGCTTGAGACAAGGTCCAGTGTAGAAGGATCCCCTCAAGGCAGGCTTTGGTGTCTACACAACTGAAGCAACCCTCCCCGGCAGGGAGAGTCGAGCGCAGCGAGGGGAGGGTCGACCTCATCGATCAGCGTCAGCGATTCGCTGCCGCAGTGCTTGCGGACCAAGCTGGAGTTGCAATCCGACATGCCTCGTTGCCCAACGGGCAAGCACCACCAAACCGACGCCACCGACGCAGCGTCCACGGCATCCCGGAGGGATCACAGCCAGTAGCCGGAGGTCAGCGCAGCGCCACCTCGGGACCACGCCCCCAATCCTCCCATCGCCCCCAGACGGGGTCGCACAACGTTTCTGCACACCTGCATCAGGCAAGGATACCAACGCAATCTCTCGCAAGGACGCACCTCACGGCGCCCGGCCACGTGAAACGATCCGCTCTCGGAACACCATCCGCTTCACCAATCACTTGCACGCAGTTCATCAGCATCGCGGTACGAGCCGCGTTTTGATCTCAGTGGTGCACTTCAAACATCCAAAGGCGCTCGACACACAGGGGTCGGCGCGTTGTGCGTTCGGTCGGATTCGTCTTTTAGTAAAAGAAGCACTCCCTCGAGCCACACGACGCGAGCAACGAGGGAGTGATGCGCCGTTGTATCACACGATGGGCCACAAGAGATCAAGACGGCGACCGCACCAAAACGCTGACGGCCAATGTACTCGATTGGAATCATCGAGGGAAATTTCACTCCCCTTGCTGCACCAATTTCATTGTGGAGTCGGGATGAAGCCCGGAGGGCTGGCACAATGCTTGCCGGTGGTGTCAGCCACCGGTATCGAAAGAACGGATTTGCTGAGGCCTGGAAGGCCGGCACAATGGAACTCCCGGTCCACTCGAAGCCCGGGCATTGTGTCGGCCCGCTGGGCCTTGAGTATTCTTTTGAACCCACCCCGGTGGCTGACGCCACCGGCCGACACTCTACCGGCCCTCCGGGCCTAAGACACTTCGCTCTGCCGGCATACCCGAATCCAATCGTCGGAGTCAGCGATGTCACGATCAACAGTTGCAATCGACAAGCGTCGGTTTGTCTTCGTCGGCCGAGTCGACCGCGCACCGATCGAACCGTGACATCAAATGCGAATTCCAGGAAACGGAGGTTCGATGACATCCGGTGGGCGAGCTTCGGGGCACGATCAAACGACAGCAAATCAATTGCCACAAAAGAACGCGAGAAGACACAAAAGAAGAAGTGGACGCTGTCGTCAGGCGTCGGTTAGCAGCGTGAACGGCACCGATCACGGGGCGGCGACGAGAGAGTTTCATATATCAAAAAAATGACTTCGCCGCTCCCGTGCATCGGAATCGTTCGCCGCTCTTCCGGACAGTGCCCGCGGATCATTCCATGTAGGGCCGCGCTATATAGTATCCGATGAATAGGATCTGTGCCGCCGACAACACAATTGCTCCGACTGCGAAACCGAGTTTTGTCGCGAACCGATTAGCCACACGAAACGAAGCAAAAATTGCGACCACAAGTCCGCCAATCCAGTACAGAATTCCGGGCCCTGGCACCACATAGATCGTTTGGTCTATCGCGACAGCAATAAGCACAGAGCAAGCACCAGACGCCCAGGGTATGAGCCAGAGCAATTTATGATTCCATCCAGAATCAGATTCGGTGGTAGGAGTGCCGCCGGTGTTCTGGTACGGATTTACGTCGTCTATTCCGTCAAGTGGCAACATTTCGATCGATGCGGTTGTCCGTCTCTATTGTGTCGGCAGAACGGTGGCGATCACGTGGTCGCCGCGAACGACTCGCCACTTCAATAAACTCAACTCGGCGGCTCACGTGCATCGTCTGGTTCGCCATCTGATGGAGGAGACGTTGGTAGGGTCATCGATCCATGAATCACAGCAAGTATACGAACCTCATCGGGCAATACTTGATGTATGATGCGATATGAGTCGGAGAACACTTCGCGAATGTCTTTACGTCCGTATTCGGGAACAACGGATCCGGAGTACGGGAAATCGATGAGTTGTGGCTCAGGGCGAGCGAAAATTCGTTCGGCAACCGCAGAAGCGAACTCTGGAGAGGATTGAGCAATGTAGTCGTGGACACCAATCAATTGATCCGTCGCCCTTTCGGTCCAGCGGAGCTTCATTTGGATGCATTCGCTTTAGCCGCATCCAGCCGTTTGCGAACATCTGACGTTTCAAGAAGCCGCCCAGCCTCAGCGTCTGCCAACCCAAGTTCGACTTGTTGACGGACAAAAAGGTGATACTGCACACGCTCCCACGTTACGTCGTCAGGAAGACCCTGAAGAATGGACGAAGCGGCTTGTTTTACGGTTTCTGGTTCACTTTGCATTTTTTCGCTCGCCGTTAAGTGTCGGTTGACATTCTAGCGTGCGGCCGAAGGGGAGGCAATCAATGCCAACCCCTGTCGGCGAACGGCGGTGGTCACCGCGTCGGCGCGATCGACCTGAACTCAAAAACGAACTCAACTCGCCGACTGCGGTGCACCACATAGTTCGCGCGGTCGGCCGCGACGACAGCTTGAGCCATCGTCGCTCGCGGCCAATGTACCCGATCGGAATCGCGAAGGGAAATTCGGCATCCCAATCAGCGGTCGGCACTTCAGGCGTCGGTTTGTCTTGGTCGACCGCGCATCTATCGAACCGTGACATCAAATGCGAATCTTCGGAAACGGAGGTTCGATGAAATCCGGTGGGCGCAGTGCGAGCGTATCAAGTGTGGCGTGAGTGTGGCCCACGCGAAACAAGGATCACGCAAAGACGCTAAGCCGCAAAGGAATGAGTTCTAATCTTTGCGGCTTGGCGACTTTGCGTGAGCCCCTTCCAGCAAGTACGTCAGCGCACCAGTCAAACCGCCGCAGATCAATTGCCACAAAAAACGCGAGAAGACACAAAAAAAGAAGTGGGCCGTGGCAGTCAGGCGTCGGCTAGCAGCGCGGACGAATAATCATTGGTGGTCCGACCGAGGTAAAAAGCACATACTGCTCCGTTGGACTGCGGAATATCTCCCGCCACCCCGTTCTACGTCTCCCTGCAGGGTTAGTCATGCTGCCCAGACGGCGCTGAGTTTGTCGCATCGACGAAAAAGTCGTTGAGCACCCGTTTCGTTGAATGATCTCGGGGTAGGTGGCCACGGACCAGCGATCGGATTGCGCCTCGTCGACGGATTGGATTTAGCTCTCCCCGCTGCCTGGCATTATCGCAGCTTGTCTCTTCCTCTAAAGAGGCGAGAGAACTCAACTGTCACCCGCTACGCGTCGACCTCAGTTGCTTCGTCCGGCTCGGGGGCTTCGGCGGTCATCTGGTACAGCCGGACGTGGCCGTCGGCATGGGCGACGGCCAATCGGTCGGCTCCGACAAGATCCACGCCGCGGGCTGCGCTTTTCATTTTGAAGGTGTGAAATGCTTCGTCACTGTCATCGTTGTAAAACCAAAGCTCGCCTTTGCCTGATTTGTCCGCACCGCCGCCGACCAGGAAGCCTTGGGGATGAAACCGTACCGCCCATGCGACTCCTTTAAAATTTTCGGCCGCTCGAAGTTGCCGCGTCGCTTCACCGGTTTCCCAGTCGAAGACCACGATGATCGGATCTTGAATCCCGGCGAACGAGTTCACCACCTTGGTGATCCCCGCGCTGGCCCATCGGCTTCCGCAGGCATTGAATTGCATGTCTCGTGCGCCGCCCATATCCGCCGCAAATTTTTTGTCGTAGCCCGTCATCATGCCGGCATTGATTTTGCGTTGCTGCTCACCCGTTTTCAGATCCCAAATCAAGATGGCGCCCATCAGATCTTGAGAAACCAAGTGCCCGCCGTCGGGGTGAAAGTCGACACCGTAGACATGTCGCTCGTGCCCTTTGAGTTCCAGCAATTGCTCTCCGGTTTCAATGTTCCACAGTCTGACGAGCAAGTCGTTGCCGCACGTCGCCAGACGCGTGCCGTCGGGGCTGACTCGCACCCAGCGGGCGGCGCCCTGATGAGCGGGGATGCTGCGGATGATCGCAGGAGCGTCCTGGGTGAGGTCCCAAATGTTGACGACTCCGCCCCAGCAAGCCGTGTAGAGCTGTTTCGAGTCGGCTGAAAAATCGATGGATCGAACCCAGCTTTGATGCCCACTCAGCGTTCTGAGTCTGCCGTCCTCAAGATCCCAGAGTTGAACATCCAGGTCTTGCGCGCCCGCGGCGACATAGCGAGACGCCGGATCGACGCGGAGCGTGGTCAGTGGCCGGGAATGCTTCAGTTCGCTGATGAGGTGCGTCTGAACCGGATCGATGGTTGCGTTTGAATTCATGCCAACAGCTCCTCAATCGGCGCGGCGGCGGGGTCGCCGATCGGAATTGATTTTCCGGCAACATCGTGGTCCGTCGTGGAATCAAGCCCGAGCGCAGACAGATACGTGTGAAACAGATGTCCGCCGTCGACTTCGCGTTCGACGACCTCAGTCCCCTCGTCGTTGGTTTTGCCAATCACGGCAGCGGACTGAATGCCGCAGCCGCCCATCGCAACGGACCACGCCGTCCCCCAATGATCACGACCGTATTTCGTATTGATTTTCGGCGTGCGTCCCATCTCGGAATAGACGATCACCAATGTACTGTCCAGCATTCCGCGATCGTGGATGTCGTCGAGCAGCATCGCAAACGTTTTGTCGAACTCACCGAGTTGCTCCAGGTGGAAATTAAAATTCTCGGCGTGCGTATCGTAACCATGATGCGTGACTTTAACGCACGTCGCCCCGTTCTCCAGTAAGTCACGCGCGAGAATGCAATGACGACCAAAGTCGTGGCGCCCGTAACGGTCCAGGTCGTGTTCGCTGACATCGCCCTCAAACATCGCCTTGCGTTTCATCAGCTTCTCAGCTTGTTCGAACGAACTGTTGTAGACATCCGTCAGCGCACGTGAACGTTGCTGTGAGAACCGGCGGTCAAATTGAACACGCAGCCGTTGGCGAGCCTCATCAGCCGTTTCGTCGATCGTGTTGGGAGAGGCGAGGTTTGCCGGTGCCTGATCGCCCAACAGTTTCAGTTCGGCGTGGCGAGCCCCCAAGAACGCAGCCGTCGAATCAACGATGCCGCGTTTGCTGATGTGAATGTAGCCGGGCAGTTCGGCATCGGCGGGAGCCAGATATTTTGAGACAACCGAACCGAAGTAGGGATAGTCGCCGGCGCGCCGTCCCTTTTCCATAAACAGCATGCCCTGTCGGTGATCGCCGATCTTCGAATTGATGCTCCGGACCAGCGAAAGCAAGTGCATCCGACTGGCCGTGTGCGGCAGTAATTCGGAGATGTGGATGCCGGGAACCGACGTCGGGATTGCTTGGAACGGGCCACCGTACTGCGTGCCCGGCTTGGGATCCCAGGATTCCAATTGACTCACCCCGCCTTGCAGATAGATCTGCAACACCCGCTTTTGTTGCTGCTGAAGGCGGGCGGCGTTCAAGGGACTGGAGAGCGCCCCCAACCCGATCGCACCGGCGGCGGAGCCCCACAAAAAGCCTCGCCGAGCGATCAAGTGATCGATGCCGTTGCAGTCTTGATTTCGTCGCATGGATGTTCTCCGTCGAAACTTGAACGGTTAGTGGTTGAATCGAAACTCGGTGGAAACGAGCGCTGCCCATACCAATTGCTGGAGATCCGCTTTGCGGTCGGTGGTCGCGTCGAGCATCTCGTCGATAAACATGGTTTCATCCGCGTCGGGAAGTCGCGAGAAAACCGACACGTACAGCTCTTCGGCAATCGCGTCGTTATCGAGTGCATTCAGGCGATCCGACAGCCCATTCTTTTGCGCCACCCAACGTTGAACCAGCGCGCCATTGCGAAGAAACAGAGCTTGATCTGCCGACGCGTCAAACGCTGTGTTCTGAACTCCTTCAAAACCAAAGATGTTAACAAACACCTTCGTGTCACTTGCCAGCGACTTGTTCAGTGCTTCTTCTTGCCAGATCGGATCAAGCGCCAACTGTGGATCTTCGGTCTTTTCTTGCTTGGAAATCGCGACGGCCAACTGCTGCTCGGCAACGCCTGTCGCACGCATCATCGACAATGCCAGTTGCTCGGGCGAAAGCGGTTTGAGCAACGCGACCGAGAAGTCAGTTGCTCGGTTCGAGTTTGCGTCATGATCCAGTGCGTCCCGTCGGCTGCTGCGTTGATAGGTGTCCGTCAGAGCGAGTTCGCGAAGCAAGTACCGCAGATCGTAGTCGTGTTCCAACAGCGAATCGGCGAGCAGATTGAGCAGTTCTGGATGTGACGGCGGGTTCTGGGCGTGCCACATGTCCACGGGATCAACCAGTCCACGCCCCATCATCAACGCCCACATTCGGTTTGCAATGTTTTCTCGAAACGCTCGGTTGGCATCGTCCGTCAACGATTTGGCGAGTTGGAGACGTCGGCTGTAGACCGGAACCGCCCGTACATTTTTCTCGGGCTTGACCGTGTAAAGCTGTCCGCGTGAAGGCGGGTCGATGATGGGAGGTGCGTCCAACATTCGCGGCGGCGTCTGGTCCGTTTCCGAGGTGAACACCGATGTGAACTCAACATCGCCTTCTGCTTTTTCACCGATCGACGATTTTTTTGTTTTGGGATCTTTGACCAGATAGCTCCGCTTGATGAACGCGGCCAGACCGTAGTAATGACGCTGCAGGTAGTCGTCGATCGCCGGATGGTCATGGCATTGGGCGCACTCCAGATCCCTGCCCAAGAAGATGCGTCCGATGTCGCGTGTTACCTGGTCGACATTCAATTCGCGATCCAGCAGAAATCTGGCGGCGGCACGCGATTGTTCGTCCGTTCCATCGGCCGACAACAGTTCCTGAGAAAGCTGTCGCCAGGACTTGTTTTGCAAAAACGAATCCTTCAGATACGCGTGCCATTGCTCAGCGGTGACGTGTTTATTCGGTCGACGTTCCATCAACATGGTATCGAACACGTATTGCATCCGCCGCGCGTATTGCGGTGAACCGAGCAGGCGGTCGACGAGTTTGGTCCGCTTGTCGGGTGCCGAATCCGCAAGAAACTCACGCACTTCGTCGGCGGTCGGAATGGTGCCCGCCAGATCTAAAGTGACTCGTCGCAGAAAAGACGCGTCGTCGGTGATCGCGGCCGGTTTTTTGAAATCGGGATGCGTCGAAATCAGGGCATCGATCTGGACATGCAGCGAGTCGCTGGCCTGGAGCGTGTGTGAGTGGGTTGCCATGCTGCCGATGACAATTCCGATGATCACAATGACGCGCGAGCGAGTCATGGAGGAGCCTGGCGCGGTGGGGGGAGGCTGGTAGGCGGGGAACGAGTCGCGTCGACAGATGTGACTCATTGCCAGACAGTCTATCACACCTCAACTGGCGGATTCCCGCCATCGCCCCTACAACTTCACAGAATGCCCACGCCGCCCCAAACGCGGAAACCGAACGAAACAGTCAATCGAAGCTCCCTCAGCCGACCACTAAAAAAGGGTCAACCACTAAAAAAGGGTCAGGAGCTTTTTTGGTAAAATGGGAAGCTGATGTTTGCCTATTCTTCCAAAAAGGCTCCTGACCCTTTTTCGGTCGGCTATTCTTCCAAAAAGGCTCCTGACCCTTTTTCGGTCGGGGCACGGCGAGATCGACGCACGCAAACGCCCAGCAGGGTCAATGACAAGAACAGTGCGGCACTGGGTTCCGGGATCGCGGTCGGGATCGTGAAGACACTCGTCTCCGATCCCAGCGGCGAGGAATAAACTGGATTGACCAGGATCGTCTGTTGAGCACCCGACGGGCGGATCGCGACCGATGTCGTCCGGGTCGATGAGCCGTCGCTACCGCCGAAAATGTCCAAGCTGATCGTGTCACCGGGTTGTAAGCCGAGCCCGCTGTAATCAAAGGTCAGCGTGCCGATTTCAAACGCGTCGGTGTTGGTGATCTCGAACGGAACCGGCGGGTCCGGCAGAAAGGACTCCAACACAATTTGCGATTCGAAACCCGGTGAACCGCTCCCGAACTGCTGTCCGTCGAACCAGGACGCGAACCGGGCAGTCGCATCGAATCGGACCCGACCGTAATCGGTCAGCGGGACAGCATTGATGGTGCTTTTGACGACGTCCAAATTGATCCATTCGACGATGTCGCCGATCGCATCGACGGTACCGGAAAACACCAGGTCGGTCTCAAAACGTTCCGCTGCGGCGGCCCGTGACGGCGTCAAATAAGCGACGACGTCCGCCGGGCAAGGTTGAACGCTCAAACATCCAAACCCGCAAAACGCGATGACGCCGATCAGCGATGACCAAACGGATCGGCGATCAAGCAAACGATGGAACATGGGGCCGAGGGAGCCTTGAGGAGTTGAATGCCTCAATGCTAAATCGAGCGGGGACCAAAAGCAAGCTTGCAATTGGGTCCGAGACCACTAACCTTTGGGGGTCGCAGGGAGGGACAGGCGTTTTTCCATTCGGTTTCGCGTCGTGTTCTTTGCGATCCTATTCCCACGTTTCTCGGTCGGGAACGGAATAAGGGCCACGTTTTGCAGATCGCGCAGCGAACGTCTCGCTTGCATCGCGACAGCAACGGACGTCGCCTTTCCTCGTTCCAGTGCCGAATCGAATTGATAGGCATCTCGGATGGCACGCAGAAAGGATCGGTCGCAGGCGCGACACGGGTTTGGACACCAATTGCGCAATCGACGTCGCACCAAGGCGGCACGGTTGGCCCGCAAGCGAATCAGCCAGCGGTTGATTCCCTCACCGTTTGAAAAACTCGAAGACCGTCACTTGCTGGCGGCTGTCCAGTGGGACGGCGGCGGCGACGGAACCCGTTGGCACGATCCCTTGAATTGGGACAGCGACGCGGTGCCGACCGCTTCGGACGACGTCACGATCGACGATGTTTCGAATGATCTGATCGTTCGGATCGATGCCGACACCTCCGTCACGTCGATCGTTTCAAACGAACCACTGCATCTGGTCGGTGCGGAACTGAAGACCACGTCGCTGGTGGTCGACGATTTGATCCTCGACGATGCCACCCTGCGCCCGCCGGAGGAGTCTTCGCTTGCGGCGACCATCGCCGATCGGCTGACCCTTGACGCTTCCGCCAGCCAATTCCTGATCCTGGGCAACCTGCACATCCAAGGTGATTTGCTGCTTCGGTCTCCGATGACACTCGTCGCCGACGGAACCGATGCCAACCTGCGGGTCGACGGCGACGTGAACCTGGACCAGGCGAGTTTAACCGCCAGCGCCGGCGGCGTGATCTCCATGCCGTCGGTCCAGCGTTATCGGCACCAATCGACGGCGAACAATCAATCGCGACAGTTCCTCGCCACCGGGACCGGCAGCCGGCTTGAACTCGGCGGTCTGCGTTCGCTAACCGGCGCGACACACTACAACTCCGGCACCCTGTTTCAAGTCGCCGACGGCGGCGTGATCGATCTGTCCGGCGTTCAAGCCGTGATCGACCCGGTCGAAGGTGACACGCGCCGCCGATCGTTCTCCTTCGTCGCCAAAGATGCCGGCAGCCAAATCGATTTGTCCACCCTGGCGGCAGTGACGGACCAGAACGCCGACCAACGAACGAGCTTCTCCGCAACCGACGGCGCTTCGATCCAGATCGCCTCCCTGACCGATGCCCGAGGGACCCAGTTCCGGCTTGACGGTTCGGGAAGTCTTGCGGTGACTCAGTTGCAAACGTTGATCGATTCACGATTGATCATCCGGGACAACGATCTGACGCTGTCGCAACTTGCGTCGGCCGGTCGGTCCGAGTTTGACATCGTTGGGGCGCAGCTTGCTTTGCCGCTGATCGACAGTCTGCGTGACGGAGCGATCGCCGTCGGCAGCGCAGGCGTCTTTGCCGCGTCACAGTTGACGAACATCGACGGAACCGATTTGCAAGTTCTCGGTGGCGCGACGCTGTCCCTGCCCGGCGTCACCGGCTATCGACACCTCGGCGATGCTTCAAGCATTGATCGCTCTTGGTCGGCAAGCGGTGCGGGCTCACGACTCGAACTGCCCAACGTGTCGTCGATCGTCGGCGGCTGGGGATACAACAACGATCTCCTGATCCAAGCCGACGACGGGGCCGTGATTGCACTTCCCGCCCTCGAACAGTTGATCGACGAGCCCCAGGGTGACCCAAACTTTCGCTCGTTCGAAATCACCGCGTCGGGGGCAAACAGTCGCATCGAACTGGACGCATTGATTTCGATCATCGATCGCAACGGCAGCGGCCCCGGTCAACATTCAAGCATCGACGCCAGCAGCGGCGGTGAGATCATCGCACCCAAACTCGCAAATCTGCGTGGTACGCAGGCCACGGTCGATTCTGCCGGCGATATCGACGTCGCCAAGCTGGTGACGATCGAAGACAGTGCCATCACGATCGATGCCCGACCGAGTGACTTTGATGCCTTGCAATCGATCACCGGCACGCGACTCGTTCTGTCAGCGACCGATGCACGGCTCAACCAAATCACGCGGTTTGAACACAACACCCTGATCACCGATTCCGCCGCCACGGTCGCAATGCCAGATGTTGGCAGCATCGATGGTTCAAGTCTCCAAGCCTACGGCGGAACTCGAATCGCATTTCCGCAAATCGAATCCTACGATCTCGCCACCACGCAAATCAATTCAATTCGCTCTTGGATCGCTGAGGGATCGGGCAGTCAGATCGATCTTTCCGGTTTGCGCTGGATCCGCGGCGGGACGGAATCGGGAACGGGCCTGGATGTCGAAGCGGTGTTGGGCGGATCGGTAAATCTGCGAAACGTGATGGAAGTCGTCGACCCGATCAACGGAAACACGAGTGGTCGTCGCATGACGTTCACCGCCGACGGAATGGGATCGCAAATTCAACTCGACGCGCTGGCAAACGTGATCGATCGAAATGGAAACGCCCTGTCGACGCTGAGCGAATCCGCTGGCGGCCAGATCACCGCGCCCCTGTTGGCAACGGTGATCAATACAACGGTCACCACGGAATCGATCGGTCCGCCGCCTGCCGCGGACCAACAGCCACCCGAGCACACGGGCCCGGACGCTGGCGCGATCCGGCTGATGTCAAAGGAGCATCAGCCGTTTGGCGCGAGCCTACGGGCACCCGAGCACACAGGCCCGGACGCTGGCGCGAACCGGCTGATGTCAAACGAGCATCAGCCGTTTGGCGCCAGCCTACGGGCAACCGAGGACATAGGCCCGGACGCTGGCGCGAACCGGCTGATATCAAACGAGCATCAGCCGTTTGGCGCCAGCCTACGGGCAACCGAGCACACAGGCCCGGACGCTGGCGCGAACCGGCTGATATCAAACGAGTATCAGCCGTTTGGCGCGAGCCTACGGGCACCCGAGCACACAGGCCCGAACGCGGGCGCGAACCGTCTGATATCAAACGAGCATCAAACGCCTATCGCGAGCCTACCGGCCGCTGCGTCTAACGACGATCTCCCGCCGTCTCCGCCCGAATCGATCCCCTCGTCTCGTACGATCGCCTGGATCGGCAGCGACGGAAACTGGAACGACCCAAGCAACTGGAATGCCGGCGTCGTCCCCGGCATCTTCGACGATGTCGAACTCTCGGTCTCCGGTGCCACCGTCACGATCAGCGGTGACCACGTCGTTCGCAGCATCCACGGTTCCGGAGGATTGAACATCATCGGCGGGTCATTGACTGTCGCCGCCGAGTCAACACTGACCGGACCATTCAACCTGGGCGACGGCGGCGCGCTGGCCGTTGAAGGCCCGAATGCCTCATTGATCGTGGATGGCCCGCAATCGATCGACGGTGGCAACTTGCGTGTCGACGAAGGTGCCGAGCTGATCTTCAAACACCTGACTCGCTACGACCACGACGCGACGGCCAACAACATCCAGCGAAACTGGATCGTCCAAGGCCTCGGCAGTCGCTTGGTGTTCGAGTCGTTGCAGTCGATCAACGGAGGAACAAACTACGGCAACCGGCTAACGATCGAAGCCCATTCCGGTGGGCACATCGACCTCGCCGCCGTGACGCAGATCGCCGATGGCGCCGACGGGAACACCGCGCGCCGAGGGATTTCGATCTTGGCTCAAGACACAGACAGTACGATCGACCTGCGGTCATTGACCTCCTTTCAAGATCGGGCGACGGTTGCCGACGACGCGGCGTCCTATTCCGATCTCGACGCCCGCGACGGGGGCACCATCCGACTCGATTCACTCAACACGCTCGACGGAGTCGCCGTTTTCGTCGATGCCCGGAGTGACGTGCCGCTCGAGACGGTATCCAGCTTCGATCGTGGCCGTTTGCAAGTCACCGATCGAGCCGTCGCCTTGCCCGCCCTGACGTCCGCGAACGAAACCCTCTTCACCGCCGACAACGGCTTCATCGACAGCAACGCGCTGACGACATTGACCGGTGGGGGATTGGAATTGCGGTCCGGGGGGCGAATCAACACGACGCTGCTTGCGACGATCGATGGCACCAGCATCCGTGTCGCCGATGGCATCACACTGTCGCTGCCCTTAGTGACATCCTATTCGCACGCATCGACCGAGAACGACCAGACGCGAACGCTGATCGCATCCGGCATCGGTAGTCGCCTCGAATTCCCCAACCTGACACAGATCGACGGCGGCACGCACTTTCGATCCTCGTTGTCGATCACAGCCCGTGACGGCGGCGTGATCGATTTGTCGCGTGTCTCGCAAATCTCTGAACCCGCCACCGGAAACACCTCCGGCCGCGGCGTTCACCTCACCGCCGACGGTCCCGGCAGCGACATCGATTTGTCATCCCTGACGACCTTCACCGACATCGGCGAGTCTCCTTTCTCTCAAGGCGCTGTCAGTGGTCACTCTTCTTTGACCGTCACTCGCGGTGGAACCATCGCGGCACCTGCGTTATTGACAATCACCGGTGTGCACATCGCCGCCGATCAGGGAAGTGATTTTTTATTTGAATCGATCGTCGAAGCCACCCATAGCATCTTGCAGGCCACCGGTAACGGAACGCTTGCATTTTCCGCCCTCACGTCTGCCGTGGGCAGCGCCATTCAGATCGATGGACACACCGCATCACTTCCCGCTCTCACGAATCTTTCCGCCGGATCGCTCTTCGTCCAGGGCGGCGGCACCGCCGACGCACCACTGTTGGTCAACATCGACTCGGCAACGCTGATTGCCGGCGATGGCGTGACACTTTCGTTGCCCGCAGTCACGTCGATCAAACACGAGACGACGGCGGTAAATCAATTCGCGACGCTGCGCGCCGAAGGGTTTGGCAGTCGCCTGGATCTGGCCACGGTTACGTCGATCCAAAACGGTGACGATTACAACTCTCGCGTCTTCATCGAAGCGTTATCCGGCGCAATCGTCGATTTGTCGGGCGTGCAGACCATCGAAGACCCCGATGTCGGCAACGCATCTCAGCGGCGGATCGAAGTGCTTAGCGAAGGCGTCGGCAGTCTGATCGACCTGGGCAACCTGCAATCGTTCACCGACCATTCCTCCGGCACGCTGACCGGCTCGAATCGATTTTCCAGCGTGCATTCGCGTTACGGAGGAACCGTTGATCTGGGCAGCAACGATGCGTCGGGCACATCACTCGGCGGAGTCCACGTGACGGCCGGCGATTCCGGAAGCCTCCTCGGCAAGTTCATACTCGAATCGGATTCGATTCTCACCGGCAACGGTCTCGTGCAAGCAGACGTCGTTGTCGGCGGAATCGTTGATCCCGAGGATCATCTGGTCGTGGACGGTTCGTTGACGCTGCTCAGCGATGGACAGTTAAACTTCGACGTCGGCGGATTGATACCGATCCAGCAGCACGACGTTCTCGAAATCACCGGCGCCACGACGCTCGACGGCGTCCTGCGAACCAACCGCGTCAACGACTACGCCCCACAACCCGGTGACAGCTACGTCGTGATGACCTACGCATCGCGCAGCGGTTCGCCCGATTACGCGGGCCTCGATTTCGGCAGCCAAATCCTTTCGCCAGAGCTGTCGCCCGCTTCGCTGGAATTTGTGACCGGATTTTCCAGCGGCGCCGCAGTCCTCTCGATCACTCCCTCAGACAGTGCCGTTGATCCCGATGGACCGTTTTTCGTCATTGAGTTCAGTGAGCCGATTGAACACGATTCGTTGTCAGCCGATGACATCGCACTCGTCGGACCGGGCGACACTTCGGTCGCGGTCGAATCGCTCGTGCCGTCGGACGCATCGAACACTCGATTTATCGTCCGGCCGGTGATGAATCAATACGCCGACGGAGACCATTCGCTCGCCATCGGGCCGAATGTGCTCGACTGGGTCGGCAACCCGATGAATCAGGACGGAGACGAAATCAACGGGGAACCCGACGACGACCGATGGTCAGGCAACTTTCATTGGGCGCTGCCGGATCTGACGCTGGTCGGCGGCGTCTTGCCGACCCCCACCACTGAATTCGACTTCGGCGATGAAGTCCCCCTGTTGTTCGACATCCAGAACGCCAGTACCGCAGCCGCCGGTGGCGGTTCATGGACCGATCGAATCTATCTTTCCACCGACAATCGTTTCGACCCGGGCGATCTGCAACTGCACGAATCGATTCACGACACAGCGCTCACCGCTGGAGGAACCTACGCGAACCAGATCAATCTTTCACTGCCGTTGGTCCAGTCGTTGTCGACCGGCACCTATTACTTGATCGCGTCGATCGATGACGGGAACCAGATCCATGAGACCGACGAAGCCAACACGTTCGTCTCGGCACCGCTGCAGTTGACGGTTCCACCGCTGGTCGACTTGCTGCCGACCTCGGTCAGCGGGCCAGCGACCGGTCAACCACGGACACCGAATGTGTTCAAGTGGACCGCGATCAATCAAGGCGACGCGGCGACACCCGATCGCTGGTTTGATCGAATTTACTTGCAGTCGACCGCGGGCGGCGGATCTCCGCACCTGGTCGGCGGCGTCTTTCAAGCCGAACCCGTCGCGCCGGGCGAGAGTTATCTGTCGATGATGACGGTCGACTTGCCGGACTTGCCGGACGGCGACTACCGAATCCTCTTGGCGACCGACGACACCGATCGATTGTTCGAAGGCCCGTATGAGTCGAACAATACATTGGTCGGCGGCACGATCCGGATCGATCATCCCGACATCCTCGTCCAAGACCTCACCGTCCCCGCTACCGCCAACTCGGGCCAAACACTTCCCGTCAGTTTCGAATTCGTCAATCAAGGTACCGGCATCGCTTCGGCTTGGCGACAACGCATCTACCTGTCGGACGATTTATCGGTCTCCGCTGACGATCGTCTGCTTGACGAATTTGAAATCATCCAGCCGCTCGATCCTCAGCAATCCCGCCAGATGACTCGCGATCTGTTGATGCCGATCGATGTTCAAGGTCCCAAGTACGTGTTGATCGTGACCGATGCGTTGGAGCAACTGGGAGAACGCTCCGCCGGTGAAGCGAACAACCTGCAGACCGCACCGATCGAGTTGACGCTGTCGCCATACGCGGACCTGACCGTGACAGACGTCGTCGCGCCGACGCGGGTGATCGGCGATCCCACGCAACTGACCGTCGACTGGACCGTGGCCAACGTCGGCACCGGCCGCGGACTGACCGGTCGGTGGACCGATGCGATTGTGCTCAGCCGCAACGCGACCGTCGGCGACGATGACGACCTCGTGATCGCGACGTTCGAGCACTCCGAAGGCCTGGAAACGAGCAGCGACTACTCACGCAGCGAAACGATCCCGTTGCCGCCGGGGATCAGCGGACGATTCACGTTGTGGGTGCGTAGTGATTTCGGCGACAACGTGTTCGAAAACGGCAACGAATCGAACAACGATGTCGCGCACGCTGATTGGCTTGACATCATGCCGGTCGCCTTCGCCGATCTGGTCGTCAGCAACATCGACGTGCCGCAACCCGTCAACGCCGGGTCCGTCGCCAGCGTCACCTGGACGGTCGGCAACGCAGGGATCGGAATCACCAACCGCGGCGATTGGTACGACGTGGTCTACTTGGCCGAGGACGCCACCGGGACACAGCCGATCGAAGGCAGCGAAGTTCGGTTCCAGCACTTCGGACAGATCGCACCGGGCGACAACTATACACGGACCGGCCATTTCATCGTGCCCGACGGGTTATCCGGTGAACACTACTTGATCGTCCACACGGCGAAAGAGAACAGTCCTTTCGAATTCATTTTCGAAGACAACAATCGCGCAGCGAGCGTCTCGTTTCCGATCACGTTGTTGCCGCCAGCGGATCTGATCGTCAATGAAGTCGTAGCCCCCGACGTGGCCGAAGAGGGGACGTTGTTGGATGTCAGCTGGACGGTCACCAACAGCGGGCTCGGTTCCGCGTCGGGTGGCTGGATCGACCGCGTTTACCTGCAACCGGCCGGTGATCTAGATGGCCAGATCATCCAACTGGGAACGTTTCCGTTCGTCGATCCCCTGACGCCCGGAACAAGCTACACACGCAATGAAGCGATTCGCATTCCGATCCAGTCCACTGGCGTTTTCAATCTGTTCGTTCGCACCAATTTCCAAGAGTTGCTTTACGAGGGCAGCGGTGTCGTTAACAACGCTGCGTCTGAGCCAATCAACATCAACGTGCGTCCCCGCCCCGATCTGCAAGTTGATTCGATCACGATCCCCGAGCGGCTGACCGCGGGCACGACGCTGTCTCCACAATTCACGGTGGTCAATCAAGGCGCCGTCGGCACGGCCGGGAACACCTGGATCGATCGCGTCTACCTGTCGCTCGACACCGTGGTCGACCAGGCGGACATTTTGATCGGTGCTCTCGACAACGGTTCGGCCTTGGCGGCCGGCGAGCGTTACAGCAGCGACGCCGGCAGCGTGGTCATCCCCATCCGCTACCGCGGCGACGTCTACGTGATCGTGCAAACCGACGCGACCGACAACGTCGCCGAATGGCCCAATAACCAGAACAACATCACCTACCAGCGGATCTTCATCGAACCCGAACCGCTTGCCGATCTGGTGGTCAGCGATGTGATCACGCCCAGTCAAGTCGTTGCCGGGGCCGAAATCCCTGTCCGATACACCGTGACCAATCTGGGTAGCGGCGCGACCCACGGTGACACCTGGACCGAAAACGTCTGGCTGACGCGTGACAAAAACCGACCGCACCCCGGACAGGGCGACCTGCTGCTGCAGACAACCACCCACACCGGATCGTTGGACCGATTGGCCGGTTATGAAACGTCGACCACGATACGAATCCCACGGCAACTCGAATCGGGCACCTGGTACGTGACGCCCTGGGTCGACCCGTTGGACGTGGTTCCTGAAGACACGTTGGCGTCGAACAACAATCCAGACGACCCCGACAACGTTGACAACAACAATTACAAAGCTCGCGCAATCCAGGTGCTCGGGGCGCAGCCCGATCTGGTCGTCAGCGAAATCAATGCACCGGCGGTTGCCACCGGAGGCGACTCCGTCACGATCAGTTGGACCGTCGAGAACCGTGGATTGGCAGATGCCGACACGGGAGCGTGGCTCGATCGCGTCTACCTGAGCGACCATCCCGACCCCAAGGCCGAAGGTGCCCGGACGTTGCTGTTGGGCGAAAGGAAACGCGGCTTGCCGCTCGCCAAGGGCGCTTCGTACACCGCTTCGATCGACGTCGACCTCTCGCCAGCCACCAGCGGACAATACATCGTGGTCATCACCGACGACGACTTGCCGCCGCAGCCATCGATCGATCTTTCAGGCTTCTTCCCAGGCGCGTCGACAGAGTCTGAGTCGTACGTCCCCGTCCAAGAAGTTGACGAAACGAACAACGTCACGGCGGTGGCGACGAACATCCATGCGGCGGCGGCAAACTTGAAAGTCGTCGGGTTCGACTTGCCGGCCGACGCCAAGTCCGGCGAAGAAGTGACGTTTCACTACACCGTCGAAAACATCGGCGAGCATCCCGTCTGGAGCGGCACGACTTACTGGAAAGATTTTGTATGGCTTTCGCCCGATAGCACGTTCATCCGCGAACGGGCGTCGTACCTGGGAGCGTCGATTCACGCGCCCGGCGAAGCGATCGATCCGGGCGACCGATACACCGTCAGCTTCACCACGACCCTGCCCGAAGGCACCAGCGGTGACTATTCGCTGTGGGTTCATTTGAATGCCAACAACGACCGATCGCCGCTGCTGTTCCCCTATCAATCACGGTTGCTGTTGACCGATTGGTTCCCGGCCATCGAAGGCGACAATGCCGTTTGGAAATCGCATTTCGGGCACTGGGCCTACGAAGATCCCACCGACAACCTCGCCCGCGGCGACTTGCCGATCCGGTACGAAGAAGCCGATCTGGCGATCACGGATCTTCAAGTCCCCGCGTCCGCAACCTCCGGCGAAACCGTCGAACTGGTCTACACGGTCCAGAACACCGGTTCCCGAGAAACACGCGTCGTTTCCTGGTCCGATCGTGTGTTTCTTTCCCGTGACGCGTCGCTAGATAATTTCGATACGCAACTCGCATCGACGTCGCACCTCGGTTCGCTGGAGCCGGGTGAATCGTACACCGGACGCCTGTCGTTCCAAATTCCCGCAGGCATCGAGGGCGATTTCAATCTGTTGCTGTTCACCGATTCAGCAGCCAAGCAAGCCCGTTCGGGACGGCCGAGCGACATCGGATTCCGACGGGTCGGGATCGAATTCGAACTGCCCGGCGTACTCGCACCGTGGGATCTGGCGTCGTCGGCCGCCCGCGAATCGGCACGCGGTGAAGTCTCGGAGTATCAACGCGAAGGCAACAACGTCGTCGCAAGTAGATTATCGGTCAGCCTGTCCGATCTGCCGGACTTGCAGGTCTCGACGATCAGCGCCCCATTGCGAGCGGATCGCGGACAAGAGATCGACGTCAACTACACCGTCACCAACCGCGGCGGCGACACGGTCGAGGGGCAAAGCGACTGGACGGACCTGCTGTACCTTTCGCGCGACACCTTCTTGGATCTGGCCAGCGACATCTACCTGGGATCGTCAGAGCACGAAGGTGGCTTGGCGGCCGGCGCGTCCTACCAAAACAGCGTGACCGTTTCGTTGCCGGCCGGACTGACCGGTCCCTACTACGTGTTCGTGATCAGTGATCCCGATCGGTTCGGTCCGACCGGCGACGTCTTCGAAGGCCCAAACGAACGCAACAATGCCGCCGTCCCGGCGACTCCGATGGTCATCGAGTTGCCCAATCCGGCGGACTTGCAAGTCACCGAGATCATGGTCCCGCGCGATGTCACTGCCGGCACACCGACACAGATCGCGTGGACGGTGACCAACACCAGCAACGTGACGATTTCAGGGCGTTGGTCCGACAGTTTGTTTTTCAGCAGCGATGCGGCTTGGGACATCCACGATGCGGCGGCCGGACGCGCCGAATTTCGCGGGACGCTGGCACCCGGTGCAAGCTACACCTCGACCCTGGAAGTCGTCACGCCACCGTTGACGCCGGGCAACTATCGAGCCATCGTGCGGCCCGACATCTTTGATCAAGTCTACGAGGACGTCGGCGAAAGCAACAACCAGACCGCGTCGGCGTCGACGATGCAACTGACCGCGCCGTCGTTGACATTGGGCGTTCCGCTGAGAACCGCGCTGGGCACCGGCCAACAAAAACTGTTCGCCGTCGACGTGCCGGCCGATCGCACGTTGCGAGTCACGGTCAATGCCGACGACGATTCGATCTATGAAGTGCTCCTGCGGCACAACCAGTCTCCGACGGGAAGCTCCTTTGACGCGAACTCCGGCGGTGCCCTGACCGACACGCCGGCCGCGATCCTTCACGCGACCGAAACGGGAACGTATTACGTTTTGGTTCGCGCGTTTGCGACCGAAAACGATGACTCGACCGCGGAGATTCTGGCGGAGCTGTTGCCGCTGGCGATCACCGACATTCAAACCGACATCGGTGGCGATTCCGGTTTGGTGACGACGACGATTTCCGGTGCCAGGTTTCATCCCGACGCGATCGTCAAACTGGTCCGCCCCGGTTTTGCCGAGATCCTTCCCGCCGGCCAGAACTACGTTTCCGCGTCGCAGTTGATCGTCACGTTTGATTTACAAGACGCACCGCATGGACTCTATGACGTCCAGGTGATCAACCCCGGCGGCGACGTGGCCGTCGTCCCGTATCGATTTCAAATCGAACGAACGATCGAGCCCGAAGTGACGGTCGGCATCGGCGGTCCACGCTTCATCCTGGCCGGTGACAACGGTACCTACGGCGTCTCGCTAAAAAACTCGGGCAACATCGATGCGTCGTACGTGTCTTACAACGTCGGCATTCCCGAACTGGGCATCAACCAAAACGTCTACAACCTGCCCTACAACCATTTCACGTCCAACCTGCGCGGCGGTCCCGAAGGTTCACTTGCCGATCTGCCCTGGGCCGAACTCGATTCGGCGGTCAACACCGACGGGCATTTGACCGCCAGCGGGTATCTGTTCGACCAACCCGCCGATGGCTTCGCCGGATTGACCTTCCAAGTCCAAACCTACCCGGGCTTGCGTGAATTGCATGACCACGCGTGGGAGGCGTTCAAGGCAAAGATCTACGAAGCGATTCCGGAATACGCGGCGATTGATTTCTTGGCGGACGGGCCGTCGTCGCTCGACAAGCTCTCGCCCGGTCTGGCTCTGGTCTGGGAGGCCTTCGGTGCCGTGCCGGACTTGTTGATTCAGCCGCTGATCCCCTTCCAATTTCATGTCGTCGCATCGGCGACCACGATGACCCGTGACGAATTCCTGCGGCACGCGCTCGACGAAGCGGATCGACTGCGTCAAGGGATTTTGGACGATGATGACGCTGATGCCGCGCTGGTCAATCTGGCCGGCGATCCGCAAGCCTGGCAATCGCTGTATATCAGTTATCTGACCGAAAGCGGACGTCTGCGCCCCATCGATGCGATCCCACCGACGCGTCGCGATCAAGAACTGGTCAGTATGATGGCGACCCTTGCCGGAGGTGTGTTGACCGGCCCCACAGGCGACCAGATCATCGCCAGCGGAGACCTGTCGGACTTCTTTGACAATGTGCGACGATGGTACGGACATGATGCGTCGCTGAAAGCCCCCATCGACCCCGATCAAGTCAACTTCACATCGGATTCGCTCTCTTTTTTGGGCATTTTGCAAAGCCCCAACCCGGTCGCGGCGCTGCCGGCCGTGGACGACTATGACTTGATGCTCGACGCCAACACGCACTTTCAAACGATGCGTGTTTATGTGCCTTGGGTGCCGTTCGCCAATCGCGGCGTGGGGATTCCGGCGGAGTATCAGATCACGGGGATCACGCCCAACGATGAAGACGTTTTCTTTCCGCTCAATCTGCAAGGCTACTACGAACAAGCCGACGCACACTCGGGAACCGTCTCACAGACCGGACCGTTTACGCTGGAAACCGGTGGATTTGTCCCCGCCGGTGAGCCGCTGCCGTTTTCCGTCAACTTTCAAAACGATCCGAACACGACGCGAGACGCCAATGAGGTGCGAGTCGTCGTGCCGCTGGACGATGCCATCGATCCCCGCAGCTTTCGACTCGGCGACATCCAGATCGGCGACATCACGATTCGAATGCCCAACGGACGGTCGCTGTACCAAGGTGATTTTGACTTCAGCGACACGCTCGGTTTCAACGTGCGGGTCAGCGGCGGAGTCGACATCAAATCGAATGCAGCGACGTGGTTGATCCAAGCGATCGATCCGTTGACCGGCGAAGTGCGTGCCGATCCCGACGGCGGATTGCTGCCGCCCAACAATGCCCGAGGCCAAGGCGCGGGGTTCGTCTCTTACAGCGTCCAGTTGTCCGACTCGGCCGAAACCGGCGACGTCATGACGGCGCGGGCGCGCGTCCTCCTGGACAACGCCCCACCGGAAGACGCCGACGATCTGGCCTACAAGGTCGATCGGATCGCACCGACCAGCCAGATCGACGTCACCCCCCTGAACGACCAGAACGATTTCGTGGTCCGCTGGAATGTTGCCGATGACGTCGGCGGCAGCGGCTTCAAACATGTCAGCTTGTACGTGGCCGAAGACGGCGGCGCGTTCAAGCTTTGGAAACGGCAATTACAGACCGCCGGCGGCGAGGAGGTGTGGATCGGCCGCATCGGCACCACCTACGAATTCTTGGCCCTGGCTAGTGACCGCGCGGGCAACCGGGAAATGCCGCCATCAGGCGCGACCGCCGACGACGATGGTTCGACCCCGTCGCTGGGCGTCTTGCACTCGGTGAAGGAAACGACGGCTCCGAATTTTGGACAACCCGCCGAGCCATCGTCCACGCCATCGATCAACCCGCTGTTCGCTTCCGCCGAACGGCAGGTCCCGATGCCAACTCAACTCGCCAACTCCGCGGTCTTTGATCAGGTCCTGCAACCGTTCACGGCTGCTCGTTTCGCCGACGGTTTTGATCGGGCGGTCGGCGCCGCGGCGGCGTCGGGAATTGGCCCGATGGCATTGGCGGAATCGCCCGAAGGAGACATCCTGGTCAGCGGCGGCCCGGCCCGGAATCAACTCTATCGCTTCACGCCCGATGGCGGAACCGCCGGCGGCGTGTGGGCCGAACTGGTTCATCCGATCTTCAATTTGAGCTTCGATGCCGCTGGACGACTTTGGGCCACCACCGGCGGTGGCCCACTGCTGGAACTCGACCCGAGCGACGGCAGTCTGCTGGCCGAGTACGGCGACGGACTGACGATGGGACTGGCCGTCGATCCGGCATCGGGTGACCTGCTCGTCGGATCCCGCTACGGCGTCGAGCGATTCGATCCGGACAGCGGGACGTTCTCACGATTCAGTCGAGATCAAAACCTGCGTGTCGGCAGTCTCGCATTTGCCGACGACGGGACGCTCTACGGCGTGAAATGGCCGGAGCGAAACGCCGTGTTGAAATTTTCACCCTCAGGCCGCGCCGAAACGCTGCTGTCGTTCACGACGCCGATCGATTCGCTGGCGTTTGGACAACACGAGTCGCCACTCGCCGGCCTGTTGTTCGTCTCACACAACGCCGGTGCCGCGAACGCCGGCAGTGAACTGACGATGGTCGACGTCGCCAGCCGGCGGCGTGTCGCGCTGGCCAGTGGCGGCAGTCGCGGCGATGTCGTCGTCACGACTCGGGACGGCCGGGTGTTGATCAGCCAATCTGATGCGGTGGACGTGCTCAGCCCGATCGCGGTCCCGGAACTCATCGCGACCCACCCCGCCCAGCAAACGGTCGTCGCCCTGCCGTTGGGCTTGGTTCGTGTGACGTTCAGCGAAGACATGTTCACGGGACTGGGGACGGAACCCCATTCGGTCTTGAACCCCGGCAACTACGCAATTCGCAGTGACGGATACGATCATCCGCAAATCACCGAAGTACGCTACGACGCGGCGTCGCGGACGGCGTCTCTGTTTGCCCAAGGATTCTCCGTCGGCGAGCAAACATTGTACGTCGGCAAAGGAATCGAGAGCGTTGGTGGTTTTTCACTCGCCGCGGGTTATGAAATCCACTTCACCACGATCAGCGAATTTGCGTCCAACGTGGACATCGAACTCTCCGGCACGCGACTGGATCGACAATCACAATCGATTACTTACGACGTCGTGATCACCAACCGCGGCGATCAGGACCTGATTCTGCCGGCCCGACTGGTGCTCACTCCGGACGGGCAAAGCACCGGCGTGTCATCCGCTGAGGCCGTTCCTGGGCAACCCGCGACGCCGTCGGCCGATGGGCGCTGGTTCTTTGATCTGGCCGCCAACGTTCCCGATGGTGTTCGGCTGCGTTCGGGTGAGTCGACCACGGCCAAAACGATTCGCTGGTTGGCACCGGGAGACATCACCGCGAACTTCGCACCCAGTTTTCTCGCCAGTGCGTCGCCAAACCTGCGTCCCCAATTCAATTCCACACCGCCGGAACACGTCGTCGCAGGGTCTGTCTATCGATACGAAGCCCGAGCCGATGATCCGGATTCCAACTCGGTCGGGTATTGGTTAGATCAAGCACCGGACGGGATGCGTGTAGATCCAGACAGCGGAGTCATCGATTGGCAAACCGGCATCGAGACCGCCGAACAACATCGCGTCATTTTGTATGCCTTCGACTCGCGCGGCGGCTTCACCTCGCAAACGTGGACGATCACGGTTGCCGGCGGCAATCAGGCACCGGAGTTCATCTTGCCGCCGGCCGACGCCTCGATGACGGAGAACGAAACGCTGGTCGTTCCCATCAATGTGCTCGACCGCGACGACGCCGCGATTGACGTTTGGGCGGACAACCTTCCTCCGGGCGCATTCTTCGATCCTTCGCAGAAGACATTGCGTTGGTCGCCCGGTGAACACGCGGCGGGGATTTACCGTGATCTGACGCTCCTCGCCAGCGACGGCGTCAACACAACCCGGCACACGTTTGATCTCGTCGTTGCCGATGCCGACCGACCGCCGCAGATCGACTCGCCGCAGCCCTTCACACTCCGCCAAGGCGACCACTGGACCTATCGTGTTTCGGCAAGCGACCCCGATGGCGACGCACTGTCGTTTACCAGCGATGACCTGCCCGACGGCGCGACGCTGGACGCCGATACCGGAACGTTGCGTTGGACCGTCGGTTTTGATCAGGTGGGAACCCGAAACATTCCGATCACGGTCACCGCGGGCGACCAATCCACCAGCGACCAGATCGTCGTCGACGTGCTCAATGCAAACGCAGCACCGGTGTTCGAATCGATGCACGGCTGGTCGATCGACGAAGGCCAAACGCTGGTGATGGAAGTGTTCGCATTCGACCCCGACCATCCCGAGTTCCGATTACCGGTTCGTACCGAAGACGGCATGCTGGATCCGCCGGGACTGGTCTCACCGGTGGAGTATCGCGTGGTCGGATTGCCCGCTGGGGCATCGTTTGATCCGGAAACCGCGACACTGACGTGGACGCCGAATCACGACCAGGCGGGCGAGTACACCGTTCACTTCGAAGCCACCGATGACGGCGACGGCACCGGCGTGCCGGTCACGATTCACTCCCAGGTTCCGATCTCCGTCCGCGAGGTCAACCAGCGTCCGCTGATCGATCCGATCGAAAACGTTTTCCTATCGCGTGGTGACGTGGTTGATCTACCCGTCGCCGTGATCGACCCGGACGGGGATGCGATCACGCTGACAGCGGCCAGCGGGTTGCCGGGATTGCCGCTGCCGGACTTCGTCTCGTTCAGCGACAACGGCAACGGAACGGGGTTCTTTCATTTCACGCCCGGAACCGCCGATCGGGGCAACTACACCCTGTCGATCATCGCCAGCGACGACGGCAATGGTCACGGCCGCGGACGGATCGAAACGACGCAATACGATTTTGTCGTCACGGTCCAATCCGCCAACGATCCGCCACAACTTTCGCCTGTTCCGTCGATGGTGGTCTTGGCCGGTGATTTGCTACGGCTGCCGCTGACGGCGGCCGACATCGATCAAGAGCCGTTGCACTACACCGTCAGCGGCTTGCCCGCGGACGCTCGAATCGTCGACTCGGGGTCGTACGGCCAAGCGATGTTGAACTGGGATCCGAAAACGGCCCAGCTTGGCACCTTCGACGTCACCGTCGCGGTTACCGATTCGGGCAACAACGGCGCGGCGGCAACGCTTTCGTCATCGCAACGCTTCGTGATCGATGTCCGCGATCACAACACCGCTCCGGTCTTGGACCAGATTGCCGATACGGTCACCGATGAAGGCGAGCGGCTGACGATTGAGTTCATCGCAAATGATCTCGATGGCGACGCGATCTGGTACACCTCGTCGAACTTACCTGCCGGGGCGACGTTGGACCCGATCGACGGAGTGTTGGAGTGGACGCCATCGTTTGACGATTCTGGTTCGTACACCATCGACATCGTTGCGACCGATGGATCGGCCTCTGATACGCAATCGTTTTCCATCGACGTGGTTCCCGTCAACCGCGCCCCACGACTCGCCTCACCCGCGCCGCAATTCGCCCGGGAAGGCGTCTGGATGGAATTCCGAATCACCGGGGACGATTTCGATGGCGGACCGTTGACGTTGACCGCCGACGGTGTGCCCGACGGTGCGTTGTTTGATCCCAGCAGCGGCGTGTTCCGCTGGCAACCGGCGTTCGACCAGGCCGGCATCCACGACGTTGTCTTCACCCTGACCGATGCGGAAAACGCATCCGATTCGATCCGCGTCCCGATCGTCGTGGACGATGTCAACCGTGTACCGACGATCGAAACCCGACACCATCAAGTGCTTGTCGGCGAGTTGCTTGATTTCCAATTGGCCGCGTCCGATCCCGATCTCGACGACACGCTGACGTATGCCGCATACGGTTTACCCGATGGCGCCACCTTGGATGCAGCCTCTGGTCGGATCACCTGGATTCCCAACCCCGGTCAACTCGGCAGCTACGTCGTCGACGTCCGAGTGAGCGACGGATTGGCGGAAACGAAACACAATCTTGTGATTGAATCGGTCGCGACACCTCGTTTGCCCGAGGTTCGAATTGTCACTACGCCCAGTTTTCCCGCATTGCCGGGACAAACGATCCGAGTCAATGTGATCGCCGACGGCGTTGCGCCGATCGAGTCGCTGTCACTGACCTACGAAGGCACCGAAGTCACGCTGGACGAACAAGGTCGCGCCGCGATCATCGCCGGCTCCCCGGGTAAAACGTCGCTGGCTGCCACGGCGATCGACGTCGACGGCTTTGTCGCGACCGTCACCGAAACGGTGCGAGTCCGAGCGGGCACGGACAAGGACGCCCCCCAAGTCGCGCTATCGATTGATGGTTCCCAAAGAATCACCGAGCCGACCGATTTGGTTGCCGCTATCAACGACGTCACCCTGGACCACTGGTTGCTGGAAATTGCGGACCACGGATCGAACAAGTTTCAAACGCTGGCAAGTGGTCAGACGACCGGCGATGACTTGACGTTGACGTCGCTCGACCCGGCATCGCTGGCCAACGGTTTTTACACGATCCGCTTAACCGCCAGCGATATCAGCGGACGGAAATCACAAAGCTCCTTGGACGTGGAGGTCAACTCGGACTCGAAAATCGATGCCTTCACCAAAACAGATGTTGACGCAGAAATCACGTTCGGCGACCAAACCTTCCAGATCGCGCGTCAATACGATTCGCTTCGCCAATCCTGGCGTTTCACGTTTCAAAACGTTGCCCTGCAAGCTTTCACCAAATCGGAGGACGTGTCGTCGGCAGGAGTCCATTCGGCTCTGTCGGGCGGCGATCGCATCTATTTGAGTCTTCTCGACGGACGCCGCGTGGGGTTCACGTTTGAACCGCAACGCCTTCAGCTCTTTCCTGCCAACAACTCCCTGGTCTTTTACGAACCGCATTGGGCGGCCGATGCCGGTGTCGACTACGAACTGCGATCCATCGATCGTTTATTGGTTCGCGGCGGAGAGCGTTATTACGACCAAGCCAGCGGTCAGCCCTACCATCCCGCCAATTTTATTTCAGCCGATCACGCGTACGAGTTGGTTCATCCCGATGGCCGGGTCGACTGGATCGACGCAGCGGGCAGGATCACGCGTCAGCAATGGCCCGGCGGCCAAATCGTGCAGATCAGCGACAGCGGCATCTTGCTTCCTTCGGGCGAGTTTCTTGCAATCGTTCACAACGCGGAAGGCCAGATCGCATCGCTCCGCACGCCGACGATGGATCTGCACTACCGCTACGACGACGCCGGCCGACTCGTCGAAGTCGCCTCCGCGTCCGACGTCACGCAGTCGCTGCACCGCTATGGCTATGAATCCGAAAACGGCGAAACACTCTCGGTCGCGGTCAGCGTCGACGGCAACCATCGCGCCTATCCAGCCGACCAGCCGCTGACGGCGGACCTTGGTCGTGCCGCTGATTTTGCATCCTCGTCCATCATCGGCGAACTCGACGCCGGTCAGACCGATCAATATGCCTTCACCATCGACGACGCCCAGCTGCGCAGCACCGATCAACACGTCGTTTGGGTGCGTGCGATCATCGAGCGTTACCGCAGTCCGTTCATCGCTGACACGCCACGAATCGCCGGACTCGATCCGATCGCCCGCAGCGTCGACGGTGATCGAACGGTCGCGCTGTTTGCAATTCAGCGTGCCGATCAATACGTGCTGACCGTCGCAGGGGCATCTGCCGATGACGCGGGGCGCTACCGGTTGCATTTGGATGTGGTGGGCGACATCAATCGCGACGGCGTCGTCGACGGGCTCGATAGTGTGGCGCTGACAAATTCCATTGGAAGTTTTACCGGCGACCGAAACTACGACGCGGCCGCCGACTTCAATGCCGACGGCGCGATCACCATCGCCGACTCACAATTGCTGGCTGCGAACTTCGGGTTTACATCGGGCTTTGTCGCGACCGCATGGGACGATCGCTTTGTCACCTCCGCCGACTTTCCCTCCACCACGCCGCCACCGGGCGACAATTCGCAGCCACCGATCGATCCGCCCATTGATCCCTCGACCGGCGACGACACCCGGATCACGCCCACCCCCGAACTGCCGCCGACAGTCGATCCACCGACCTTCACGCAGACTTTGCTGACGCCGTTGGCTGGGGCGACGTTTGACATTCGCAACGGAGGGTTTGATGCCGACGACGAGGCCTGGACGACGACCGGAAACGTTCATTTTGACAACGGCGCCGCGGAACTGTCGGAATCCCCAACCGAACGAACGTCACTTCGCCAAGCGTTTTACGTTCCCGACGAAGCCTCGACCCTGCGGCTAACCGTTTCCAATCTAAACCTCTCCGCGGCCCCCAACCGCGCGCCCGATGCGTTGGAAATCGCGCTGCTCGATGCCAATACGTTTGCCCCCCTGGCCGGCGTGATCCCACTGGGCCAGACCGATGCTTCACTCAATTTTTCCGCCGACGGGACCTACCGCAGCGGATCGGGCGTCATTGTCGGCGACGCCCGATCCCACGATCCATCACAAGACCTGGCCGGCATTTTCACCGGCGACAGAATGCTGGTGCAGATCGACATCGATGCGGTCCCGACGGGAACCCTGGCCGTGTTGTCGATCGATCTCATCGGGTTTGCCCAGCCAAACAGTCATGCACGAATCGACGACGTGTTCTTGGTGTCTGGGGGGCTGCGCGCGCCAATCGCGCGAACCGACTTGGCCGCGACCGAAGAAGACGTGCCGGTCAACTTGGATGTGCTGACCAACGATTCCGATCATGAATCGTTGCTGGATCACACATCGTTGACCATCGTGACGCCGCCCGAACACGGACAGGTGTTCGTCAGCCCGCAATCGGGGATCGTCAACTATTCGCCCGAACCCGACTACTCCGGCAGCGACTCCTTCACCTACACCGTCAAAGACGTCGATGGCTACGTCTCTAACGAAGCCTTTGTCAGCATCAACGTGACGCCGATCACCGATACACCGTCGTTGGTCGTTCACACCGCCCGCGGCGATCAAGACACGCCGCTGCCGTTGCAGATCGATGCGGCGGCGACCGATGCCGACGGCAGTGAACGCGTCACGGTCACGGTCGCTTCGTTGCCCCAAGGCGCAACGCTCAATCAAGGCGTCCGCATCGCCGACGGGCACTATCGACTAGGGCTCGACGATCTAGATGGACTGCAACTGATGCCTTCGGCCGGTTGGAGCGGGCAAGCGATGCTGAACGTCACCCTCACGGCCACCGACCAATCCGCCGACCCCGTTTCTTCCGAAGAACGACTGCGGCTGGACGTGGGCAGTGTCTTCGTCAACCCGATGTCGATCAGCGGGTTCGAAGTCAATGCCGGCGAAGTCCAACGGTCGCGATTACACACCCTTGCGGTGACCTTCAACCAGGACGCCTGGATCGCCGACGCCTCGGCAGACATCTTCATTTCCAATACCGAAGGCGACGAAGTCAGAATCCCGAGCGAGAAGTTTTCGTACGATTCAGACACGTTTACGCTGACGATCGACGTCGACGGATTAATCCACCAAGACGATCAATACTACCTGATGCTCCGCAATGCAGGCATCGCCAGCAACGCAAACCGCTTGCAAACGATGGCCAGCGGACCGGAGTTCGGCGGGGAGTACTTGCCGCTTCCGTTCCACAGACTGCTCGGTGACGTCAACGGTAACAACGAAGTCGATACCGACGATTGGCGAGACATTCGAATCAGTCTGAATTCCAACGTCGAATCCCCTCGCTATCAACGCCATCGCGACCTGACGGGTGAAGGGATGATCGATCGGCACGATTTCGTCGTCTGGCGCAATCGACTCGGGATCACGACCGATCAAGACCCGCCGCAGATCCTGGCCGGCGTCACGCTTGCGAACAACCGATTGCCGCTGGTCAACGCCTTTCGCACCGATGCGGAATTGTCGTTGGTCGTCGATGACGTCAGCGAAGTGGCTTCGTTGACAGTTTCCGTGGGTGGTTCCCCGACGATCGAACTCGTCGATCGATTGTCTTCCGAAAATGCGTTGCGGTTGCCATTGACGGAGTTGTATACCATCGCCGGCAAAACGCTCGCGCCGGACCATCATACGCTGAGCTTCGTGGCGATCGACCGGTACGACAACGCATCCGAGTCGGTGGACGTCGAATTCGCGATCGATGAAACCGCACCGGCGAGCCCCTCAACCCCTACATTGTTGGACGCCGATGGCAACGTCACGTCAACGCTGACCGTTGCGGATCCCCAGGTCGTCATTCGGTCGGTCGGCGAGATCGGCAGCATCGTTCGGTTGTACCGCGACGGTCGCGAAGTCGGATTGAGGATCGCACAAAGCCCCGTCGACTTCCCGCTGAACCTGGCATCACTCGGCGACGGAACCTTCTCGTTCACCGCCAGCGCGGAAGACCCGACGGGAAATCGCAGCGCAACGTCACCGTCGCTTTCCATCACCATCGACACCACCGCTCCGCTGATCGAGTCTTTGCGATTGGATCCCGCCAGCGACACCGGAGCGTTGGGTGATCAGACAACCGGCAGCGATTTCATTTCGCTGATCGGCAGGACGGAACCCGGCGCGGTTGTCTCGATCGCCGGCAGTCCAACGACAACCATTGCTGATGCCGCCGGCGATTTTGAACTCGACGGCATTCCGCTGCGTTTCGGCCCCAATCGATTGACCGTCACCGCCGCCGATGCCTTGGGCAACGAACGACCGCGCAGCATGAATGTGTTCCGTCCGCGTTTGGAATCCAATCCGCCCACGATCGCTTTCACCTTGGCCGATGACACCGGGCGATACCAAACCGACGCCGTCACTGCCTCACCTTCCATCAGCGGCGCCTTGAGTGACGAATCGAACGTGACGGGGTTGTTTTTGACGATCGTATCGACATCCGATGAACACTCGACGCAACAAACAACCGGACCGTTTGATGTTTCCGGCGCGATCACCGGCGACACCTTTCACCTCACCGCAGCCGCGATCGAACACGCCATCGGAACGGAACTCGACGACGGCAACGTCACCTTCACCCTGGTTGCGGTCGACCAATACGACAACGCGTCCGGAGCGGAATCGATTTCGTTTCTCCTTGATCGTACGGCACCGGACGTTCCGCCGGAATTGTTGCTTTCCGTCGACAGTGATCACGGCCGCGATTCGACCGATCGGATCACCCGCGCCACCTCGCTGGTTGTTGCGTTGGAGGTTCCCGAACTGACAAACGTGGCGTTCTTTATCGATGGGAATCCGCATGCCGAATTCCTGTTGCCCGAGGGCGTCGGCGAAGTCACATTGGCGGGAGTCCCGGAAGGGAACCACGTGATCACGGCATCGGTGAGCGATGTTGCCGGAAACACCAGCGCCGTCGGTGCCGCACTCGACGTCACCATCGACACGAGGCCGCCGGATTCGATCGTCGCCGATCTTCAACTGCCGTCGCTGGACTCGGACTCCGGCGTCGTCTCGGGTTCGACGGAATCCCATGCGACGGTGCGTATCTACCGCGGGCTGGACTCGCAAACCGCCATCGCGGAAACCATCGCAGCGAGCGACGGCGGTTTCCAGATCGATGCCATTCGTCTTGCCGATGGCGTCAACCGATTTCGAATCGTCGCCGAAGACATCGCCGGCAACGCCATCGAAACCAACGTCTCTGCACGATACGACGCCCCCGATCGTTCGGCACCCGAAATCCGATTGGCATTGGAACGCGACACCGGGGTTTCGAATACCGATCGTTTGACCAACGATCCCACTGTCTCCGGAATTGTGGATGACGCAAGTCAGATCACGAGTTTCCAAGTCAGCGTCGGCGATGGACCGTTTGTCAATTCGCTCGGCTCCCTTCGCGACAACGCATTCACGCTTTCACGCAGCATTCTGGAGACGATCGCAGGGCACCGGCTGGGCGACGGTGGTGTGCGAGTTCGGATGCGGGCGACCGACGCGCTCGGACATGCATCGGAAATCGCCGCATTGACGTTTCGGCTGGACACCACACGGCCGGATGTCCCGGCTCCACTCGTCCTGGACGCCGCCAGCGATTCGGGAACCCCAGGCGACGGCGTCACCAACCGCGACACGCTGACGTTCATCACCGGTGTGACGGCAACGGATACAGAAGTCGTTCTGTATGTCGACGGCGAAGTCGTCGATCGGGCCGATGCTGCCGAATCTCTTTCGCTCCACACCCGCAGCCTGCCGGGGCGGCACCGCTATGTCGCCCAGTCGGTTGACGCCGCCGGGAATGCCAGCCCCTTCACCGCGGCCCGCTTCATCACCTTTGACGACGACTTCATCGCACCCACAATCGGGCTGAATGAAACCCAGCGACGCGATGACCTGGGCAGTCCCTTCCATACCGATTCAACCATCGTTTCACTGGTCGGCCGCGCCGAACCGGGAACGCGATTGCAGATCCAGGGGAAACCGATCTTTGCCGACGCCGATGACTTCGGGTCTTTCATGATCGAGGATGTCCGTTTGGGCGCGGGCGTCAACCCGCTGGTCGTCACGGCAACGGACATCGCGGGCAACGTTCAAACCGTCGAAATCGAATTGACCTTTGTCGACATCGACGGCCCCGCATTCGACGTGAACCTGGTCAACGATACCGGGCGCAGCGCCACCGATCGACGCACCCGCGATCCGACGATTGCCGGCACCGTCCGCGACGCGTCGGCGATTGTGTCGCTCTCCGGGACTTTGAACGGATCGCCGCCGCGTGACATCACAGCCACCCTGGTCGAAGACCTCGTGATGATCGACCTGGCGACCCTGGAATCCATTGCCGGCCAGAGCGTGGCTGACGGACGCCATCTGCTGACACTGTGGGCAACCGATGCTTCCGGAAATGAATCTTCCACAGACTTTCAGTTCGACCTGGACCGTCAACCCCCGCCGTTGCAAACCCCGCCGGACCTGATGACATCCAGCGATCTCGGCCACAGCGATCAAGACAACTTGACGTCGGAAACCGAGCCCGTGGTGCGTGTGTTTGCCCAGCGAGGAGCGTTGGTCAAGTTCTACTTGGATGGAACGCTGTCCGGCGAGATCTATTCCACGGGCGCGGCACAGCACACGTTACCGAGTCTGGATAGCGGAACGTACAACGTCACCACCACCATCGAAGACGCCGCGGGGAATGTGGCCGGCCCGTCGGAGCCACTGGTGTTGACGATCGATGCGATCCCGCCATCGGACCTGACCCTGGAATTGATGCCGCTGCACCAAAGCAGCGTGCGGGCCAATCACACGACTGATGCCCAAGTCAGCTTGATCGGAACCGCCGAACCGGGTAGCCGAATCACGATGACCGGACAGCGAGAAACACCGATCGCCGACGCCGCCGGCACGTTTTTTTTCATCACCGATCTGCAGGTCGGTTCGAATGAGTTTCTGGTCATTTCCGAAGCCCCCGCCGGAAACAGAACGGAACAGAGCGTTGTTTTCACACGCGGTGCCGTGCTGCCACCGGAGTTCACGTTCACCAGTGTCGACGTGAACGCGATCACGCCGCCAACGATCCAAGGGCGACTGCGCAGCGAAACTGCGATCGCCGTCGCCGAACTCAGCACCGACCCGAGCTTCTCCGCTCGCGTCGTTGACTTGACGGCGTATACCACCGCCGATCATTTCGTGTTGACACCGTCCGACGTCGAAGCGATCCATGGCGCGCCCTTTGTCGACGGCGATCACGCGTTGTACTTTCGCGCGACCGACAATCAAGGCCGAACGAGTGCCCCGACGTCGTTGGTCTGGACCCGAGATTCGGCAAGCCAAGCTGGGCTGCAGAGCTCGGTCACGCCGCTGGGCGATGACTACCGCTACGTGATCACCGCAACCGCCGCAGCCAACACCAGTCAGCGTCTCGACACGATCACTTTACCGATGGCGACGGGCGTCATCGCAAGTGACTTCGTCGTCCCCGCATCCTGGTCGGTCGCCTACTCGCCCGGCGACTCCGCCGTCGAATTCTCATCCGTTGACGCGGCCGGCGGACTCAGCGGCAGCGGCGAGTTGACATTCAGCTTCTCCGCAACGACTGCGCCGACCCAGACGATCGCCACCGCGACGATGGCGGACTTGGCAAACGGAGCTGCAACACGGCACGCTCCCGTGTCGCTCGCACTTCCCTCGGCAACCAATGTCATCGCGGTGACGGACTACTTTCGCGGCAACGCATCCGAATCGCTCTCGGTCGACGCTGCCGGAGGCCTGATCGCCAACGATGCCTCGGGTATCACCAGCGTCTGGATCGCCGACGATGCGACTCGCTGGGGAGCAAGCGTCACGGTCGCCTCCGATGGCAGCTTGACGCTCGTTCCGGCCGATACTTACTCCGGAATCGGCCTGGGGGAATCGATCACGGACTCCTTCACCTACACCGTCCGCGCCGCCGACTCCAGCCTGCACACCGCAACGGTTTGGATCACGATCGTCGGCGAAAACCAACCTCCGGTGGCCGTCCAAGACGAACCATCCCACTCGGCGGTTTCGCTTTACACCCGCGCCGGCACATCGTCGAACATCGACCCCGCGGATCTGTTACGAAACGACGTCGATCCCGATGTCAACGACTCGCTCGTCATCGTTTCGCTTGAACCGACCAGCCTGCTCGGTGCCACCGTCACACTGTCTCGGAGCAACCCGTCTGGCGAGCAAATCGTCTACAACCCGAGTGACGTCGCCGCGTTGGGTTCGCTGGCCGCCGGTGAACATCGGATCGATCGAATCACTTACACCATCGTCGACTCTAACGGCGTGCCCCATTCGTCGACGGCGAGCGTTTGGGTCCAAAGCCCAATCAACCTCGCCCCTGCCGCCGCGACGGGAACGGCTCGCCTTACCGAAGACGGTGTGATCGACCAAGCGACCTTCGAGTCCCTGCTCGCCGGTGCCGTCGATACCGACTCTCTGCCCTCGGATCCCGAATTGGCCGCTGTGGAGGAAGTGGTCACCAGTTCGCTCGGCGCCACGGTCTCGATCTGGCGCGACGGCACGTTCACCTATAACTCCTCCGGCGTCATCGCGATTCAATCGCTTTCCGATGACGAATTCGCCGAAGACACATTCTGGTTCCGCGTCACGGATGGACTGGACCTCTCCGCCGCTCAACCGATCACGCTCACCGTTGTCGGCTCCAACGACGCTCCCACAGCGTTCGATGACGTGTACACCGGCGTGCCGGCAGACGGCCTGCTGACGCCCCACCTCGTCAACGGCTTGCTCGCCAACGATTTCGACAACGACTCACCGCCGCCGCTGATCCTCGACCCCAGCCAAACCGAATCGCGTTCGGTCGGTGGCGCGGCCATCTCGTTGCGTCCCGATGGCACGTTCGACTACGACCCGCAGGGTGTCTTTGATCATCTTGCCGCCGGCGAAACGGCATTGGACACGTTCACCTACGTCGTCTTGGATGTCCAAGGTGCCGAGTCGACCGCAACCGTTACCATCGAGATTCACGGCGTCGACGACGCGCCCATCGCGGGTATCGACGACATCGAACGCGGCTATTGGACCGTCGCGTCACAGACGATCGAAGTCCCCGCCGACGATGGTGTGTTGACCAACGACCACGATCCTGACTCGGCGTCCAGCGGCACCGTCTTAGCAGCCTCCTTCGACGGACTCAGCCAATACGGTGCACGGGTGATCGTCCGCCCCGACGGTAGTTTCAGCTACGACCCGACGTCCAGTCAAACCCTCCGCGATCTGCAAGCCGCCGGCGTGGACGTCATCGACAGCTTCACCTACACGCTCACGGAAGTCTCGCCGTCATCAGCAGCCTTCGCGAACGAAAATCGAAGCACCGCCGCGCCACCCCAATCCTCAAGCGAAGGTGTGGTGGAGATCATCGTGCGCAGCGGTCCCTCGGCGTACAGCTTTGAACTCGTCGGCAAGGGTTACGATCGAATCGGGTCCGGCGTTTCGATCAACAACCACGGCAACGTCGCCTACACCGCCACCGTCTCGGGTCGCGATACTCCATTGATCTGGAGCGATCAGACGGGTACGGCGAAACCGCTGATCCCCAATGAATTCCTGTTCGGCGAAGCCACCGTCTCTTCACCGCCCCGCGGTTCTGGGACCGACACGCCCGAATTGCGATTCAGCGACAACGTGCAGCTGACCGACTTCAATCGTCTACTGGTCCAACGTCAGCTGAACGCCCGCACGGTCTCCGGCGTGATTCAGGTCGGTTATCCATTGCTCGAATTGGCCGACGTGGCGCTGTCTTATGCGGAACTCTGGAACGCCGAACGGGTCTTGGCGGGCGACAGCTATGGAACGCCCAAACAATACGCAGTCGGCGATTCGGGCTTGGCCAACTCGGGTTTGCGATGGGGCGACCCCAAGTTGCTGGACCTGCAACTCTCAGGCTTCGCCGCCGTCCTGCCCCCGATCTCCGGAGCGGCACTGCTGGGCGAGCAGACGCTGGTCCCGCGCGTATGGACGCTCGATCCGGTCTGGTCCAGCACCTACTTCACCCCGGCCAATCCCGTTTGGAACGTTTTCCAAGACCCCGACAACTTTGATTTTTCACTGTTCCGTAGCGTCGCCCTCGGTACATCACTGGCGTCCATCTACGAAGAACAACTTTATGTGACACCCTTCACGTCGATCTATCCCGACAGTGTCACCGTCAACAATCTTGGCCAGTCGATCTTCGTCGCCGAAACCAACAATTCGGAAACCAGCGCGGAACTGAGCCTGGTCACGTACAGCGAAGATCGCGCGCAGCCCTACGTCCAAATCCCCATCAACGCCCCCGTCGAAAACATCCAGCTTTCCGACGTCGGCTGGGGCGTCTATGTCGATGATGGGCGCATCGTCACCATCGATCTGGACGGCAACACACACCGCCTGGAAAACTTCCAAGCCCTCGACAAGGGCGTCGCCATCAGCGACACCGGAATCATCGCCGCGGCGGCCGTCGGACCGATGGGGCGCGGGATCTACGCGATCAACCCGCAAGACAACAATTGGATCAAAGTCGTCGGCGAGTCGGCCGACCCCTACATCGATCCCAACGAAGTCAACGTGGACGATGTCGGGATCGGCGGCGTCTCGCAAATCGTCGAAGGCGCCATCGGCATCAACGGACTGGTCACACTGGAATCGCTCGACGAAGCCTCCGGTTCCAGCGACGGTGATTCCGACACCGACGACGAGGAAGAGGAAAACCATGACGACTCACTGGTCGGGGTCGCCGGTGGACTGGTCGGGACGATCGACGGAACCTCCGACACGGCTGCCGGAACTCCATTCCTGACCGTCGCCTTCATGGCAACCGGCAGCGGCGGCAAGACGGGGCTGCACACCGCACGGTTCTATTTCCCGCCCGATTTAAAACAAGCCCCACTGCCGCCGAGTCAATTCCTGGGGCACTCGGTGGTCGCGGAGATCGGAGACTTAGTGCCCAAAGCGGGCCGGATCGATGCCATCGAAGGCTTCGACATCATCAACAACTCGGGACAGATCGCGTTTGCAACCAACGACAAAGTGCTGCGTGCCACCCCACCACCGTTAACTTCCGGCGAAGTGGTTTACGCATTCGAAGGCCGCTCATTGACCGACAACACCGTCTTCCGACGCCTCGTCGATCAACCCGTCCCCACCGAACCGGACGGCAGCAGCAACCAAACACCCGATGAATCCGGGTTGTACGTCGGAGCGTCCGTTGCCACGTTCGTCGCCGGTGACCCCGATGCCTCCGCTGATCAATTCCAGGCGACGGTTTACTTCGGCGACGAACCACTGCACGATCCAGCCGAGGGTCGCGGCGACGCGGCGAACCACGAACCGATTCCCGCGTTGATCATCCCAAAATCGAGTGCCGGCGGCGGTTCCGTCCCACTGACCTTCGAAGTCGTGACCGAACACCACTACCTTCGCGAAGGTCCCTACGTGATCACCGTACTGATCACCGACACCAAAAATGAGAACGGCGGACTGGCGGTCACGCTTGCCAACGTCATCGATGTCACCACCGAAGAACAGATCGAACGTTTAGCGCTGCTAGATGAGGAAGGAAACGCGATCGAGCCGACGGTGCAAAGTTTTGCCTTCCCATTCATCGACTTTGAATCTCCCGACGACGAAGACGACGCCCGGACCGACGCACCTTCGACCGTGAATAAACCGCGACAAGCGGTCGAATCGACGCCGTCCTCGCTGGGCCTGAAAACCTTCGTCGCGATCGACCACAACAGCGGCTCCTTCGAAGTCGCCGCGGTCGGCAGCGCGGGATTCACCTACTCATTCGGCCTGGAGACCGCCGGCAGCGACGGCCAGGGTGAGCCGAACTTTACCCAACAAGGTGACGGATCCGAGATCAAGATCCGCCAAGTCGTCGCGCGAGGACTGGTCAATAGCGTCAACTTTGCCGCCGGCGGATTTTATGTTGCCGATTACCAAACGACCTTCGACGGAAAACTCGACAACACCTTCACCAGCGAAACCAACTCCTTCGCCGAATCCTCCGTGACCGAAGCTTCCGTGACCAGCTTCTTCGTCGACCAGAAAACCGTCGTTTACGACCTGGGGGATCTCGATGACGCGGTTACCGACCCGTACTTCGACTGGATACGAACCTCGGAAAACACCACCCGCTACACCACCGTCGGAGAACGCTTCATCGACGGCGATTTGGCAGGTCAGGTTGACAGTCTGGTCGGTGGCGGCGGCAACTCGTTCATCGGTGACTTTACCTTGCAAGGCAGTCAATCGACAACCCAAACGCTGCACGAATTCGGCAACGAAACCTACGACGTGACCAAAGACCTGAGGGTCGTCACGTCCAGCCGAGTCGATCACCGCGGCGGACGACAACAGTTTCAGTTCACCGACGTGACCGAGTCGACCAGCGACTACCACGTCCACGGCGTGATCCCGATGTCCGGCGACTACTCGTTGCAGATCGATACCGTCGCCACGTCGACCATCATCGAGCGATCACAAACCAACGGATCGCTGCGGTCCGTCTCCAGCGGCTCCTCAACGGCCACCACCAACGCACGCAAAACCTACGACGTCGCCAGCGGACGATTTCAACTATCCAGCTCTTCGACCAGCCAATCCAGCAGCGAACAGACCGACGCCAACCAAACGCATACGAACGAATCCAGTCGCCAAACGACGTCGACCTCTACGTTGACCGGTAGCGGCCACGATCTCGATGGCGATTTCAACTTCACCAACCAGCTCCTTTCGACATCTCAATCCACCACCACAACCACCAACGCCGTCGACTCGGACTTTCTGTCCTCCTCGTCTCAAAGCGGCACGACATCGGCCGTCGTCAATCAGACCGGCGATTTGTACAGCGGCAAATATGCCTATGACGAACGCTCCCACCAAACCACCACGTCGCAATCCGTCACGACCAACGGTCCCGTCACCTCAACCGCCCATTCAACCGGGACCACCGACAGCGAAAAACAAAGCCAGGGAAACAAGAAGACCGGCGACTTTTTGATCGAATCAAAATCGAGTTCGATCAGCGACACCCAAATCGTCGAAACCAACCAGACCCGTCGAAACGAGTCGAACGTACACGCGGAATCCGAATCCGATGCCGAAAAATGGGGCAACGCCAAACAAGGCGACTTCAGCTTCGAAGGCTACGGGTTCAGCCTGACGACGACCCATCAAGTTCAAGCCAACACCCAACCGTCCGGTCAAATCCAACGCATCGAAACCGATGAATCGCAGACCAGCGAGTCGTCTTACTCAGGATCCGGCAGCGCAAAGACGGCCCAGGTCGTCAAGGACGAACAAAACCGCTCCAACATTTCCTCCACCCAAACCACGAGCAACCAAACACTTCAGTCGACACAGACCTCCTCCAGCGAGTCATCCGGGAACTCCCACTCGATCACCAACACACTCACCGGCGATTACACCCGCGAGAACCAAAGTCGAATTCGATCCGACGCCCAAACCGTCGTGACCAATCAAGACGTTTCGTCCCGGTCCGATGTGCTCTCCGAAAGCAGTACGGTTTCGACGACCGAGGGAAACCGCATCTCCGGCGAATCCACCAGCCTGTCCAGTTCCGTCTCCACCTCGCAAACCGAAGAGACGACTCAATTCCTGACTCAAACCTCCACGACGATCGCACACTCCACGTCTCGCACCACCGCTTCATCCCAACACAATTCGGTCACCGGCGCCTTCCTAACCAGCCAGTCGACGCTCAATGAGGTCGACCAGCAATCGACCACGACGAACCAGTCTTCCACCACCATCAACTCCAGCCGCGGGACTTCTACAAATTCCTCGACCGCCAGCGGCAACTCCATCGTCGGCGATCACACCGAAACCCATCACTTCACCCGCAACTCGACGTCGCTGGGCGTTTCACTCAACGGCCAGCATCCGATCACGACCGCCGAGCCCATCGTCTTTCCTGCCGACCCCGATTCCCCGATCGCGACGCTCGCCGAAAATCAAACCATCGTCATCGACGTCGGTCGGCTTGTTGGCCTGACCGAACAAAACATCAATGCTTCCAGCACCACCAGCAACGGATCATCGACAACCACGTCCAACTCCATCAGCGGCCTGTTCGAAGAATCGTCCACGACATCCAGCACGGTGCAAACGCGGTCCAGGCGAGAAAACCAGGGCTCGGTGACGTCGGTGGAAACCCGGACGACGTCCACGACCCTTTCGGATTCCAGCGGAAATTCGATCGCCGGAGACTTCTCGGGAACCAACTCCCAAACCTCCAACTCGACCGACACCTCCACCCATTCCAATCAAACGCTGACCAGAGTCCAAACCAATACCACGACGGTGAACGAGACCACGGAAGTCGCCGGCAACCGGATCACGGGAATCGTCGACCAAACTTCCGATTCCACCCGCGAAACGGTCTCGGACGCATCGACCACCAATCAAACTCTGACGCAAACTCAACACACCCGGTCCACTTCAACCGGCCACGTCACCGCACAGAACAATCAGATCACCGGCGAGCACGAGTCGACCAAGACGACCGAGCAGTCATCAAACACTTCATCGACCGCCGTCAACGAAACACTCACGACCAGCGAAACGTCGACATCCAGCGGACAAGTGACCGTGATCAATACCGGCAATCAAAACACCGGTGACTTTTCTGAATCGCGATCCGCCACCAGCACCGTGGAAACGGCTACGACCGCAAGCAATCGCACCCTCAGTCGGTCGAGCACCACGCGAACCGAAACAACATCCTCCAGTTCCGGCAGCGGCAACTCGGTCACCGGCGTTTACCACGGATCGGAATCACTCCATCAATCGACCACCGATTCTAAGACCGAGTCGAATCAGTCGTTGACCGATGCAACCACCTCGACGACGACCATCGATTCGGCGACCCAGCGGAGCGGCAATTCGGTCACGGGAAGCTTCACCGATTCTGAGTCTTCGGCATCGACGTCAAATCAAAACCAAACGATCACCAACCAGTCACGCACCACCGAAATCACAAGCGTCGTCCAGGTGGATTCCACCCGTTCCCTGTCCGGCAATCGTCTCTCCGGCGACTACATCGAATCCGCCAACGACGAGCAGACCGTCACCCGGAACGAAACCACGGTCAACGGACCACTGACGACCACGTCAGCGGTCTCGGTCACCCGTTCCAGCACCGTCGAATCGGTCGGCAATTCGATTTTGACAACCGCGTCGACCTCTAACACGGTTGCCGAAACATCCACCCAAACCGACACGTCCGCCAACGCGTTCGACTCGGCTGAGATCTCCATCACCGCTGCGTCAACGACCACCAACCGACGCGACGAAAATCAAATCACGGGGCTGTATTCCGACACGTCGACCTCTGCGGTGACCTCCACCCGCACGACGACCTCGACCAACCAAACCGAAACCACCGAGAACGCCACCACGACGACGTCTTCGGCAACCGTCACCGCAACGGGAAACCAAATCCTCGGTGATTTCCAGCAACAAAGCGATTCGACAGCCACCGCAGATACCGACGAGACCACGACCAATCAAACCCGCACCGAAACCGTCGTGGCGACCGAAACCGTCACCACCTCGGACCAGGTCACCGGCAATCGAATCTCCGGACTGCGATCGGGAACCTCCGAAAGCGCGACCGAAACGTCGATGGCGACCACCCTGACCAATCAAATCCTGACCAATCAAATCCTGGACGTCCGGTCGAGCATCGTCGAATCGGTGACCCAAACCTCCGTCTTCACCGGCGATTCGATCGCCGGTTCCACCACCAACAGCGCGGAAACCAGCGGCACACGAACACGATCCGAAACGCACTCCAACGGCACGCTGCAAGCATCGGCCAACGAAACCACAACGTTCTTGTCCAATCGCATACGCACCGACAACGCGATCACCGGCATCTACGACGATTCAAACTCCGGCTCACAAGACTCGACGATCGTTGGGTCGGATTCCAACAAATCACTCGCCGTCGACTACACCACCACCGAAGTCAGCACGTACGAAAACCGTTCCAACGGTAACGTGATCGTCGGCGAGTTCACCAGCACCTCCGCCGGTTCTTCCACCTCCACGCGCGGCTCGACATCCACCAACGGGCCGCTGACGATCCAGGCAACCGGCGTCACCCGCGAAATCACCGATGAAACACTGCTGGGCAACTCGATCGCGGGAACCAGCCAATCGGAACTGGTGATCCACACCACCCGCAGCCTCGATCAAACCGATACCAACCAAGACTTGACGGTCACGATCCAGGCCGCCGAGACCTCTGAAACGACGACGAAATCGAGCCAATCGCAATTCACCGGTGCGTTCACCTCATCCAGTGAAACGACCGCCAGCGGGACACGCGACGAATCGTCCAGCAACCAAGGCTACACGTCCACGATCACCGACGTCTACTCATTCAGTTCCACGACGCACCACTCGGGCAACGCCATCACCGGTGCATCGACATCGTCCGACAGCGCGTCCACTCAAGCGACAACCACCGCATCGGGCACCGTGCAAACCGAGACGACGACGGAGACGACGAACACCACGACAACGTCCTCATCGAATGCCACGTCCAACTCGGTGACCGGAACCTACAACACCGAATCCTCCGACTCGTCCACGCAGGTCATTGCGCATTCGCTGACCAACCAAACACTCCGCGTCAGTGGAGATTCAACGAGCACGTCGGTGACCAACGCAACCGAATCCGGCAACTCGATCACCGGCACCTACCAGTCCGACGCCACCACCAACACCACCGCCGCCGGAACCGGTCGCGATGAAAACCAAGTGCTCGTCGTCGATTCCACCTTCGAAAGCACTTCGACCTCCCGAAACCAGAAATCGGGCAACCGTGTCGAGGGCACCTACCAATCGACGGTCACCGCGACCTCGACCGAGCGACACAGCGAATCGAACCAAATTGATCCCCATTCGACCAACGCTTCGACAAACAACACCACCTCGACGGCGACGAGCACGGGCGACCACCTGACCGGATCCTACACGTCATCGAGTTTGTCCGAATCCGCAGCGACGTTCTTCGAAACGTTTGCCTATCTGGATTTGACCGCAACAAACTCATCCAGTTCCACGACCGAAACCTCCCAGACGGCATCCGGAAACGCGATCAGCGGCGAGCATTCTCGGACCACGCATTCCGAATCCGTGTCTGCCGGCACCACGTCCGAGAACAATCAAGACATCGTCACCGTCGCCACCACGTACTCCAGTTCCTCCGTCAGCGACACGACGGAGGTCTCCAATGCACTGACGGGAATCTATTCCAGTTCAACCACGACAACGACCAACGCGTCGTCCAGCGAAACCAGCAGCAATCAATCGCTCGCACTCACCTCAACCGCATCGTCCCAATCTGCCGCGACGACCACCCGCAGTGGCAACCGAATCACCGGAACGTTTACCGAATCGGTCACGTCGACGGCCGCAACGACCAGCAACGAATCGACCACCAATCAAACGCTTTCCAGCGTTATCGAGGTGTCGACCAGCGGAACGGCCCAGTCCAGCACCTCCGGCAACGATTTCACCGGTGCGTCGACTTTTGAGTCTTCCGGGACAACGTCGACCACCACCTCGCAATCCGACACGAATCAAACGCTGACGATAGCGCTCGACAAAACAACATCGTCGAACTCCACCAGCAGTGGCACCGTCAATTCCATCACCGGCACCTACCAAACGACATCGACGACCGAGCAGGAATCCGAACTGCAGGAAACGACGACCAATCAGACCTCGACCGCCACGCTGCAGCGAACCGGCAACTCCACGACCACATCGACCGACTCCGGCAATCAAGTCACGGGCGATTACTCGTCGACAGCGGTGACGGAGTCATCAGCCGACGTGACCGGCTCGAGCGTCAACCAAACACTCTCGCTCACCACCTCGTCACAGGTCGAAACCGCCTCGTCGACGACAAACGAAGCGGGAAACACCCGCTTCGACGTGTACGAAACCGAGACGATTTCGACACGCACCGTCGCCACCACGCAAACGTCCACCAATCAAACCCGTTCGACTTCCGCAAGCACCAGCTCGTCCACCGAGACGGTGACCACCCGCAGCGGCAATCGAACCAGTGGCGAGTACACCGAAGAAGCGACGCGAGACGTGACTTCGTCGGCGACCGGATCTTCCCACAATCAAACCGAGTCCTCCTCCAGCGAAACGTCCGACGCGTTGGAAGAAGTGTTCCGGCAAATCGGCAACGACATCACCGGCCTCTATACCGTCACCTCCACGACCACATCGACGTCCAGCCAAAAGCTGACCGAAACCAACACGGATCGCAACCTTGCCGACGCGTCGTCTTCCACCGCCACGATCACCCGCAGCGGCAGCGGCAATGCGATCACCGGAGACTACAGCGACACCGTCGAATCGACCGGCCAGTCCACGCGCAACCAATCCGGCACCATCGGCGACCGATCGTTTACGTCGCATGAAACCACGTCGACCAGCAGCGACTCCACTTCCACGGGCAACGCGATCACGACAGCCGATTCCAGCACCTTCTCCTCCAGCGAGACCTACCAGCACAGCAAGAACACGACCTACGCCGACGGCAGCGACGAAAAAGCGATCACGAGAACGGCAACCCACACCTCTGCGACGACCGGCAACTCCATCACCGGCATCTACGCGTCATCATCGACCGGTGCAAGCACGACCGCGATCAGCGAAAACGGAATCCGCAGCGAATCGTACTCCGCGACGTCCGAAGTTCAATCCGCAACGGAATCCACCGAGGCGGGAAATTCGGTCACCGCAGCGTTTGAATCCGCATCCAGTTCCGAAGTGAACACCTCGGTGTCGCGCACCTTGACCGACGCCGACGGCACCACGTTGTCGATCACCGAGACCGCCAGTAACGATTCAACCGGCACGCAATCCGGCAATCGGATCACCGGCGTCTTCACCAGTGCAAGTGATTCCGACGGCACCAAGGCGACGACTCAAACAGTCCTGTCCACCGACGGCGTGCACGACCACAGCGCCGTCCATCGAGTTTCGACGGACACCACTTCGACCGGCGGCGGGAACTCGATCACCGGCGTGATCGCTTCGGAAACGGATTCAACGGTCGTCACCTCGCTGACCCAAGACGGAATCGTCGGCGGCCTCTCGGTCGACTACGACGCCACCACGACCGACATCTCCAACACCGACTCAAACGGCAACGCGGTCAGCGGAGTGTTCGACGTCACGAGCACCGGCGAAGCAACGTGGTCGTTCACCCAAGACATCGATCGAGGTGCCGCGGGACATTCGAGTCTGTCCGGCAACGGCGTCCAAACCTACTCAAGCGACCGCGATGAAAACACGTTGACCGGCGATGCGTCACAAGTCACCACGGGAACCGAAACGTATTCGCTATCGCAAACCGGTTCCGATGCCGGCGGTGTGTTCGAAGTCGATTTGACGGGGCAAGACACATTCACCGAATCGGAATCCGTCAACGGTGAAACCGGTGTCTTCCAACGGTCCAGCCTGGTGGACGGGACTGCAACGGGCTCGCGCACCGTCGACGGTGTGACCGACAGCTTCACCGACTTGATCGATCAAGTGGTCACCCAAGCGGGCAACTACATCGATGGCGACGTCGACATCACGTTCAGCGGCGCGGGCCGCTACGACTCGCTGATCGACTTTGTTGACACGTCCGATGCCGCGGCAGGCACGCCGGGAAACCTGGATCATTCGCCGACCGGTGTGCCGACAGTGATGGGCGACCCGCCACCGCTGCCGACCGCCGGAGCGGCTGAATCACTCGGCGAATTCTCTGCGTCCGCGATCGGCTCTTCCGCCGCCGCGCCGACCGAAACGCTTGCTGCCGCCGCATTCCGCGATGTCCAGTCCGCGGGCGTCGCCGGCGTGGCCGCAGGCAGCGAATGGTCCGGCAGCTCGATCATCGCCGGCTACGCCTCTCATGGCGCCCAGGCGATCGAGCAATATTGTTTCCCCGCCGGAACCGAGATCCTACTCGCCGACGGCCGCACCAAACCGATTGAAGCCATCACGCCCGGCGACCTCGTCGCCTCCCGCCCCCAACCAGAAGTTTCACACCATCGTTACCCTCCCGTGAAGAGGTCGTGCAGTTTTAGAGTCACCCTCCTGGCAGGAGGGTCGAGCGAAGCGAGGGGAGGTCGAACGGAGAATCGCCAGGTTCACCTCAGTGATCCTCGACCCCGTCGACGCACCATGGCAAACCCTCTCCTCGCTGCGCTCGACTCTCCCAGGAGGAGAGTAACGAAACCCCTTTATATTCAACGCCCTGAAACCGCACGACCTCTGTGCGGGAGGGTCGAGCGGAGCGAGGTGGGGGTCTCCCATGCTTCCCCCTCCACCACCCCCGGCGCGGTCACCGAAACCTACCACAACGCCCCACAACAACTCCTGCACCTCCACATCGGCGACACGAAACTCGCCACGACCGCCGGCCACCCCTTCTACGTCATCAACCGTCCCACCGCTTCCCCCCAGTCCCCCGCAACAACTTGGAACCTGAAACCAGAAACTTGCAGCTCCCCTCCAGGAACTTGGAAACTTGCCGCCGACCTCACACCCGGCGACCAACTCACCACCGCCGACAACCTTCCCCTGACCATCACCGCGATCACCCGCGACCCATCCCCACCTGTTCCCGTCTACAACTTCTGCGTCGCCGAGCATCACAACTATCACGTCCGCTTGCCCGGCACCGACCATTTTGTCCTCGTCCACAACGAATCCTTCGGCACGTTCACCTACGGATTAGAACCGGTCCCCGAGGCCCAAGAGGCGTACGGCAACAGTGCCCTTGGGGAACTGATGGAGTATGCGAGCGGACTGTTCGACGCCGCCTACGACGCCGCTTCACCGTATTTGTCGCAGCTGGAGAGTGCCGTCTCGTCGATTCAGGTTTCGTCGCCTGGGTGGTTAAGCTCGCTCGGCGGATCGTTGCTGTCGTTTGCGTCCGATGCCGGGGCGAGTGCCAGCGGCGTGGCCAGAGCGGTCGGAACGCAGCTCGCCGACGCGACCAATCACCTGTTGATCGACGTCGGTAATCTGGCGATTCAGAACGGGCTGTTTCAGATCGGTGGCGCGCTGACGGATGCCGGCCAAACGAACGCCGTCGCAGACACGCTCAGCAACATCGACGTCGAAGTCGTAATGGCGACCGGGGCGCTGGTGGTCGGTTCGGCGGCCGCGTTGGTCGCCAGTGGCGGGACGGCGTTGCCGCTGGTCGCGGGCATGTGGGCCGGAGCGATCGACGTTTACATCCAAGGCGAATTGAGCGGTCAGCGGGCCGGGTTCGCCGAGATCGCACTCGGGGCGACGTTCGGTTGGCTGGACCCGATCGGTGCGGTCGGAGGCCTCGTCGGAGGCGCGGTGGGTTACGCGGGTGCCGATGCACTCGGTTTGTCTGGCGCAGAAGGCTACCTGCTCGGCAGCCTGATCGGCGGGATCGCGGGGACCGGAGTCGCGGCGGCCGGTCGCGGCGGGTCGATCTTGTATGCAGCCCGAGCGATGGCAAACGACGCCGGCGGCGCGGGGATCGGGTTCGCCTATGGCCAGCTGACCGGACAAGACGTCAGCACCAGTCTGCAATACGCGTTCTACGGCCAGATGATCGGCGGCACGATCGGAGCGTTGACGGTCAAGTGTTTCGTCGCCGGCACGCCGGTGCACCTCCCCTCGAGCGACCCCGACCAACCATCCGCCACCAAGCCGATCGAGCAATTGCGTGTCGGCGAGCGGGTGTTGGGCGAGAACCCGCTGATCGATCGCGCCGATGCCTGTTTGTTAGAACCCGACTGGTCCCAATACGTCGCGGTGACCGCCAAAGTCTTCAAACGCGACGGAGACGTCCTGGAGCTGACGACGCTCAAACCCGACATCTGGCTCAAGACCAACAACGTCCAAGTCGGCAAACGCACGCTGATGGACATCCCGGTCGCCGACACCCACAACGAAGCCCTGATCACGGCGATCCACCCCACCCCCGACATCCAACCCGGCCCCGGCCGAGTCATCCTCTCCACCTTCCGCCACACCGCCACAGAAATTCTCTCCCTCACCATCGAAGGAGAACCCACCCCAATCCAAACCACCCCCGATCACCCGTTCTGGGATGAAGCAACGGGCCGATTTGTTGAAGCGAAAAACTTCGATCGCGAATCCGTCTTTTCGACGTTTGATGGAACGACGTCGCTGACAACTTTGATCGACCTTCGAGGCCCAAAGGACGTCTACAACATCGAGGTTCACGGAGAACATGTCTACGCTGTCGGAGCGAGCGGGATTCTCGTTCACAATCAGAATCAGTACACTCTCAACCAACTCAAAGGACGGTTTGGCAGTTATGTACGGGACGGGGGGACGCTGACCTGGAACCAATTCAAGGCTCGGAATGCTCATCGATTGCAAGAAAAATTGGTGGGGACTCAGAATGCGAATACTGCGTGGGCGGCGAAAACTGGTAGAGCGTACGACCGGCGTTTCACAAATTTCTGGCGTCAATTCGAGGGACAAAATCTTGGAGACGGTACTATTGTCGCATCCGTCAATCGTCGACTAGCCAAAGGTGTACAGCCGGACTTGGTCTTGATCAATTTCCAAGAAAGACACGTGACAATCCATGACATAACGTCGAAACCAGATTTTGCGCATCTTGCGAAAGGCGAAAAGTACGTGGAGTATGTAAGAAACAAGTACCCAGGTTTTGATATTGAATATACGGAAAGTTATTGGCAAGGACTGGAGGATACCATCGAAGCTCTTGCAAGCAACGGACTCAAATATTACCCGAGCACAACAAGACCATGAAGCAAACAGTATTCGAAATAGAAACTCACGTTACGGATGGAGAACCGACCAAAGTCATAGGTTCGATACGTGAAAACCTACTCGCCATAAAAAATGTGCTATCAATTGACGTTAGTGTCGAGTCTACATTTGCTAGTTTTAAGATTGCTGTTGAGTTTGAAGATGGGGCACAAGCAAAGACGTTGCATCGAAAGATCATGAAAGCACTGATGAGCTCAGACAGAATTTCCATTCGTCAAGTCACGACGAAATTGAATGACATTTTTTGAAATAGCGGAGACCACCAAAAAAGGGGACGTCGGACCAAGAAAAGGGGAAGACCAAGAAAAGGGGAAGACCAAGAAAAGGGGAAGACCAAGAAAAGGGGAAGGGGGTTTTATTTGGCATCGCGGGATCACGCCAGCGGCGTGCCACATCAAAGCTTGGGGTCGCGTTAGCGCACCCCAAGACCGGTTCACCACCTCGCCGCCAACCCCAACGGGGTTGAACAACACCATCCGCCCGATCTCGCCGCATGGTTTGTTGAGCCCCCATGGGGCTCCATTGCCAATCCACCACGCCCCGGGGTGCGCTGCGCGACCCCGGGCTGTGTTGTGCCACCGCTCTGCGGTGTAGCCACGTTAAAAACCCCTTTCCCCTTTTTTTCGGAATTCCCCTTTTTTCATTGGGGGTCGTTACGCTCTGGCCTAAATTCGGGACGCGGGTGTGAATTGACGAAGGCCGCGATGTCGAACGCTTCTTGCTCGGTCAGGTCGGCGTCATCGGGCGGCATCGCGACTTTCAACCACGACGCCATTTTAAACACCTTGGAAAGACCGGCCCCATCATTGAAGGATCGTTCACCCCATAGCGGCGGTCCCTCATCCGATCCACTGCCGTCGGCGAGATGGCAGTCCGCACAACGGTCGCCATAGAGTGTTTCGCCCCGTGCAATGTCTGGCTTGATCGCGTCGGCATCGAGCAATTTGAGGCGATTCGGCCCAAGCGGCGCGATCGGGTTCATGTCGATCGGCGTGCGTCGCGACACCCAGGTGATGTAAGCTGCGATGGCGACCGAGACCTTCCCGCCAGGGGCAGGACGCGAGCCATTTTGACTGCGCAAGAAACAGTGGGCGATACGTTCTTCCAGTGTGATGACCGCCGATTCGCGTGGCGAATAGGCAGGATACGCTGCCGCCACGCCGACGAAGGAAGCCGCTTTGGGATGCCGTCCGGCGTCCAAGTGGCAGGACGTGCAATTCAACGGGTTGCCGACCAGTGGCTGCGTCATCGGATGCGAACTTGTTTCCTTGACGAGCGTTTCACCTAAGCGAACCATCTCGCCCAACTCGCCCTGTGGATAGTCTGCCGTCGGGTCGTTGGAGCCCTCGTTTGCTGCCTCCCCGGGAACGACGGCCGTCTTCGAAGCCGCATCCTGACTCCATACGGCTGAGCCGATCGCGAGCGTGAGCAGACAGAGGATTGCTGCTGAAAAACGATTCATCAAGCGGGTTCCTCGATTGAGGTTTCGGGCTCGGCGATCACGCCGCCTTCCATTTCACAGGTTGCACCATGAGCTTAGCAACGCACGATCAATCAGTGACGCATTTCGTAGTGGACGAGGTAACGAGTCCCGTGCGTCAGCACTCGTTACCTCGTCCACTACGCCAGTAAATGATCGCTCGTTGCTTAAGGTGGAGTGGTATTGTAGGGAATCCGGCCCACGCCTTCACCAGCCCCGCACGACTGCGTCTCAACAAGCGATGTGTGATCAGATCGCTGTTCGAACAACAAAGTCAATTCGTCGAGTCCTTTCTCCGGCTGCCGATCTCGACATTGCGTGAGTGTAGAATCGCAAAAACACCCCCTTCCCCTTTTTTCCGCAAGGATGTTGGACAGGCACTGCGAGATGCTGTCGTTCCCAGCGTTCGGCCGTCAGGGGGGGACCCATTGATTCGTTCTGCCGCCGCACCCCGAGCGTCGTCGACATCGGGTGGTTCCCAGTTGTGTTATAGTGAAGACCCCACCGACGGACTTCCGTCACCCTCCCGCCCCGAATCACGCCGGACGACTGGAATTCGTGATGCGATCCCGCCTTGTTTTAGCTGCCGCGTTGTCGGTCTGTCTCGCTGTGCCAGCGAGCAGCCAATCCGACTCCACTCAGCCTTCTGAAACGATTTCGTTTGAACACGATGTCCGCCCGATCCTGAAGAAACATTGTCTGCATTGCCATGGCGAAGGAGACGAAATCGAAGGCGGTCTGGATCTTCGCTTACGCAAATTCATTCTGGTCGGCGGCGAGAGTGGACCGGCGATCGTCGCCGGCAATCCGGACGAGAGTCCATTGATCGAACGAACCGGTGCTCAAGACATGCCGCCGGGGGACGTCAAGCTGACGTCCTCCGAACAGGAGGTGCTTGATCGCTGGGTCGAGTCCGGTGCGAAGACACTGCGTCCGGAGCCGGAGTCCATTCCCGATGGAGTGTACGTGCCGGCGGAGGAACGCGAGTTTTGGTCGTTCTTACCGATTCAAAATCCGGCGGTCCCGGAGGTCTCCGCGGAAGATCGCGTCCGCACTCCGATCGACGCCTTCCTGTTGAGACGCCTCGAAGAACAGCAGCTCAGCTTTTCTCCAGACGCTGACCGGCGGACCTTCATTCGACGAGCCACGTATGATCTGATCGGATTGCCTCCCACCCCACAACAAGTCCAAGACTTCGTCGCCGACCAGTCCCCGGATGCCGTGGAGAACCTGATCGACCGATTGCTTGAATCACCACAGTACGGTGAACGCTGGGGGCGGCATTGGTTGGACGTGGTCGGCTATGCCGATTCCGAAGGATACACGATCGACGATCCCATTCGCCCGCACGCGTATCACTACCGTGATTACGTCATCAGGGCGATGAATGACGACATGCCATTTGATCGTTTTATCCGCGAACAGTTGGCCGGCGACGAAATGATCGGCTTTCCCAAAAAGAATCTGACGGCCGACGAAACGGAGAAACTGATCGCGACCGGTTTCTTACGCATGGTTCCCGACGGGACGGGAAAAGTCAGCGGCGAGGAGCTGCCACTGGCTGAAAACCAAGTCATCGCCGACACGCTGCATGTGGTGGGCAGCTCCCTGTTGGGGCTGACGCTGAGTTGTGCGCAGTGCCACAATCATCGCTACGATCCGATACCCCAGGCGGAATATTTTCAGATTCGAGCGATCTTTGAACCCGCTTATGACTGGAAGAACTGGCGTAAGCCGTCGGCCCGATTGGTGTCGCTGTACACCGACGAAGATCGCAAGCTGGCCGCGGAAATCGAAGCTCAAGCCAAACAGATTGATGCGGAATACAAGCAACGCGCCGAAGAGCTGATCGCCGAGACGTTGGAGGATCAGCTCGTCCAGCACGTTCCCGAAGCGTTGCGTGATCAACTACGGGTCGCTTACCAAACCCCGGTGGCCAAGAGAACCAAGGAACAACAAGACCATCTAAAAAAGTATCCCAAAATTCTGAAGATTTCGACAGGTGCATTGTACCTGTATGACCGCGAACTTCGTAGCAAGCTCGCGGGGTTGAAGAAAGAGCAGGCGGTAAAGACAGCCGCCGCAATCGCGGAAGCGCAAAAACGCGCACTCCAGTCGCTCGCCGACGACGTTGCAAAGCAAGTGGCTGCGGCGATTGCGGTCCCTCGCGAAAAACGAACCGAGCAGCAGCAAGACCTACTGGCCGAACACGCCGCCTTGGAAGTCACCGCCGGCAACCTTGCAACGTTCGACCCACAGGCCGCTGCCGATGTGGCGCAGCGGCAATCGGTCATCGACCGGACGAAGGAACGAGCGCCACAGTTGGCCGCGATTGCCGATCGCGCCAAAGCACTCCGCGCGACAAAGCCGAAAGAGAATTTCGTGCAGGCATTGACGGAAGTTCCCGGAAAGGTCCCCGAGACGTTTGTCTTCGCGCGCGGTGATTACCACAATCCGACGGACAAGGTGGCCCCAGCCGCTCTCTCGGTGGTAACGGCAAACAATCCCGTTGAAATCCCCCTCAATGACGAAGCTCTGCCCACCACGGGACGCCGGTTGGCCTACGCCAACTCTCTCACCAATGGTCGGCACCCACTGCTCGCGCGGGTCTTGGTGAATCGATTTTGGATGCATCATTTTGGCACCGGGATCGTGGCGACCCCCAGCGACTTTGGCAGGCTGGGTGAACCGCCCTCCCATCCCGAGCTGCTGGACTGGTTGGCGACGCGATTCATGGAGAGCGGGTGGAGCCTGAAGACGTTTCATCGCCTGGTGATGACCTCGACCGCGTACCGCCAAGCGCTCAGAGTGATTCCGCCCGATCGCACCGACGGCGACAATCGGCTGCTCGGCGGGATGTCGCTGCGTCGTTTGGAGGCGGAAACGATTCGTGACAGCATGCTGGCCATTAGCGGCAAATTGAACTCCAAACCGTTTGGGCCCCCCGTTCCCGTGATGGCGGACAGGGTCGGGCAGTTTGTCCTCGGGATTGAAAATCTCAATGCCGGTCGCCCGGGAGCGGTGATCGACATGAAGGGGGAAGACTTGCGCCGCTCGGTTTATGCCCAGGTGCGACGCAGTCGCCCGCTCAGTTTGCTCGATAGCTTTGACGCACCGCGGATGGACCCTAATTGTGACGTCCGCCGGACCTCGACGGTCGCTCCGCAATCGTTGCTGTTGATGAACAACGAATTTGTGCACGATCGATCCCGCGATTTCGCCCGCCGACTTGTCGCGCAAGCGGGGACGGACCGATCCGAACAGGTCAAACTTGCCTGGGAACTCGCCTTTTGCCAATCACCCAGCGACCAACAGATCGCCTCGGCACTGGACTTCATCGAGCGTGAGACGGCGGTGCTTGCGAATTCTCCTCAGGTGGCCGGTCTCACCAAGCAGGACAAGACGCAAACGCCCGCGATGTTGGCGCTGTCCAGTTTTTGTCAGACGCTCTTCAGTTCAAACCGTTTCTTGTACGTTGATTGAATCGCTATGAAATCTCAGCAGCCAACCCGGCGTTCGGGAAATTTCGCCTCCACCACTGCGTCATCGCGACGTCATTTCAACGCCACCGGTGCGATGAGTTTGATGGGATTCGCGTTGAACGCCCTACTGCAAAACGAGCGAGTCAGCGCCGCGGCGCCGGCGGACGATCCGTTTGCCCGTCCGGAACTGGAGCCCAAGTCGTATGACCTGAAACCGAAGTCGCCCCACTTCGAGCCCCGCGCCAAGGCGATGATCTCGCTGTGGATGCAGGGCGGCCCCAGCCATCTGGATCTGTTTGATCCCAAGCCCGAGCTGCAGAAGATGGACGGGAAGGATTTCGAGGGCGACATCAAGTACGACAACGCGGCGGAGGCCAGTTCCAAACTGATGGCGTCGCCGTGGAAATTCCACAAGCACGGTGAGTGCGGGATGGAGATCTCGGAGCTGCTGCCCGGATTGGGCGAAGTGGTCGACGACATCACCCTGATCCGGTCGATGCACACCGGCGTCAACAATCACGGCCAGTCGATCCAAGCGATGCAGAATGGACGTATCGTGACCGGCCGCCCCACGGTGGGGAGCTGGCTGACGTATGGGCTGGGCTGCGAAACCGAAAACCTGCCCGCCTACGTCGCACTCATCGATCCAGGCCAGTTGCCGGTGATGGGGGTGGAGAATTGGACCAATGGTTTTCTGCCCTCCATCTATCAGGGGACGGTCATCCGCCCGCAAGCCCCACGCATCCTGAACCTCGATCCGCCCCAGTACTTGAAAGGTGCCGCACAATCAGAGGCGCTCAACTATTTGGAAGAACTCAACCGCGAGCACCTTGCCCGCCGCGCCGGTTACCACGATCTCGAAGCGAGGATCGCCAGTTACGAATTGGCGGCGAACATGCAACTGGCGGCCAAAGAAGCGGTCGACTTCAGTACCGAGACGCAAGCGACACTCAAAATGTATGGGTTGGAGAATCCCGAGACGAAAGAGTTTGGAGCGAGATGTCTGATCGCGCGGCGGTTGATCGAGCGGGGCGTCCGCTTTGCACAGATCTTTACCGAAAACCAACGCTGGGATCATCATGGCAGCATCGTCAGCAAGCTGCCCACCGCTTGCAAGAAGGTCGATGTGCCGTCGGCCGCGCTCGTCAAGGATCTAAAGCAACGCGGAATGCTCGATTCCACCATCGTGCATTGGGGAGGCGAGATGGGCCGCTTGCCCGTCATTGAGAACAATTCCGGTCCCTCGCGAGTCGGGCGCGATCACAATACGTATGGCTTCAGCATGTGGGTCGCCGGAGGCGGTTTTAAACGCGGCCACGTTTACGGCGCGACCGACGAACTCGGGCACAAGGCGGTCGAGGACGTGGTCAACCACTTCGATTACCATGCCACCTTGTTGCACCTGTTCGGGCTCGACGCCGAACGATTTCACTATGATTCCAACAACCGATCCATGTCATTGCTGGACAATCAAGGCGGGCGGGTGATCAAGGGGCTGTTGGCGTAAGCAGCCGAGGATTTGCACCACGGCATCGGTTGTTGTGCCACGATGGGGCTCGAGCCCCATCGACCACGACCGCATCGTTGACGTCAGCGGCAAAGCTCAAACGCCGGCACGAACCGGCTGATGTCAAACGATGATCAGCCGTTTGGCGCGAGCCTACGGGCCTACTCCAGCGGGATGGCCCCTGTGACGGGCGGGGAAACATGCGTGCATCCACCAGCGCGGTCGGTGTTTCTTCAAAAAACTGACAGATTCCTTTGGGCTTCTGCGCGAGAGAACTCGCAGGGCGTTTTGGTCACCCTTGGCCCCAACCGATCACGCCCCTGAAGGAAATCTCACGATGATCCGCACCCAAACACGCTTCAAAGCATTTTTTACATTCGCGTTCGTGACGCTGCTCGCGGTCCCCGTCGCCCGCTCGGCAGCAGCGTCAGAATCCTTCACCTCGGCCGGTCAAACGCCAGGTCGGCCGAGTCTCGCGGAACTCCGAACCGACGACCACGTTTCGTTGTACCGAAAGCTGTGTGAACTGAACGAGAATTGGGCCAACCGCACACCCGACTTCAAAATCCTGGCGGACGCGATCGCCATCGAGAGTGACGTTGCGCTCATACAAACCCATCTCAAACTGGTGATCGATCAACTGCGATCGGCCGACGTTGGACATCTCAGTGTCTCGCAGCTTGCCCAACGACGTGCACATCTGCGGACGTTGCAGGCCTACCTGCAGGCGGGACGTTTCCCGCAAAATGTACTCGCGGCCGTACGCCGCCCCGTTTTTATCGATCCGTGGGGAACGCATTGCGCGGTCGGTCATCTGATCGCGACGTCGGGCAACGCTCGACTGGCCAACGCCATCAACCGCGAGCATCAACTGGATTTGCTACGTGACATCAAGACAGAAGGACTATCGGATTGGCAGCGTGCGTCCGGTTTGAGCCTGGATGAACTGGCACTGATCCAACCCACCTACCGAAGCACCACGTTGACCTATCCGAAAGAGATCGAAGCGCTGATGCTCGGGGATTCCGACGCGATTGTCGCCGGCATTGAGAGCGGAGCACTGGCGGTGGACGCCCGATGTGGTGGCAAAACGCTGTTGCATTTTGCCGCCGCAGTTGGCGACCTGAAACTCGTCAAGTTGCTGGTCGATCGGGGGGCTGATCTTCATGCCGTTTCGAACCTGGGATGCGACCAGGCCGAACTTGCCAAAGGCGGAAATCAAACGGTGGTGACCGTGCGATGGAATCAATCGACGGCGGTCACCCGTCGAGGTGGGATGGGAATCGGGACCTACGGCGTCGTCTTCCGGACGGAGCACGGCCGCTTGATCGCGTCCCTGTTCAACGACCTTCGTGGCGGCCGCGACGGGCTGAATGCACTTGACTTTGCGACGTTGCCAACGAGCCACTACGGGTACGGTCTGCGAAGATCCATCTACCCGGTCCGGCCGGGCTATCAAACCGGGGCCAAGCCGACGAATGAAGTTTTCGAGACGTTGCAGCGAGACCGCGCCGCAGTTGCGGCATGGCTGGAAGCACAAGGATTGAAAACAGAGTAGACCACGAGGTTAAGTGGCAGAATGATACGCCTGACCGTCTCAGTCCTTCGGAATCTCTCGCGATAACGCATCAATGGAAGAAAGGCGTGGACATCTGGAGTAGAATAGGAATCTCGGAACATTGTTTCCGAGGGACACTCTTCGACGTCGGAGCGAGACGCGGTGGATATTCGAACCTCCTACATGGACCTCGGGTCGCTACACACGGCCAAGGACCAGCCATTTACGAGAGATCAGCTTGTCAGAACGCTGATCAACGCGGCTCGGCATCTCGTCTGGTGCACGTCGATGGACGGCAAGTTGCTGTATGTCAATCGCGTCGCCGAGCGTGTTTATGGCAGACCGCTAAAGGAACTGACGGCCGACCCCGATTACTGGCTGGACGCAATCCACCCGGATGACCGCGAGACTGTCGTCGCGAATCTGGACAATTTGCTTGAAAAAAAGCACATCGAACAGGACTATCGCATCGTGCGTCCCAACGGTTCGGTGATCTGGCTACACGACCGAGTCAGTGTGGTCCACGATGCCAACCGCAAACCGAAATTCGTCGGCGGGATCGGCACGGACATCAGTGCGATTCGCGAATCCGAAGCGCTCTATTCGTCACTGGTCGAGTGCATGCCGATGCAGGTGGTCCGCAAGGACATGAAGGGCAAGGTGGTGTTCGGCAACGAGTTGTACTGCCAGTCGATGGGCAAGCCGCTCGAAGAGCTGGTCGGCAAGACCGATTTCGATCTATTCCCCAAGGACCTGGCCAAGAAGTATCGACAAGACGATCGTCGCGTCGTCAAAACGGGCAAGGTCGTCAATCATGTCGAAGCCCATGAGAAAGCGGACGGCGAACGGGTTTACATGGAAACGTTCAAAGGCCCGGTTTACGATGCCGCCGGAAATATCAGCGGCATCCAGATCATGTTTTGGGATGTCACACAGCGGCATCAAGCCGAACAGGAAGTACGTGCGGCGAAGGAGGTTGCCGAGGCAGCCAAAGAGATGGCGGAACAGGCCAACCAGGCCAAGAGCGAGTTTCTGGCAAACATGAGCCATGAGATCCGCACGCCGATGAATGGGATCATCGGAATGACCGAGTTGTTGCTTCACACCACGCCGACGTCGGAACAACGTGACTACTTGAACATGGTCAAACAGTCGGCCGACTCGCTGCTGCGGCTGCTCAACGACATTCTCGATTTTTCCAAGATCGAAGCGGGCAAACTTGACCTGGATCATCACCCCTTCAGCCTCCGTGATTGCATCGGGCAAACGATCCAGACGCTCGGTTGCCGTGCCGGGGGCAAGGGGTTGGAAATGCTTTGTCATGTCACGCCCGAGATCCCCGACATGCTCGTCGGTGACGCGGGCCGCCTGGGACAGATCGTCGTCAATCTGGTGGGCAACGCGATCAAGTTCACCGAGCAGGGTGAAATCGAAGTGGTCGTCCAGCTTGAATCCAGCAGTGAAGATTCAGTCGATCTGCAGATTTCGGTCCGCGACACAGGAATCGGAATTCCTCCCGATCGGCAACAAGCCGTCTTCGAATCCTTCCGACAAGCCGATGCGTCGACGAACAGGCGATTCGGCGGCACCGGGTTGGGGCTGACGATTTCGACCCAGCTGGTCGAGCTGATGAACGGCCGTATTTGGGTGGAGAGCGAGGTCGGCACGGGAACGACCTTTCATTTCACGGCCCGCTTCTGCATCGTCGATCCGCAACCCACGCCGGTCGACACCGAAGCGTTGCACGGCGTCCCCGTGCTCGTGGTGGACGACAACGCGACCAGCCGCTCCATCCTGGACGAGATGCTCCGCCAATGGGGGCTTGCGGTGACGGTCGTGGCCGACGGTCAAGAAGCCCTCACGGAACTGCAGCGGGCCGCGGCGGACGGACGGCCCTATCCGCTTGTCATTCTCGATAGCGTGATGCAACCGATGGACGGTTTCGCGATTGCCGCACGCTTGCGACAGGAACCCGATGCCGCGTTGAGCGACTGTCAAATCATCATGCTCTCCGCGGCCGTCAAGGCGGGCGACGTGGAACAATGCAGGCAGCTGGGTGTGGCCCGCTACATGCAAAAACCCGCGGTTCACTCGGACCTGTTGAAAACCATCCTCAAGACCACCGGACATTCCGATTCGTCACAAGTGAGTCCCAAGGGCAACGCGCCCAGGACCTATCGCAAGCTGAAGGTCTTGCTCGCCGAGGACGGCGAAGTCAACCGAAAGGTCGCGGTCGGGCTGTTGTCGCATCAGGGCCATGAAGTCCTGGTTGCCGAAGACGGCGTGGAAGCGGTTGCGGCGCTCGATGAGCAACGATTCGACATCGTGCTGATGGATGTGCAGATGCCAAACATGGATGGAATCGAAGCCACCCGACTGATTCGCGAAAAAGAACACGAATTGGATCGACACACGCCGATCGTCGCGATGACGGCCGGTGCGATGAAAGGTGACGAAGAACATTGTCTCGAAGCCGGAATGGACGGTTATATCGCCAAGCCGATCGATCCCGAAAAACTTTATGACCTGATGGAACGATGCGTCAGCGACAAGGCGATCGGACCCTCCGGCGATCCCGTGTCGGACACACCCGAAGATGCCAACGCCAACGCGTCTCCCGACGTTGAACGAGATCCCGGCAAACGTGACGGTTCGGAACTGACCGAGTTGATGAACGATCCGGCTGCCGCGAAGACGCTCAGCGCAATCGATATGGAAACCGCTCGCAAACGCTGCCGCGGTAACGATTCGCAACTGCGAATCCTTGCCGAAACCCTGATCGGCGAGGCGACGGAGCTGATGAAATCAACGCGTGAAGCGGTCGAATCGCATGACGTCCAAACGATCCGCCGCTCCGCCCATTCGCTCAAAGGCGCCGCATCGGTGTTCGGCGCGACCGATGTCGTTGATTGTGCCTTGCATCTGGAGACCATCGCGGAGTCGGCGGACGTTGCCCAACTGAATGCTCAACTCGACAAGGTGGACGAGGAGGTCGGACGTCTGGTCGCGGCATTGATCCTGCTCTCCAAGCAAAACGCGGAATGTTAGGCTCTGTCTCTAAGGTCCTGCGAGCGAAAAGGGGGTCAGGAGTCAATCGTGCAAAGCACCCGTAGGGCCGTTCCGGCTATTGACTCCTGACCCCCTTTTCGCGGTCACCGCTGGTAGCCCCCAACCACCCGCGCCAGCGAGGTCGATTTTGTGCGTCATCCTCCTGGCAGGAGCAGTGATCACGCTACACTAGTGTTCCGTCAACTTTTGAACTTGATATTCGCGAAAAAGGGGTCAGGTACGAATGGCACGGGCTGAAGCAACAAGGGCTTCAGCAACCGTTGGTGTCCAGCCTTGAGGCGTCTCCACTCGCTGCGGAGCAGCGCACCGGGCGGCTMAAGCCCAATACCGYTAAGCGAAGCGTGATTTCCTCAGGTCGGGGCCCGTAGGCTCGCGCCAAACGGCTGATAAACGATTGATATCAGCCGGTTCGCGCCAGCGTCCGGGCCCCCCCGTAAAGCTTAACTTAGCGGTATTGGGCTAAAGCCTGGACACCAACACTCAGTCCCGCGCACCTTTTTAGGATCCGAGGTTGGCGGTCAGGCAATGGAGGGCGCCGTCGAGCTCGATAATGCGTGAACAGTCGATGAACACGATTTCCCAGTTCGGCAGGAGCTTTTGGTAAATGTCGCGGACCTCTGATTCGAGGCTTTCCTGGCCGGCGTAGGACGGTACCAACAAGACCCCATTTGCGAACACGACATTGGTGTAGGTTCTGAAATGGTTGTCACCTTGCTTTTTCGGCATCGGGACACGATGCACACGCAGTCGTTGCCCTTCGTGATCCATCTTCGAAAGTTGCCGGGCGACCTCATCGAGAACCGCTGTGTTGGGATCGTCAGGATCAGTATACTGGCCGACGACCACCGTGACGGGGTCGACGAACGTTAGAAACATATCCACGTGGGCGGTCGGTTCGTCTTGCAGCGATTTGACGACGACCAGTCTTTTCGCCCCGCAAATGCGCTGCAGTTCACGTGTGATCGCATCAGATGAAAAACCGTAGTCCTGGTTCTTGCGCAACATCGCTTCGGATGTGATCGTCAAGCCTTGTCCGTTGGAGATGATCATGCCACCTTCGACGCGTAGCGGCGTTCGGCTGATGAGTGTGGTCCCGTCATCGACGATCCGCTCGGGCAATGAATCACAGATCGGTCGGAAATCGGTATTCCGTCGTGTTAGCAACGAGTCAAACCAGATCGCTTGGCCACCGGGTGTGGTCGAGACGATCGGGCCACTATCGCGGAACCAGGGGACTTCGGTTTCCAGCACCCGAAAATCCACACGACTGAGATCGACACCGGCAGCGGTGAGTGCCCGTTTGGCTCGGGTTTGCGAATTCGCGTTGTCCGCAATGATGATCAGATTGGCGCGGGCGCAAAGATGCTTGGCGATGTTCGTGACCAGTTGTTCGGTCCAATCAAACGAACACCACGCAATGGCAAAGCTCGCTTGTGGTTCGAATTCCGCGACCATCGTTCCGCGGAGCAAGCTGTCGGAGGCAACAAGCTCGCTCCTGAGATCGACGAGGGGGCGCCACTGCAGCATCGGATGCCGATCGGCAACACTGGGGCCGGCGTTTTCCTGGCCGGCGTCTTCCTGTCCGGCGTCTTCCTGTCCGGCGTCTTCCTGGCCGGCCGGGGAGATCGTCGCCGTGTACGCCTCGATCCGTCGCAGGCCGTCTTCATATCGATAGCGATGGGCTTCGCGTTTGGCCAAGTTCTGTGACTTGACGAGCAAGGAGTCGAGATCATCACGGACCTGGCCGAGGACGCGTTGTGCCTGATCTCGGTCGCCTTTCATCTGCAGTAGCAAATAAAGTTCTGCGCGAAAGTCGACCAGCATTTCGTGTTCGATTGTCAATGATGTTGATTCGGACCAGGGTGACAGAAACTCGATCGCTTTCTGTAAATAGTCTTTGCCATCTTGTCCTTGAGCTTGAGTCGCAAAACAAAGATTGCGCAATGCCACTGCGGCAAGTTGACGGCAGTTCGGTTGCCCCACCAGAGACGTAAAACTTTCTTGGAAGTCGACGATTGCCGAATCCCAGTTCCCCAGAGACGCGAAAACGCAACCACGCATATTCTGAACTCGGGACCGAAGTTTAGGATCACGCGAGGTGGATGGCGATGCGATCGATTGGTTCAACGAGTCGATTGCCGACAATCCATCTCCCTGTAGGAATCTCGCTTGTCCGAGTCGGAAGAAGACTTTTGCCGCCTGATCGCTTTTTCCGTAGTGCTGATTCTGCACGTATTGCGAATAAGTCACGTCCGATGCCGAGAGAAATGAATGGGCAAAGGTCGGATTGGATTCGTCGCCGTACGCTCTCGCGAGATCGGTTAACACGGCCTCTTGTGATGCCATCGTTTCGTCCAGCGATCGTGTTGCGAACGCGTCTGCTGCGGTCAAGCTGAGTTGCAACGCATCGACGTGCGCATTGGCGTGGGTGATCTCCGATTCTGGTGCATGACTCGGAGCGGTCGCCTGCTGAGACCGAAGCAGCAGCCCGTTGGCGGCTCCGACGACGAGCAGCAGTAAGGAGATGGCAAGGCCAAAAAAAGACCACTGTTTCACAAATCGAACCCCATCACTCATCGTTTCAGCTGGAATCTGGATCCAGTGTTAAACCGATCCGGTCCAGTTTTGGTTTCGCCGGAAACTCTTCGCCTGTTTAAAGATTCGGTAAATGGCCTGCCCCGTTTAGCGCAATACCGCTAAGTTAAGCGTCGCTTCTTCCGATGAGGGTCCGTAGGCTCGCGCCAAACGGCTGATATTCGTTTGATATCAGCCGGTTCGCGCCAGCGTCCGGGCCCCCTCATTCATGTTAACTTAGCGGTATTGCCCTTTAGCGTCGTGCTATCCCCCGAGTCGACGGCATCGCCGAGCCGCCACCCATAGCTATGGGACCGGTCACCCTGGCCGTTCAGGGGAGGTTTGGCAACCGGAAGAGGCGAGGCGGGGGAGGAGGCTGGAGTGACGGCGGCCTTGGTTTTCGAGTATGCTAACGGTTCAATCGAAACTCTCGAGCCGTGCTGATTCGCTCGGCTGAGCGTTCCGATCCCACCCCACTCGCGCTCTCGAGATTTTGACGATGACCCGCACATCGTTTTTGACCGTGCTGCTGTTTTGCATGCACGCTTCGTTGACCGGCGTTTGCTCGTCGGCCGAAGAACCATCGACGCAAAAGCTGACCTACGAGCAGCACATCCGACCGATCTTTCGCGCCCACTGTTTTGATTGCCATGGTGCGACGGCGGAATTGGAAGGCGGCTTGGACCTGCGGCTTGTCCGGTTGATGAAAGCGGGCGGTGACAGTGGCGCGTCGATCGTGCCCGGCGATCCCGACGAAAGCTTGCTGCTGCAACGCGTCATCGACGGTGAAATGCCTCCGGGAGATCACAACGTCCCCGACCATGAGACCGCGATTCTGAAACAATGGATTTCGGCGGGCGCTCCGACGGCACGGAAGGAACCCGATTCGATCGGCCCCGGCCTGGGAATCACCCCCGAAGAACGGGCGTATTGGGCGTTTCAGCCGATTGCGACCGAACAGGCCCCACCGCTGGTGGACGATCCTCGCCTCCGAAACCCGATCGATTCCATCGCGTTGCGAGATAGAGAGAGGCCGCAGATACCGCTGGAACCCGAGGCGGATCGCACGACGTTGGTGACCCGCGTTTATTTTGATCTGATCGGTCTGCCACCATCGGCCGAGGAGGTGCAACGTTGGTGCAACGATTCACGGGAAGACTGGTACGACCACTTGCTGACCGAACTGCTCGATTCGCCGCACTATGGTGAACGTTGGGCACGACATTGGCTGGATGTCGCCGGCTACGCCGACTCCGAAGGTTATACCGTGGCAGATCCCGAGCGTGCCTGGGCCTGGAAGTATCGCGACTGGGTCATTCGTGCGCTCAATGCAGACAAACCGTTTGATCAATTCATCATCCAACAGCTCGCCGGCGACGAACTCGCCGGCCCTCGCAACGGCGATCTGACGGACGAACAAATAGAATTGCTGACGGCAACCGGCTTTCTGCGGATGGCCGCCGATGGAACCGGCAACGGAGCCAATAACGACGAAGCACGCAATCAAGTCATGATCGACACGATCAAGATTGTCGGGACGTCGCTGATGGGGTTGAGCTTTCACTGTGCCCAGTGTCACGACCATCGTTACGATCCGATCCTGCAAACCGATTACTACGCGCTCCGCGCCGTCTTTGAACCCTCGCTGGATTGGAAGGCATGGAAAACACCGGCCGCGCGTCTCGTTTCGCTGTACACCGCCGCCGACCGCGAACGAGCCGCGGAGGTGGAAATCGAAGCAAAGAAGATCGAGCAGGAAAGAAGCCAGCGGCAGGCCGAGTACATGAAGCAGGCGCTCGACAAAGAACTGCTCAACTACGAGGAACCGCTGCGGACGTCGCTTCGTCAAGCGTACCAAACGCCAGCCAAGGAACGGAACGAAGAGCAGAAAAAACTGTTGGCGGCCAATCCCAGCGTCAACATCACCCCCGGCAACCTGTACCAATACATTCCTGATTCGAAACCCAAGCTGGCCGAGATCAGCAAACGGATCGCCGAAGTGCGGGCCAAGAAGCCGACCGAAGAATTTTTGCGGGCATTGGTCGAACCGGCCGGCCACGTCCCGGAAACCAAACTGTTTCACCGTGGTGATCCCGGCCAACCCAAGCAAACCGTCATGCCGGCTGCACCGGAAGTCGCTTCGCCGGAAGGCCGGCAGGTCGAGTTTCCGGTCAACGACCCCGAGATCGCGTCAACGGGACGTCGACTTGCCTTCGCACGCTGGTTGACCGATCGCGACAATCCGTTGCTTTCTCGCGTGATCGTCAATCGCGTTTGGATGCATCACTTCGGCAAGGGCTTGGTCGCCACGCCCGGTGAATTCGGTAAGCTCGGTGCGATGCCTTCCGATCCCCAACTGCTCGATTGGTTGGCGGGCGAGTTCGTGCAACAGGGCTGGAGTCTCAAACGGCTGCATCGCCTGATCCTCTCGTCGTCGCTTTGGCGGCAGAGCGTTGTTCCCACTTCAGCGAACCCCTACGCGCGGACCCTGCGCCGATTGGAAGCCGAAACGATTCGCGACCGGATGCTGGTAGCGTCGGGATCGCTCGATCGCCGATTGTTCGGTCCGCCGGTCAACATCAAAGAAGACGAAACCGGCCAGGTCGTTGTCGACGGGCCGCAATCGCGACGCAGTTTGTACGTCCAGGCTCGCCGCAGCCGCCCCGTTGCGCTGTTGCAGACCTTTGATGCGCCGGTCATGGAAACCAATTGTGAAAACCGAGTTAGTTCGACGGTGGCGACCCAGTCGTTGATGTTGCTCAACGGGCAATTCATTCTCGATCAATCCGCCAAATTGGCTGACCGTGCGGCGCAAGAAGCGGTCACGTTGCCGGAGCAGCGGTTGGCGTCACTTCCCCAAGTGCCGACTCCCAAGCAAACACAGTGGCAGTATGGTTATGGCGGGTTCGATGAAGACAGCGAACGCACCAAATTCACGCCGTTTCCGCATTGGACGGGAACACATTGGAGTGGTGGCGAAACGCTGCCGGACGCTCAGCTCGGTTGGGCGCATCTCAGCGCCGGCGGCGGACATCCCCATGATGCCGATCGATCGGTCGTCCGTCGCTGGGTCGCGCCGCGTGACGGTGTGATCGCGATCAGCGGAGCCTTGCATCATCCGTCCACAAACGGCGATGGCGTGCGGGGGCGTATCGTGTCGAGTCGATCAGGTTTGATCGGGGACTGGGTCGCACAGCACGGCACGGTCGAGACGACGGTCGACCGCATTGAATTGCAAACCGGCGACACGATCGACTTCATCACCGACTGCCGAAGCAACCACACTTCCGACTCGTTCACCTGGCCGGTGACGGTCGCGTTGACGAAAACCTCTGGGCCGGATGAAGCGTTTCGCTCGCAAGATCAATTCGCCGGCCCCGCCGAGTCGACCGATGTGGTACCCGGCCAGATCGTTCGGGCCTGGGAACTCGCCTACAACCGCCAGCCCCGGGGCGACGAACTGGCGCTGGCCGTCGAGTTCATCGCCGACCAAATTCGGATGATGGATGCGATGTCCGACGCCATCCCGCCGGGCAGGACAAGTGTCTCTCAAGCGATGACCAATCTGTGTCAGTCGCTCCTCAGTTCCAACGAGTTCTTGTATGTGGAATGAAACGCTCACCCGCCGCTGTTTTCTAAACCGCCAGGCATTGGGGATCGGTTCGGTCGCGCTGGCCTGGTTGCTGCAACAAGAGCAACTGGCTGCGAAACCGAAAAACGTACCCATGCAGCCCCCCACGTTTGACCTGGGGCTCAAACCGACGCATCATCCGCCCAAGGCCAAGGCGATGATCTCGCTGTTCCAGCACGGCGGGCCGTCACACATGGACTTGACCGATCCCAAGCCGGAGCTGACGAAATACGACGGCACCGAATACCAAGGCGAAGTCGGCTACAGCTTCGTCAACGAAGCCAGTAAGAAGCTGATGGGGACGCGGTGGAAGTTCGCCAAGCATGGTCAATGCGGCACCGAACTATCCGAGTTGTTGCCTGAAACGGCAGAGATCGTCGACGACATCTGCCTGATCCGCAGCATGCACACCGGCGCAAACGGCCACGAAGTGTCGATCCGCTACTTTCACGGTGGTATCCCCGGTGTGACAGGTCGAGCCCACTTGGCATCGTGGCTGTTGTATGGCTTGGGCAGCGAGACACAAGAGTTGCCCGCCTACATGGTGTTGACCGACCCGGGCGGACATCCCGTTGACGGCACCAACAATTGGTCCAGCGGGTTCATGCCGGCACTTTATCAAGGCACCGTCTTGCGTCCCAAGGAGCCACGGATTTTAAATCTGGATGCACCGTCGCACCTGCAAGGATTGCCGCAGCGTCAGAACCTCGATTTCCTACAAACGCTCAACCGAAACCATGCGGAGCGGTTCCCCGGTGCCAGTGATTTAGAAGCCCGCATCGCCAGCTATGAATTGGCCGCGCGGATGCAAACGGCCGCCCGTGAAGCTCTCGATATTTCCAAGGAAACCAAGGCGACCCACGAGTTGTACGGCATCAATGAAGACGCAACGCGCGAGTACGGAACGCGTTGTCTGATCGCACGTCGGCTGGTCGAGCGGGGCGTGCGTTTCGTGCAATTGTTCCTCAACGGCCAACCCTGGGACAACCACAGCAACCTCGGCACGGCGTTGCCATCGATTTGCCGCAAGACGGACAAACCGTCCGCAGCGTTGGTCAAGGACCTGAAACAACGCGGGATGCTGGATGAAGTGCTGGTTCATTGGGGCGGTGAAATCGGACGCCTTCCGGTGACACAAAACCAGGGAGCGCCCGAAAAGGATGGGCGCGACCACAACGGCCAGGGATTCAGCATGTGGCTCGCCGGTGGAGGCATCAAACCGGGGATGACCTTCGGTGCGACCGATGAATTCGGCCATCGCGCGGTCGAAAACAAGGTGACGCCCAACGACTACCAGGCGACGCTGTTGCACCAATTCGGATTGGACTGGAACGAGTTGGTCTTTCACCACAACGGACGCCAGGAACTGCTGACCGCAGGTCGACCGGCGCGCGTCGTCGATGAAATCCTGTCGTAAAGAGCGTCCGACACGAACGATACGGGCATAGACGTTGGTGTTTTAGCCTTCAGGCGATTCCCGGTCGCTGCATTTGCCCAAAGGGCATTCACAACATAGCCTGGGGTTACGCCCGGATTCGCTGGGGCTCATCCGGTCTCACCCCAGGCTATATTGTTGATCGCCTTTGGCGAACCGAGCCGAGTGATTCTTGATCCACCACGGAACAAGAACAACCAATGTCTTATCCGGCACAACGGATGAAATAGCGGGGATTTTCGCCGCCCAGGCTCCGCCTCCCTGGTCCGCCGGCGGAGCCGGCCTGAATTGCGTTCCCGGGCGGAGCCCTACGCCGTGAACGACTTTTTAGCGGTAGGGCGCGAGCCCTCCGGTGTGTTGGCTTTTTAGCGGTAGGGCGCGAGCCCTCCGGTGTGTTGGCAAAGAAGCGGAACCGGAGGGCTTGCGCCCTGCCGCTAAAACCTCGTCAAACACAGGAAATAAATCGTTCACGGCGTAGGGCGGAGCCTGGGAACAAGTCGCGGCGTGACCTTTATCGCTCGACGGACCCCTAGTGCCCCACCGGCGTGAAGTGGATGGCTTTGAGGCTTGCCGAGTCGACGTTTCCGTCCAGGCAGGCGACGGACACCTTGTAACGGCCGGCTCGGGGAAAGTTCAGCCAGCCGATCGGGAACGATTGATAGTTGTGGGATGCGTTTTGCTGGTTCTGAATCTGCTCGCCACCTTCGATGTTCACACTCCAGACCAACCGGCCTTCACCGGAATAGGTCAGGTCCACGATGTAGTCGCCCGGTTGCAGGACATCGACGTCCCAGGTCGCTTTTCCGCCGGAACCGAAACCGTGTGCGTGAACGATCCCCTTCCACTCGCCGAACTTTTCCATCCATCGCTTTGCCGACTTTTCGATGCCGGTCACTTCGGCAAACTCTGCCAAGATCTCCGTTTCGGTGTTCGGATCGAGTGACCAAATCGGATCGACTTCGGGTTTTGATTCCAGTTTTAACTCAATCACCGAGACCAGTTTTTCCGGTGCTCTCGGTGGAAGTTCCAAGAACCGCCAGTCGCCTTGGCGACCGTGCGCGATCGAACGCTTCTCTTTACCGACCAGCAAATCCGCCGACTCGATCCCCGTTTTCAAGTTGGGTAGATAAAGTTTGCCGGAGGTCGGCCACTGGAAGACACACACGAACAGCGTGTTGCCTTTGCGAGTCACGTCGCCCCATGGCAAAGCGTGTTGCCAGGGCGACGCTTCGGTGCCGTAGACGACTTGTGGGTATCGTCGAATCCACTCGCCGGATTGCTCGAGTGTCTTGACGGCCCGCTCGGGAACGGTGCCGTCGCCGCGCGGTCCGATGTTCAGCATGTATGTCCCGCCGCGGCCGACGCAGGCGATCAAACGTTTTAAGATTTCTTTCGGCGTCTTCCAGTACTCGTCGTACCAGGCATAGGCCCAGGAATCATTGGTCGTGTCGACACTTTCCCAAAGCCCTTCGATGTTTTCGCGGGGGACTTCCATGTCGCCGAGCGTTTGGTAGTCACCCAGTCCGTGCCCGGCGCGACCGGAAACCATCGCCCGCGGTTGATTCTTGTGAACGACCTCGACGAGTTGCTCGACATAGTGTTTGGGCATTTTACCGGGGGTGTCGAACCAAACGATTTCGATGGGACCATATTCTGTCGTGATCTCTTTGACTTGCGGCAAACACTTCTCGGTGAAGTAGTCGTCGAAGGTCGCCGGGTTACCGTCCTTGTCTGTCTTCGGTCCGCCACCGCCGCCGGGGTAGGTCCAGTCTTGATTGTGCGAGTAATAAAAACCGAAACCGAGTCCCGCTTCGCGGCACGCGGCAGCGAGTTCTTTCATCGGATCCTTGTTGAAGGGTGTCGCATCGACGATGTTGAAGTCATTGGCTTTGGAGTGATACATCGCGAAGCCGTCGTGGTGTTTCGCCGTGATCACGATGTATTTCATGCCTGCATCCTTGGCAATTCTGGCAATTTCCCCGGCGTCGAATTTGACCGGATTAAAGGTTCCGGCGAGCTGTTTGTATTCCTCCACAGGGATTCCAGCCATGCGTGGATTCATGATCCACTCGCCGATTCCGTAGTACGTTTTGCCATCGACTTTGTTTCCCAGTTGGGAGTAAAGCCCCCAGTGGATGAACATCGCGTAATTGCCTTCATCAAACAATTGGCCTCGCTCGGCGTTTTCGGCCCGCAGTTTGACGACGCGATCTCCCCAAAGCTTGTCCATCGATTCCTGGGCACGCGAGACCGTCGGGATCGAGACAAGGGTGGTCAAGACAAGAGTGGTGATCAGAATGACTGAGCGTCTTCGATGTCGATTCACGGTGATGTCCTCAGTTAACGAACGTTTTAGGATTTGCGGTCATAGCTTTAACGCTTGTTGGCGGTAGTGTTCGTCGATTCGATTGGCGATCCGATTCACTTCGGTTTCGTCCATGAAAACCGGTCCGCCGAGTGCGGCGGCACCGGCAAAGATCTCGGCTGCTTTGTGAGCCATCAACATCGCGGCTTTGACGGCACCGGGCGTTTTGCCGATCGTGATCAGGCCATGGTTGTGCAACAGGATCACGCGCGGCGGGACCCCGAATTCATCCAGGAACGCTTGTGTCTTTTGACGAATCACTTGCGACAATTTCAGCCCGGGGTCGACGTACGGGATGGAGACGGACTGTGCCCCGCAGCAAACGACTTCGTCGGGGAACAAACGCTGTGTCGCGAATTGCTCGGCCATCGGCGAGCAGAGGATTCGGTTGACCGCGATGCTGTGCGTGTGGCCGACGAATTCGATTCCCGGCAGCGACAACAGGTAGGCATGAAAGAGTGTTTCGACGGAGGGCTTCTTTGCGGTCGAATCCACGCGACAACCGAGCAGGCGATCCTCGATTTCCTGGTCACCGATCGCGTCTTCGTCCAGCATCGGCAGCAGCGCATCAAACCGGCAGGCGACCGCATCGTCGACGCCGAGTGTGCCCAGGCAACTGCCACTGGCTTTGACGAAAAAGGTCTCCGCGTCGATCTTCGCCGACGTGTTGCCTTCGCCCAGGATCGCCAGCTGCCGATGTTCCTCACCCAGGAAGTGAGACAGTTCAAGCATGGATTCGAGGATCTGTTGTTGATTCATCACGTCTGTTGCCCAGCATGGGGTGGTAAGAGGATATCGTAGCCACGCTCGCCGGAGCGTGGTGGGGCGGCCGCCGGGTGACGGCAGCGATGTCCTGTCAACTGATTCGCCATCGACGACGCTTCGATGCAGGAGGGCGTTTTCCAGTTCTTTCGCAACGCACGGAAACCAATCCGCAGCGGCTATTTGCGTCCGTACAGCGGTCCAAAGTTTTCACAGGCTCGGAAGTCGGCGCCCTCCAGATCGTCGGTCCCGAATGCATTCCAAGCACTCGGACGGAAGACACGGGCCCGATCGACGTTGTGCATGTACACGGGAATCCGAAGGATCGACGCCAAGGTCATGAACAGGTGGCCGACGTGTCCGGCGGTCATCACACAGTGGTTGGCGCCCCAGTGGTTCATGACTTCGTAGGTCGATGTGAACGCGCCGCGACCGGTCAGCATCGGCGCGAACCAGGTCGTCGGCCAGGTCGGATTGGTGCGCTGATCCAAGGTGTCGTGGACATCGTCGGGCAGTTCGATCGTGTGTCCCTCGGCGATCTGCAGGGCGGGGCCAAGCCCATCAACCAGATTGATTCGCGTCATCGTCGCCGGCATGCCGCCGCGTGTTTTAAAGCGGGTGCTCATGCCGCCGCCGGGGAAGTACTCGGTGATCGACGGATGCCACGTCGTCGCCTTCAGGCACTTTTCGACTTCGTCGTCGGTGATTTCCCAGAACGGCTTCATCGTCGGCGTGCCATCGGCGGCGGATTGTTGGCCGGTTCCGTCCAACGCCGCCGGCCCGGAGTTGATCAGGTGCAGCAGGCCGTCGCTGGCCATCCCGTCAAGCCGATAACCGTCACAGACCGACGCCACCGCGTCCGGGCTCCAGTACGTCCGCAGGTCGGCGAACACCTGAGCCGAATTGGTCAGCAGGTGACCGAACAACATGGTTGCCGCATTCATGGCATCGTTTTCGGTGGCGACGATGTACGGCGCACGTTTGCCGTTCCAGTCGAACGAGGTATTGAGGATCGCTTCCATGAAGTCCCCGTTGGGAAAATGATCCGTCCATTGGCGCTGCCCTTGGAATCCGGATGCGATCGCGCCGTGCCCGTGAGCCTGTTCGTTGAGTCCCATCTCGGCCAGCTTCGGGTTGCCCACCATCAAGTCGCGGGCGATCAACGCCATCTTCACACCATCCGACCACTCGCTGTCGAGTTGTTCGCGGGAGCGTTTGGTGGCATCACTGTTGTAATCGTCGCCTTCGGGGCAGTTCTCTTTCACCCAGCCGAGTGCCGTTTCGTATTCGGCTTGATCGAATTGGCCCTTGTTCATCCGTCCAATGAACTCGCTCATGTCGATGTCTTCGACACGCATGCCCAACCATTTTTCCCAGAACGAGTAGTCGACCATCGAACCGGCGATGCCCATCGACGTTCCGCCCATCGACAGGTAGGACTTGCCACGCATCAATGCCGCTGCCAGACCGCAGCGGGCGAAATCCAGGATCTTCGTTTGCACATCGGCAGGCATCGCCGCGTCTCCCGCGTTCTGGACGTCACGTCCATAGATGCCGAATGCGGGGAAGCCTTTTTGAGAATGTCCGGCCAGGACCGCCGCCAGATAAACGGCGCCGGGGCGTTCGGTACCATTGAAACCGAACACCGCTTTGGGACGTAGCGGGTCCATGTCCATCGTTTCCGATCCGTAACACCAGCACGGGGTGACCGTCAACGACAGCCCCACGTTTTCGCGACGAAACAGGTCTTCGCAGCGGGTGGCTTCCGCGACGCCGCCGATGCACGTTTCGGCAATCACGCACTCGGCCGGTTCGCCGTTGGGATAGTAAACATTGCTGGTGATCAATTCGGCCACTCGCTTGGCCAGATTCATCGTCTGGTCTTCGAGCGATTCACGGACGCCGCCGAGTCGTCCATCGATCGTGGGTCGGATGCCGATCTTGGGCAGGTTGCCGTTCCAAACGCTGGGAGAGGGTGAAGGTGTATTCATGGTGGAGGTTTTTGGACGATTCCCTTTTGCCGGAGAACAGGTGGACCGCAAATCCGAAGATGGCGATGTTGGTAAAGCAAGCCTTGGGCGAGTCGAATGATACAGCAACGGCTACCAAAGCTCGACCGGTGATGGTCATCTGGTGGTGATCAATCGGCGTCTGTTTTGCCTTCGCGTTTCAGCGTCAATTGTCTCAGATTCATCGGCTGCCACGAGCCGGGAGTGGGGATGACGCGGACACTCTTCCGCCCGGCCGTGCTGACCTGGATCGTGCCCAGATCTCGTCGGGTGTAGCGACCGTAGCTACCGGTAGAAGGGACGGACGCGGCGAGCTGTGAATCGTTGACCGACACCCGGAATTCGGTTTGAGGTTCTTGAACGGACATCACGGCGGAAACCCGGTAGACGCCGGGGTCGCGAATTTCGATCTCCCATTCGACCCAGGCCTGGTCGTCCAGCCAGTACCCGACGTGCGGGATTCCGTCGTGTTCGCGAAGGCCGGCATCGCGACTGCCTTCGTTGTTGTGAATGAAGGCTTGGTCGGCAAACAATTCCAGCACACCGTCTTTTCCAGGTGTGGGCAACAGCGATCGGACTTCAGGTGTTCCGCTGACGACCAGTTTGATCACGCTGTCGTCGTCGTTCGGCGGATCAGCAGGCACGCTGACCAGAATGCCGTCGCCGACCGTCTGGGTGGAAAGGATTTGACCGCCATCGAGAAGCTGGGCCGATTGGACGTCGTTTTCCAGCCCGCGGATGACCAACTTGCCGTCTTGCGGCCAGTCGAACACGTGCAAGTACAGCGCCGTGCCGTCACCGATCGCCTTGGCCGTGCAGCGTCCCCAGTCCGGCTTGCCGATCGGGCTGGCCGTCGTGCCGTAAATCGATTCTCCGTTGGTTTGCATCCATTGTCCGATTTGCTCCAGTCGTTCGACCGCCTGCGGCAACAGCGTGCCCGTTCCCGTCGGGCTCACGTTGAGCAGATAGTTGCCGCCCTTGCTGGCGATGTCGGCCAGATTTCGAATCAGCGTGCGGGTGGATTTAAAATTCGTGTCGGACTTTTTGTATCCCCAGCTGCCGCTGATCGGCATGCAGACCTCCCAGTCTTTGCCTTGCGGAGCTTGACGGGGAATATTGCGTTCGAACGTCTTGTAGTCGCCGGGAAAGTCTTCTCCCAATCGATCGTTGGTCAGGACGTTGGGTTGCAACTTGGTCAGCGAATGCAAACTGTTGAACGCTTCTTCGCTCATCGCCCGCGGCGTGTCCCACCAGAAGATCCCGATCGGCCCGTATTCGGTGAGTAGTTGCCGGACTTCCGGAACCGCCTTCTCACTGACGTATTGGTCACTGCTGACGCGTTGGATGCTTTTATCCCAGCCGTTGCCGAATCCACCGGGATGATGCCAGTCTTGAGCCTGGGAATAATAGAACCCAAACTTGATTCCCTGCTTTTGACAGGCCTCGGCCAGCTCCTTCATGATGTCGCGACCAAAGGGGCTGAAGTCGACCACGTTGTAATCTGTCGCTTTGGAGTCGAACATCGCAAAGCCGTCGTGGTGCTTGGCCGTGATGACCAAGTACTTCATGCCGGCCTGCTTGGCCAGTCCGACGAACTTGTCGGCGTCGAACTCGACCGGATTGAATTGCTTGGCGTATTGCTCGTATTCGGCGATCGGGATTTTTCCGCGTGCCATCATCCATTCGGCGCTGTTGGGCAATTCCTGGCCTTTGTATTGACCGCCGACAACCGAGTAGACGCCCCAGTGCACAAACATGCCGAATTTTGCTTCACGCCACCACGCGATCCGCGAGGCGTTCTCGTCCGGCGATTCGGCGGGCTGCTGAGTCGCAGGTTGCTGCGCGGCGAGTTGCTGCGTGGTTGTGGGGCTGGTGGCGAGGACCACAGCGACCAAGAAGAGAAGTCCGTGCCGGGCCGAACGCAGTCGAGGGGGCGATGAAGGGAATCGCGGCAGTTTGTTTTGATCGGGCATTCGCTTCAGGTTCCAAGGATGATTTCGTCGGATGCTCAGCTGGCCAAACCGTTTCGGTGCAGCGATCCGTCGCGGCCGCAGGATTCCGACCATTGGCGACGGGATTCAACTTACCGACACGACCCTGTTTTTAAAGAACGTTTTGCGTCAATTGAGCTGATGAATGCGACATCGGGGCATCGGGATCAAAGCCCGCCTTCGGGTTGCAATCTGGTTTCACCGACCGGCTTGAGTTCGACGCGAAGTCCAACGTCGCGGCGTTGTCGGTCGATCGAAAAGGTGATCGCATGCCGACCGCGTTCCAGATGGATCGGGGCCGCGAGGTCATCGATCCGTCGGGTGTCGACCCACAGTCCTAAACCGTTGCTGGAGTTCAAATCCAGCTGAACGTTACCTGGGACGAGCACGTTGACGAAACCGCGGGCGAAGACCGCTTCGGAATCAGGCCAATCGGCAGAGGGCAACTCGCCACGGACCATGCTGTATGCCGGCAACCAATCGGCATCGTCGTCAGGCAGCGTCGCCAATGCGGGGGCTGCAAGGACACGCCATTTGCGGATGACGGGACTCTCGTCATTGGCATAGTCACCGGGCTTTCCGAGAACCGAGATGAATTTGACCAGATCAAGAAATTCACTCCGGTCCTTCAGCTGGTCGGCCAGTCCCGCCGGCATCAGCGACTTGGCGGGGACTTCCGCCTCAATTTCATCTGTCGCGAGACGGACTTCTTGGCCCAACGCCGAGGAATCTCGCAGCACCACTTCTTGCTCGTTTCGGAACGTCACGATCCCGGTTCGTACCCTGCCGCTGTCCAGCAGAAACGCTTTGGTTTCGTAGTGTTCGGCGATCGCCGCATTGGGACTCAGAATCGACTCGACCAAGTACTTGGTTTTCGCGGCGGCACCGACCGCGACCAAATTGGGACCGATGATCGGTCCGGCCGGTCCGATCGCGTGACACTGGGTACAGGACAGCGATTTGCGGCGGTAGATCAGTTCGCCGCGCGCGGCGTTGCCAAGTGTATCCGCGTCGGCCGCCAGCGTTTCGATGTCCTCAGCCAACAGATCGTTCGTCAGCGAGCCGGATGTCGTCGAGGGCTGGAAGGCTTTCGCAAGGGTGTCGCTCAGCAAACCACTTTCGCGATGGAACTGGCTGACACGGTCGATGATCAACGGATGGATCGTGACGTCGGTCAGCGATTCGCCGAGCCGTGCTCCGCCGTTTTGTCGATTTAAGAATGCTTGCACGACGGGCACGGGATCCGCCCGGCCGGGGTCTTTGCTCATCAGGGTCGCAGCGGCCTTGGCGGCACGATCCAAATCGAGATGGGCCAAGCCCATGACGGCGGCATAACGCGTTTCCAAGTCGTCGTCGGCTGCCAAATCCGCCAACGGTTCCGTGTAAGCCTTGGCACTGGTCTGGGCGAGTGCCACTGCGAGGGCTTGTTTGACCGCCGGGCTGTGCGAACCCTCCTGCAGTGCGGCCAGCTCGTCTCGTCCGGCGACACGCCAGGCGCCCAGGTTGTTGGCGGCGAGAACGCGTACGGTTTCGTTGTCGCTGTCGAGCAGCGTCCTCAGACCTCGCATGATGCGTCTCAGTCGCGTCGGCCCTTTCCGCTTTGCCAGCTGTTGCAGCGTTTCCAGCATCGCGATGGACGTGTCAACCGACCGGATCCCGTTTCCCTTGGTGAAGGCGGTCACGATCATCCGAATGTCGTCTTCGGTTCCGACCTTGATCAACTGGGCTTGGAGATTCCGCAGACTTTGGGAACTGGGAGATTTCTGTTTCAGCAATTCGGCAAGCGTGCGGCCCAGACCGATCCCGAGACCCTGTTCGACATAGTCTCGGTGATTGGACTTGGCGAACTGCAGCTCGCCGGACTCCATGGCCGGACGCCAGTGGTTTTCGAGCGCTTTCATGGTTTGCGACAGCGCATTGTCGATCAGCTCGTCTCGCGGATGATCCAACGCATTCAAACACGCCAGGAACGCCTGGGAGCTGGGGATGAATCCGGCCGACAACACGGCTTCCATACGGGTTCGCGGGAACGCATCGGCCGACGCTTTGGCGACCATCGCGATCGGATCGGACAACTGGGCATGCCAGTATCGAAGTACTCTCGCACCGGCGGAACGCGCATGTCCGTCTTGCGCATCCAGCACGCGGGCGAGGATTGTTTCACTGACGCGTTCCACATTTTGGCAAGCCCACATGGCTTCGACCAGATGATGATCGTAATCGGGGGCGTGATCGGGCAGTGATGCAACCCAAGCTTCTGCCGCGGCGAGCACGCGGTCCGGATCCCGCTCGCTCAGTTCCTTCCTGGCTTGGTGACGGATCCAATCTTCCGGGCTTTTCAGTTGATCGACCAGGGAGCGGATCGTTGCTCCTTCCAGCTTTGGTCTTTCGACGAGTGGTCGCTGTTTGTGTGTGATCCGCCAGATGCGTCCGTGGTCGTGATCTCGACGCGGATCGCGAAAATCATGTTGGGCGTGATTGATGATTGAGTTGTACCAATCGGCGACATAGACCGCGCCGTCCGGGCCGATCTTGACATCGACGGGCCGAAAGTTGGGGTGTTTTGATTTGATCAGCGGCTCGAGGACGTTGGCCCGAAAACCGGCACCGTCTTCGATGAATTCGTACCGCACGACGGTGCGGCTTTTGAAACGACCGGTCAGCAACTGGCCGCGAATGTCATCGCCGACGTGGCTGCCCGTTGCCAGATCTCCGCCGCATTGCTTTTCCGTACTGATCAAGGGCGTGATTCGAACCGACTGGCCACTATTGCCGCTTGCCGGAGACAGGTACAGGATGCGAGGGTTGTTGACCATGAAGGATTGGCCCCAGCGATCAAAGACATGCCCCCAGGGATTGCCGCCAGTGCCGCGACAGAACATTCGCAGTTCCAGCGTGCGAGGATTGAATTGGTAGACGCCGCCGTTGAAGTTTCGCAACACTCCATACTGCGTTTCGACTTGCGCGTGCAGAAAAATGCCTTCTTGAAAATAGATCCATCCACCGGGGCCGCGCCGCCACGCGCTGATGCTGTGGTGGCTGTCTTCGATTCCGAAGCCGGTCAACACCAGTTCTTTTTCATCGGCGACGTCGTCTCCATCGGTGTCTTTTAAGAAAAACACATCCGGCGATTGCGCCACATAACAACCTCCGTTGGCCAGTTCAATTCCGGTGGGCAGGTAAAGTCCGTCGGCGAACACCGTGGACTTGTCCGCGGCGCCGTCGTTGTCGGTGTCTTCCAGAATGATGATCTTGTCGTCGGCGACTTCGCCCGGTTTGAGCTGCGGGTAAGCCCAAGAGCAGGCCACCCAAAGCCGGCCCCTGCTGTCCCAGTGCATGTGGACCGGGTTGGCGAGCATCGGATCGGCGGCAAACAGGTTGGCTTGATAACCGTCCAGCAGCTCAAAGTTCTCCAGTTCTGAGGACGGGTCATGGTTGTTCATCAGATCCAGGTCCGCATCTTTCAGATTCTTGATGCCGCTGGCGTCTTGGGCGTTGCCCGTTCCCGCCAGGCTTGCGACGACCGTGGCAAGACACAATAGAATGCGAAGGGATCGTTTCATGGGTTCAACACGAGAGAAAAGCGGTGGGGGAATGACTGGCGAACAAAATGATGAGTGGAAAAAGTGGGATAGGCTTCCAGCCTGTCAATGTGGAAAAAGTGGGATAGGCTTCTAGCCTGTCAATGTGGAAAAAGTGGGATAGGCTTCTAGCCTGTCAATGCTGAAATGACAGGCTGGAAGCCTATCCCACGGTCCGGGGCCGAAACTGTCGATCAGCGTTCGACGCGTGCCAGTCGCCATTGACGCGATTTGAGTGGGGGCCCACCTTGGAGCGCTTCGTCACGTTGGTTGGCGAGTCGATTGAATTCGATCACTTCGCCCGGCAGGGCTCGACCGCTGGGGGATCGTTTTCGTTCCCCGACGATGTGAACTTGATTTAGGGCTTTCCAGCTGTAGGTGAACTGCAGGTTTTTATCGTTGACGTCGGCGCGATACCGTTCTGCGTCGCGGTGGGCGGGTGAATGGTCGATCGCGATGCCTTGTCCCCAAGCGTCAGCCGCCGCGGTTGCGACGTGTTCTCCGTCGATGGTCAATTGGTACGTGCCGGCGGGCAAGTGTTGCACCACGATCGTATCGCGATGAAAGGCCAGCGGCGGGGGCAACGGCTGGTCGGTCGGCGGCGGCAACCGCGGCGCGGACGTCTCGGTCCCGCGAAACGTGAGTTCGGGATCATCGGCTTGAAAGACATCGACGGTCAATTCCGAGACTTCGACGCCTCGTCCCTGGCCCGTCTTGGTTCGCGCGTCGATCGTGATCCGCCAGGGCCGAAAATGATCCGGCTGATCCGAGGCCAAAAGCTGGCTCGCAAATTCGTGGCTGATCGCCCAGTAGCCGAATCGATTCAGGTGAATGCCGTTGGTGGTCAAATTTGGACCGACCGGTTCATCCATCAGGTACAGCGACGTTTCAAACAGATTGACGAACGGGGTGTCCGCAGCCGATGCGACAGCGTTTGCCGCCTCCGTGTATGCCCTCAAGACATCGTTGCGTGCGTCGCGATCGGGGGTCAGTTTGCCAAGGTCTTCGCAAGCGATCGGTGAGACAAGAATCAGACGCACCTCCGATTCGCCGTTGTATTGTTTGCCGGCGTGCGAGGCGATGAAGGATTCCAAATCGCGTCGGAACTGGTCCAACGCTTCGATTCCGCCGAAGGACTCACCCATGCCAAAGCAGGCAATGATCACATCGGTGTTGTGATCGCGGAGCGTCGACTCCTCGGACGGGAAATTCGTCGGGCGATCACGAGCAGCCAACATGTCGCCGCCCCAACCCAGGTTGCGGATCGAGATGCCTTTGGCGTGCTGCAGCAACGCCGTTTCCAGGTAACCGTGAATCCGAAGCTGGTCGGCGAACGTGTTGCCGACGATCGCGATGCGATCGCCGGGGCGTATCGGCGACTCGGCACTGGCGACCGAAAGGGTCAAACCGCCCAGCAGGATCGCCACGATAGAAATGTGTTTCATCGCTCGTTTTGGGGAGTTCACTTTTTGGGTTTCTTGTCAACACGCTGGATTTGCCACGTTGAAACGGTTTCATTCGCGTCGGGCACCGGTTGGCCGACCGCCCAGCAACAGCCATTGATCAGCATCCGAACAAACGATTCTTCGGCAAAGTCACCTGGATGACCGAATGAAGTTCCAAAAACCTTGGCTCCCCATTCATTCTCCCACGCCCAGGCGACCACATCGGACTCGTGCTGTTTGACTTCGATCGTGCCGAAGGATTTTTTCAGTGTCCGCACGCGTCCCCGTCCCGAACCGGTCACCAACGGAACGCAACCGTCCTGCAGTCGCGTCAGGTAGAGCGTTCCCGGCGAGACCCACTTCGTTTTGGTGAGGTTGGATAGGATCGGGTGATCCAACGATTTTTCGACCACGCTGATTTGCGTTTCGCTGGTTTGGTGCACGATGTAAGGCGTGCCCAAAACCCGTCGGCCGAAGTCATCGTTCCATGAAAAACGCGGATGATCGGCCGGGTATTTGAACGAGTGGTTTGCCGTCCGCAGGCCGATGACGGGCTTGCCGGATCGGATGTAATCTTCGATCGGTTGCCATTCTTCGTCGGGCAATTTCAAGAAACGCATGAAGAAGATTGCGAGGTCGGCGTCGGCCAACGCTTCAATGCCCGGCAGCACGTTTTCCGTCTTCTTTTCCGGGTTTCCGTCCCCCATCACAATCGTCGTGCGGAATCCGAATCGCTCCAGTTCTTTAGCAAGAACCGGCATCGTCAACTCCGGTGAGTAATGGAGCGTTCCGACGACGATCACCGCGTGAGGTCGTTTTACCTCGGCCGACCAGGCGTGACCCGATCCGATGATTGATAGGACAGCCATGGCGATCAGCGCGAGACACTGAATCGGCCCTGTCATTCTGCGCGCTGCGGTCATCGCACGTCCGGCGACCGGATGGCGGGTCGATGGCGTCAGTGGAATCGGTTGCATCATCGTGGAACTCATAGGGAGGGAGCGGATCTGGACGGGGAACGAACTGGCGCTGTTCAGTTGGTGCTTTGGCAATATTTCATTTTGAGATAGTGGAGCTTACCAAGAGTTCGGCTCTGTCTGCGATCCGCGGAAAGCATTGGCGGCCGGCACTCCGGCAATTTTCCCGGGCTAACCACCGGAAATCATACCCACGGATGGCAGCGCGAACCCACGGATGACAGGGTGCAAAAATCCGTGGGTTCGCGCTGCCATCCGTGGGCCCGGTAATCGTTTCATTGTTCCGCAAGTGACAGCCTGACCCTTTTCCGATCGACAAACGCAAGCCAAAACCCAAATTTGGACAGAGGACTACTTTGCCGCGTCGTTTTCAAAGGCAAACGTCACCCGATCGAGGATCGGTTTCGATTGATTCTCGGTGCTGTCTTTGATTTTGACTTCGAACTGAAATCCATAGCCGGCGGGCAACTCGGACAGGTCCAGTCGCGCCGGAGTCTTGGCGACCTGTTTGGCGAACCCCGGAATGTAGTCGTAGGTCTCTTTGACGGTTTGCCAATCGGTCCACTTGTCGATCGATCCGTCATTGTTCTCGTCGACTCCGGCACGCACGACGACCTGCTCGACCCAGGGTCCCGGGCTGACGAAATCCATTTTCTGTTGCGTCGCGAGATAGAATTGTCCTTCGGCGAACATGATGTCTGGATCGGGATGGCCGCGGCCAACGTTGCCGCACCAGGTGAAGGGTTCATCGATGCTGCTCGATGTGAACCGACCGACGCTCATCGTCTTGCTGTCCGCCGGGTCATAGTCGCAAAACAGATAGTACTGCCCGCCGATCGAGATCGCCGCCCAGTCACCGTACGCGTTTTGTTCCGGTTCGTGGATTTCGTACTCGGCAACATTTGTTTTGAAACGTTCCGGGTTTTCTTTCACCCAGTGGGGATGCTTGTAGGTTCCCTTCCTGCCGGTCGGTTTGGTGCGTTCGTCTACCGGCGGCGCCAGCAGTTTGAAATCCTGGATTCCATCGGGGCTGACCGCATGTGCCGCCAGGGGTGAATCCCAGGCATGGCGTTGGGCATTGATCGGGCTCCAGTCTTCCAGGATCAAGTGGAACTGACCGTCCAGGTCGCGAATGATTCCGCAATCGGAACCGTGCGACGGGTCATCGTAGGCCATCCCTTTGTTTTCACCGGGTCGGCCATCGAACAGGTCGTCATCGACAAAAACGTGTGGATCCTGGTCGTTAGGAAAGTCGTAGTAAAAGTACGCTTTGCCATCGGCATACTCGGCGGTTGTCATCCATGCGGAAGCTTTTTCAGTGATCGGGCCGTGATGAACCCAGTTGACCATGTCTTTGCTTTGCCAGGCGTGGTAACCACCCAGTCGCGGTTGCAGTCCACCGGCGGCATCGAACTGATTGGGAAACTTGGTTGTCTGCAGCGGAATGTCGAAACCGTCGAGCGTTGCCGGTTCGGGCTTGAAGGGCGGCAGCTTGGACGTATCGCCCCTTTTTCGGCCGCTACCGTATCGGCCAAACATCCAGTAGTTGTCCGGCCCGAGGCTGAGCATCACCGGTGCGTCGCCGAGATTCACCGGACCGAGATCGTCGGTTTGATTCCAATTGGACCATTCAGGTGACTGGTCGAATTGAATCGATTCGGCCACCCGTTTGGTCGTAAATGTCTTCAAAACGCTCGCCAGTGAAGCGTTTTGCTCAGTTGGGACTACCATTCCGGCCTCGATCTGAAGTCCCTTGCGTTTCGTCGTGCTTTGCTTCCATTCGTCTTGCGTGTCGATCACCCAGGCATGATCGTTTGCATGGGCGGAAGCGGCCTGGAGCATTGCAATGGCGGTGAAAGAAAACAGGGGCAGCAGCAGAAGTTTCATGTGGTGATTCATAGTGGCGAATGTGTGAGCGTTGATTTGTGGCGGCCAGTGGGCACGTTCAGTCGCGCAACGACGAAAAATTCTTGGGGTTGGGTTTGGGCGGAAGCGTGGCTTTCCAGGCGGCAAGTTTTTCGGCGAGCTGCTCGACCACGTCCGGGTGCGATTCTTTCACGTCTTGCTTTTCGTAGCGATCGGCGACGATGTCATACAACTCCACGTACGAGGAGGCTTCGTCGCTGATGAGTTTCCAGTTTTGGTCGACGATGCAGTAGTCGACCCAATGAAAGGAGTTGGCTTGGCCGGGTTTGCCGTTGCCTTTCATCTTCCAGAACAACGGTTTGTCGCGGCCATCGCTGACGTCCCCTTGAAGCGGTTTCAGCTGACTGATTCCATCGGGCTGATACGATTCGGGTAACTCCGCGCCGGCGATTTCGCAAAACGTCGGCAACAGATCGACGGCCGAAATCATCAAACGTTGATCGACTTTGCCGGCGGCGATTTTGCCCGGCCAGCGTGCGATGAAGGGCACGTTGATGCCGCCTTCGAACAGCGACGCTTTGTAGCCCTTGCGTCCGGCGGTGATCCCCTTGGCCGCGGCGATCCCGAAGCCCGCACCCGTGGCGGTGTCGTAGCTGAGCGTCAGCGGCGTTCCGGGCCGGCTGCGGGCAGGCCCGTTGTCAGAGCTGAAGATGACCAGCGTGTTGTCCACCAGGTCCAGCCTGTCGAGCGTCTCGAGAACCTCGCCGATGCGATCATCGGCGTGCGACAAAACTGCGGCGTAGATCTCATCGTTTTCATCGAGCTCGCTGTTTCGAAATCGCCAGCGGTACTTCGGCAGGACATGAAACGGCGTGTGCGGTTCATGGATCCAAAGATTGACGAAGAACGGTTTGCCGGCCTGGTGACTGCTCTGGATGAACTCGATCGCATGTTCGGCGTCTTCATGCACAGGCATTTGCTCACCCGAACAATTGAACGCTCCGTAGGTATCGTATCCATATTCTCCCGGCGAAGGGGAATCGGGAATCATGTCGTTGGCCAGGTGCCATTTGCCGAAATGAGCCGTGGCGTAGCCGGCTCCCTGCAGCAATCGTGGAAGCGTGACACTGTCGGTATCCAGCCAATCGGGCATGTTGCGTTTGGCGTTACTGGGCACCCAGGCGAAATGCCCATCGATGTTGTAGCGGGCCGGGAAATGTCCCGTCATCACCGCCGTTCGACTGGGCGAGCACACGCCGCTGGCGACGGTAAAGCGATGGAAATCCGTTCCCTCGCGCGCCAGTCGATCGATGTTGGGCGTTTTGACATAAGGATGCCCGTGGCAACTCAGATCGCCCCAGCCCCAGTCGTCGGCAAAGATAAACACGATGTTGGGGCGCGGTGAATCAGCGGCCGCGAAGGATGTCAAAAAGCACACCAACGCGATCGCCACTAAGCAAGAAGACTTCATGGATGCGACTTGGATATTGGTTGGGGGGAATCGTTTTAGAATGAATTGTACTCGATGTCTGACCGTCGTCTTTTGCGGATAGCCGCGTCAGACGTGCGGTGGATGCCCATGGGCTTGGCGAGCGTTGCAGTGTCAATCGACTGTGGTCTTTTTCGAGACCCAACGCAGATTCCGGAACTGCGGCGGTGGTCCTTTCCATTGGCCGCCCACGATGCGAGTCTTGGGATCGCGGCGTTGCCCCGATTTCAATCGTTCCGTCGCAGACAACGTTAACTGCCGGACGTTTTCCCAATTGGCCAACGGTTGGTCGGTCGCATTGCGAAGGTCTGCCGGAGTGAGCACGACGTGTTGCCATGAATCGCGACCGTCCAATTGGACTTCGGCGGCATGATCATCGATCAGCACCACCAAGGCATTCTTCTGATCCGCTTTCACGTCAAACGCCAGTACCGCACCCGTCGGCGCGTGATAGACGTCCGCGTTCAGTTTGTTTGTGGTGCGCGCCCATTGATCCGGCCGGTAGGAAAACCATTCTTTCTGCCAGTCGCCAGCGAAGTCTTCGATGACGGTTTGTGATTGACGCGTTGCCGTGACACCGGATTGCCGAAGTTGTTGCGGCGGGATGGTCAGCAGCAAAGACGACAGATTGATCGTTTCGCTGCGGTACTGCCGATAGTAATACCCGGCACCTTCGACAGGTTTCGGCAGCGTGTAAGTCACATTGGCGTAGACCCACAAGGGTTTTTTCGTGCTCGAAATCGGTAGCGATCCGACCCGCGATTCATCCTGACGCTTCGCCGCGACGTGATGCCAAAAACGATGGACCACGTCGTTCCGATCACGCGGGGTCTCGTTCGGTTTTCCGTCTTGGGTGTAATAGACGTCCACCGACTCAATCGGCAAACTTGAATCGGCGTCGATGCGGATGGTGGGGATGCCGTCGGGCGTCTGCAAGGTGAGATTCGTCGCGGGTGTCGCAGGGAACGCGAAGCTTCGTTTGAGGTGTTGGTCGAACCAGAGCAGCGTGGCCGCTTCATAGGGCGCGGTGTCTTGATGGTTATGATGCGGTGAACACGTCACACGCCACTGTCGGCTTTGGATCTCCTGCACCGCTTTGGGCAGATCGCCGATTCGACCGTGGAAATCATTGGCCGGGCTCAGGAAGATAATCGGACACGTGATGTGCTTCAGGCTGACGTCGTCTCCCAGTGTGTTCCGAAACAACTCGCTGTCATTGTACCGATCACTGATTCCGCCGCACGAAGGAGCGGCGGCTTTGATTCGGTCGTCGATCGCGGTGAGCACGGTGAGTTTGCCGCCCATCGAGTGGCCGTAGACTCCCAATCGTTCCGGGTCGACTTCCGGTTGTTGCTCCAGAAACGTCAGTGCCCGTCTGGCCGCAACTGCGCAGAGAAACCAACCGCTATTGCGAGGCGATTCAACGGGATCCAGCGTCCACGGAGCCGCTTTGCCGCTTGGGAATTGATTGCCCGCATTTCGTGAGGGGGCGTGATAGCCGTCGACGGCGCCCCAGTCCGTCGTCGATTTAAAATCCGGTGCGTCGGTTTCTTGATCCCAAAACAATTTGACTTGATCGGGACCGACGCGGTATTGGGGCGCGGAGATTCGGCCCGCCCACGCGATCGACACCGTCGCGTAGCCGCGTTTGGCATTGGTCAAGCAGGCCTTGTAGTCGGCGTATTGGCCGCCGCCATGGATTTGCACCAGGCCGGGCACGTCGGTGGCGCCTTGGGGGAAGCCGTACACGGCAGCCAACGTCGCTTTGTGACCCTTGAAGATGCCGATGCGAAAACGCACGACGCGCAGCACGACACCGTCCTCTTCCCATTGGTGAAGCCGTTCGACTTCCAAGGGTTCATCGCGCGGATCAAACCCCGACCACATCTCGTCAAGGTTGCCGGGCGCCTGATTGTTCGTCAACGCCGGCAGTGTGTCGGGCTGTGCAGCCGGCGCCGAACCAATGGCGAGGGCGGAAAGCAGGAACGCCAGGAGAACGGTGCAACCCTTTAGGGGCAAGACGCGGAGCATGGGGCGGGGCCGGTTCCGGAGGGGACAGGGAGGGCTGGGGGAGACCCTCGAATCGGGAGTGCAACCCAACATCTTTCAATTGCCATGAAAGTCAATCAAAAGCTGCGTCGAGCGGCGAACGATTTGCGACACGGGCATGTCCGCGGCCCGAAAAGTGGGGGAAGCATCCTGCTGGCCACCCGCGATTGCTCCGCAATCGCGAGTGCGGCGGTCGCAAGCTGGAAGCTTTACGGCACTGGCAAGCTGGGAGCTTGCGGCGGTCGCAAGCTGGAAGCTTACGCCACTGGCGAGCTGGAAGCTTACGGCGGTCGCAAGCTGGAAGCTTACGCCACTGGCAAGCTGGAAGCTTGCTGCAGTCGCAAGCTGGAAGCGTACGCCACTGGCGAGCTGGAAGGTGACGCTGCGAACGCGCTTATTGCGCACGCAATTCTTGGAACGCGGTGTTTTCCGCTTGATCGGTCACCGGCTGGACACTCCAGATGATCCAGCGAAATTTTCCCAGGGAGTGCCCCGGCGCGGATCGCAACGCAACGGCATGGAACACATCCTGTGCCGCTCGACGGGTATCGATCGAGGTCAGGGGCGTGAACTTGGAACGGTCCGAAACATCCCAACCGGGGTCGGTTGATGAATCGCTTCCGTAAAGCGTCAGCTTCTGTGGGCCGCGGACCCCATTGAAGTTCGTCGACCAACTGGTGATCGAAGAGATGTCTTTTGATTCACCCAGGTCCAAGCGATAGGCTCCGCTGGTCACGCCGTTGGCGAAAACCGGGCCGTAGCTTTGTTGCAGTTTGCCGTCGATCAGCGTTGCCGGCGGTGCGTTGCGGGGCGATGGGTTGGCATCGACCTTGCCCGATGGTTTTCCTGTCGGTACGAGCGTCAAGAAGTCTTCGGCAGCCCCCGCGGATTCCGTCACGATGCGGGGTGCGTTCTGAAGCGATAGTTCCACGGGCTGCTGGTTTCGAATGACTTTCACCGTCAACGCTGCGTCGCCGACTTGTTGGTGGGCCGAGAGTAAATCGGAAACCCGTTTGACCGGCGTTGCGTTGATGCCCTGGATCAAGTCTCCATCGGTCAGTCCTGCGTTGGCGGCGTCGCTGTCGGGATTGATTTCTTTGATCGCGACACCGCCGTCTTGTTGAGATACTCCGTAGGCTGAAAACTCGGAACCGGTCAGGTCGCTCACACGGGCACCTAACCAGAACGACGGCTGCGATGTTGCGACGCGCCGGCGATCCGATCGGGGCGTTGCCGTTTCACCTTTGACCTCCAAGGCCGGGATCTCGGGCGTTTCGGTGATCCGTTTCAGTGACGGTTTCTTGACGCCGAACTGATCCATCGCAAAGTTTTCAAAACCGATGTCAAAGGCTGGCGAATCGGGCTGGACACGGAAATCACCGCTGGCCGGATCGATGAACTTGGGATCGGCGACGATGGAATGGCGGTCCCAACCAAAGTCGGCGTAACGATCTTTCATTGCCGGCGCGTGCGAGAAATAGAGGTTGCGATCGATCCGTTTTCCCTTGGCGGTCTCCGTCGGGGCGCGGACACCCTGCGGTGCGGCCATGAAGATGTTGCTGAACACTTCATCGCCGCTGTTGTTGTACCAGACGTGCGGGTGCAGACCGTTGTTGACGGTGATGTTGTTCCAGGCGCGACGCCGAAAGCCTTCGCGAAACTTCAACCCGCCCGAAAGCATCAGGTTGTTGTAAATGTCGTAGTTGGATGATCCGTCATCCAGGTCGATGTCCCAACCATGATCACAGCGCCAGCGGCTGTTGCGGATGACGGTCGTCTCGACGGCGTCCAAGAACGGGAACTGCGGTTCCTGGTCGATGATTTGTTGACTGGCGTTCCGGTCGCTGCTCCAAAAACGGTCTCGTCCCCAGGAGTTGAACGAGCCGTGGTCGTGGGTTTCTTGCACGGTGTCGAAGACATCGCAGCGTTCGATCAGGTGGCCGCCCCAGGCACCATCGCCGATGTTGATGCCGGCGCGGGCGCAATCATAGATCGAGCAATCGCGAACCGTGATGCCTTGTGCCATCGTGATTTGAACTCCGGCGGGTTGGCGTTCGACTCGGCCGATCCCATGAATCAGGCAGTCTTCGACGACGCAATCGGCCGGGTAATGGTTCGACTTCGGCCCCGGAGTACGATCGACCTTGCTCAGATCGTTCTTCTGACGGTATTCGAATAGCGGATCGCGAACGGCGTCGGGGTCACCCACAAAACAAACACCGCTGGCGCCACAGTCGTGGATGTGGCAACCCTTGACGACAACACGGCGATTGAATCGGCTGACAAAGATCGCATTGCCGCCGACCTGATCAAATTCCGTGTCCAGCAGCTGAACGTCCTCGGTGCCGGAGAGCACAACGGCGCCCCCGCGATAGATCGTCCAATCCGATCGCAACAGCGGTTCTTTCGTTTCCATGAAGGTCCGCGCGGCATGCCGAACGACGAATCCCTGTAGCGTGATCTGTCGCACGGGGGCGTCGGCGGAGCCGTTGAATTCGATCAGGTGCCGCAGTCGCACCACTTCGATCTTCGCTCGGCTCAGGTCGACGCCAGGGGGAGGCATGAAGTACAGGCGGTTCGCGCCGGCGTCGTGATACCATTCGCCGGGTGCGTCCAGCTCTTCGAAGATGTTTTCGACCATGCGAAAGTCGTTATGCATGCCCATTTGGCGGTTGTTTTGCCAGCCACCTTCATAGGTCACTTCGCCATCGGAGTCCTTGCCCGTGATCCGGTAGTGGTATCCGCCCCAGCGGGCCCGATGCATGGCGTGAATGAACCCGCCGGTGGGATCGGCCCAACCGCTGGCGCGTTGTTTGGAGAACGCATCGGCGGCGAAGCCTTGATAGGCTGCGGTCTTTTTGCCGGCGTCATAGTTCGGATAGCGTGCCATCCGTTGTTGGCGACCGGCCAGGAACAGCTGGTCGATCGCCAGCCCCGGTTGAGTCGCTGAGACAAAGATTCCATCACGGAAGGGTTTCCATTGCAGGTCGAGCATTGTTCCGCCGCTGAGCACGGCTTTCCCTTCGTTTTCCGCGCGGTAGATGACCGGTCGATCGGGGGCACCAGAGTCGGCGGCGGTGAACGTGAGTGTCTCGGGCAGGTAATAGACGCCGTCCGCGACGGAGACCGTCACGGGGTCGGTTCCGGCCGATTGCCGAGCGAGAGACTGTGCCCGACCGAGCGTCGCCACCGGAGCGGCGGCCGAGCCGTCATTGGCATCATCGCCCGCGGGACTGACGAAGATGTCGCGGGCATCTGAAGAGGCAATGCTTGCGCCGCAGCAGATCAGAATCAAGAAAAATCGGAGCATCGGAACTCGTCGTGAACAGGGCATCGGACGGAAGGGGAATACTGTCGGGGCAATGCCCTAACGTTTTTTTAAAGGAGCTTTCGGCGTTTGGGAGGGATCGCCATTGAGTTGTTGTTTCGATCGGAATTCGCCGGGCGATTCACCGGTTTCCCGTTTGAAAACAGCCCCCAGACATTCTTTATGACTGTAGCCCGTCTTCGTCGCGATTTGTTCCAGCGTCATGTCCGTTTCCAACAGCAACTGTTTGACGCGTTCCAATTGGGTGATCGTGATCTGTTGGTGTGGTGTTCGCCCCAGGACATCCCGAAACCTCCGCTCCAACTGACGACGAGAGAGGGACGTGAACTCGGCGACATCGCCCACATTGATTCCGGAACAGGCGTTTTGTCGAATGAATCTGCACACACGGGCGATTTCGACATCGTCCACGGCCACCACTTTCGTCGAAAGACGTTCGGAGACGGAGATGGGGGGAACGTACTCGATCTCATTCTCAGGCAGCAAACCCGTCATCATTTGCTGCAGAATCTCCGCGGCCCGAAATCCGACCTGTTCCGCATTGGGACGAACACTCGAAAGCGGTGGGTCACAGAGAAGACAGATGGCGTCGTCGTCATCGACGCCGATCACGCCCAGGTCATCGGGGACGGCAATGTTGGATAGCCGGCAAGCGTTGAGCACCTGTTGACCGCGAATGTCATTGCAAACCAACAGGCCGGTCGGTCGCGAAAGCGTCGACAACCACTTCGCCAACGATTCCAATTCCAGCACACCCGCTTCCTCCAGCTGTGTCAACGTGGTGCCGGGGACGCCGGGGGACTGGTAGACATCAAAGGGGCAATTCGCGGCATCGACCAACTGTTGAAAGGCGGCCAGGCGGGCGTCGGAATACGTGGCAAATCGAAACCCACAGAAAGCGAATCGTCGAAACCCACGCTCCCATAGATGCGAAAACGCCATTTCGGCGACACGTTGGTTATCCGTTTCGACTTGCGGTACGCCGGTGAATTTTCGGTTGCAGCGGACATCGATGATCGGCACTCGCAATTGACGCAACGGTTCAATCGTGTGCCAGTCCACGCGGGCAATCACGCCGTCGATCCGCGAGCTGAAAATCCAATCCGGGATCGCGGAATCCAGCGTCATCTCTTGATGCAGCAACGACCACTCCACACGCGTCCGCGAGAACAACGCCACGCCGCGAAGCAATTCACGCCCGTAGGCGCGCGACGCTTCGACAAGGAGTGCGATTCGGGGCCGTTTTGTTGAATTCACTGCTGCTGCCTGTTGCATTCCACTTGGGCAAGTCACGAACGGCTGCTCACGCGTCGCAAATCATTTGAGCGGACGACAAGGTTTTGCCAAATGCCGGTGGATTCGGCAGGCTACCAGAAACCCGCGCGAGTCGCAAATTTTCAGCCCGCCAGCGACCAGCGGGATCGGCCGCCGGGGCGGTTCCAGCCATTCTCGCACCTCCCCTGCACCGCAACCGCCGCGGGGCCGCCGCCGCGGACGGGGTAACGCGTCGCTGGGATCCGTTGTCGAAATTCGAGTCGCGCGATCGCCTGCTCTACCGATAGTATTCAAAAGTGGCGGCGCTGACGCAAATGATTGCACTGTCGCTGCGAAATTGGACTGTTTTTCTGCTCCCGACTGGGGGCGTGCCGGCGGTTGATGGTCAACGGTATGGGGGAGCGAGTCGCCGGAAGTCGTGAAAAAGTACGATGGCGAGGAAATGCAGATTGCGGACCTGCGGTCGCCTTGCCCGTTCCAGAACCTCTCGGGCCGTTTCAGTGAAAGGCCTTCGCAAGGAAGCCCAATCGCATCACCCACTGCGGTTCCCAAGATGCATCGGACGATTGCGTCGCGATTGATTAACTTACTCGTGGACACGAGTTTTGGGTTAGAGTTGACCCTTCGCATTGTACCGGAAAACGACAAACGTCTGCGAAACAGGCCGCCGGTACGGGTGGCTCGTTGAGCTCGGGTTTGACACGAACGCCCGAGCGTCCGATTTCCAACCATTGGGATTCAACATGATTCAATGTCTTGCCGCACGGATGCCCTTTACCCGAATGACCGGTTGCCGCCGACCATGCCGCCGACCATGCAGCCGACCATGCCGGCGTCCGATGCGAAAGAGAGTCATCGCAATCGTCTGGTCGGCGTTTGCAGCACTCCTGACGCACGCCCTTCATTCAGACGTCGTGGGGGCCGAGTCAACGGAGCGTCCCAACGTGGTTTTGATTCTTGCCGATGACCTGGGCTACGGTGATTTGGGGTGTTACGGACACCCGGTCGCGAAGACGCCGAACATTGATGCCTTGGCGAAGCAAGGGGTTCGCTTCACGCAGCACTATTCCAATGGGCCCGAGTGCAGTCCGACACGGACGGCGCTGTTGACCGGACGGTATCAACAGCGGGTGGGCGGCCTGGAGTGTGCGATCGGCACCGGGAATGTGGGACGCTACGACGATGCGATCCGCTTGGCCGCACAACATGAGTTGGGGCTGCCGGTCGAAGATGCCGTTCTGCCGGCACTGCTCAAACCGGCCGGCTACCGTTGTGGCATTTTCGGCAAATGGCACTTGGGATACGAACCCAAGTTCAATCCGACGCAGTACGGTTGGGACGAGTTCGTCGGCTACTTGGGCGGCAACGTCCACTACTTCAATCATCGTGAACTCAGCGACTTGCACGTGTTGTTTCGTGGTCGGCAGCCGATCGAGCGTGACGGCTACATGACGCACTTGATCACCGATGACAGCATCGATTTTATCAAGCGTCACAAAGACCAGCCATTCTTCGCCTATGTCTCGCATGAGTGTCCGCACTTTCCCTATCAAGGTCCTGGCGACAAAGACAAGGTCGTCACGGAAGAGAATTGGATGGCGTTTGATCCGCCGGCCTATGTCGCGATGCTGGAGGATCTTGATTCGGAAGTCGGCAGGGTTCTGAAGACGCTTGAGGACTCAGGGATTGCCGACAACACCGTCGTCATCTTCGTCTCCGACAACGGAGGCTTCGCCGGTGCGGGGAACATGGGACCGCTCCGCGGCAGCAAGGGCACGACGTATGAAGGCGGGATTCGCGTGCCGCTGATTGTCCGCTGGCCCGATCGAATTGCCGCCGGGATGGTCAGCGACCAGGTGTGCGTCACGTTTGATTTGACGCGATCGATTCTGACGTTGGCGGGGGCTGAGGTTCCGGGGCGCAAGCTGGAGGGAATCGATATTCTGTCGCACGTCGCCGAGCAACGCGACGACATTCCGCGGACGTTGTTTTGGCGCGGCCGCCGTGGCAACAGGACGTGGACTGCGGTGCGGGACGGCGATCTAAAACTGGTCCGCAAGCGCGAGGGCACGAACACGGCACAATGGATGTATAATCTTGAGAGCGATCTTGGCGAAACCAACGACCTTGCATCGTCGCGTCCCCAAGCGTTGGAGCGGCTTGAACACTTGCTCCAGTGGTGGGAAGGGGACGTCCAGCCGCGTCGTTAACCAGAGGAAGTGACATGAATTGGGTCTGGATGACGCTCATCATCGCGGTGATTCTGCTTGCCATGGTCGCCTACGACGTTCTGCAAAAGAAGCACGCGATTCTGCACAATTTCCCGATCATCGGCCATTTTCGATACTGGTTGGAAGCGATCGGCCCCGAATTGCGGCAATACATCGTCACCAACAATGATGAGGAGCGACCCTTCAGCCGGGATCAGCGGCGCTGGGTGTACGCGTCGTCGAAAAAGGACAACAACTACTTCGGTTTCGGGACGGACAACGAATTGGAGTCGTCCCCGAACTACCTGATCATTCGCCACAGTCCGTTTCCGCTCAGCGATCCGTTACCGGGCGACGAAGATTTTGATCCGAATCATTCCGCGGCGTGCAAGAAGGTCATGGGGGCGTCTCAGGGCCGTGCCAAGGCGTTTCGGCCTGATTCGATTGTCAACATTTCGGCCATGAGCTTCGGCTCGCTCAGCGCCCCGGCCATCGAAGCGCTCAACCGGGGCGCGGCGCTAGCCGGATGTTTACACAACACCGGCGAAGGCGGTGTGTCACCGTATCACTGCAAAGGCGGCGAGCTGATTTGGCAGATCGGTACCGGGTACTTCGGTTGTCGAACTGCTGATGGAGGCTTCGACATTGCGCGGTTCCGCGATGTGGTCCAATCACATCCGATTCGCGCGATCGAAATCAAGCTCAGCCAGGGAGCCAAGCCGGGCCGCGGCGGGTTGCTGCCGGCGGCAAAGATCAGCCACGAGATTTCAAAGATCCGTGGCGTGCCGATGGGGAAGGATTGTGCCAGTCCGGCGTCGCACCGTGAGTTCAACGACGTCGACTCGATGCTCGATTTTGTCGAACGACTTGCCGACGAAAGTGGTCTGCCGGTCGGCATCAAATCGGCCGTGGGGCAAATGGAGTTTTGGCACGAGTTGGCCGACCGGATTCAACAGACCGGTCGCAGCGTGGACTTTGTCACCATCGATGGGGGCGAAGGCGGAACGGGAGCGGCACCGTTGGTGTTTTCCGATCATGTCGCAATGCCCTTTAAGCTGGGCATGAGTTCGGTTTATCGCGTCTTTCGCGATGCGGAGTTGCATGAAAACATCGTCTTCGTCGGATCCGGGAAGCTTGGTTTCCCGCACAACGCGTTGCTGGCGTTCGGATTGGGTTGCGACATGATTGCCGTCGGTCGCGAAGCGATGTTGTCGATCGGATGCATTCAAGCACAACGCTGTCACACCGGGCACTGTCCGGCCGGCATCGCGACGCAAAATCGATGGCTGATGGGAGGGCTGGATCCGACCGACAAGGCGCATCGGTTTGCCAACTACGTGGTGACATTGCGAAAGGAGTTATTGCAGCTCGGCCGGGCATGCGGCGTGTCGCACCCCTGCGACGTGGAGCTGAAACATTTTGACATCCTGACCGATTCGTTCGGCACCAGTTCGGCCAAGGAACTGTTCGGATACCGCTGGGCGACGAAGGTCTAGCGTTCTTGTTAGCCGTAGGACGCGAGCCTTCCGGGCTTGCAAGGCATTATTGCGACGAAACCGGACGGCTCGCTCGGTTCCGCTAGCGTTTTCTGGACGAACCACTCCAGCAATTTTGCTGGGCTAACCAACGGAAATAATACCCGCCGATGGCAGCGCGAACCCACGGATGACAGGGTTAAAAAAATCTGTGGGTTCGCGCTGCCATCCGTGGGGCCAGTGTTCGTTTCATCGTTCCGCAAGTTACAGCCTGACCTTTTTCGCTCGACAATCGCAGCCCGAAGATTCAATCTGGACGAAGCGCTACGCGGCACGACGTGGCCGGGCCGGGACGATGTGTTCGCCGAGCGTGTCGATTTCCATTCGCAACAACGTCGCTGTCACTTCGTCGGCGGACGGACGGTTTTCGGGTGCCGCGTCGACCATGCACTCGACCAATTCACACGCCGGACTGAGAATTTGTTCGTTGGTGGTTTCCACCCGCGCCAGCCATTCCCACAGCATCCGCCCCGCGGCAAAGATGTCGCTCGCCGGGCTTGCCGAGGATGCATTGGTGAGCAGCTCTGGCGCGGCATATTGCCGGGTGCCACGGAACGGTGCCGACTGGTCGAGCGTGCCTTGATGGGCGAATGCCAGATCGATCAGCGTGACATGTCCATTGCTGCCCACGATCACGTTGTCGGGTTTGACGTCACCGTGAGTCCAACCGGCGGCATGGATCGCGCCGAGCCCCTGACAAATCTGTCGGATCAGCCAGAGGGCGACGGGCAAGGGTTTTCGCGGACCGCTGGACAGATGCCATTTCATCGTCCGCCCGTCCAACAGGGGCATCGTCAAGTACGGCCAGGCTCCGGACGCGTTTCCATCGAGAATCGGGACCACGTTGGGATGCCGAAATTGGGCTCCGGCGGCGATGGACCCGGCGATCCCGTCGCGGCCTTCGGGCAACGTCGCCACCTTCATCGCGTAGTCCCAGCGCGGGCTACCGACGGCATCGACCGGTTGGGCGAACGTGACGCAAAACGCCGGATTGGCACACAGACTTGATCCGAGTCGCCAAATTCCCAGTTGTTCAGGCAGCTTTGATTCCATTTCGCCATCGATCGGATGATCGCGCCAAGGGTCGTAAAAGAAAGGCCGACTAAAAACATCGACCAATCTGCCGCTGCTCTAGCGAACCGTTGAACCAATCGGAAAAGTCGACGTGGTTTAACCCGCGGGTACAACGCTGTGAAGCATTTTTTAGCGGTAGGGCGCGAGCCCTCCGGTGTTTGGGCAAAGATGCGGAACCGCAGGGCTCACGCCCTGCCACTAACACCTTAAGAACCACAGGGGAAAAATGCTTCACAGCGTTGCCGCGGGGAGCGCAAAACGCTCAGAATCGCAGGATTTCGAGAACGCTGGTCTTTCGTGTAAACTGAGAGGGCCGTTTTGACGGTCCCACCTTCTTCCCCTCCACTTCCAGCCGTTGGTCTCTCGCCATGAATCGACATCGTCCCAATCCGCGGGTCGTCGGTCGCCGATCCATTTTGCAGGCCGCAGGGATTTCCATCGCTCTGCCGGCATTCGATTCGCTCCGCAGCCGGGCGACCGCGGGCGAATCGGATTCCCCGTCGACGAAGTCTGCCGAATCGTCACAGCGGCCCCGTCGAATGGTCTGCATCGGCAACATGCTGGGCTTTTACCCCGAGGCATTTTGGCCCGACAAGCCCTCGGCGGACGCACCCACGACCGCCGGCGACAACGCGTCTTCGCTGTCGACGACACTCGCCTCGCTGGCCGAGCATGCCGGAGATTTCACCGTGATCGGCGGGTTGGACCACGGGCTCAAGGGCGGCCATTTCGCGATTCATGCGTTCCTATCCGGGATTCGCAGTGTGGACGCCAAATCGATGCCCGACGGGAACATCACGCTGGACCAGTTTGCCGCCGAGACGATCGCCGGCCGCACGCGGTTCGCCTCGTTGACCGTCGGCAGCGATTCGGGAATTCACGGCGGATGCCAAATGTCATGGAGCCGCTCGGGCACCCGCGTTCCCCCGATCACGGGACCGCGGGAATTGTTCGAGAAGCTGTTTGTCGGAGTCAAACCGGCCGACAAGCAGCGCGCCGCGGATCGGTTTCGCATGCAGGAATCAATCCTCGATGCGGTCAACGGTGACGCCAAGACCATTTCAAAACAACTCAATCAACGCGACGCCCAAAAACTGGACGAATATCTGACGTCGATTCGCGACGTCGAAAAACGTTTGGGCAATCGAAAACAATGGATCGACATCGAAAAACCTCCGGCGCCGTTTTCCGCACCGGCCAACACGAACATGGTTGACGATCTGCCGATGCTGTACGAGTTGATCGCCCTGGCGCTGCAAACCGATTCGACTCGGATCGCCACGCTGGAAATCGGCGGCGACTTTGAAGCCCGTGATTTCGGTTTCAAAAGCGGGTATCACTCGCTGTCGCATCACGGCCAACGCAAGGAGTCGATCGACGCGTTGAAGAAGATTGAATCGTACCAGGTCGAACAGTTTTCTCGGTTCCTGACCAAGCTGCGTCAGACCGAAAGCGGCGAATCTAACCTGCTCGAAACCACGTCGGTGCTGTTTGGCAGCGGCATGGGGAACGCGAACTCCCACACCAATACGAACCTGCCGATCGTCGTCGCCGGCGGAGGGCTGCGGCATCGCGGAACGGTGTGGTTTGATTCGTCGTCTCCGCATCGTCCCCCGTTGACCAACCTGTACCTGACCTTGCTGCATCGGTTCGGGATTCCGGCAGAACGTTTCTCCACCAGCACCGGCACCCTTTCGGGATTGGAGTTGGCGTGATGCGTCTGTCAACGATGACGCGAGCCCTTTGTGTCGGGTTCGCCATGTTGGGCGGATTTTCGCAATCGCGGGGTCTGGCGGATGATGCGATCGCGTTCTTAGGAACCTACTGCGTCGATTGTCACAACGCCGATGACGCCAATGGTGAGCGTGAATTTGATGCGCTCGATTTGTCGTCCACCGATCACGACACGCAAATCATCTTGCAGGAGATCATCGACCAGTTGACGCTCGGCGACATGCCACCGCAGGATGCGGATCAGCCGACACGTGGGGAGCGTCAGGCGGCGATCGAGTCGCTGACCGCGTCGTTGCGGCAACTGCGACAACAGTCGTCCAGCACCGGCGGCCAAACGGTGCTGCGTCGATTGACGCGTCGCGAGTACCTCGCCACCGTTAGCGATCTGTTCCAGATGGACATGTCGATGTTCGATCCCAGCGATCGATTCCCACGGGACAACACCGTCGAACAATTGGACAACATCGGCGACGCCCTGGTGACGTCGGGATACCTGTTGGAACAGTACCTGGACGCGGCCGATGCGATCGTCGAAAAAGCGCTCGCTAACCGGACGCAACCCGAAGAAAAACGTTGGCACTTCGACGACCATTTTCGCCAGCAACCCGAGTTGGATGGGGCTCACCGGGCGGCTTTCAACTTTCGCTATCTGTGTTTGTACGACAGCCCGCTGGCGGATCGCCCCGAGGGCGCCTACGGGCCGCTGGAAGAGTTTGCCGAGGGCGTGCCGTCGGACGGTGTTTATGAGATTCGTGTGCTCGCCCAAGCGCTTCACCGTGACACGCCGTATTCAGAATCCGACCTGAAGATCGACTTGAGCGAGAAGTTTCGCTTGGGCATCCGTCCCGGAAACGCCAAGGCGGGCAGCTTGCACACGATGCAGCCGATTCAACCCTTGCTGGCCGAGCGCACGATCGAAGACGGCGAGCCGCAGTGGTACACGATGGAGGTGCCGCTGGATCGCGGTTTCACGCCTCGATTCACCTTCGAAAACGGCTTGCGCGAAGTGCGTCCCCTGCACACGCGGCTGCATCGGAAATATGCCGACACCTTGCCCGAGCACGCCCGCGGCGGCCAGGGAATCGTACGCGGACGAAATGTGATGTTGCGTTACGGACAGGTCCCGCAGATCCGGATTCACGAAGTCATGATCCGCGGTCCGATTTTTCGGCAGTGGCCCAGCGCGACCCTGGCAAGCGTTTTGCCTGGCGGCCGGTTCCAGCCCGAGGACGCCCGAGAGTTGACCGAAGCGTTCGCCCGCCGCGCCTATCGACGGCCGCTGAAACCGGGTGAACTGGATCGGTTGATGTCGGTCTATCAGACGCGTCTGCAGCACGGTCGCGATCCGTTGGGTGCGTTTAAGGACACGTTGAAGACGGTGCTTTGTTCGCCCGCGTTTTTGTACCTGCATCCCGATTGCGCCCCCGAAACCGATCAGATTTCCCAGCATGCGCTCGCCGCCCGTTTGTCGTACTTTCTGACCGGGTCGATGCCCGATGCGAGCTTGCGAGAGATTGCCGATGCACAGGGATTGGACCGCAAGGCGTTGCTCGAACAAACCCGCCGATTGCTGGCCGATCGCAAGTCCGACGCGATGATCGCCGGGTTCACCGATGCCTGGTTGAATCTACGCACGTTGGGCGAGATGCCGCCGGACCGGGATCAGTTTTGGCGTTATTACGCGTCCAATTTGCAGCCCGACATGAAACGGGAAACACGCACCTTTCTGCGTCACCTGATCGATGAAAACGCGTCGATCGTTCGCTGGCTGGACGCGGACTATTCGTTCATCAATCGCGACCTGGCCAAGCTTTATGGCGTCGTGGATCAGGTACCGGCCGAAGACGCCGACGCGTTTCGCAAGGTCGTGTTCAGCGACCGGCGTCGTGGCGGACTGTTGGGGCAGGCGAGTGTGTTGACGGTGTCCGCCAATGGGATCGAAACCTCGCCCGTCGTCCGCGGTGTCTGGATGTTGGAAAATGTGCTCGGGACTCCCCCGCCGCCTCCGCCGGACGATGTGCCCGCGATCGATCCGGATGTGCGGGGGGCGACGTCGGTGCGTGACTTGTTAGCGAAGCATCGAACCTCAGCGGCTTGTAACGAGTGCCATCGGAAAATTGATCCGCTCGGTTTTGCGCTGGAGTGTTTTGATCCGATCGGTGAACTGCGGACCCGTTATGAGAACAAGGCGGCCATCGATACGTCGGGAAAACTTCCCAGCGGGCAAGCCTTTGACGGCGTCGCGGAATTGAAAACGCTGTTGGTGCAGCGGCAAGCGTTTTTCGCACGAGCGTTCACCGAAAAATTATTCGCCTATGCACTGGGGCGGCGAATCGAGTTCAGCGACCGGGCAACGATCGATGCCATCCTGGAACGACTGGCCGAAAACGAGTATCCGACGCGAGAGCTGATCGAACACATCGTGACCAGTGATCTGTTTTCGCGGCGGTAGGGCATGCTATGCAAGCCGGTTGACTTGCTACTTGTTCCCAGGCTCCGCCCTACGCCGTGAACGACTTTTTAGCGGTAGGGCGCGAGCCCTCCGGTGTGTTGGGAAAGAAGCGGAACCGGAGGGCTTGCGCCCTGCCGCTAACACCTCGTCAAACACAGGAAATAAATCGTTCACGGCGTAGGGCTCCGCCTGGGGACACACTGCTTCGGAGGCTCCGCCTCTGGGCCGTCAACCGCGTGTGGCAGAGCCACACCGGCATTGCGTTCCACGGCGGAGCCATGGAACGAGGGGGCATGCACGGCGCGACCGACACGCTTAGAAATCACTCAGCTCCATCCAACGCTCTTCGGCTTGTTCGAGTTCTTGGCTGATCTCGGTCAATTTGTCGTGCAACCGCACCGCTTCGTCGGGGTCTGTTTCGGTCAACAGTTTTTCGTTGACGGCTTTCTTCTCGTCATCAAGCTGCGCGATCTTCTTTTCGAGGTTCTTGATTTCCTTTTCGGTCTTTCGCGATTGACGCTGGCTGGCCCGGTAATCTTCGGCGCTGGCGATTTTCGTCGGCGGTGGCGGGGCGGCTTTTCCGGCGATCCGGTCGCGTTCGCGTTCGCCTTCGTCCACCTCGCTTTCGACGCTCTGCAGATACGACTCGTAGTTGCCGAAATAATTCTTGACGGTCCCGTCGCGAACTTCGATCACGTTGGTCGCCACCCGTTGCATGAAGTGTCGGTCGTGTGAGGTGAAGATCACGGTACCCTGGTAGTCGATCAGGGCATCGGCGAGCGATTCGACGGTTTCGACGTCCAGGTGGTTGCCCGGTTCGTCCAAGACGAGCACGTTGGCGGTCCCCAGCAGCAAGCCGGCCATGCACAATCGCGCCCGTTCACCACCGGAGAGCACCTTGATCTTTTTATTGATGTGCGAATCGCGAAACAGGAGCGCACCGGCCATCGCCAAGCAATCCTGTCGCGTGGTGTCCGCGTTGGATTCGTACTCCAAGTGCTCCAGCACGGTCCGCCGATCATCCAGGCTGGAATAAACGTGTTGGGCATAGGTGCCCAATTCCGTCGCGTGACCCCATTTGATCTCTCCACGGATCGGGGCGAGTGAATCGACGAGGGTCCGCAGCAGCGTCGTTTTACCTTGGCCGTTGTCGCCGACGATCGCCGCCCGTTGGCCGTGTTCGATTTCCAGGGAGATGTTTTCGGCGACGGTGTGGCCCGGATAGCCGATCGCAAGCTCCTCGGTCCGCATCACCGTCCCTTGCCGCGGGGTGACACGCGGCGCTCGGATATGGACGGTCGGCTCATCGACCTCCACTTCGCTCGTCTGCAGACGCTCCAGTTGTTTCGCCTTGCTCCGCGCCTGGCTGGCCGTGGAGGCGTTGGCTCGGTTTTTCTCGATGAACCGTTGCAACTGCTTTTGTTTGGCCATGACGGTGGCATTGACACGGCGATCATGTTCGCGACGCTCCTCGCGGAATTCCAGAAACCGATCGATCTTGCCGGGGTACATCGTCAACTTGCCGCGCGACAGTTCCAAGGTTTGGGAGCACGTCGCTTTCAAAAACGCGCGGTCGTGGCTGACGATCAACGCCGCTTTGTTGAACGTCCGCAGAAAGTGCTCCAGCAGAATCTGGGTTCGCAGGTCCAGGAAGTTGGTCGGTTCGTCCAGCATTAGCAGGTTGGGGTCGTTGAGCAACAACGCTGCCAGTTTGACGCGTGTCTGCCACCCACCGGAGAGCGCTTTGACCGGGCCGGTGAGGTAGTCTCCCTTGAGTTCGAATTGGCCGGCCACCTCGCCGCAGCGCCAATCGGGCTGGCCGCTTTCCCGCATCAGAAAATCCAACGCCGATTCCCCCGCATGGAACGGGTCGTGTTGGCGGAGGTAGCCGATTCGCAGCGAGGGATGGTGAATGACCTCGCCCTGTTCCAGTTCTTCGTCGCCCAGTAGCGCCCTCAAAAACGTACTTTTGCCGGCGCCGTTTCGGCCGATAAAGCCGACCTTGACGTCGTCAACCAGGGAAACGTCGGCACCATCGAGCAGGACTTGGTCGCCAAAACGCTTGTGGGCGTTTCGCACTTGAATCAATACGGCCATATCGGCGGACAAAGGGGGGGCTGGAGGGCGCGAAATGGAAACGCCGATGAGGTTACCAAGCCGACGCCGAATCGTCGACTGCGGTAGGCCGCCGGTGGTGAGTGGGGGATGGGAGAACGATCACGCGCCGGTCGCTGACCGGCCGGTTGATTTAATCAGCCGTTTGGCGCGAGCCTACGGGCCCTGCTGAGTTTTCTTCGTGCGACAGGCCCGTACGCTCGCGCGAAACGGCTGATCCCACGTGTGATCGGATTAAATCGACAGGCCGTCAGCCAGTGGCGCGTGGATCGAGGAAACGCTCACGACGACCGTTTGGGGGCGGCGACGTTCTTGGTGGGGCGGCGTTTGATCGGGGCCAACGCGTGCTGGACTTGGAACGCGACGTCCGCGATCAGCGTGTCGACGCGGTTGCGGCTGACGGCATAGGCCGCCAACGCGGGAATCGCAACGACCAAGCCGCCGACGGTGGTCACCAACGCCTGGTAAATGCCTTCGGCCAAGTCACCTGCACCCGCCGCTCCCCGCGTCGTGGCGACTTGCTGGAACGCAAAGATCATCCCCGTCACCGTGCCCAACAGCCCGACCATCGGGGCGATGTTGCCGATCACGGACAGGTACTCGATCCGTCGCATCATCCGGGCGGACTGTTCGGCGAGCGCGTCTTCGACTGCCTTCTCCACGCCCTGCCAGCCGTAATCGACCTCCGCAATCCCGGAAAGTAGCACCACGCTCAGAACGCTCGGCTCACGCCGGCAGGCCGCATCGGCTTCCTGCAACCGGCCGGTCAGCAAGGCCTGGCGGACGGTCTCACTCAACCCGTCCGGCAAGACTTCACCCCGGCGCAGCGTCATCACCTGGTCGAACACCAGATAAGCCGCCAAAAAGCTGAGTGAAAGCAGCACCACCAAGATGACCGCGCCGACGATCCCACCGCTGAGCACGATGTCCAGCAACCCCGCGCTCTCGGCCGCCTGGTCGGTATTTCCTTGGGCAAGCAACGCATCAAAGTGAAGGGGCAATCCCTGCGGCATGATCGGCTGGTGGATGAGTGGTGACGGTGCGGTGAAGGAGGATGCACAGTGTAGAGGATGCACAGTGTATCAGTTCACCGCGGCCGCGAAACTGTCGGTGATAGGACGCAGTCTCGGGCCATCTACTTTGACGCCAAGCGGAGTGTTTGTTGTTAGCGGTAGGGCGCGGGCCTCTCCGGTCTTTCAAGGTGTTTTTGAAGCGCGACCGGACGGCTCGCGCCGTTCCGCTAACACCGTCAGAGTCTGGGAGCACACTGCGTTGGAGGCTTTGCGTCCTGAGTGCGCCGGCGAGGGTGGCAAGCAGGATGCTTACCCCACTCAGCGTCGACCGGCGGACACCAGGAACTCGGCGTCGGTCAACAGCGGATCGTCCCAGCGAAGTCGGAGCACACGGTCTTGTTGCAACTGGGTGATGGCTTCTTCGTGACCGTGGCGAATGGCTTGTTGGGCGCGCTGTGTTCGGCCGTTGGACTGCGCAACCGACAGCGCGATCATGGCGAAAATCGCGGTCGGCAATAAGGACAGCACCAGGCTGGTGAGCACCATCGCAAATTCCGGCTTGGGAAAATGTTCCAGCGGATGGTGCGGCTCTCCGGCTTGTTGCGCCGAGACCTGAATCAGGGTTTCGTAACTGGCTTTCAAGTATTCGCCGTACAGGGCGACGAAGGGACCGGCCATCAGCAGCCAAAAGATCAACGTGCCGACGATGGCCATGATCGTGGCGGTCGACTGTGAGATCGAGTTCTGCTCGACCGCGTCTTCGAAGATCCTGTGCGAGCGTTCTTGCAGGGCATCGATGCCGGCAAGCGAGGCGACGTGTTGGGTTTCGGAGTGTGACGTGACACGCAACGGTTCGCCGGGGAAAGATTTGCCGTCGTCACCCTGATCGGCGTTTCTGAGCAACGCCAACTCCTCTCGAAACTGTGCCGCCAGCGGCCCGAGTCGATCGGTGACTGCCGCGGCACTGCGGCGTTGCAGCCCGTCGCGAAGTTCGTTGTTGGCGTTGCGATCCGAGTTCAGACTGCGCGTCGAGGTCCAGATCGTGCTGACCAGCGACGGAAGCGATCCCGATAGCGACAACAGCACGCGATCCCAGGCCCCGTGGGTCAGGTTCAACAGGCCCAAGACCGAACGGTAGGGAAACCAAATGGCACCGGTCGATGTTAAGAGTTTCAAACGCAAACGGCTGCGGACGGCGGCCTGCATCGGCCCATCGGGTCCGATCAGCGTTTGTGCGACTTCGCCCGGCAGTTTCGTCGCTTCGTCGTTGAGTCGATTGACCGCCCGGGTCAGGCCCGGCAGTTCGTCGGCCAACAACGCGCTGAGCGCCGATCGGAAGCGACCGTCCAAGGCAGCCAGTCGAGTCGATTTGCGTCGATCGCTGTCGGGGTTGTTTTCCAGTTCGATCTGCAACTGGCGGAGCAGGTCGGTGGCCGCCTGGGCGCCGATCTGTTGTTCGCTTTCGCCGCCCAGTTCAAAATCGGTGACTTGGATCGGTCGGGCGATGACGCTCTCGGGCGCGGCGTTCCGCAGGTTCGCCAGGAAGGCATCGATGTCCGCATGCAGAGCCGCGTCGTCGACACCGATCGTATTGATCACGGGGATCACGATGGTGCCTTCACTGGCCACCGCAAGTGCGGCGGGGGTTTGGCCACGGATCTGATCGCGACGGACGACCAACACGATGGCCGAGGCCAGCGAGAGCGCCCGTTTGGCGACGTCGGCGATCCCCTGCCGATTGTCGGTCGCCCCCGGCGCATCGACGAGCATGTAGGGTGTGCCGATCGGTTCCATGTCGGCCGAGGAAACACGCACGAACCGTTCATAGCGAGGGTCCAAATCGACCGGCGGATGCGGGCCGACCCAAACCAGTTCCTCCGTCGCCTGGTCGGCATTGTTGCCGCTGCGGATGGAAGCGGCCAGCGGCGAGCGGCGAATCAATTGGCGGATCAGCCACGACTTGCCTTGTCCGGTCGCGCCCACGACGGCCAAGACCAGCGCCCCGGCGGCCCGATCTTGTGAGATCAACTGACGCGCGCGGGCGTGTTCCTCACACAGCGATCGAACTCGGCGGCCCGTTTCGCTGTCGCCCAATACCGAGGCGCCGGCGCGACGAACCCGGTTCAAAAACTCGTCGTCAGGGGGCACGGTGTCTGCGGAGGATTCATGCATGTTTGGACTCGCGAGGCAGGATCCCGTTCAATTCTTGACGAAACGTTTGATTCATACGATAGACCGCGAGCGTCGCGTTTGCTCCGCCACCGACGCCGACCTTTACATTCGGAGTCGGGAACAGAATGTTGGTCTGTTTGAGACGGATCGACGGGAGCGGGTTGCCGGGATCGATTCCGATTTGGTGACACAGCAAGACATAGAACATCGACATCTGCTCGACCGCAGCTTGGGTGCTGAGCGTCTGGGCCGTCTTTCCGCCGGCCCAGTAGGCTGAAAAGGCGGTCAGCCCGGCGGCGGCCAGCAGTTCGACGACCGAGGCGTTGGCAACCAGAACCGTGGCACCGAAATCGACCGGCAACATCAAGACGCTTCCGAAGGTGGCCAGCAGTGCCGCCAGCGGCGTCAACCCGAAGGCCAACTTCTTGTGGCGCGGGATCTGACGCCACATCTCTTCGGCCACACCACGCAATTGATCGCTGTCGAACACCACGCGATCGTTTTCATGAAACGTTCTCAACACCTCGTGCATCGCCTGGGTCCACGCGGAGGGATCGATCGGATCATTTTGCCCTTCAAACCAATGTGGCAAGGTCAATGGCGCGCCGAACCGTCGAAGTGACGTGTCCAGGTCTTCCGGGTCGACGAGCTGGCCGACCTTCTTCGACTTGAATTTCTCCTTGATCGATTCGGCATAACGCTCCGCCATCGCGGTCGGCACGTACTGCTTGAACAAATCGGACGCCGCCTTGGTGCGGCCTTGGATGAACGTGTTGATCTTCACCCCCCAGCGAGCGTACCAGGGCGCCGCTTCGCAGAACGCGTCGGCCAACTGCCGGACGATGCGTTCGGATTGGTGCATCCGAACCTCCGTGATCGCCCCCCCGGTCGTCTGCTTCGTGAACAGGCTGATCGTGGTGTCCAGCAGCGTTTGCCGGGCCCGCTCGGTCAACCGCAGCGATTGCTCGGCATCCTTTTCGACCGCGGCCAACCCCATGTCCCAGACCGCGCGACGCAAGGCGGCGTGACGTCCCATCAAAAAACGATCCGATGATTCCGGGCGATCCAGCTCGCGCGTCAGATGGGTCAACAGACGGTCGCAACCGATTTCTGCCGGCGGGTTTTCATCGGGCTGCGTGGAGAGCGAAAAGAAAATGGGCAGAGGATCGTCGCTGGGGTTTTCGATCGTGATTTCCTGGTCCCCGTTCTTCGCCGATTTCGGGATGAAGGGTTCGCTCTTGGGCAATTCGTAATCGTATGCCCCGTAAACTCGCTCGACGCCGAATTTGCTGGCTTGGGGTTCGAACGATTCCAGCACGTCTTCGGGGGTCTGTCCGGGACGAATTTTATTGACCGCCAGCAAACGTGGAATGCCGGGCATCAAATCCGAGATCGTTTGCAGAATGTCACCGAGTGAACGGTCGCGGGCCATGCTGGGCGTGGAGACGACCAGGAAGGCGCTGCAGAACGTCGACGCCTTGCCCAGCAATTCACGTCTCCGCTCCGGCGACCCGACTCCGAAGACTTCATCGGACACGATGTCGGGACAATCCAGCAATCCGATCCCCAGATCATCCAACGCCGGATCGGTTGCGACCAGTGGCACGCCCAACGCGTCGACGCCGCCGCTGCGGTTGTTGTATTGTTCATGCGCCTCTTCGGGCATTTCGGCCAACAGCTCGGGGGCGTGACCGACGGCATCGCCAAAATCTTCCAGCAATAACTGCCACAACGCGGCCTCTTCACGCCATTTCTGGGGCAGCCACAAAACGAATCGGTGCGTGCCTTGGCGGTTGGCGACACCGCGTAACGTGCGGGCTCGACCGTGCCGGCTGAGCAACCCCGCGACCAGACTGGTCTTGCCGCTGTTGAGCATCCCGGCGACGGCCAGGGTTGGGTACTCGGCCAAGCGGGCACCGTGAAAGACTTGACGCCCCAGTGACACCACATCGCCGGCCAGATCGGGTTGGACGCGGCGGAGTGCCGAAAGGTAACTTTCGTTGCGTGGGTCGGGGTACAGACGTTCGACTGCGGCTCGACGATCATCGTCTTCGAGTAACGCTTTTAAACGTGGCCAGTCGACCTGGGTCGGGGGTTTTCGTCGTTTGTGACCAAACATATCCGGTGTTCAGCTCGCCGTTGATTGGGCCAGTGGGCTTGCCGCTGGACGTTTTTCGTTCACGGCGGTGTCACCTTGGGTGCCTTCGGCCGATGGGTTGTCTTCGCTCAGTTCAAAATCGTCCAAGTACGGGCCGTCGAAAATCTCACGCCACCATAAAGCAGCATCCGCTTGCGTCCAATGGGGACTGTCCGCACAAGCCAACAGTTCGCCGGCCAGTTGCTGAGCGGATTGGGGCCGTGTTTGCGGATCCAGATGCAGGCAGCGCAGCAAGACCCGTTGCAGATCCTTCGCCAGCGGAACGCCGATGCGTCGCTCAGGAGATTCCGGTTCCTCATGCAACTTTTTGGCACACACGTCGGTCGCCGATTCGCCTTCCAACGGAGCGAGACCGCAGAGCAGATTATAGCCGACCGCACCGATCGAATAGATGTCGCTGAGAACGTCGGCTGAGGCGGCATCGCGAATCGATTCGGGGGACATGTAGAGCGGCGTACCGGTCAGCGAATCGACGCGCGTCAATTGCATCGAGTCGTGGTCGATCTGTTTGGCCAACCCGAAGTCGAGCACCTTGATCAAATCGTGAATCCCGCTGCGTGAGGTCAACAGCACGTTGGCCGGTTTGATGTCGCGGTGAATCAAGCCCGCCGCATGGGCTTCGGCGATCGACCCACATATCTGAAGCAACAGGTAAATCACTCGCTCGGCCGGTTGACGTCCGTAGTAGTCCACCAACTGTTCCAGCGAGATCCCTTCGACATACTCCATCACGTAAAAAAACGTGCCTTCGTCGGTTCGTCCGAAGTCATAGATCTCGACGGTATTGGGATGTTTCAAGCGTGCCGACAGTTGCACTTCGCGCTGGAACCTGGCCAGCGATCGCTCGGTCGCATCGGCATTTTCAAGGACTTTGATGGCGACTTTGCGATCCAGTAACCCGTGCTCGCCCAAATACACGGTGCCCATGCCGCCGCGTCCGATCCGCTGTTGCAAATCGTATTGTCCAAGTCGCCGTTTCAGTTCTTCCACTCGGTCCGCATTGATGTCGCGAGGTCGTGTGATCCACACCAACCCCAACAGAATCGCCGCGGCGATCGAGACGGCGCCGAAGAGTGCGAGGAACGAATTGCGCAGAATCTGCAGCGACGCAAACGCTTCGTCGACCTCTAACTCGCTGGCGATGCCGAAATGATATTCGGAAAGCCAAGTCCACGCGCCGACCACGGGAACGCCTCGATAGCCGTTGTATCCGACCACATTCGAACCGGCCCCTCCACGCGTCGCATTGTCCGCCATCAACGTCAGCGGCCACGTCGCCGGTTCCCCAGGCACCGAGTTCCGCGTGCGAATGTCGACGCCGGGATCGCGGACATGGATCTTCAGCGGGCTCGTTTCGCTTGGCGACAACAATCCCGCTTGGGTCAATTGGGATTCGAAACGGCTGCTCGAAATCATCACCGCGTGACGATCAAACGCATAGGTTTCACCCGTGCTGCCCATCTGCGCGACCGACAAAATCTTGCTGAACTGTTTCGACGGATCGATCATCAACGCCACCGAGCCGGTCGCCCTCAGGTCGTCTCCAACGGGGGCGACCGCACACATGACCGCCATCGGACCGGTCGGCGTTTCCCCGCCACCCACGCGGTGCGTTTCGATTTCAAACGGGCGCGTGACGGACACGTTACCGGCGGTCAATCGCGCGAACGATTCTTGGCCCAGTGGAAGGGTGCCGCCGTTGAATCGGGCGTCACTGGAATCAAGCACGCCACCCAACGGATCCACGATCGCCCAACCCAGGTAGCCCGCGTCATTGAGTCGAGCCGTCAGGGCTTGCAAGTATTCCGACCGGTTGGACGCCTGTTTGTTGGCCGCCTGAAGTTGACCTGCCGGTTGGGTTGCTTTGGAATGCTGCTGCAATAATTCGATCGCGTGCCCCCGCAATCCTTCTTCGGCCGCGTAAAGTTTTGCCGTTTCACGCTGGTCGGCGAGCCATAGTTGCAACGCGTTGATGTTGGCCGCCAGCACGGTTTCCAACGAATTGCGAATGCTGCCCCGGACGCTTTCACGCACCAACCAGCCGACATACAGTGTGACCCCTAATAAGACCGCGACGACCAGGGACGCAATCACCGGCGACAAGGGGCCGACCGGGGCCTGCCGAACGACGCTCATGATCGTCGACTGGCCGAGGCCACGCCGCGCGCGGGGGGAGCCGTCCAGTGTTTTCCACTGCGAGCGTGTTTCTTGACTGCGTTTTCCGTTGTCTTGGGGCATCGTCACAGTATACGAACCGGAGGGGACCGCGCGAGCGGCCAACGTCCACTTGCTCCCAGGCTCCGCCCTACGCCGTGAACGACTTTTTAGCGGTAGGGCGCGAGCCCTCCGGTCTTTCACGGTCTTTCACGGTGTTTTTGAAGCGCAACCGGACGGCTCGCGCCGTTCCGCTAACACCTTCCGAGCCAAAGTGAGTGCGACTAGGCACGCGTGCGATTCGACTATGATAGTCTGCTGCAACACTCCCAGCCCGATTCCTCGCGTTCCCCCGCTTTCTCGATGACACATTGGTTCGTCTTGGCCGATCGTAGCCCACGACTCCAATCACGGACAGTTGCGATCGCCCTGTCCTTGGCAGCGGCAGTGTGCTCGCTATGCCTCGGCCCCGCGTCGCTGTTGGCCCAACAACCCAACGTCGTGCTGATCCTGATGGACGACATGGGGGCGATCGACTTGTCGGGTGAAGGAAGCACGTATTACCAATCGCCGCGGATCGATAGCATCGCCGAACGGGGCATGCGTTTTCGCAATGGCTACGCAACCTGTTGTGTGTGCAGCCCGTCCCGCGCGAGCATTCAGTTGGGGACCTTTCCCGCACGCAACGGTATCACCGATTGGATCGGGGCCAAAACGGGACTCGATTGGAAGCGTCCCGATCGCCTGCTGCCGGCGGAGTACGTGCACGCCTTGCCGCAAGACGAGGTGACGATCGCCGAGGCGCTTCGCGAAGGAGGATACGCCACGTTTTTTGCCGGTAAGTGGCACCTGGGCGACAAGGGGTCGTGGCCGACCGACCACGGCTATCAGGTCAACAAGGGCGGGCACGACAAGGGCAGTCCACCGGGAGGGTACTTTGCCCCGTACAACAACCCGGTGCTCAGCAGCGGCCCCGACGGTGAATCGCTGCCAATGCGTCTGGCCCAAGAGACGGTGAATTACATCAACCAACAAGACGGAAAACCGTTCTTCGCGATGCTGTCGTTCTACAGTGTGCATGGTCCCGTGCAGACACGCAAAACGCTGTGGGAAAAATACCGCGAGCTCGCCCCCAAGCTGCCCGAGGGGCAAGGACGTTTTCAAGTCGATCGCACGTTGCCGGTCCGCCAAGTCCAAGACCACCCTGTCTACGCCGGGATGGTGGAAACCGTCGACAACGCCGTCGGACTGGTGCTCGATGCGATCGACGCGAACGGTTTGACCGACAACACGATCGTCGTCTTCACCAGCGACAACGGCGGTGTCTCGTCGGGGGATGCGTTTTGCACGTCCAATCTGCCACTGCGAGGCGGCAAGGGGCGGCAATGGGAAGGCGGGATTCGTGAACCGTTTTACATTCGTTATCCGGCCTTGGTTCCCCCCGGTTCGTCCAACGACACGCCGGTGACCGGAGCGGATCTTTACCCGACGCTGCTGGAATTGTGCGGGCTACCGCTGCGGCCGACCCAGCACCAAGACGGCGTCAGTCTCAAGCCGCTGTTGACCGGTGGGACAATCCCCGACCGACCACTGTACTGGCATTACCCCCATTACGGAAATCAAGGCGGCGAACCGCACGCGATCATCCGCCAGGACGGTTGGAAACTGATTCATTACTACGAAGACGGACGCAACGAATTGTATCACCTGGCAACCGATCCCGGCGAACAAAGCGATCTGTCACGCACCCAGCCCGCCCGCGCCGCTGCCATGTGGCAGCAACTGGACACTTGGTTGAACGACGTCGACGCGAAACGGCCTGAACCGGATCCACGCTATGATCCGAAAACCACCGAAGCCTACTACGCGGAAAAACACACCAAGCTGAAACAGCGGCTGGAGGAATTCCATTCTCGGATTCTGGAGGCCGATTGGCAACCAAATCCGGATTGGTGGGGAAGTCTTCGTGCGAACGACTGATTTTTGAGTATGCTAAATTGGTCTTGACGGCATCCAAGCCTTGCCGCTAGCTGTCGAAAGACGACATCGCGAAAACGGGTAATTCGCACTGTTCTATTTCGGGAGATCCATCATGGCGTCAGATTCCAGTCACGGTCCTGAGAGGCACGGTAACGATGAACCGGGTGGGGGCGAACCGGATCACGAGGCCTTGTGTGGTTCAACGGTCGAGCGATTCTTTCGCGGCATCAGCGAGTTTATCTTTCACACCAAACTCGGTGTCGCGGACGTCCAACTGGTCGACTACGTCAGCGATTTGATGTTGCGATTTGTGCGAGTCGATTCGTTGTATTCGTTACGACAAAGCGACGGCATGCGAACCAAGCACGTCGTGCAAATGATTTCCGAAGCCGAACGCCGGATCGGTCTGGCCAAGCGTGAAGTCTATCGGCATGTCGGCGATTTCACGTTGTTCTGGTCGGGCATGTATCCGGAAAGTTTGTCGGCCAAGAAGAATCGCGGTGAATCGCCGGATCAATTGATCGATTACTGCCGCCAAGGCAAACGTGCCTACGCGATTGCCGCGGAGATCGAAGGCGGCGCCGACCGACCGTCTTCGGAACTGATCCACCGCATGAGCGAGCACTTCGAAATGTGTGCTTATGGGCTACGCGAAGTCCGACGCCACTGGGAAGAAGACGACGACTCGAACGGCTTGTTGACCTGGTGAGACGGCGGAGCGGCGAGTCATGGCCCAAGACTCGTTCCCAGGCTCCCGCCTGGGAACGCACTGTCTCGAAGGCTCCGCCTGGGCCGCGCAAAATCGCCGTCTCGCGCCATCGCTAAATTTCTGCCGAATCGATTCTGCGATGGACCATCGAAGAGCATGGAGCGGTTGGGTATCAAAAACACGAATGACATCAGCCGATTCGCGCAAGCGTTCGGGCCTCGGCAACAACGGAGAGCCCGTAGGCTGGCGCCAAACGGCTGATCCCACGCAGCTCCCAAGGGAATGGAAACCGCCAAAATTCAGCGAATGAGTGCATGTTTCGACGGAGAGATTTTTCCCAGCCCAGGCGGAGCCTCCTCCGACCGCCGGCGGAGCTTGCGTTGCATCGCGTTCCCAGGCGGAGCCCTACGCCGTGAACGATTTTTTAGCGGTAGGGCGCGAGCCCTCCGGTGTGTTGGCAAAGAAGCGGAACCGGAGGGC
>NZ_NTFY01000059.1 GCF_002289565.1 Rhodopirellula sp. SM50 | reverse complement strand
TTTTTTCGCTCGCCGTTAAGTGTCGGTTGACATTCTAGCGTGCGGCCGAAGGGGAGGCAATCAATGCCAACCCCTGTCGGCGAACGTCGGACATCACCGAGGACGCGCGAAAGACTCACCATTTCCAAACCGCTCGGCTCGCGTCCTTCGGTGCATGTCATTGTTCCCCGCAATTATGACGTAAAACTTTGGCGGACGGTACACCGTCGCCCCAACGCAGTATTCCAGAAGCAGAACTCATATCCGATCCCACCCATAGGTCCGACACCCACAATCACTTCAATGTGGAAGCAACTTTCAGACTCCGCAACCTTTTCGACAGTGACATAGAAATGTCCGTCGAAGCCAAATTCCTCAAATACGCTGCGGTAGTTTCCAACGTATTTGATGTCACCAAGGGAGCGTTCAAAATCAACCGGGTTTGGCACCTTGCAATCGACGAATGATATGACAGCAGTGCCATTACGAATCTGCATGAAATTTTGTGGAGGCAGATCGCAATTCCTGATTGGGCGATTCTGCAATGCCCATCGGGCAACATCCTCGACCGCGACGTCGATGTCGGTTTGCTCGTATCGAATCGGTAGTCGTGCAACGAGAAACGCAACGGCCACCGCGAGAGATGCGATTGCAACTGGTTGCCAGTAGCGAGCGATGAGCTTCACGCCAGAAAACACTCAGTCGGGGAACGTCAGCGATCACGCGGCGGCGACGATTGATTGACCACTCCAACGAACTGGACTTCGCCGCTCGTCGTGCATCGCATAGTTACCCGCCGCTGTAAAAGTTTCCGGGCAACAACGTCAAGCTGTTCCCCAATCAACTCGGACCATTCTACCAAGTCCTGATCGTCCGATCGAGCAAAGGAGTCAAGGGTCGAACGATTCGCGATGAGGAGGGAAGCAAGTTCCCGATGCCATCCTGTCAGCGATAGCGATTCGATACCGTCTGCACACATGCGTGCGTGGCAGGCGAAACAATAGATGATGTCGAGAAGCTCCGATTGGATCTCGTTTGTGCTGCAAGATAGAAGTTCGATCAAAAATGGAAGTGTTGGAACCGAATTTGAACCGACGTTTGCTTGATGCGAAACGACGTTCCAGAGTTGGTTAGCGGCTTGGACAGCCGCAAATGAGTCGTTTGATTTTAGCGACACGAGCAGGCGCGGAATCTCGGCCGAATCGAATCCGCACGCCGAATCGAAGGTGTGCCATTGGATCTCAGCGAGACGTTGATGAAGCGTTGAGTTCATGCAAGCTTCAGTCGGGTAACGGCGGCCGTCACCGGGCACGGAGAGACGACATTCCATTTGTGAAAACGTGCAAGCCGTGCTCCGTGTGCACGGCATTGTTCTGCCTTTAACTCGATGCCGGATCAAACTTGAACAGATCGAGAATCGGGAACTTGCGTATCCACCATGATACATAGTATTCCGGTGCCATCCACGCCTTGCCTGTCTCAAACTCGAAGGCCACCGAACCGTTCCCAGGTTGAGTGATTGTTGCGATCGAAAGCTCGACGTTGCCATATCCCTTGGCATTGTCTCCAAACGTGCAATCCGTCATCAGGTGTGCTGGAATATCGAATGCGCCATCGTATGAAACACCAACAAGTCTACGAGTTGTTAGCGCGTACCAGTTTCCGTTAGAGGTCACCGCAGTCACGACTGCACGTTCTCCATCTGCCGCACTGTATGAATCGAGCACTTCCTGGTGATGATTCTCGATTCGAGTGTAACGCCAGAGTTCGGCGTCCATCGAATGGCGTCGAATGTCCCAAATCGCGTTGTTGTAGATTTTCTCGTCTGGCCAAGGAATCATGTTTGCGTCAACGGCAGAACGTCGGGCATAACCGAGACGCGGCGAACGACTCACCACTTCAAAAACCTCGACTCCGCGTCTTCGGTTCATGCCATGGTTCTGCCTTCCTATTGGAGTGGGTAGCCCGTTTCAGTGACCGCCTGTTTGAGAATCGCTGGTGAAGCATCTGGATTGAGATCAGACAGTTGAGCTGTAGATAGCGGCCGGTTTTTGAAGACATGCGTTACGATATCCGCGCCGACATCAACCTCATAATTCTCTTCGAGCCATTCAGCGAATTCAACCGGGGACATCAGTAGGCGTGAAAGAAGGTCATTTGATCCATCATCGTACGAATCATCCGAGTACTCGAGGTCATCGGTATGCCAAGCGTCGTCCGATGAAAGCCGCCAGACGACGAACGTAGTGGATTGAATGTCAAAGGCCGGTTCGTCAAGTGACGACTTGAAATCAGCAGGGACGCTCGAAAGCAAGCCCGGCCAAAGTTCGGGTGGATTCGTGCGGTACGGTGACATTGCCGATTCGTGAGCAAATCCTATGATGCAGCAGCCCGCTGCCGTGAAATGAGCAAATAGCTCGTCTCCCGATCCATTTTTCACTGCGCCCATCTGTTGAGAGCGCCCCCATTTCGGATGGAATGAGTAATCAGATTCGCCATATTCAATCGCGAACACGGACTCAAGTGCGGCCATCTGCTGCAATCGTTGTCGCAGGCTCTCGATCGCCGGAAGTGTGGAAAGATCACGTGTCGAGATCAATGTCGAATCATCCAATGGCAGAACGTCAGACATAACCGAGCGGCGGCGAACAACTCTCCACTTCAAAAACCACAACTCCGCCGCTTCGGTTCATGTCATGGTTCTGGCTTTCTTACAACGTTCATTGTGACCAACAGATCATCACGGCGTAAGCCCAAGCCAACGGTGAATCCATGATGAGGGATCGATCCAGGCGTATCCAGGAAGGCAAGCAGCAACCCTCCCGTCCCGCATCCCTTTTCGCTGATTGAAAATTCGTCGATGCTTCGCGAATGTCGGCAGGCGTTTTCGAGCAGCCGTTTTGCGTCGAGATTCGGGCGGGGCCAGCAAGTGCACATGTCGCCGAACCGTTTGGTCAGTTTCCCAACTCCAAGATAGAACAACCGGAGATCGACCTGAAGTGCAGCGAACGTTTGGGCTCCAAGACATCGGTGCCCATCCATGGCCAAACGAATCATGGCAATCAGCATGTGTTCAGGGCGGATCTCCACATCGTTCCGTGTCGCGCTCTCACAGGATGCCCGCGCCGCGATCTCTCTGACACCGCGAGTACAACCACGGAGTTCAGGCCAGGTTTCGACGATCTCGGATACGTCAATCATGCGAGATGAAGGTGACCTAATCGCAGCGAAACCCAATAGCCAGAACGGTTGCCATCACCGGGCACGGAGAGTGATGTGTCCATTTGTGAAACCGCGCAAGCCGTGCTCCGTGTGCATGGCTTGGTTCTGCCGTTTTTCAGTACTCGAAATCGGTCGCCAAACGATCCCAGTCCAGGGAGCGGAGCGATCGTAGTATATCATCATCAATTGGGTAAGCGAAATCTTTTTGGTACCACACAACTGTCAGGGACGACATGTCTTTCTTCGGATTTCTCCGCGTTGTGGTCGAGAAGAAGCAGCCGATACAGCGTATGAGTGGCAACCATTCAGGATCGCGTCCCCATTCGGCTGGGTACTTCGATGTTCGTTCACGAACGTGATCCATGTCACCGGGCTGTCGCAGATAGTCTCTTCGCGTTGGCTCGATCAGATAGGGTTTGCCCAACGCAAAACGATATTGGACAGCGTATTTCAAGTCGGTTTCAATGCCCCAGTCGTTTGCCTTTCGGTTCGGCGTACCTTCGAGCATGCCAGCGTAAGTATGCGCCTGATCGAGATGCTTGAGCGTGAGTTTGCGACCACTATCTTGCGTCAGTGACGACGTGACGTTGTAGATGTCGTCAAACTTCAAGTGAACGTTTCTCCATGGCAGAACGTCACGCGTCACCGGGTACGCGCGAAAGATTCTCAACTTCAAAACCGCCCGACTCGCGTACTCCGGTGCACGCGATTGTTACCCGATTTGGGCGACGTTTGCCGGTCGAACGATTCATCATTCTCGACGATCCGGCATTGGCACACAATCGCAGTCGTCGCTGTCCGCGAAATCATCCCAGCACCACAGAAAGTCAGAGCAACCCCCGTCCGCCAGTATTGCGTGGGTGTCAGTCGCCACGTCATGGATTTGTGCCGATGTCGCAAACACAGCGGAGCCGAAGAATCGACGAATCCAACCGGGATTTCGCGCCGGTGCAATCTGGATTATCCATCGTCGATCATCGCCGTGGTATTGAGTAACAACGATGTCGATGTGTGCGTTTTCATGAACGAGCGGAATCAGGAATCCGGCGTCCCTCCAATCGTCAATCTCACCGATCGACCAACCGCGTGATGCTAACCCATCAGAGATTCGCCGAGCAAATGACTCGCCGCGTATTCGGTTGCCAATTGATTCGGGCTCGTCTCCACGAAACGTTGCGTTCTGAGATCGAGCCATAGGTTCGGATGGCTTTCAGTCGGGTAACGGCGGAATTCACCGAGTACGGGCGAACGATCTTGCGATGGCCAGAAACCGCACCACCCGTACTTCGGTGCAATTCATGGTTCGCCGCGATCTTGAAGTCGAGATTCATCACGACCACCGACAAACAAACCCATCACGACGATGATGTCAGATTCGATTCGATAGTAAAGGACAGCCGTGAATCGACGAAGACGACAGGGTCGGTATCCAGTATGATCCGAAGCGAACGAGTATGGTCGTTCCTGGACGATCGAAACGGCAATATAGAACTCCGATTCCAATTGGTCGCCCAGCCCCTCGCAACGTTCATCCAGCCAAGACATTGAGACAAGCAGATCATCGCGAACTTCCTTGGCGTAGCGAACATCCATCACGATCGAGCATCACGGATTTGCTCGCGTAGTTGCGATTCGGTCAGCGCTGAATCGGGATTTTCCCGGTAGCTCGCCAAGCGTCGGTCGAGTTCAGCGCGCTGCCGGTCAGTCAGCGTCGTACCGGCGTCCTGCGGCATGCGATCCCAGATTGCTTGCACAACCAACAGTTGCTCCTCCAATGGAAGCGATGAAATGTCAGAAATGGCTCGTTCGACAGTCATAAATCACCTGCGGTGGAAGGTCTCACCATTTTACCTCGCTTCGAGAAAGCAGTCCAGATTCGCGAACATCGACTCAAAATCACAACCGGCGAACGGTGGCGATATGCGGGCGGCGGCAGTTGACTAACCACGTCAAACCGGCGACCACCGCCGCTCCGTATCATCGCATGGTTCGCCGCAGTAGTAGTGTAACGTCGTCGACCATCACGATCGACCTCGACCATATTCTACCAAACGCAACAACCACTGGCATATCCTCGGAACTATCGAACCAGGCTCCGGCCTTGATAGTTCACCGTGAATCCAGTAAGTGCTTGCGCATCCGGATGATCGAGCAATCGCTGGACAATCGAAGCGACGTGTTCATCGGTGAACGCGCGGTGAAAGCGAATGTCGATCTGCTTCGGTTTGATCGTCCCGGCCAAAGCGTTGCCAAGGGAATCGTCTTTGTAACATAGGCCCGATTGCGTCGCGTCGCGATGCTCGGTCGTGTGGGGAAAGAAGTATGCGGCCGAGTCGTTCAGGATGAGCTTGAAAAAGTATCCATCAGATTCGAGCGTCGATCGAAGGAAATCAGCGCCAATGATGTTCATGTTCGGTTGGCGTCACGAGATCGCATCGCAAAGGGATTCTTCAGTCGGCGAACTTGTTTATTACCCGGTCTCGCGGGCCGAGGGTCTTATCGGCCGCCTTATCCCCGGGTGGATAAGAATTGGGCGGCATTATCCCCGGCTCGGCGATAAGTGATCGTCGAATTATCCGGTTTTCTGAGAAAACCGCAACCCCTGGGGTTGACTTTCCCCCTCCGCAGCGAGAGGCTGGCCTGCAGTGGGTTAGCAATCCAGTTTCGCAGAGGGGGTCGGGCCGATGGCGAGGCAAAATGGGAGTGGGGCGCAGCGGGCCGGAAAGTCACAGCGGGACGGAAAGCCGGACTGGGCGTTGATTTGGCATCAAAAGCTGGCAATCTTTCATGGCGCCGGTGGCGATTCGAATTGGTGTTTTGGCCAGGCCGAAGTGATCGAATTTCTGGTGGACCGAAAAAAGAAGGGCGCGCCGACTTGGAAACGGCTAAAGATCGCCGAAGCACTTTCGGATTATCAGAAACGCTTTCATTGTGACTCCGGCGAGCGGTTGGACCGCATTGTGGCTCAGTTGCGCTACAAGGCCAGCTGTGAGCGACAGGCGGAGCTGTCGGGCCCCGAGATCAAAGAGCTGGTTGGAGAGATTGATTCGAAGGAAGCTCCGGTGATCCAGCAAATGCGCCGGACGATGCGTTTGAACAAACTGGCGTGGAACACAGAGAAGGCGTACATCGGCAAACTCTGCGATTTCTTTTCGTATCGCGGGCTTTGGGAATCCGTCAAGGACGCCGACGCGAGCACTCAGTGGGGCTTGGGCGAGATCGGTCCGATAGACGTCGAGGAGTTCTTGACGGACATGGCGGTCGATCGAAACGTCGCCGAGTCGACTCAAGACCAAGCTTTCTACGCGATTCTGTATCTGTTTGAGCATGTCTTAAAACGCGACCTCAAGTGCGTCGACGCGATCCGATCCTCCAAGCCCCAACGCATCCCAGTCGTGATGAGCCACGAAGAAGTCGCGTCGTTGCTGGGAGAGCTTCGCGGTGTGTATCTGTTGATGGCGCAGCTGATGTACGGCGCCGGCCTACGATTGAGTGAATGCCTGAGTCTGCGTGTGAAGGACTTGGATTTCGACCAAAAGATGATCATCGTCTGCGATTCAAAGGGGAAGAAGGATCGCCGGGTGCCGCTGCCGGAGGCTGCGGCACCGGCGTTGCGTCGTCAATTGGAGTCACGAAAAGTGCTGCATGAGCGCGATTTGGACGAAGGCGCCGCGTCGGTTTATCTGCCCAGGGCGATCGATCGCAAGTATCCCAACGCGCACAAGGAATTGCGCTGGCAATATCTGTTTGCGTCGCGCCAAAGGTCCAGAAACCCACGCAGCGGCCGCATGCATCGCCACCACATGCACGAAGACACGTTTCCGTCGCAACTGAAGAAAGCGGTCGAGCGTGCCGGGATACTGAAACGCATCACCTCGCACGCGTTTCGTCACAGTTTCGCGACTCATCTGTTGAAAGACAACACGGACATACGGGTCGTGCAAGAACTGCTGGGGCACAAGGACATTTCAACAACGATGATCTATTTGCATTGCCTCAACGACTCGGAAAAGGAGGTCGTTAGCCCGCTCGATCGGCTGCAGGAGAAGCAAGGAACGGGTAGTGGTACGGCGAAAAAACAGGCGACAAATCCTCCGCCTGCAGAGCCGCCTCGGACCGACGATGTGAAGCCATCCAGGCCGGACGATTCGATGGAATCCGAGATGGAAGATGGTGGGTCAACGGAACACGTTAAGCAATCGTTGCTGCCTGAAAATGAGCCGTCCGATGAGCGAACGGGCGATGCTCCAAGTGGGGCACGGACGTTGATCGGAAGGATCGGGGCGTCCTTGCGTGCGATGCTTCGCCGGCCACCGCGGACATGGAGGTTTTTCGCGGGTCGTTAAGCATTGATGTCGTCGAAACCCGCTGGTGGGCGCTGGGGGGTGGGGCAGGACGATGGGCGTAAGACGATGCGGAGGAGGTTGGCAGAATGATTCGGGGCAGAATGATAAGAAAAACGAAAAGAGAACCGATCAAATTGTTGTCGTGACGTTGCGAGTGAAGACGCACCGACTGATTTTCGGCTCCTCACATCACTTGGCCGCAGTTCATCGGCGTCACGCTGCATATCGCGTCTGGATCCGCGGATCGTATCCCAAATCGTACTGCGAATTTCTTGTCCCAATGAGACGCTTGCATCGTGAAACGGTTGGAGACCCTCCGCTTTAAGGCGATCTGCGATATCCGCTGCGAACTCCGCCTGGCGGAACGCGCCGCGGGTGGCAGAGCCACGCGGACATGGCGTTGCGAGGCGGAGCCTCGCAACGAGGGCAACGAGGGCGCGGAACGCGCCGCGGGTGGCGGAGCCACGCGGACATTGCGTTGCGAGGCGGAGCCTCGCAACGAGGGCAACGGTAGAGACGTTCGGTGCCCGGCCGCTCGTATAACGAAAATACAGTTCCATTA
>NZ_NTFY01000058.1 GCF_002289565.1 Rhodopirellula sp. SM50 | reverse complement strand
GCCGCCGGCCGATCGAAAGTTGACCCTGGGGTTACGCCCGGATTCGCTGGGGCTCATCCGGTCTCACCCCAGGCTATGTTGTTGATCGCCTTTGGCGAATTGAGCCGAGTGATTCTTGATCCATCACGAAAAAAAACGACCAAAGTCTCATCCGGCACAACGCATGAAAGAGCAGGCATTTTGCGCAGCCCAGGCACAGCCTGACCCACCACGCCCGCCCGCGACCGCAGACGCATCAAACCAACAACTCGAAATCGATCCCTCTTAGTCGCGTGTTTCCGTTGGAGATCAATACGTCGACGACTTCACCGCTGTCGGCCAACCTGACTTGGTAGTCACCGGTTTCTTCAAAGGATCGGAAACGATAATTGCCACGACTGTCGGTCACCGTGGTGTCGATCACGTCGCCACTGTCGTTGAGTAACTCCACCGCCGCCCCTTCCACGGCAGCCGAGCGTCCCCGATCGGAAGCGCCGCCACGTTGGGAAGATCGAGACAAACGGCCGCCGGCGGTGGTGGCGACGGTGACTTGGCCGCGAACTTCGGCAAGCATGAAGAACACATTGTCCTGCAGGCCCTCGACCGTGGTATTCCGCTCGATCACGTCGGCGAGCGAGGTCTGTTCAATCGCACGCAGCTCCTGCCCATCGAAGACGTTTTCATAGTAGAACCGGTCACCGTCACGCAGACGTTGGAATTGATCGGCGATAATCGTGAACGTCAGCTCACCGACAGACGCTCCACGCAGGTGATCTTCGGCCATCAGCCCGGCCCACAGGTCGATGTTGTCGACATCACCGTACAAGGATTCCAGTTTTTCCTGCAGCTCCACATCGCTGGTGATGTCGGCAAACGATTCAACGGCGTCCAGACCGTAGGCTTGTCGCGTCGTGTTGTAGTCATTCAGTCCGTGATCGCGGCCGCGTTGGATGTTCAACGCCACCAAGTCAAAGCCGCCGGCGCCGGGTGGGCCGAACAGAAAGTTTCTCAAGCTATCGACGACTTCCAAATCGATTTCTTGCGATTGCGAGGAAGCGTCGTACTTGAGGATCGCGTCGATGCCTGTCTCTTCCAGCAGCGTGGGATTGAAGAATGCGTCTTTCAGTTCGACCGCGTCGTGAACCTCGCGACCATCGTTGTCAAAGAATTCGATGTCGTCGTTCAGCGTGCTGTGTCCGAACCGAAACGCTGCGGTGGAAAATTCAGTCGCGATCGTCGGGTCCACCGACGAATCGTAGCCCTCGTAAGGTGTCAGAGCGTTATTGCCGAGCAATGCCGGCAGGAACTCGTTGTAAGTGATCGATTGGATTTCAGCGATCACGATCGCACGGGCGCGCTGGTAGATCTCTTCGTCGGTCAGCGAATCATCGGTCGCAGCGATCTCCCCGGCCAAACGATTGTGCTCGCGAACGAACAGCGTCTGGATCGCGGTCAGCGAGATGTTCTCGCTGGCGCGAATGTCTCCGGCGATCACGCCGCCGCTTTCACCGATCGGCAGCAATCCGTCGTCTTCAATCACCAGCATTCCTCCTGCAAACGTCCGCAGTCGATCGGCAGTCTCCTGATCGCTGCCGTAAACTTGGGAACCATCGATAAAGGCGGTGATCGAACTGACCTGTTGTCGTGGGTTGTCGAGCGAGGTTCCGGTCTCCGGGTCGAATTCCGATCTCGTCAACGCAATGTTCACTTCGCCACTGCCCGTCGGATCAAACAGCGGATCACCGGCTCGAACCTCGATGGCGAACAGTTCGCCATCGGTTTGCGTTTCCGTCAAGTCGATGTCGTGATCGATGAACTGCCCCCAAACGTACAGGAATGCGGACAACCCACGCTCATTCTTGGTCCCGTCGCCTTCGACATCCGACAACGTGTTGCTGATCTTACGGGCGCTCGGCCGGTCGGCTCCGGCGGGCGTGGAGATGCCGTCTTCATAGTCCGCATTGGCGATCCGCAGCAACGCTTCACCGGTGCTTCCGAGTTCGGGGTTATCGAGGTTGTTTCCGGTGCCGTCGATCGAGCGGACTTCGTCGGGCAATTCGGGAATCACGCTCGTGGCTGCGTCATTTCGATCGCCGCGTGAGGAATCGTCCACGTTCCCGTTGCGTTCTCGTCCGAGTCGATTGATGACCCTCAACGCGTCGAGCACACTTCGCCGACCATCGTTGTTGACGTCCGTGAATTGCAGGGCACCGTCGCCGCCGTTGCGGTTCATCGAATTGATGATGATCAGCGCATCGACGGCGGAGACTTCGCCATCGTCGTTGACGTCTTCGGCATCGAAAACGTTGTGTCGAAAACCGTCAAAGTCGGCCGACAGCAGACGGCGTCCTTCCAAACTTTCCCCCCGCAGGGGGCGACGTTTCCGTCGACCGCTCGGGACGGACGCGTCTCGCCGGACGAGACGTTCCAAGACTCGGATTTGAAGTCGGCGGAAAGAATCGGAAGCTGAATTGAAAAGGCTCATGGAATTGCGCTCGCAGTGGGGAGGAAAAGAGACGAGGAGGCGGGCGGGGAACGACGCCTCTAACTATCGGGGAACATCTGCAGCGAGGATGTCACACCCACAGCTGGCGTTCTCGGACTGGTTCTCGCTTTTCACCCCCTAAAACACAGGAGGGCTCGCGCCCTACCGCTAACAGTCAAGCGAAGGTCTTAGCGGAACGGCGCGAGCCGTCCGGTCGCAGCTCAAAAACACCCTAAAACACAGGAGGGCTCGCGCCCAACCGATAACGATCAATCGAAGGTCTTAGCGGAACGGCGCGAGCCGTCCGGTCGCAGCTCAAAAACACCCTGAAACACAGGAGGGTTCGCGCCCTGCCGCTAACGATCAATCGAAGGTCTTAGCGGAACGGCGCGAGCCGTCCGGTCGCAGCTCAAAAACACCCTAAAACACCTGACGCCCCTCGCTCGCTCATTTGCTATAGTGAACCATCCGCGATTGCCTCCCGCCCCCGCAGTTCCACGCCTGCAGCCTCACGCCCGCCGGCACCTCGATCACCGCCCCAAACGTGATCGACCACGCCGACGTACGACCTGCCTCCTGCTGAAATCGATATGTTCCGCACGTTTGCCTTGCCGCTGCTCGTCGCGACAGTCTGCATACACTTCGCCCAACCGCTTCGTGCCGACCAAACGTCACCCGCTGTCGCGTCCCCGGCCCAGCCCCCGGAGTTCACCATCGACGTCATGCCCGTGCTGTCCAAAGCCGGGTGCAACCTAGGAACCTGTCACGGCAACTTGAACGGCAAGGGCGGATTGAAGTTGTCGCTGCGCGGCCAAGACGCGCAATACGATTACGAGATGCTCGTGCGTGCCGCCAAGGGACGTCGCATCAACGTCGCCGCGCCGGAGTTGAGTCTGTTTCTGCGGAAAGCATCCGGCGGTGTTGCACATGGGGGCGGCACGCGGTTTTCCCCCGACTCGCCCTCGTTCCAGTTGCTGACACATTGGTTGCGTCACGGTGCGCCGGGGCCGTCCGCCGAAGCGCCGCGGTTGATCGGACTGGACGTGCAACCGACGCAAGCGATCGTCGCCGATCCAGATCGAGCACTTCCGGTCCATGTCACCGCAACGTTTTCCGACGGCACGTCGCGCGACGTCACCGACACAGCCTGTTATGAACTGTCCAATTTGAACGCGTCGGTCGATGCCGATGGTGTTGTCACCCGCGACAAGTTCGGCGAAACCACCCTGATCGTTCGCTACCTGCAAGAACAACGTCCGGTACCGATCGCCTTCATCGAATCACGACCCGATTTCGTTTGGAGCGCCCCCCAGCCGTTCAATGAAATCGATCGACATGTATTTGCAAAACTGAAACGCCTGCGGATCAATCCTTCGCCCCTGTGCGACGACACCGTGTTTGTTCGCCGCGCCTATTTAGATGCGATCGGGCGAATCCCGACGGCCGACGAAGCCAAAGCATTTGTATCCGATCCGGCCTCCGACAAACGCGATCGATTGATCGACCGATTGCTCGCCCTGCCCGAGTTCGCGGATTATTGGGCGCTGAAGTGGGCCGACGTCCTGCGAACCGAAGAAAAGGTGTTGGACACCGAAGGCGTGGAAGTCTTTCACGGTTGGATTCGAGACAACATCGCATCGGCCCGTCCCTTGGATCAGTTCGTCCGCGATCTGGTCACGGGAACGGGCAGCACGTTCGAGCAACCGGCGGCCAACTATTACCGCGCCAACCGCGACCCATCGACACGGGGCGAAACCACTGCACGTCTTTTCCTCGGAACCCGGTTGCAGTGCGCCAAGTGCCACAACCATCCGTTCGATCGCTGGACGCAAGACGATTATTACCAATGGTCGTCGCTGTTTTCGCAAATCGGTTATGAAATCGGTGAGAACAAACGGCAAGACAAACTGGACAAGAACGAGTTTGCCGGTGAGCAAACCGTTTTGGTGGCCAAGATGGATGAAGTTCGCAATCCGACCACCGACCGCGTCGCGTCACCAAAATTTCTCGGCGGCAACCGACTCGACGGACAGGCGATGAAGGACCGTCTGGCCGCGCTGGCGGAATGGCTGACGGCCCCGGACAACAAGCTGTTTGTAAAATCTCAGACCAACTTTATCTGGTACCAGCTGATGGGATTGGGGCTGGTCGACCCGATCGATGATTTTCGCTTGACCAATCCGCCCAGCAACCCTCCGCTGATGGACTGGCTCGCATCGCACTTTGCCGACAGCGGCTTTGACATTCGCAGCCTGGTCGGCACGATCATGAAATCCCGAACGTATCAACTGTCCGCCGAGCCGAACGCGACCAACGTCAACGACAGCACCTGTTACTCGCGAGCCTACGTGCGGCGGTTGCCGGCCGAAGTGATCCTGGACATGCAGAGTGACGTCCTCGACTCCCCGGCTCGCTTCCTCGGCTATCCCACGGGCATCCGAGCCGTGCAGATTCCCGGCGTACGCAGCAAGCAAGCCCGCAAAAACGCTCCCGAAGCCGGGGACCGTTTCTTAAAAACCTTCGGCAAACCGGATCGGATTCTTGCCTGCGATTGCGAACGCTCCAACGAAACGACGCTCAAGCAAGTGTTCGTGTTGGTCGGTGATGGCCTGAATGATCGACTCGCATCGCCGACCAATCGTCTCGCCCGTTTGGCGCTGTCCAAACGATCCGACGCCGAGGTGGTCGAGGAACTCTACTGGGCGGCTCTGTCACGCCCGCCGACCAAAGCCGAGCAAACCGCGGCGTTGCAATTGATCCATGGTCCCAATCACAACCCGGCAGCGTCTTGGCAGGACCTGCTCAACGCCGTGGTGACCAATCCGTCGGGCAACAAACGGGCCGACGCCTTACAAGACATCGCGTGGGCGTTGTTGAACGCAAAAGAATTTTTGTTCCGCAAATAGAATCATCAATCACCATGAGTGTTCCAACAATGGATCGGCGTTCGGTTTTGCGTGTCGGCGGTGCGGGCATGCTCGGCCTGACCATGCCAAACTTGTTGCGTGCGGCTGAGCGTGCCACGTCGATCAAACCGCGCGCCAAGTCGGTGATCTTTTTGTTTCAGTGGGGCGGGCCCAGCCAGCTCGACACCTTTGACATGAAACCCGACGCGCCCGAATCGGTGCGCAGCCCCTATCGCCCGATCTCGTCCAGCGCCGATGGGATTCAGGTCTGCGAACTTTTGCCCGAGACGGCCAAACGAATGCATCATGCGACGTTGATTCGCACGATGACGCATACGATGAAAAATCATGCGTCGGCGGGGTACTACGCGCTCAGCGGCCACGAACCGCCGAGTGACGACCAACGTTTGCGTGATTCGCTGGATCTGTATCCCGCCTACGGTAGCGTCGTCGACCATCTCAGCCCCAACCAGAACGGCATGCCGACTTCGGTGGCCTATCCGCATGTGATCCGCGATGGCTCGGTCGTTCCCGCCCAGCATGCCAGCTTTCTCGGCAAACGCCACGATCCATTGTTGTTCTTGGAAGACCCCAATGACCGGGACTTCAAGCTGCCCGAACTGAGTCTGCCGCGGGGGCTTTCGGTCGACCGGCTTCACCGCCGCCGCGAAATGCAAAAACTGGTCGACGCCCAGACCAGGTTACTCGACTATTCGGACCAGGCTCGCGGGTTCGACGATTACTACGAGCGGGCGATTTCGATGCTGACGTCCGACCGCGTCCGCAAGGCGTTTGATCTGTCGGCGGAAAAAGAATCCGTGCGAGACCGCTATGGCAGGACGACGTACGGCCAAAGCTGTTTGATGGCGCGTCGACTGGTCGAATCGGGTGTGAAATTCGTGACCGTCTATTTCTCGGCCAGCATCGGCGGACGCCGCGTCAACGACGGCGGCTGGGACACGCACGGATTCGACAACACACGCATGTACGAGATCGTCAACAACTACCAACTTCCGATCACCGATCAAACGTTGCCGACGCTATTGGACGATTTAGAAGAACGCGGGCTGCTCGATGAAACCCTGGTCGTCTGGATGGGTGAATTCGGCCGCACGCCACAGATCAACAAGAACCTCAGCCGCGATCACTGGCCGCAGTGCTACACCACCCTGCTGGCCGGCGGCGGAGTCAAAAAAGGCTACGTGTACGGCAAGTCTGACGAACACGCCAGCCGGCCGGCCGAGCATCCGGTCAAACCGGAAGACTTGGCCGCCACCATCTACCAACTTCTCGGCATCGATCCGGCAACCGAAATCTACGACCGCAACAACCGCCCCCTGATCATCGGCGGAAACACGCTGCACGACGTCATCGCCTAAACGAAAAGTTGACGCGGATACGTGTTGGTGTCCAGGCTTCAGCCGCCCCCGGTCGCTGCATCGCAGCGAAGTGATAAAGGGGTCAGGAGCCGAATTGGCAGGATAGATAATTTGACGGTCACTGGTCTTGGCTAGCGGCGGACGATTGCCTTGAACGCACGACTGAGCCAACGTCCGCCGAAATGGATGCCCGCAGGGCTCTCCGAGCAACTGCCCGTCGATTGAACCCCGTCGGTGACAGGATGTCAGTCGGAGAACGATGGCAGGGATGAAGTTTGAAGGGTGAAGAGTGAAGGGAGAAAGAAGGCACTCTCGCGAACCAACCCAGACGATTGACTTGGCCATCGTTCGTCGACCGGAGTGAGGGAGGGATCGACCGAGCGGAGCCGACGGCCCGCGGAGGTGGTGACAGCGACCGAAGGATGAGGGTAGCGCCGAGCGCGAGCGAGCAGCACCGACGCCGAGGGCGGAGCCCGATAAGAACAGTGCGAGGCAGGATGCCGAGCTCCTTATCAAGAAGGGCGAGAGAGACCGCGTCCGAGCCTAAGCGAGGTAAGCCGGGAACGGGATCGCTCGGCAAACTACCAACCGACAGTGTGCCTGTTCGGCCAAAGCCGTTTGTGAATCTCCGACAGGCTCCCCGGCAGTCACGGGCGTGGTGACCAAACCGTTGGTGTCCAGCCTTTAGGCGTTTCTTATCCGGTCGTGCGAGTGCCGAAGGCGTCGCGGAGAGACGCCTAAAGGCTGGACACCAACGGTACCGAACCGGCCGCTCACTCTTCCCTAGGTTTTTTGGCTTTCGCCGAGCCGGACTGACGCCGTCACCCGTGACCCTCCGGTGGCAGTCCGAGAGTAGGCGAGAGACAAAAAACGCGCTCGTGCGATCGTTAACAGCAGGTGCGTTGACTGTAACGGTTGATCCCAAAGCGGTTCTCTACTTTTGCAGCGGATGGCGAGTTACCCTGGGACTAAAATCGCTGGCATCCCCTTGCAGGATCCGTTCTAATCCAGCCCTGCACCGCCGCAGCTGAGGCCGACATCGTTCGGGCGGCTGACAGACCCCGTCCCTCCGCATCCGCGGACAGACACCCATTCGTTCTGCATTCAAGCGGAGAGCAACAAGCAATGCGAGTCATCGGAATCATTTGTGTAAGCTGTTTCGTTTCGTCGCTACTGTTCGCAGACTCGGCAGTCGATGTTGCGGCGTTGCCGCAGAGCGAATTCATGAAAGTGCTTGCCGACCGCAAAGCTCCGGTCTCGCCAGCCCAAGCAACGCAGATCCTGGGCGTTCTTCCCGAAAGCGTTGCGCGAAACAATCTTGAAAAGGCGTTCGAAAACAGGACGAGCGTTTCCCTATTAGAGATCCTTCCGCACATCGTCAACAAAGATGGAAGTCAGCCGGCACTTGCCAGCCTGAGGAAGCACGAAGACGTCTTCCTTCGTTTTGTGGCAAATTGTGGCCTGACGGGAAGCGGTGACACGGATGCCTGTGAAACAGTGCACCAACTTCTCCATGATGAAACAGTCAGCAAACTTGAGAAACGCTTGATCAAGACATGGGCAATTGGAGCCGGGATCGACCCTGCTAAAGATGACCAGAATGCAATACTTGATCACTTGATGAACCTGATGGGCAACAACCATAAACTGAATCCTGGAGATCACTGTCCGGAATTTACGGCAACCGATCGCTCTGGAAACAAACTGAATTCAAGTACGCTGAAAGGGACGGTCACTGTACTCCACTTCTGGTCTTCAAGTTGTCGTCCCTGTCTGGCACAAATGCAGGCACACATTGAAACCCTCTCGCAGGCTTCGACAGATGGAGCGTCGGTCGTGTTTGTGAGCTTGGACGAAGACAAGGAAAGATTTGAGGCGTCTGTTGAGAAGCATGCCATCCCATTTCATAACGTCTGTGACGGATCGGGCTGGGGCGGACCTTTGGCAAGAACCTTTGGTGTGAAGCAGCTTCCGTTTGACATCGTCATTGACGCGGACGGAACAATCTTCTCACACTCCATACACAAACTCCCCCCTGGAACAAATACCCCCCGAACAAAGCAGTGAATTTGTGGCCAAGGGTCACGGGCGTGGTATCCGAGCCGTTGGTGTGCAACCTCTAGCCCGGATATTGCATCCGCCCATTGTTGCCGCGATTGAGCTTGGCTGTTATCGCGCGAGCGGTATTTGGCCGCCATTTTTTTCGTTTCGGTC
>NZ_NTFY01000057.1 GCF_002289565.1 Rhodopirellula sp. SM50 | reverse complement strand
GGTACCGGAGATCGTCTGTTCGATCGATCGAGGGAAGCCGATTGCCAGACGGTCCAGGGCTCTCTCGCATGACATCTACCGATAGACGCTGCAGTAGGTCATGCTATGCATGACAATCGGCATGCACAGCATGCCCTACTCCACCGTCAACCTGTCCGCCGCCCCGGCCGCTGCATAGACCTTTTGCACCAATCCCATCGCCCCGTTGGCCTCGCCCCGGATCGTCAATGCACTCGGTGCCCGCAACGACAACAGACCCGGCAAGTCAAAGTACTTCGCCGCCCCCGGCACAAAGTGCTCGTCGCTGTAATCGGCAACGCTGTTCAAACGAAACCCTCCGCTGTCGAGATGAAACTCGTCGACTGAATCACCGGCAACCACGGATGCGGCGGCGCTGCTGACGCTACTGGAGGAATCCGCGACCAGCGTCACCGGTTCATCGGGCGTGGAGTGATCGAGGTACGCCAAGACGCACAACAGTTGTTCAAACCGCTTGACGGCGAGTGGCCGGTTGTAGCCGAACGTCAAACCCGAATAACTTCGTTCGTCGTCAATCAACGGTTGCTGGTGTTCACTTGGCATCGCTTTTCGTGCCTGGGCCGCCGTCGAAGTCATCGCCGGGGTCAGGTACGCGATCACCGTCGTTCTGCCATCGCCCTTGGCGGCAACCGACTTCACGACCGAATCACGCCGCGCCCTCTCGCGGCCCATCGTCGTCGGCACCACGACGTGCCCCGCCGCGCTGTTGTTTTTCCCCGCAACGACATCGACGTCCACGACCGTCTTCCAGTCACGATGTTCAAGCCGATAACTCATCACGCGATCGTCGCCCGCTCCTTCGCTCAGCTTTGTAACGACCAAATGTTGCGCCGCGGGCATGGATCGATCAAAGATCACACTCCAAGCCCCGCCGACGACGCGACGATACTTGGCAAGCCGATCGGCCGCCGCGGCAGCGTCCGCCGCCGGATCAGGAATCAGCGTGTTTAACTTTTGATCACTCTGCTGCTTCCACCATGCCAGCACCTTGCGTTCGTGCGGGATCCCCACCTCCGTCGGCGCCGGATGGTCGTCGTCCCACACCTTCATGTCCGCTTCGCTGAGTGGTTCGAAATCGCGTTCCACCAGCGGCACATCGGCGGGCAACCCAAGGTGCTTGGCCATCCAGGGATACATCATCGCGCGGGTGACGTAATTGTAATTGTGCGGGAACCGGAGCACGTCGCCACACATCACGTCTTCCTTGGCGCCCAACATCGCATAGAGTTGTTGCAACTGGGGAAAACCGTCGGTCAGCATGTCCTTGGTCCAGTCATTTGCCGCCGTCATGCCCTGCGGTTTGGGTGCGAACAGGGCAGCCAGTTCGACATTGCCGGTCCCGATCCGCAGGTAGTTGCAGTTTTCGCAGTAGCAACCGCCCTGCATGGACGTCGACACCATCCCGTTGGGAAATCCGACTTTGATCCGTGGATCGATCGCCCCCAAGAGAATCGTTTGCGTCCCACCGCCGCTGCCGCCGGTCACGCCCAATCGATTCGGATCCACATCGGGCAGCTCGGCCAAGAAGTCCAACGCTCGGATGGCATTCCAAGTCTGCAGCCCCATCACCGATTGCAAATTCAAATCGGCATCGATGCTATACAGACACGGCTGCTCGCGATCGGACTCTTCGGGCCTGGGCTGGGCATGGCGATGCGCGGTCTCGAATTCGATCTGTTGAGAATCGGCATAGCCGAGCATGTCAAAGATCAACGTGACGCAACCCATGCGTGCCAGGTGCGCACAACGCGCCAGCTTGGGGTAACGCCCTGAATTCTCAAAGACCTCGCCGCCGGATTGGATCTGTTTGGCCAGCTCGCTGTCGCTCAGTCGCATTGTTCGGCCCCCATGTCCGTGCGGCGAAAGCACGGCAGGACGTTTGCCATCGACCAGTCCAAACGAATTGTCTGCCGCAGGGCGGAACAGCATCCCGGTGACGAAGTGCCCCGGCAGCGATTGAAAGTAGACCTTTTCAACCGTGAACCCGTCACGTTGGATCTTGCCGTGCACGACCGGTTGCAACGCAGTGCGGTCCGGCATCGGCCAAAGCCCCGTGGCGACCAAGACACGACGGCGCAACGCATCGGCCCGATCGTTCCAGCGGTCGACAGAATCCGGCACCGTGAACGGGAAGTGGTCGTTGAGTGTTTTTAATTTTTCCGTCTGGGCCTGAGATGTCGTCCCGGCGGAAAGGAACGAAACGATGACGAAAGTCCAAGCGATGAAACGCGGCATGGCGGTGGGACTCGGAATGTGCGTGGCTGGAGAGGGGGGAACGCGGTGCTATAGATTAGCAAACCCGCCGGCGGCCTTGGCGAGACGGGGATGGCAGAATGACGGGGATGGCAGAATGACGGGGATGGCAGAATGATGGGATGGCAGAATGATGGGATGGCAGAATGATGGGATGGCAGAATGATGGGATGGCAGAATGATGGGATGGCAGAATGATGGGGTGGCCGCATGATTCCGGCTCCGCGAGCTGATCGGGCACCGTATCATTCTGCCCCGAATCATTCTGCCCCGAATCATTCTGCCCCGTATCATTCTGCCCTTCCGCTCCTGCAGCACCAGCCATTCCCAGCGACTCGTTTCCTTCGTGCACGACACATTGGCCAAAAGTGACAGATCTCCTAGGCTAGGGGCGAGACAATCGAATCCTGCCATCGTCCCCCTGGACCTTCGCCCATGTCCGCACTGCATGCCGATTTTTACGCCGACCAGATGGTCCAGCACGAAACGGTGCTGGAGCAAAACGAGTGCATCGCCGAAGCGACCTATCGGCTGCGAGTGTCGGCCCCGGCGATCGCATCGATCGCGGTTCCCGGCCAATTCGTGATGATCCGCTTGGCGGGCGTCGATGCACCGCTGATCGGGCGCGCCCTGGCGATCTGGGACGTGCTGCCGGGCGAGGATGGCAAGCCGAAATACATCGATTTGATCTACCTGAAAAAAGGCAGCTTCACGACGGCCTGCGCCGAAAGCCCACTGGGAACCAAAGTCAGCTTGTGGGGGCCGCTGGGCAACGGTTTCTCCGCTCGACCGTGTGACCGCCTGATCATGGCCGTCGGCGGGATCGGGCAAACACCGATGTTGCTGCTCGGACGCGAAGCCATCGGCAGCCAATCCTTTGGTCGGCCAAACGGCTGGGCGAATCAGGTGGAACTGATCTACGGCGCGCGGCGTGAATCCTTACTCGCCGGCGTCCCCGATTTCCGCCAGGCCGACTTCGACGTCCAGCTCTGCACCGATGATGGATCCACAGGCCGACAGGCGCTGGTACCGGATGTCTTGGCCGCTCGGCTGGATCAACTCGATGACGCCTCCGCCGTACGTGTCGTCACGTGCGGACCGGAGATCATGATGGAGAAGGTCGCTGATGCTTGTCGCGAGCGGGGCGTCGATTGTCAGGTTTCGATGGAAACCCCAATGGCCTGCGGAATCGGCATCTGTTTCTCATGCGTCGCCAAAGTCAAACAAGACGACGGCCAGTGGGATTACAAACGCACCTGCGTCGAAGGTCCGATCTTCGACGCCGACAAGATCGTTTGGTGACGCAATGCGCGAGTGGGAGAGGCTTCCAGCCTGTCATTGCTAATCGACAGGCTGGAAGCCTATCCCACTTTGTCCTCAATCCCGGGCTCTGCCCTACGCCGTGAACGATTTTTTAGCGGTAGGGCGCGAGCCCTCCGGTGTGTTGGCAAAGATGCAGAACCGGAGGGCTTGCGCCCTGCCGCTAAAACCTCGTCAAACACAGGAAATAAATCGTTCACGGCGTAGGGCTCTGCCCGGTAACAAGCCCACGCTACCCCATCAACAATGCCGCCGCGCCGAGCCCTCCGGCGACCAGGAACCCGGCCGCATCGATCAACGCGATGCGCCAGATCGGTTCGGCTTCGGTTTGGTAATAGGCGCGAACGCTTTCACCGTGCAGCCAAGCCCAGATGCCGGCACCGATCAGTATTCCCCCCACACCTTTCATGATGCTGAATTCCACGTCATCTGCCATCGCCTCTTGCGCCACTTCGAAAATCTTAAACGCCAGCCCCCAAGCGTAGCTGATCAAGACGACATACCAGCACACCCTGCCGCGGAAGAAGCAGCAGATGCTGGTCGCCAGCGACAGGGCCGCCATCAACCCCAGCATTCCGGCAATGAGGTAATAGACGAACCCAACCACGTCGGCCATGGCATCGTCCATGTCCTCTAACATCTCGGCATTGACAAATCCGAGAAACAGCAGCATCAAACCGCCGTAGAAGACCGCCGAGAGTCCGTTGATCAAACCGATAAAGATCAAGAAAGGGGGCCGCGGCGCCTCCCCTTTCATCACCAACGCTTCCCCACGCCGATCGCTCCCCGAAATCGCCTCGTTGAGCATTTTCGCTGCGTTGGCACCGGGCGCCTTGACCGCCACCTTGGCTCCCGGAATCTGTACCGCTTTGATCGGCGCCAAATCGGTTTCGGTCAACTCATCAAACAATCCGGCTGCCGCCGCCGGTGCGGGTGTGGCGAGCGGTCGAGACTGGGCGGGTGCCCGTGTGGCGGCAGATGCTCCCGGCCGTGCCTGGGCCGGCGGCTTAGCCTGTGCCGACGCCGCCGCAGGTCCCCCGGGTGCGCGAAGCTGTTTCCCGCACTTGCATTTGACCACTTTGCCGGCCGCCGTGTCGGGGATTTGAAGCAGAGACGCGCAGCCGGGGCACTTGATTTTCATGGATGACGAAACGTTCTTGGCGCGGGAAACGGTGGCGATCAACGGCACCCATCTTAGCAACTCCGGGCCATTTGTCTGTCACATTTTGCCGCTCGGCGGCAGAGAAGTGGCGTAAGCTTCCAGCTTGCGACTCGCGGCTGATGGTGGTCGTAAGCTTCCAGCTTGCCGATGCCCTCAGTCGCAAGCTGGAAGCTTACGCCACGGGGTGCTCGCGGGGCCCTACCGGAACAACCCGGGCAACCCTTCCCCGACACTCTGCGCCTTTTGACTCAGCGCCGCGTTCATCAACTCGATCGCGATCCGCGACTCCAGCGTCACGCCGGCACGGACACCGACGCAGGGGTCATGACGACCTTTTTCAAGCTGGAAATCGATCTCGCTGAGATCTTTGGTGACCGACTGTTGCGGCTTATTGATCGTCGAGGTGGGTTTGAATCCGACGCGAAACACCAGCGGCATGCCGGTGGTCATCCCGCCGATCAGACCGCCGTGGGTGTTGGAGACATACCCACCGCTGCGGATCGGATCGTTGTTCTCGCTGCCGACCCGCTCGATCACAGCCGCGCCCGCTCCGACCTCGCAGGACTGGACCGCGTTGAGCCCGCCGAGTGCCCCCATGATCCGCACCTTTAAACTCTGATACAGCGGATCTCCCAGCAGCGGCGGCACATTGAGCGCCACCACCTCGACTCCGGCACCGAGCGAGTCGCCGGACTTGCGCGTCTCTTTGATCAGTTCCGCCGCCTCGGACGCAAAACCGCCGTCGATCGATGGGATGACCGCAGCGTCGATGTCTCGCTGCATCGCGGCGATGGTGTCGGCATCGATCGTGACCGAATCCTGTTCGGCCAACAGTGCCTGGCACCGATCGGCCAGCGAAACGTTCGCCCGCAGCGGTCCGACTTGATCGATCGAGGACAGCAACACGGTGCCGAAGGTCTGTCGCAAGAACAATCTCGCGATACTGCCGCCGACGACATCACTGATCGTGACGCGGTAACTGCTGCGCCCGCCGCCGCGGACATCGACGAATCCACGCGACTTGTGATACTTCACCAGATCCGTATGACCGGGCCGGACCTGACCCTTGGGGCCGATGAATTGTGTGTAGTCGCCCGACTTCTTGCTGGTCGACAGCACCATCGCTGCGATCGGCTCGCCGGTGGTGTACCCCGCCTCGTAGCCTTGGGATTGAAAACTCGCCCCCTCGACCTCGACAGTGATTTTTGATTCACCGCGGGCTGCGTCTCCCAGCAACGCCTCGTGATCGGTCTGATACAGGCCGGAGAGAAAGACGACCTTGTCTTTCTCGTTTCGCGGCGTGCCGTATTTATTGCCCCCGGGGCGGCGGCGATCCAAGAACGCTTGGACTTGGTCGCGTCGGATCATCAGCCCGGCCGGACAACCGAACACGATGGTCGTCACCGCCGGGCCATGGGATTCGCCCGCGCCCGCGACACCAAAGTAAGGTCCACCAAGAATTTCCATGATTGTTCCTATCGGGAGCGCCAAGTGGGATAGGCTTCCAGCCTGTCAGGAGCACCAAGTGGGATAGGCTTCCAGCCTGTCGATTGACAGGCTGGAAGCCTATCCCACAATCATTCCGCTAAAGCCCCAACGCGTCGCGTCCCTGGGCCTCGATTTCCATGACTTTGTCCAAACGACGCTGGTGGCGTTCGCCCGGCGTGTAGCGCGCTCCCAAAAACGCGCGAACGATTTCCAGGGCCAGTTCGCTGCCGATGATCCGTCCGCCGATGCACAACACGTTCATATCATCGTGCTCGACCCCCTGATGGGCCGAATAGGTATCGTGACAGATCGCAGCCCGAATCCCGGGAATTTTGTTCGCCGCGACACTCACCCCTACCCCACTGCCACAGACCACGATACCGCGGTCGGCGTTCCCCAAAATGATCTCGCGTGAAACCGCGATCGCGAAATCCGGGTAGTCGCACCGCGCCGTGCTGTCGGTGCCGCAGTCGATGACGTTGCCGACCATTGTCGCATAGGGTTCGGTCGCAAGCTGCTGGACGACCACCTGTTTGAGCGGGTAGCCGGCGTGGTCGCCGCCGATGGCGACGCGCAATCGCTCGCCGGAGGGGTTCTGATCGATCATGAATGAATGGGCGGGAGGGGCAAAATACTAGTCAGGGCGGACAGTTTAGCCGCCAAGTTGAAAATTCGTTAGCCGCGAAAAGAACGTCGCCGCCATTTGTCTGCGGTGCATCAACGATCACCGTTGACCTGATCGATCAAAAAACCTAACCTAAGCCCCCCAAAGCATTTAGCTTCTCCTGTCCGATCCGGGGTGTGCCCAGTAATGTCCCCAGAGCGGAGCGTAAATTTGGACGTTCGTCGGATTGGCCCCAAATTGGCTGCTCTAGACGTGGGGGCCATTGCGCTGCCAATCTGACTCTCTTGCGGGCGAATCTGTAGGCTCGCGGCGAAACATACATAGAAACTTACTAAGCGATTCAGCGATGTCGTTTTTTGAAACCCTGGCAGATGTCACCGGCGCAGTCTTCGGCGGTGCCCTCAGCTCCTTTGAACGTGCGATCACGTCCGTGTTCGGATCGGCCAACGCTCGTCAAGTCACCGCACTTCAGGCCAAAGCGGAGGAGATCACGGCGCTGGAGCCGAAATATGAGGCGATGACTGACGACGAGTTGCGTGAACAGACGCAACTGTTCCGAAAACGGATCCGTGACGGCGAGAGCTTGGACGACATCTTGCCCGAGGCGTTTGCGGTCTGTCGCGAGGGCGGAAAACGCTTCCTGGGCATGCGTCACTACGACGTCCAGCTGATCGGCGGCATGGTGCTGCACCAGGGCAACATCGCCGAAATGGTCACCGGTGAAGGAAAAACGCTGGTCGCGACACTGCCGGCCTATCTCAACGCGCTCGAAGGCAAAGGCGTTCACGTCATCACGGTCAACGATTACCTGGCCCGCCGTGACATGGAATGGATGGCGCCGCTGTACATGAATCTGGGCCTGACGGTCAACGCGATCCAATCGGGGATGTCGACCGGCGAAAAACAGGCCGCCTATCGCTGTGACATCACCTACGGAACGAACAACGAATTCGGCTTCGACTACTTGCGCGACAACATGCGGCCGGCCGCCCAAGGCGACGACCGTTTTCCGCCCGAAGCTCAGCAATGCCAAGGCCCGCTGAACTACGCGATCATCGACGAAGTGGACAATATTCTGATCGACGAGGCGCGGACGCCGTTGATCATCAGCGGCCCCAGTGAGATGGATCTGGGGCGCTATGCCGACGCCGACCGCGTCGCACGAGCCCTGCGAAAAGAAGAACACTTCACCGTCGACGAAAAACAGCACAACGTCACGCTGACCGACGAGGGTGTCCGCGAAGCCGAACGACTCGCCGGCGTCGAAAGCTTCTACACCGCCGGCAACATGGAATGGCCGCACCTGATCGACAACGCGCTCAAGGCCCACTACCTGTACAAGTTGGACGTCAATTACGTCGTCAAAGATCGCCAAATCGTGATCGTCGACGAGTTCACCGGTCGCTTGATGGACGGCCGGCAATGGAGCGACGGGTTGCACCAAGCGGTCGAAGCCAAAGAAAACGTTCCGATCAAACCGGAAACCCAGACCTTTGCCACCGCCTCGCTGCAAAACATCTTCAAGATGTACAAGAAGCTGTCCGGCATGACCGGCACCGCGATGACCGAGGCCAACGAGTTCTGGAAGATCTACAAGCTGGACGTGATTGCGATCCCAACCAACCGCGTCTTGCAACGGATCGAACATCCCGATGTCATCTACCTGACCGAAGAATTCAAATACAAAGCGCTCGCCGAAGAGATCGAACGGACCAACAAGTGGGACGTCGTGGGCCTGAAAGACGGAACCGAACGATGGGGCGAAATCACCGAGGAACAGAGCGACCAAGTCAAATTCATCGGCAAGGGTGAAAAGACCGCTGACACGATCCCCAAGTCAAAGATCACCTCGATCGAATATGCCGGACGTCCCGTCCTGGTCGGTACCGTCAGCATCGAGAAGAGCGAAAAACTGAGCCTGTTGCTCGAACGCCGCGGCGTCAAACACGAAGTGCTCAACGCCAAGCAGCACGAACGGGAAGCCGACATCGTTTCCCAAGCCGGACGAAAATACGCCGTCACGATCGCGACCAACATGGCCGGTCGTGGTACCGACATCATCCTCGGCGGTAACCCCGAAACCAAAGCCTGGGCCCAACTGCAACACAAGTACGCGACCCGTCTGGACGTTCCCGACGACGAATGGAATGAGTTGGTCGAATCGATCGACAAAGCCGAAGGCATGAGCGAGCAGGGCGAACACGTCCGCGAACTCGGCGGGTTGTACGTGCTGGGAACCGAACGTCACGAATCACGACGCATTGACCTGCAACTTCGCGGACGTTGCGGACGCCAAGGCGACCCCGGCTCGAGCCGCTTCTTCTTGTCCCTCGAAGACGACTTGATGCGGATCTTCGCCGGCGAGTGGGTCAAGAACATGATGGAACGGATCGGCATGAGAGAGGACGAGCCGCTGGAGTCCAAGCTCGTCACCCGCCGAATCGCTGCCGCCCAAAAGAAAGTCGAAGAACGCAACTTTGAAATGCGAAAGAGTCTGCTGGACTATGACGAGGTCATGGACGAGCAACGAAAACGCGTCTATCGCTATCGCCAAAACCTGCTCGACGGCCACAGCTCTCGGACGATGATTTTGGATCTGATTCGATCCCAGATCCAAGAACAGGTCGAAACGTTCTTGGAACCAGGCTACGGCGCCGAGACCTTCGCCGCCTTCGCCGGCGCCCAACTCGGCTGCACCCTGGATCCCAAAGATTTCCAAAACATGGAAATCTCCATGGCCACCAGCTACGCCCGCGAACAAGCCGAGCGAGCCGCCGAAGTCACGGTCGAAGAAACGGTCGAAGAAAACCTGCCCGAAGGCATGGAGGACGAATGGAACTGGCAGGCGCTCGCCAAATGGTGCAACACCTCCCTGGGCACCAACTATCAAGACCATCAACTGAAAAAGATGGAACGTGATGAGCTGATCAACACCCTGATCGAGAAGAGCCATCAAGCCATCGAAAAAGTTGATCTCAGCGAAGGCGAACCGTTCCTCGATGCCGACTACGGACTCCGCGTCCTTTGCGGTTGGATGCGACACCGGTTCGGAATCGAAACCACCCCCGAAGAGTTTCGCGATGTCGAAGATCGGCGTGCGGTCACCAAGGCGTTGGTCTCACGCGCCGAACAAGCATACGCCGAAAAAGAAACCGAATACCCGGCGCTCGCCGGTATCTCGCAATTCACCGTCCAGCAAGGTGCTCAAGTCATCTTGGATCGCGAAAACCTGGTCGGCTGGATCAAGCGTCGATTCGAGAAAGCGGTCGACATCGATGAAGTACCGCTGAACCGTGACGACCTGAAAGCTCATCTGATCCAGTTCAGCCGCGAAACCAGCGACGCCGCCGGCGCCATGTACGCCAAAGCCGATGAGATGGTCCAAAACGTGTTCGGTGATGTCCAGGATGATACGACCGCCGCGGTCGCAGCCAGTGGCACCGACAAATTGGAAACCCTCGCCGCTTGGATGAAAAGCGACTTGGGGGCCTCGATCGAAGCGGAAGACCTGGCGCGGATGAATCGCGAAAAACTCACCCTGGCCGTCGACGGTGCCGTCGATGATCGCTTCCATCCCGAAATGCGACGCATGGAACGCCAGATTCTGCTGAACATCGTCGACGATGTGTGGAAAAATCACCTGCTGACGATGGACCACCTTCGCAGCAGCGTCGGATTGAAAGGCTATGCCCAACTGGATCCCAAAGTCGAATACAAACGCGAAGGCATGCGTCTGTTCGACCACATGTGGGAATCGGTCGGTGAACAAGTCACCGGATTGATCTTCCGCATGGAATCGTTCAACCAAGACTTCATCCGCAGCACCTGGGTCGACGCCAAAGCACGACACGATGAAGTGCACTCGGTCAGCAGCCAAGCGGGCACCGCCACCGCGACCAAGGCCGCCACCCAAACGGCCGCACAGCAGGCCGCCGAAGCGAGCAACCAGCAAACCGACGCCAAGCCCGAGCCGATTCGAAACACCGGCGTCAAAATCGGTCGCAATGATCCCTGCCCCTGCGGCAGCGGCAAGAAATACAAGAATTGCTGCCTGAGGAAGTAGCGAATCGAACTCCCCAGCCAGTCTCGTTCCGGGGCTCCGCCTTGGAACGCCATACCCTGAGGCTCCGCCTCACCCAGCAGCCAACCCGAAGGCGGAGCCTTCCGATTAGCCCGTTCCCAGGCAGAGCCTGGGAACGAGACCAACTCCCCAGCCGATCTCGTTCCGAGGCTCCGCCTCGGAACGCCACGACCCGAGAACGGAATCTCCAATGTTCGCCAACGCTGTCTACCTGATCGCGCTCACGGCACTCTCACCGTGGATTCTGTATCGCCGAATCCGGCACGGACGCTACCGCCGCGGGTGGCGACAGAAACTACTGGGCCTATCAGCTCCCGACGCGCGTCGCCTGCGCGGCGAATCCCCAACGGCGGAATGCATTTGGCTGCACGCGGTCAGCGTCGGCGAAGTCAATTTGCTCGGCGGGCTCGTCAAGCGTTTGCAGACACAGTTCCCCCAGACGTCGATCGTGATCAGTTCCAGCACCGACACCGGATACGACCTGGCGGTCCAGCGATTCGGAACCGACCGCGTGTTCTTCTGCCCGCTCGATTTTTCGTGGGCGGTGAAACGCACCCTGGCCCGTCTTCAGCCGAAGCTGTTGGTGCTCGCCGAACTGGAACTCTGGCCAAACCTGATCCAAACCGCTCGACAGCGAAACACCGATGTGATCGTCATCAATGGGCGGTTGAGCCAACGCAGCGCCGCCGGCTATCAACGATTCGGCTGGCTGACGCGACCGATCTTTACATCACTGAGCAGCGTTCAATGCCAAGACGAATCTTCGGCAGACCGTTTTGTCGCCTGCGGGACGCCACGGTCACGCATCGCCATCAGCGGTTCGCTCAAGTTTGACGATGCCCCGCAATCGCGCGAATGCGTCGAGGTGCAGTCGCGAGCGAGATGGGCGGGCAGCGATCCCTGGCACATGGTCTGGGTCGTCGGCAGCACGCAAGACGGCGAAGAAAAAATGGCGTTGGACGTCTACCGACGGCTCTGCGGGCGGCACTCCGAACTGCGGTTGATCCTGGTGCCACGCCACCCCGAACGGTTTGATCGCGTGGCGCAATTGATCGATGCCGAAGGGCTGCTCGCGCACCGTCGCTCGCGGGACGGTTCGTTGAAAGATTTGAAATGGACCGCCGATCGAGTCCTCTTGATCGACACCATCGGTGAACTGCGCCACTGGTGGGGCGTCGGTCAGATCGCCACCGTCGGCGGCACCTTCGGTGACCGCGGGGGACAAAACATGCTTGAACCGGCCGGCTACGGCAATGCGATCGCCTTTGGTCCGGACACCCGGAACTTCACCGACATCGCCGAGCGACTGCTCGATGCCGGTGGCGCGGTGCGGGTGGCCAACCCGATCGAATTAGAATCATTCCTCGAGCGTTGCTTGACCGACATCCCGGCAGCCGATTCGCTCGGCCGCGCTGCCAAGCAGGTCGTCGAACAACACCGCGGCGCGAGCGAACGCACGATCAAGGCGATCAGCCGGTTCCTCGCCCCCGGCGATCAGCCACAACGACGCGCGGCATAAACCGCCGATTCGCTGCTCCGCAGCGAGTGGGAATCGCCTAAAGGCTGGACACCAACATGCGCTGGGGTGCAGGCTTTAGCCGCCCAATTCGCTGCTCCGCAGCGACCGGGAAACGCCTAAAGGCCAATACCGCTAAGTTAAGCGTGGTTTCCTCAACTCGGGGCCCGTAGGCTCGCGCCAAACGGCTGATAAACGATTGATATCAGCCGGTTCGCGCCAGCGTCCGGGCCTCCCCGTCGAGCTTAACTTAGCGGTATTGGCCTTTAGCCCGGATATTGCATCCGCTAATACAATCGCCCCTCGAGCGCGAAAGGCTTCGTTTCACTATCGTACCCGCAGGACTTGGGACCGCCATCGCTGGGTGGTCGGCATAGCAGAGTATACCGGCAGGCTAAGACAAGCGGAGGTGCCGCTCGCGCCGGCGCGAACCGGCTGATCTCAATCGTTAATCAGCCGTTTGGCGCTAGGCTCTGTCCCTAAAGTCCTGCGAGCGAAAAGGGGGTCAGGAGTCAATCGTGCGAAGCACCCGTAGGGCCGTTCCGGCTATTGACTCCTGACCCCGTTTTCGCGGTTTACTGAGCGGGATTGGGCTTTTGCCGGTCGTTTCGCTGCTTCGCAGCGAGTAGGAAACGCCTGAAGGCTGGACACCAACGCGTGCGTCGGAATTCCGGGGCAGCACCCAGTCGTGCGGGTACGACCTGGCCGGGATTATGCGTAGAATCAGCCGTCGCAATCCTTGCACCCCGACTTGTCCCGTAAACGGAGTTCCCGATGCGTTTTTTCGCCAAGAGTTTGTCGGTCGTCACGCTCGCCGCTTGTGCCTCGTTCTCGCCTGTTGTCGCTGAAGAGAAGTCCGCCGAAAAAGTCTCCGGCATCGACCTGTCCATCTTCAGCGATTCGGTCGCTGCGGGTGACAATTTCTATCGCTATGCCAATGATCGTTGGTTGACCGAAACGGAGATCCCATCGGATAAATCGAACTACGGCATCTTTACCGTTCTGGATGACAACACGCGAGCCCAAGTTCGAACGCTGATCGAACAGGCGGCCGAATCGAAGGCGGCGCCGGGCACACCGAAACAGAAAGTCGGCGATTTGTACGGCAGCGTGCTCGACGTGGAAGCGAGAAACGCCGCAGGGCTCCGCCCGATCGAACCGTTGCTGGAGGAAATCGCGGCGGTCGATTCACAAACCTCGCTGGCAACCACGATCGGCTCACTGCGCCGCGCCGGCATCGGAGCACCGCTGGTGCCCTATGTGTCCATCGACGCCAAAAACAGCGACGCCTACACCGTTTACGTGACGCAATCGGGCCTGTCGCTGCCCGACCGTGACTACTACTTGCTGGACGAAGAACGTTACGTCGAGCTGCGTCAAAAGCTGCACACCTACATCGCCGATCTGCTGCGGTTTGTCGATCACCCCGCCCCCGAGGCGGCGGCGAAATCGATTGTCGACATCGAAACCAGGATCGCCAAAATTCATTGGACGAAAACGGAAAATCGTGATCCGATCGCCACCTACAACCAACGAACGCATGCCGAAATCGATGCGATGTTGGGGACGATGAAGTGGTTCGATTACGCCCAAGCCGCGGGGATCGATGCCCTCGATACCGTCGTCGTCCGCCAACCGTCCTACATCGAAGCGTTGGCGGAGTTGTTTGACGAGTTTTCGATCGAGCAATGGAAAGACTACTTCACCTACCACACGATCGACGGTTCGGCGTCGGGGCTGAGCGAAGCACTCGAGAAACGCCATTTCGATTTCCACGACACGGCGATCAGCGGAATCGACGTCCAGCAACCACTGTGGAAACGCGGTGTGGACGTCACCGGCGGCGTGCTGGGCGAACTGGTCGGCCAGTTGTACGTCGAAAAACACTTCAAACCCGTCGCCAAGAAACGGATGAACGAATTGGTCGACAACTTGATTCGTGCCTTCCGAGGCCGCATCGAGTCACGCGACTGGATGGGCGAAGGGACCAAGAAACAGGCGCTCGAAAAACTGTCCAAGTTCACGACCAAAATCGGCTACCCCGATGAGTGGAAGGACTACGAAAAACTGAAGATCGGCGACGGCGTACTCGGCGACCATTTGTTGGCCTCGGCCCGGTTTGAATACGAGCGTGACCTCAACAAGCTGGGCGGTCCGATCGATCGCAACGAATGGCACATGACCCCGCAAACGATCAATGCCTACTACAACCCGACGATGAATGAAATCGTCTTTCCCGCGGCAATCTTGCAGCCGCCCTTTTTCAACTTGGCTGCCGATGATGCGGTCAACTACGGCGGGATCGGTGCCGTGATCGGTCACGAACTCAGCCACGGGTTCGATGACAAGGGCAGCAAGTTTGACGGCAACGGAAACCTGCGGATGTGGTGGACCGAAGAAGACCGGGCGGAGTTCGAGAAACGCGCCGGCGGTCTGATCGAGCAGTACAACGGTTTCGAAGCGATCGAAGGGAAATACGTCAACGGCGAGTTGACGCTGGGCGAAAACATCGGCGACTTGGGCGGGTTGAGTGTGGCCTATGCCGCCTATCGCTTGTCCTTGGGCGACTCCCCCGCTCCGGTTATCGACGGCTTGACCGGCGACCAGCGATTCTTCCTGGGCTGGGCACAAATCTGGCGACGGCTGTATCGCGACCCCGAATTGGTGCGGCGACTAAACGTCGATCCCCACAGCCCCAGCGAGTTTCGCGTCAACGGAATCGTCCGCAACATGGATGCCTGGTACGAAGCCTTCGAGGTCAGCGAAGACGACGAGTTGTACCTGGCTCCCGAGGACCGCGTGCGAATTTGGTAGCTGTTAGCTGTTAGCTTTTAGCTGTTAGCGACGAGCAGAGCGAGGTAGGGCATGCTGTGCATGCCGATTGTCTGGTCGATCCATCGCTAAATGTCATGTCGCGACTCGTTCCCAGGCTCCGCCTGGGCTGTGCAGAATGCCCACGATTTCATGCGTTGTGCCGGTTAAGACTTTGGTCGTTCTTGTTCCGTGGTGGATCAAGATTCACTCGGTTCGGTTCGCCAAAGGCGATCA
>NZ_NTFY01000056.1 GCF_002289565.1 Rhodopirellula sp. SM50 | reverse complement strand
TTTGTTAGCGGTAGGGCGCGAGCCCTCCGGTCTTTCACGATGTTTTTGAAGCGCGACCGGACGGCTCGCGCCGTTCCGCTAACACCTTTAGCGCTAAAGTAAGTGGCATTGGGCTCGCGCCCTGCCGCGATAAAATCGTTCACGGCGTTGGGCTCCGCCTGGGAACGCCCCGAACTCGGGAGGCGGAGCCTCCAAGACATTGTGTTCCCAGGCGGAGCCCGGGAACAAGTCAGGGTATGCACCGCGTGCCCTCATCGTTTCCACTTGTAACTTGGGTAACTGAACATGAAGGTTTTGAAACCATTGATCGGTGTCGCGCTGGTGGCGCTGCTGGCGGTTTGTGTGGCCGATCAGCTGAGCGCCCAAACGGGGCCGTCGGAAAAGGGAGATTCGAAAGCGGCAAGATCAGCCGACGAAGTCCCTCGTGCGGCACTATTGACCGAACGCGGACGACAACTGGCCGAAGAGCTTCGGATGCTTAAACGCAGCCGCGACTCGATGGGCTCCAAGCACCCGTCGTTGCCCTTGGTCAACAAGAAGATCGCAGCGATCCAGGAACAGCTTGAGGCGTGGGAACCGGCCGTGGGTGCACCGCCGCCGAATCCGTTTCATCCAGAACAAAAATCCAAGCCGCAGATGAATGACTATGACTTGAGGCAGATTGTGATTCGGTTGACGAAGCGTGTGGAGTTGCTGGAGAAGCGGGTGGCGGAGTTGGAGGGGAAGTGAGGGAGAGTGGGAGAGGAGGAGAGTGGGAGACAAGGAGACAAGGAGTGGGGGAGGCAGAATGATTCGGGGCAGAATGATGTGTTGCATCAGCGGGATGCGTGCGCGAGCGGCGCGGGCCACGTGGGAGAGGCTTCCAGCCTGTCGGTGCCGGGAATGACAGGCTGGAAGCCTATCCCACTGTTGAATAGTCACGCCACTGGCTGACGCCACGTGCTGGGATGTCAGCGGGATGCATTTTTTTGCCCGCCATTTTTCTGCCGTCTCCGGTTACGGCCGGGTGGCGATGCGGCCGTTGGAGTTGCGGATGGCGTGGCGGTAGTAGGATTCCAGACACAGTGTTGCCATCGCAGTCGTGTACACCGTGCCTCCGTAGCCACCCCAGACGGTGTCGGCCGGCCAGCTTCCGTCGCCGCGTTGCGTCGCCAACAAGCGGTCTTTGAGTGCCGCGTTCCAGCGCTGCCACGCTTCATCTTGCAATTGATGCAGCGCCAGCGTGGCGTAGTACCAGTAGTAATAATTGTCTTGCCGCGTTCCCGGCAACGACTCCAGCAAATACCGTTCTGCTTCGTCGATCTCCGCTTGCGGAACGTCTTCGCCGATCAGCAACCGCGTCGCCAACGCTTCAGCCGTCATCGTTCGGCTGATCGCTTCGCCGGGCCGATAGCATGCCAACCCGCCGCGACCGGCGCGAACGCTGCGCAAGAACCTGGCGACGCCCGCCACGGTATCCCGCTCGATCGTGATCCCCGCCCGTTTGCCTCCGTCGAGCACCATCGCTTGCCAGCCCAGTTGGCTAAGATCGCCTGGATCGCCACGCGTGTAACGCCAACCTCCCGTGACCGGGTGCTGCATGCGAACGGTGTGGGCGATCGCGCGGCGGGACGATTCGATCGCGGACTTGTCTTGCGTCATCACCGCGGCTTCGCAAAGTGACAGCGCGGCCATCGAATGACAATAGCTGGCGGCGTAGACCGTCGCGTTGCCGCTGAGTGATCCATCGGGGTGCTGGGTCCGAATCAGATACGCCAACCCTCGATAGACATTCTCGGCGTAGTCGCCGGAGAGATGCGTGTTTCCGGCCCCCATCATCGCCAGTAGCGAGAGTCCGGTCAGTCCCGTCGCGCTCTTGCTGCCCGCGCCCGGTCGCCGTTCTCCCAACGGCATGCGATCTTCACCGGCTCCGGACGCCTGCGGATCCCAGGCACCATCGGGACGCTGCGCCGCAGCCAAAAACCGTAGCGCCGCTTTCACTGCGGCTTCGGTCCGCGCGTCGCCGCCGGTCTGTGCGATCGCCAGTTGCTTCGCCGCGCCAACCCGGTTGGCGAAGTCGGCTTGTTCGGATCCGGGAACCACGGCGGCGGCGGAACGGGTGGTCGCGACGGGCGGACTCGGCTCCGAGGGCTCGATCGGTTTTGGCGCCGGAGCGATCGGCGCCGCGGCGTCTTGGGGTGGCATCGCATCGGGAACGTGTTGCGTTGGTTCCGGTGTCGCTGCGGCAACCATCGCCGACTCGTCAGGAATCTCCGCCGCGACTGCACTCTCGGCCAGTTCCAGTTGCGATTGCAACAACTGGTCGAGCGATGCATCGAGGTCTTGTGTGATCTGCTCCAGCGCGGGACTGAAGTCGCTCGACGAGACGCTTGCCAATGATTCGGGCGCAGGCGGCGATTCGGCGGGTGACTCAAGCTGGTCCGGCGGATCGACGTCGGCGCTTGAATCCTCCATGACGGGTTCGTCGAACGGTTCGGCCAGCAGGTCTTGCAATTCGGCGACGGGCAACGGCTCGATCGACGGTGTGTCCACGTCGCCGGATGCGTCGTCGACCGTCAGGTCTGGATCGAAGGTCGAGAACGTCAGGGATTCGACACCGTTTGTGGTCGGATCGACTTCCTGCGCCGACGATCCGCCGTCATCCTGTGCCTGGTACGGCACCAAATAAATCAGCACCGCATGCAGGGCCACCGACAGGACCAGGCAGATGGTTCCAGCGGCGCGTCCCTCGCGTTTGGCCCGACGGAACAGCCAGATCGTGATCGCCAACAAAACGACTGCGGCGATGGCGACGGCGTAGATCAGTCGCGGATCGTCCCACAGCCCCGTGATTTGACTGATCAGATTCAACGGAGCATTCCTCCGCCTCCGCCCGCATCCACTTTGACCGCGATCCCGATTTGGGCGACGCCCGACCGACGGACGGTGTGGATCGTTTCGGCAAATCCTTGCAACGTCCCCGCGCTATCGGCCCGCACGACGACTTTCAGATCGGGGTACTGGGCATATTGCGACGCCAAGATTTCGGCAAGCTGTTCGTTGTTGACCACCTGCCCGTCGAGCAACACGTTTCCATCAGCCGTCAATTCAACGACCCGTTCATCGGGCACACGTGAGATTGCATGCATCGGACCGACCGACGGCACCGAGACATCGATCCGGCTTTCCGATTCGCTGAATTTGGTGCCGACCATGAAAAAGATAACGAGCAAGAACACGACGTCGATCATCGGCGTCAAGTTAATCGTCACGTCGTCGTCGGATCGGTTTCGTTTGGCCATGAGATTCTATCCGTCACGTCAGCGTCCAGCTTGCGATCAAGTGGCGTAAGCTTCCAGCTTGCGAATGAGGTGGCGTAAGCTTCCAGCTTGCGTTCGGGGTGGCGTAAGCTTCCAGCTTGCGAGTGGGGTGGCGTAAGCTTCCAGCTTGCGTTGGGGTGGCGGAAGACAGGCTGGAAGCCTATCCCACTTGGGCAAGCAGGATGCTTACTCCACTTGGTTAGGCGGCTTTTCGTTTTTTGTTGCGTTGGGATCCGGCGTCTTCAAGACCTTCGGCGGAGATGCAGTCGATCACACGCTGGCAAAGTTTTTCGATTTCGCCGAGGTAGCGATCCGATTTGCTGCTGAAATACATGTACGCCAGATAGGCAGGGATGGCGACGGCGAGTCCACCGGCGGTGGTCATCAGCGCCATGCTGATTCCGCTGGCGAGTGTTTCGGGGCGTCCGATCGAATTCTGGTCGCTGATCACTTCGAAGGCGTCGATCATGCCGATCACGGTGCCCAGCAAACCGATCAAGGGAGCGACGTTGCTGATCGCGTGAAAGACACGCAGGTATTTTTTTAGTCCGTCGGAAACCCGATCGCCGGCGTCCATCACGGCCTGTTCGATTTCAAACATCGGCCGACCCCAGCGACGCAATGCCGCTCGAAAGACCTCGCTGACCGGGCAGTCAAACTCTTTGCACAGCTCCGTCGCTTCGTCATAACTGAGCACACCATCTTCGACACATTCGGTGAAACGACGCACGAACGGGCGTGGGATCACACGGCTGCGGCGAAGTGCGATCAGACGCTCCAAAGACAGTGACAAGACGACCAGCGAACAGATCGCCAGCGGCAGCATCAACCAACCGCCCGTCATGACTTTGCTGACAAAGGCGGGGGTTTGAAACCAACTCGCACCGGCGTCGTCTGCAGCGGTTTCGTCGCTGCCGATTTGCCCCGTCGCAGTCCCTTCGGCGGGCAGCGCCGGGATACCGCCCTGCGTCGACTGCGGTTGGCCTTGTGCCCCGCCAGGTTGCATGGCGGTGCGAAACGCGGGCTGCCCCGGAGTCGTTGAGTACTGGGGTTGGTTGCCGTATTGGCCCGGTTGAAACTGGCCGCCGAACTGACCGTTTCTGAATTGCGGCTGTGTTTGGGCAAGTTGCGTTTGGGCTTGGGCCAAATTAATCGTCGACATCCACCACAGCATGCCGAGGGCTAAGACGACCACGGGCAGAATGTGGGAGATCAGTCCGGCCAGCCGCCTCGGCCGTCGTTCGGGTCGCAACTGGACCATGGAACGCGATTTTCGGGACGACCGTTTGTTTGAGTCAGAATCTTTCATCGATTGGCGTGAATCAGCGTCGCAAACTTGGGGAATGGTAAGACGCGGCGTCGTTAGGTGAGTCGTTCGGTGAGTCTTTCGGCGGGCTTCCGTTGCTGGAACCACCGGCCGCAGACCGGGCGGCGCCTGGCAAAACCGCCATCCGGCGTCGTGCTTCGGTCGCGTACGAACTGTCGGCGAAACGGCCTAACAGTGCTGAGTAGCAATCTCCGGCCTCGCGTGTCAGCCCCAATTGCTCAAACGACTTGCCGGCTTGAACCAGCGACGCCGCCACATAGGGGCCTCCGGGGTCCAGCCCTTCGACCTTGCGGTAGTCGTCGATCGCTTTGGCAAACTGGCGCTGCATCAAGTGGGTTTCGCCGATCATCCATTGAGCACGTCCACGCAGGGTCGGTGTCGCGTCGGGGCTGCGAACAACGCGTTCGTAAAGCGATCGCGCGCCGGTCAAGTCGACTTGCCGGACTGCCAAATCGCCTGCCAGCAGATCCACCAATGCGATTTGAACGCCGGTCGATTTGGAAGCTTCTTCACCCAACGCCGCTCTCACACGCTCCAGTCTCCGAGCGGCTTCGGCGACGTCGGCATGGGCCACCGCGGACTCGGCACAGCGCAATAACGTCGCGAAATCCGTCGCGCCATGATGGTCCACCACATGCGCCCACCACTTGGCCGCCGTTTGGCCTCGATCGGTTTGCGTCAGGGCCTCGGCGAACAATCGATCGACGTGAACGCTTCTGCGATCGTCCGCTGCGTTCAAACCCGTCGACTCGGCGGCCAATGCCAGCATCGACCAGCGTCCCGTTCTTCCGGCCCACCGGCAAGCCGACTCGCGCGCCATCGTGGTTGAGTCCAGCAAGTCACCGGAGATCAACGTCGCCGCAATCTGTTCGGCAAACCCAGGGCTTCCCCGTTCCGCTGAATCATGCAGCAAGACAGCAATCCGCTGCCCCGTTTTGTCTTCGGCGGCGAGTCGTTTCAACAAGTCATCAAAGCGTGGCGGCGGCAGCTTCGGGCCGGCGAACAACAGCGCATGGCTGATCAAATCCGCCGACCATTGTTGCGGTTGTCCCTGCTGGACCACCCAATGCATGACGGAATCCCAAAGCGGTGATGTCGGGTCGGGCGGATCTGTCGAAAGTGTCTCCAGCACGATCTGGTCGGCACCGCGGCTCGAGGGCCAGCGCTGAATCAGGTTCGCCATCGCAAGCACCGCCGCGTCATCGTCGTCGGCCTTGCGCAGGCATTGGACTCGCATGGCCGCCGCGCTGGCGGCGTCGGCGTGCGAGGGGTAGGCGTCAATGAATTCCTGCAGACGCTCTGCAGCGTCAGGCATTCGATCGGGCTGCATCGCAGTCGCCCAACCCAAGCCCAGCATCGCCAAAGCGCGATCGTTATCGACCGCGTCGTCCCAGCCGGTTCGCATGGCGCAGTCGACGATCCTGCCGTAGAGAGCTTCGGCATCGGCAGGACGCTGTTGGTTCAGCGCCGACCAGGCCGCCCGCATCGCGAGCTTGACCAGCGGTTGCAGCGTGTTGGCGGGCGGCGGTGGAGCGGCGACGGTGGACAGTTCATCGAAGGCCGGGACCAGAACTTTGGCGACCTGATCGTCTTGACCGGTGGCGGCAAAGTGATTGGCGGCCGACGTGCGAATCAGCAGACGTCGGGCGACAGACTCGGCATCCGGCGGGTGGCGGGACAGCGAACGAACCGCCTTCAAATACAGCTCGTCGATCTGCTTGGCGTCTAACTGTCCCTTCGCCGCCCGGGCCAACAGCACATAATCCACCGAGAAATCGGCGTCGGACTGTTCGGCGAGTTCGCAGAGCAATTCGGTCGCGGATCGAAAGTCTCCCTGATCGCGGGCATCCCTGACGTGCGCAATCGTGGCCGGCGTTTCTTCCGGGGGGGCGGCGCATGTGTCCGGAATCGTCGTTAACAGGAGCAGGAGCAGGAACCAGGCAACGGAAGCCCTCCCCTCGCTGCGCTCGACCCTCCCAGAGGGAGGGTTATTTCTTAGATTTCCCTCGCTGCGCTCGACCCTCCCTGAGGGAGGGTTGGTTCTTGAATCGATGCGTGTGGGGTTTTGCAAGCGTCCCCCTGGGAACCTCGAGCACAAAATGGAAGTCACCCTCCCTCTGGGAGGGTCGCGGAGGAGTTTACGACGACGCGGGGAGGGTTGCTGCGACGGAAACGTGACCGGCGACGGCGGATGTTCGGCAACGGAAGCCCTCCCCTCGCTTCGCTCGACCCTCCCTGAGGGAGGGTTATTTCTTGAATTTCCCTCGCTTCGCTCGACCCTCCCTGAGGGAGGGTTGTTTCGTAACTGGTTTTGCATGCCCAGCAACGCTTCCCCCTCCCCAACCAGGAATACAGGAGCGAGTCCTGCAAAGCTCCATGGAGGGTGTGCTTGGTGTCCGGGTGACGCTTTGGCCCCGCGCGCAGCGGAGGCACCTGGCCGTTTGTCCAGGCGTTGTTTCGAGTCGGTTTCAGAGGATTCGCTATGCATATTTGCCGGTACAATCGGAATAATCGGGGTTACCGAATTAGTCTGCCGAGTCGCAAGCCGAATTCGGTCTCCGGCGCCCCTCGATCCCGTGGTTTACCGGCAAACCAGCTATCCCCAACCCGCCGTTTTATCTACTCTTAAGGGGTCATCCGGCCGCGTGCCGTAAGCATCCCACGTGGCGTACGCTTCCAGCTTGCGTCGCGCCAGAAGCTTCCAGCTTCCGACGTGGCGTACGCTTCCAGCTTGCGTTGTCGTCTGATTGGCAAGCAGGATGCTTACCCCACTTTGGCAAGCAGGTTGCTGCTCCCGCCTTCCCGACTTCCTCTCTCTGCTCCCGTATGCTCAAAGCTCTCGAACTCGCCGGCTTCAAAAGCTTCGCGGATCGTACGCGCTTTGATTTCCCCGACGGGATCACGGTGGTCGTCGGCCCCAACGGCAGCGGTAAATCGAACATCGTCGACGCGATGAAGTGGGTGCTGGGGTCGCAGAGCGCCAAAAGTCTCCGCGGCAAGGAGATGTCAGACGTCATCTTCAAGGGGTCCCAGACCCGTCCGGCAGCGGGTGCCGCCGAGGCCACGATCATTTTCGACAACGCCGATGGCAATTTGCCGGTCGACGCCCCCGAGGTCCACGTGACCCGCCGGGTGTATCGCAGCGGCGAAAGCGAATACCTGATCAACAAACAATCGGTGCGGCTAAAGGACGTTCGAGATTTGATCCGCGGCACGGGAATTGGGATCGACGCCTACAGTTTGATCGAGCAGGGGAAGGTCGATCGAATGCTGCAGGCCAACGCCAAGGATCGCCGCGCGATCTTTGAGGAGGCGGCCGGGATCAGTCGCTTCAAAGCCAAGAAACTGGAAGCGGAGCGACGACTGGCTCGGGTGCAGTCCAATCTGACGCGGCTGAGCGACATCGTCGAAGAGGTCGGCACGCGGCTGAGGAGCGTGCGTAGCCAGGCGACTAAGGCCGAGCGGTATCGCCAAGCGAGCGAACGTCTCAAAGAACTGCGCACCGTCGTGGCATGGAATGATTGGACCAATCTGAACGAAGAAGTCGCCCAGTGTGACGCGGAGTTGGAGGTCGCCAACGATCGGCTCAACCAGTTGCAGGCCGAACGCGAAGAGATGACGACGCGTCGGCAGGCGGCGGATCTACAGTTGCAAAAAATCGCCGACTCGGCGCGGGCATTGGAATCCGAGCGACGTGAGACGCTGGGCCGTGTCGCGTCCCTCGACGGCCGTAAGGATGCCGACCAAGCCTCGGTGTCCGACCTGCGGTTTTCAATTTCTCAATCCTTGCGGCGCGTCCGGTCGCTTCGATCACAAGCGCAAAAAGCAGCGGCCGAGTTGGCCGACGCGTCCGAGCGTGTCCTGGCGAGCGAGCGGGACTTGGAATCGGTCCGTCAGCGGAGTGCCGAAGTCGAGGCGAAACGCAACAAGATCCAAGTTGAGACCGATGAGATCGTGCAGCAGCGCGACGCGACGCAGCGAAACCACTTGGCGGCATTGCGCAAGGTCGCCGAACTGGAATCGAGTCGCGAACGCATTCAATCGCGGTTGTCCGAATATGGCCGGCTGTTGGTCAACCTGACCAAGCGAGTTGCCGAGGCGTCCGAGTCGTTGCAGTCCGCCAAGTCGGATGACGTCGAGTGGGCCAAACGCGTGGAGTCGCTGAAGCGGACCATCGAGACGGCCAAGGCCGACGTGCGTGCAGCCGAAGTCAAGACGAACGAACATCGCCGCACGCTGGACCGCCGCAGTGGCGAGACGGCCGCGTTGAGGACGCGACTGGAAGGCATCCGTCAACGCTACCTCGTCCTGGAAGACCTGCAGCAACGAAACGAAGGGGTTTCCGGCGGCGTGCTGGGGGTGTTGGATCAAGTGACGGCGCCCGATCATCCGCTGGTCGATTCGATCGAAGGCATGGTCGCGGACCTGGTGACGGCCAACACCGAAATCGCGCCGATGATCGACGCCGCCCTCGGCGAACGTTCCCAATACCTGGTCGCTCGCTCGGGTGACTTGGCCGAGGCGATTTGCAACGGCGAGATCGACGCCGACGGTCGAGTGGGGATCATTCGCAGCGATCTGTTGCCCGAGCCGCCGAAAGAAAACCGCATCCAGCTGGAAGGATTGCAGGGCGTGATCGGTCGCGCCGATCGTGTCATCGACTGCGCACCCGAACAGATCAAACTGATCAGCCATCTGCTCTCGTCGACTTGGTTGGTCGAGGATCTGCAAATCGCGCGGACGGTCAAGATGCTGAGCGGTCCCGGCCAACGCATCGTGACCCGCAAGGGCGAAGTGCTCGAGAGCGACGGCACGATGGTCGTCGGACCACCGGCGACGGCGACGGGTTTGGTCAGCCGACGCAGTGAGCTGACCGCGGCCGCCGAAGAAATCGAACACTACACGTTTAAGATTTTTGAGAACGACGAAGCGATCACGGAGTTGGCCAAACTCGTCGACACCCATGCGAGCGAGTTGGGCCGTTTAGAAATCGCCCATCGCAATCTGGTCACCGAACTGGCCGCCGCCGAAGCTGAGCGCCGGCACGCCGGCGAACGCTTGGCCGGCATTCAAGCGACTCACGATGCCATCGTCTCGGAAGTCGAAACGACTCAGGCCGAGCAGTCGGAAGCAAAAACGGAATCCGAACGACTGGCTCACGAGATCGTCCAAAACCGACAGACGGTCGAGAAGCTGGAGAGCGAAGCGGCGGAAATCGAAGAGACGCTCTCGGAGACCCAGCAGGCGTTGCAGTCAGCGATCGGCGCCGTCATGACGGTCTCGGTCGAAGTCGCCCGCGCCGAACAGAAACACGAGTCCTTGGTCGCAACGATCCAACAGCAACGCCGCGACCAAGTCCAGCGCGAATCCGCCGTCGCAGAAGCTCAAACGGCAGCCGACACCGGATACGCCAGGCTGGCCGAATTGAATCAGCGGATCGCCGAAACATTAGAAGAACTGGCCACGCTGAAAATCGAGAGCGATCGCCAGGAAAGTGAGCTCCACGAGTTGGCGACCAGCGCGGAAACGGTTCGTGAATCCAGCCGCGAGATCACCAAGGCCAGTGATGAAGCGATCAAGGGAGCCGCCAAGGCCAGCGAAGAAGTTCACTCGATCACCAATCGTCGCGATGCCGCGAAATTGCGTTTGGTGTCGCTCGCCGAACGCATTCAAGAAGACTATCAAATCGACCTGGAAAACGACGAACCGCCGGAAGAACTGTCAGAGATCGAAAACCGGGTCGCGATCGATGAAGAGATCAATCGACTGCGTGACCAGTTGCAACGCACCAGCAACGTCAACATGGAGGCGCTCGCGGAACTGGAAGGGCTGCAAGAACGCTATGACCATTTGAGCGGTCAGTATGAAGATCTGTCCGCGGCAAAGGATTCCCTGCAACGGATCATCGGCCGAATCAACGCGGACAGTCGTCGTTTGTTCCTAGACACACTCGAAGCGATCCGCCAGAACTTTCAAAAGCTGTATCGAAAATCCTTCGGCGGCGGACACGCGGATTTGGTACTGGAAGATTCTGAAGACCCGCTCGAAGCCGGCGTTGAAATCGTCGCGACGCCGCCGGGCAAACCGAGCTTCAGCAACTCGTTGCTTTCCGGTGGTGAAAAGGCGTTGACGGCAGTCGCGTTGTTGATGTCGATCTTCCAGTATCGCCCCAGCCCGTTCTGTGTGCTGGACGAAGTCGACGCGCCGTTTGACGAAGCGAACATCGGACGATTCGTGACCGTGCTGAGCGAGTTCCTGGACCACAGCAAGTTCGTGGTGGTCACGCACAGCAAGAAAACAATGACCGCCGCGACCACGCTCTACGGCGTCACGATGCAAGAGTCCGGCGTCAGCAAACGCGTCTCGATCCGCTTCGAAGACGTCAGCGACAACGGAGAAATCTCCGAAGGCGAAGCGGCGTAAGGGCAGCTGGGTGGAGGCCCGGAGGGCAGCTATCTGAGGCCCGGAGGGCCGGCAGAGTGTTTGCCGGTGGCGTGAGCCACCGGTTCGCGTGCAAACAAAAGTTTTTAGGCCCGGAGGGCCGGCAGAGTAATGGTGGCTGGGTCGCGTGGGACTGTGTCGGCCCTCCGGGCCTGCCTGCGGCGCGGTGACTGGCCCCGGTGGCTCACGCCACCGGCAAACACTCTGTCAGCCCTCCGGGCTTGGGCACACCGCAGTCCACCGACGGCTGACGCCGGCGGAAAGGACTCTGTCAGCCCGCCGTCATGGCTGCGATGCGAAGGCTCGAACTACGTGGTGCAAATGGATTCAATCGAAGACGTAACGTGGATCATATTCGACGCCGTGTTTTTTCAGCATTGCAAGGTACTCGTCTTCAAAACTGCGTTTTGCATGATGTTCCATTTGCTTGTCGATGTAGTCAAAGACCGCCTGCCGCATCGACGAACTGACAGTGAAGGCTCCGTAGCCGTCTTGCCAGTAAAACTTCCTTGTCAACCACTTGTTGTCGTTGATGTGCTTGCTTGTGTTTGACTTGATGCGCCCGACAAAATCTGCAACGCAGACCTTGGTGGGAATTCGGGCGAGGGTGTGTGCGTGATCGTAAAAGCCATTGACGTTCAGCGCATGCCCGCCAAGGTTGTTTGCAACTCCGGCCATGTACGCGAACACATCGTCTCGAAGTCTGTCAATCAGCAGCTGGCGTCGTTCCTTCACACTGAACACGATGTGATAGAGCAACTGGTGATGGCTCATTAGACACCCCCGTTCACAGAAGAGAAGAAGAGAAGAGACCCAAATCGTAGACCGACAAAACGCTGATCACAAGCACTCCGCGATCCAGCTGAATGCAGAGCGAACAATGAAAGCAAAGAAAAGCGAGGTCCTGCTGTCTGAGGCCCGGAGGGTCGGGAGAGTGCTTGCCGGTGGCGTGAGCCACCGGAGCGCGTGCAAACAATAGTTATTAGGCCCGGAGGGCCGGCAGAGTAATGGTGGCTGGGTCGCGTGGAACTGTGTCGGCCCTCCGGGCCTGCATCTAGCGTGGCGCCTGGCCCCGGTGGCTCACGCCACCGGCAAACACTGTTTCAGCCCTCCGGGCCTAGAGACACCGGTGGCTGACGCCACCGATAGACACTGTTTCAACCTCTCCGGGCCTAGGGACACCGGTTCCTGACGCCACCAGCACAGACTCTGTCAGCCCGCCGGCCTAGAGGACCAGGAGAAGCGTGCGTCGCTATCGCTTCGGAATCGTCGGGGCGTTCGGTTGGCCTTCGGCGATTTGCGGGGGCAGGAAGTTCTGGCGGGTGATCTCCCAGTTGGACGGCGGCTTCTTGGGGATGAAGTTGCCCATGAATTGCTGCAGCCCGGCGCCGATGGCGTTGCGTTTGACGTCACTGAATTCGTAGTGATCCCATTGCGGGGCCAACTTTTCGTGAAAATTCGGCGCGTACATGATCAAGACTTCGGGCTCGAAGGTGGCGCTCAAGACGACCTGCACCATCTTGTATTGCGCTCGGTCTTCCTGGCGCTTCGGCCAAGCTTGGATCAAAAAAGTGTTGGCTTTCGGCGACGGTTTCAACGTCAGCCAATAGCGTTGCTTGATCTTCTGGGCGTCCAAGTTAAACACGAAGGGCAACGGGCTGTTGAAGATCTGTTGGCCTTGCATCTCCTGCGGCAGCGTTTGCACGTTGCACTTCTTCTCGCCGCGATCGTATTCAATCAACTCCACCCCGTTGCAGACCCAGTACTCGCCAAACTTATTGGGGTTCGGTCCATATTGCGGCTTGCCGTCCTTCATGCCTTTATAAAACATCATGCTGTCGACACGGAACAAGCCCTTGTCCGGGTTGGCGTATTTGATTTCGCCTTCGGCCTTGTGCGCGTGGACTCCCGCCGGGGCGGCCATCAAATCAAAGTGCCAGCGTTCGAATTTGCATTCGAGCGTCTTGGTGCCTTGGCTTTGCGCTTGCCAGGCCAACAACACTTGGTCCAACTGCGCTTGCTGCTGAGGCGTCAAAGCAGGAAACGGCTGTTGTGCGGCGGCGGGTTGGCCACCACCGGCGACCGCTTGTTGGGCGCCCGGTTGCTGTGCCGCGGCCTGCTGGGCAAAGAGGATCGGCGTGGTGACCAGACAGCCGATGATTGCTGCACTGAACCATCGAAATGCGCGGCAACGGTTCGTACAACCGATCCCGCGTTCGCCGTTCCTGATTTGGCCGTTCCTGATTTGTTGGTACGTCGTTCCCATGGCCAGCGGCACCATCCTTGGAGTCATTGATTGGTCAATTCATTCGACAAGAACCGCGTCAAAGTCCGCGGCCGCTGGCGTTGTAGCAAGTCCGGACGCTCCGGAGAAAGTCGGATTTACCCCGCGCCGTCAGTTTTGCCACTCGCAAAGGCCTTGCTAGCAACTGGTTTTAGAGATTCCGATTGATCCGGTCATGAGTGGCGGGATAGATGGCCGATGACAGAAGAGAAGCGGGCTGCGCAGAGTTTGCGTTTGCCGGCGAGTGGAAATTGAAAGCAAGGTACGCAGGACCGCCCCGGATTGCGGGAGGGAGTCACATGTCAAAACGAACAGTCTCTCAGGACGCCCCATCGGGCAACGCTGTGAAGCATTTTTTAGCGGCAGGGCGCGAGCCCTCCGGTGTTTTGGCAAAGATGAAGGACCGGAGGGCTCGCGCCCTGCCGCTAAAACCTCAAGAAACACATGGGAAAAATGCTTCACAGCGTTGCCCGGTGGCGACGGGTGGATCCCCTGCATGTGATGCAAGGTGAGTGGCAGGGCTTGCGCCCAACACTGCTCGGTTGAGATCGATGAGGAGGCCCGGACGCTCGCGCGAACCGGCTGATGCCAAACGATGACCAGCCGTTTGGCGCGAACCGGCTGATGCCAAACGATGATCAGCCGTTTGGCGCGAGCCTACGGGCCCCAACGTTTGGAAATCACGCTTCACCGACTGCCCCGGTGGGTCGGACCGTTTCGTCACGGGTGAACCTTGTGGGCGGAACCGGCATCGATCATGTTAGGCGACACGAACGATCAGAGGGCGGGGTGATCGCTCGTCGGTACTGCACCGGCGGGAGGAAAGTCCGGGCTCCGCAGGACAGGATGGTCGATAACGTCGACCGGCCGTGAGGCTAGGGAAAGTGCAACAGAGAGTAGACCGCCGAACGGTCCGCGCGGGGTTCGCCCCTGCGGATGCGTGGTGAGGGTGAAACGGTGCGGTAAGAGCGCACCAGCGATCGGGGTGACTCGATCGGCTCGGTAAACCCCATCCGGAGCTAGACCAAACAGGGTGCAGAAGCGGTCCGCTTCGCGATCGACACCCGGGTAGGTCGCAATGGAGGCGACGAGCAATCGTCGTGCACAGATAAATGGTCGCCACCATCGACGTCGCCGGACTCTGGTCCGGTAAGGCGTTCGATCGGTACAGAACCCGGCTTACAAGCCCTCTGGTCGTTCGTCTTCATTGAGCAGGCTTCCGGCCTGTCGATGCTGAAATGACAGGCTGGAAGCCAATCCCACTCGAAGCGATCCGACACTTATCTTCCGCTCGGTGCTTAGCGGCATTGCCTCACACGCCTCAAACCCGCGGAATCTCGGCTTGCGACGATCGCGACGGATTGCCTAGATCTCTCACAGAACTCTCTGAGAACGAAATGGAATTCCGCAACTATCTGACCTGTTTTTGGCCGGGGCTCAGCGAGCTCTGGTGGCGTGGTCGGTTGTCAGCATTGCCGTTGGCGATCGGGTTCGGTATCGGCTTGAATTCACTGTTGGTTCTCAAACACTTCTATCCGACCTGGCTGGATCCGTTGCTGGTCCGATCGGCCTGGTGGGTCGGCGTGTGCGTCTGGATCTGCTGGACGGTCAAGAGCTTCCGCGAATTGCCAGCATTGATCAATCCACGAGCGGTGACCGAAGCACCCGATCGTTTTGTCGAAGCCCAAGCGGCTTACCTGCGCGGCGACTGGGAGGCGACCGAGCCTCTGTTGCTGGGAATTTTGGCGATCGAACCGCGCGACCCCCCGGCGTTACTGATGTTGTCAAGCCTCTATCGTCATACAGAGAGAGTGACCAGTGCGGCCGTGCTGTTGGATGAGATGCGGCGGCTGGAGATTGCCGATCGATGGCAGATTGAGATGGATGCCGAGGCGGCTCGGATCGCTCGCGCCGTCGAATCGGCAGAGGAATCCGACGGGGAAGCGGACGAGGAGGCAAGCGAGCTGTCGGCCTCGGAGTTGCAGGAGGATGGGAATGCTGCCGATTTGACAGCGGCGTGAGTGGGTTTTACGAGGGAATGCATCGAGTGAAACGGTGCGTTTGGATCCTTTCCCCGTGAAACTGACAACGTGACGACGGATTTGGCTCAGAGAAACGTAAAAATTTAAACCGCGTTTTTGCTTCAAATTCATGTTTGAGGGCGGTTGTTTCGCTGGGACTCCTATCCCCCAAAATTTACAAAACCGATAGAATCGAAGTGAGCCGGTTGATTGCCGGCGATCCCTTCCGCCGCTGTGTCCTCAAGCGGTCGTTGTGACTCGATCTCGCTTGGAATGGCGTACGGTTTGCTGATAAGGGACTGACGAGGAATCGAGACGAACGAATCGCCAAGTTGACAGTTCGGCTGTCAATCTGAGTTTTGAACAATGCAAGGCTGACGTGGTTACAAAAAGCGGGATTCACCTCCCCTTTGGACGCTTCGTCTGATTTGAATGGACCAACCCAGGTGTGTTCCCCCCGCGGGCGCATCCCTGGCAAAACCCGCCGGGTAACGAGACAACCAAATGTACGAACGATTTACCGACCGCGCTCGCAAAGTGATGCAACTGGCCAACCAGGAAGCACAGCGATTCAACCATGAATACATCGGGACCGAGCATATTTTGCTCGGACTGGTCAAGGAAGGCAGTGGTGTCGCCGCCAATGTGCTGAAAAACCTGGACGTCGATCTTCGCAAGATTCGCTTGGAGGTCGAAAAGCTCGTCCAAAGCGGCCCCGAGATGGTGACCGTCGGGAAGTTGCCGCAAACGCCCCGCGCCAAGAAGGTGATCGAGTATTCCATGGAGGAAGCTCGAAATCTCAATCACAGTTACGTCGGAACCGAACACATCCTGCTCGGCCTGCTCCGAGAACAAGAAGGCGTCGCCGCGCAGGTCTTGATGAACCTGGGGCTGAAACTCGAAGACGTCCGCGAAGAAGTGCTCAACTTGCTCGGCCATGGACTCGAGGGCGCCGAAGTCGGCGAACGCGGTGGACGCGGCACCGAGGAAGGCAGTTCGGGTAGCGCGTCGGGCAAGAGCGGCAAGAGCAAGACGCCGGCACTGGACAGCTTCGGCCGCGACCTGACCGAATTGGCTCGCAAGGGCGAACTGGATCCGGTCATCGGGCGGGAACGCGAAATCGAACGCGCCATCCAAATCCTGTGCCGACGAACCAAGAACAACCCGGTGCTGCTCGGTGAGGCCGGCGTCGGCAAGACCGCCATCGTCGAAGGATTCGCCCAAAAGGTGATCGAAGGCGAAGTCCCCGAAATCCTGGCCGAAAAACGAATCGTGGTCCTCGACCTGGCGATGATGGTTGCCGGCACCAAGTATCGCGGACAATTCGAAGAACGCATCAAAGCGGTCATGACCGAGGTCCGCCGCGTCAAGAACACGATCCTGTTCATCGACGAACTCCACACCCTGGTCGGTGCCGGTGGAGCCGAAGGTGCGATCGACGCCGCCAACGTGCTCAAACCTGCTCTCGCCCGAGGCGAGATCCAGTGCATCGGTGCCACCACGCTGGACGAGTACCGAAAGTACATCGAAAAGGACAACGCGCTCGCGCGACGTTTCCAAGAGATCATCGTCGAACCGACCGGCAAGCAAGAGACCATCGCGATCCTGAAAGGGCTGCGTGAACGCTACGAAGAGCACCACCGCGTGCAAATCACCGACGACGCCGTGGTCTCGGCTGTCGAGATGAGCGAACGCTACATCACCGCGCGATGCCTGCCCGACAAGGCCATCGATGTGATCGACGAAGCCGGTGCACGGGTGCGTTTGCGCACGATGACGCGTCCGCCGGATCTGAAAGAAATCGACGAAGAAGTCGAACAGCTGAACAAAGAAAAGGAAGACGCGGTCGCCAACCAGGATTTCGAAAAAGCGGCCAACCTGCGTGATCAGGCCGAAAAGCTTCGCAAGAAGAAAGACCAGATCACCCAGGACTGGCGCGAGAAGAGCCAGCAAACCGACGGCGTCGTCGACGAAGAAGTCATCGCCGAAGTGGTCAGCAAGATGACCGGCATCCCGTTGACCCGACTGTCGACCGAAGACAGCTTGCGGCTGATGCGGATGGAAGAAGAACTGCACAAGCGAGTCGTCAGCCAGGACCTGGCGGTCTCGGCCGTTGCCAAAGCCGTTCGCCGAAGCCGCAGTGGTCTGAAAGATCCGCGACGTCCGACCGGTTCGTTCATCTTCGCCGGACCGACCGGTGTCGGGAAAACCCTGCTCGCCAAAGCGCTCGCCGAATACATGTTCGGTGACAGCGATGCACTCGTGCACATCGACATGAGCGAGTACATGGAGAAACACAACGTCAGCCGTTTGATCGGGGCACCTCCCGGATTCGTCGGCTACGAAGAAGGCGGTCAGTTGACCGAGAAGATTCGACGCCGACCCTACGCCGTGGTGCTGTTCGACGAAATCGAAAAGGCACACCCCGATGTGTTCAACATGATGCTGCAAGTCATGGAAGAAGGCCGCTTGACCGACTCGTTCGGACGCAACGTCGACTTCCGCAACACGATCTTGATCATGACCACCAACGCCGGTGCCGAAGCGATCAAGAACGAGTCTGCGTTCGGGTTCCAAAAATCCGACACCGACGCCAGCTACGAATCAATGAAGACCCGTGTGATGGAACAGATCGAACGCGTCTTCCGGCCCGAATTCCTGAACCGCTTGGATGACACCATCATCTTCCGTCACCTGACGCGACAGGACTTGAAACTGGTCATCGATTTCGAACTCTCCAAGGTCCGCGAACGCTTGCTCGACCGCGGACTGGCGCTGGAACTGCAAGACGAAGCGAAAGAGTTCTTGATCCGCCGGGGAACCGATCTGGATTACGGTGCTCGTCCGCTGCGTCGTGCGATCGAACAGCGAATCGAAGACCCGCTCAGCGAAGAACTGCTCCGCGGTGCGTTCGAAGGCAAGGACACGATTGTGGTCAAAGGGATCCTGGAAAACTCCGATGGCGATTCCGTCGCCCCGAGCGACATGACCGTGACCGACGACGGAAAGATGATCGACCCCGACGGCAAGAAGGTCAAAGTGGTTCGACTCGAGTTCCACGGCGAAACCCGCGGCTTGGCCGAAGAGAAGGAACAACCCGTCAGCGCCTCGGTCGGCGAGTCCGAAGAAAACAAAGACGACTCGGGCAACTGATCCGCCGTCAAACGACTGATTGAAAAACGAAACCCCGCCGGTCATCAACCGGCGGGGTTTTTTGATTGTGCGATCGTTTTTTCAACTTAGGGTGCGTGACCCGAATGGCACGGGCAAGAGTGTTGGTGTGTAGGCTTTAGCCCAATACCGCTAAGTTAACACGAATGAGGGGGCCCGGACGCTGGCGCGAACCGGCTGATATCAAACGAATATCAGCCGTTTGGCGCGAGCCTACGGGCCCTCATCTGTAGAAACCACGCTTAACTTAGCGGTATTGGGCTCTAGCCGCCCACTGTCGCTGCGTCGCAGCGACAAGAAATCGCTTAAAGGCTAGACACCAACGGTTGCTGAACCCCTGGTGACGGATGCCCATTTCCGATCAAACGCGCCACCCTAAGATGAAGTTGCAACGCAGCACCCGCGCATGCCCTAGCCCGGATATTGCATCCGCCCATTGTTGCCGCGATTGAGCTTGGCTGTTATCGCGCGAGCGGTATTTGGCCGCCATTTTTTTCGTTTC
>NZ_NTFY01000055.1 GCF_002289565.1 Rhodopirellula sp. SM50 | reverse complement strand
CTGAATACCGGTCGCGGTCATGATTAAGCCTCTGAAGTTGAGTGATGTTGACTTTCAGAGCTTAATCACCGCGGCTTTTCATAGCTTCTACTCTGCTGGCATGCACAGCATGCCCTACTCTGCTGGCATGCACAGCATGCCCTACTCTACTAAACTTAAAAAGCGTGCTTCTCCGTCAGTTCCTCGTGTTTGAACGACTCATGAAATTCCTTTGCTTTAGCGATCTTCACCGCAATGCCGAAGCGGCGCGAAACCTGGTTCGACTTGCCGATGAAGTGGACGTCGTGATTGGTGCGGGAGATTTTGCCAATCGTCACGAAGGTCTCGCCGACACGCTGGAGATTTTGGCGGAGATCGAAAAGCCGTCGATCCTGGTGCCAGGCAACGGGGAGACCGTGGATGAACTTCGCAGTGCCACCGAGGGATGGAAGTCGGCCACCGTGTTGCACGGAGAAGGTTGCGAGGTTGGGGGCGTCCCGTTTTGGGGCGTCGGGGGCGGGATTCCCGTGACGCCGTTCGGCGATTGGTCGTATGACTTTGACGAAACGCAAGCGAGTGAGTTGCTCAGTGGTTGCGACCAGGGAGGCGTATTGGTGGTGCACTCGCCGCCGCTGGATACGGTCGATCGCGACAGTGGCCGAAGAGTCCGTGGCAGCCAGTCCATACGCGATTGCGTGCTGGCCAAGCGTCCTCGATTGGTGGTCTGCGGTCACATTCACGACGACTGGGAAAAGCAGGTCACGCTCGAGCAAAGCCTGGTGCTCAACGCCGGCCCGCGAGGCGTGTTCGTCGAAATCGACTTCGGGTAGTGGGATAGGCTTCCAGCCTGTCGATGCGGGTAGTGGGATAGGCTTCCAGCCTGTCGATGTTGCCATGACAAGCTGGAATCCTATCCCACGTTGAGAGATCCGACACTTCATTTCCCCTCAATCGTCAAGATGGATCGACGGGTGGTGGCACTATTGCCAAAAACTGTTCGTCGTGGACCGATGCGGCAGCGGTCCGGATTGGCTCGGTTGCGGGGCCGTCGCGGCAGGCTTTGTCGGAGTGTTTTGCTGCGGTGGGGCGGTTGCCGACCAGATGCCGACCGAGGGCTTCGGTTTGCCCGGCGTCGGCACGGTGCGGACCGGCGACGGTGAAACGGGGATGGCGACCGGGGCAAGCTGTTTCTGGGGAACCTGTCTCTGTGGCACGTAGGTCGCGGGTGCCCGATGGTACGTGGTCACGCTCGGCAGGCGGCGGTGATAGCTGGACCCGCGCGAGGGTTGGGAACGTTGGCGGCTGAAGTTTGCGTTTTTGTTGCTCGTGTAGAACGCCCCCATGCGTTTGTTCATGGGTTTGGCCCAGCCCCAACCGCTGTTGCCGCCGGCGCATGCATCACCGCCGGCTATCAACCCGGACCCGAGAATGGAGACGGCGACAAGCAATACGAAGAGATGAAGGCGATTCATCAGCGGATCTCATTTTATCGGGGGCGGAATCGGTCGAAAAATAGTTGGGATGGGCTCCAAGGCTGGAAGTTCACTTCACCGAGCGGAGACGGCGACCAAATGTTACGAGGTTGACATCGAAAATAAAAACTTTTTCGCACGCCCATTGATTCGCCGCGAGCCGTCCCCCGATCATCATTCTGCCCCCCATTGTTCTGCCAATCTCTTGCCCGAACTCGGCGGCGTGTTAAGATGAAGTGAACCTTGAGAGTGATCGAGTGTCACTTTCAACGCATCGTTTTCCGCCAGCGAATTGCAGTTTGTCAGTGAGTTGGCGGCGACCGACCAGTCAGGGGGGCGACTTGGATTCGACCGGATGATTGGAAGCGTATGGTCGCGTGTCGTGGTTGATCAGTTGGCCACGTAAAAAGCTGATCACAATTTTTAATTGCAGATGAAAATCTCCAATTGGCTGCCTAATTACAGGCTGCCCGGACTGATGGGGGCTGCCAGAGTCGCCTGAAAGTCCGTCACAATTCTGGATCGCCCGCCGTCCTGCTCGAGACGCGGCGGGTTAAACAAGATTCGAGCTAGCGAGCCACGTAGTTTGTCCAGCAACGCCGTGGTAAGCGAAACGAGTTTCGGCTCATAACCGCAGGACTACACACGTAGACGCCGTCGTGGACGCATCGCGGGACGAGGGTTCAATTCCCTCCGCCTCCATCACAAGCCGATTTGCGAGAGATCGCAAATCGGCTTTTTTTGTGCCGTCGATTCGACGCTGCTGGCCCAATCGTCCGCGACTTTGAGAGGCGTGGTTTTGGGTTGCCGCGTGTTGAGATTACGGCCCTAGTTGCAACCACGACGGACGGAGGATCATGACCAATCCGAGCACCAGGATCACGGCCCCGCTGAGCAGTTTCAGCCACCGCCCCTCACGCTCTTGCAATTTGTGGTGCGAAAGCGTCACGACGACCACCGCGACCAACAGCGTATCGTCCAGCATGTACGCCAGGATATACAACGCCAGATAGGCATAGTTCTTCCAGGCGGGGTAATCCTGGATCGTCAGCACTTGAGAGTACAACGCCGGCAGCCCGGCGGTGCACAATAATTCGATCATGTTGACGATCACCGCCAAAACCACCGCACCGGTCAAGGCCACCGACAGATACTTCGCGCTGACGATCTCGCGGACGCGGCGGTACAACCCCGGCTTGCTCGATTCGGGGATCGAAAACGAAAGACCTTTTTTGAACGCAAAAAAGTCTTTGACGTTGACCAAGCCGATGAACAACGCCAACAAGCCCAACGCAATTTGCACCGGCCGCGCGATTCCGATCAGCAGGAAGATGTTCAGCCAAGCCGCCATGAACGCGAAGTAGGCCAGCCCGCTGATGAAGACGAACGTCCCCGCGATCAACAGAATCTTGCGGCGGTCTTTGATGTTGACCAACACGGAGAGCAAAAAGACCAACACCCACATGGCGCAGGGATTGAACCCGTCCACCAGGCCGATCGCCAGAGTGAACAGGGGCATGCCTAGCTTCGAAGCGCTGACCGGCCCCAGCATCGGAACATCGATCGTGTCGGTCGTCACCACTTCCATCGGCGTTTCGCTTTCCCCGGACTGCGACGGCGTGGCTTCCTCGGGAAGCTCCAACAGATCCATCGGGATCTCCTCGGCGTCATCCTTCTGCTGCGTCGCTTGAGCGACCAGCAGCGCCGTCGGGAGGACAGTGGCGTAAGCTTCCAGCTTGCGATGTTGGTGCTTCGCAAGCTGGAAGCTTACGCCACGCTGCTGATTCCGCCCCAGCGGTTCTGGCCGTTCCATCCCGGACACCTCCCTGATCAACTGCTCCAGCTGGGCGCCCGTGCTTTCGTCGCCCTGGTAGCCGATCAAAATGCGTCTGGCAAAGTCAATCGTCGGCAAGCCGGGCGGGCTGCCGGCTTTGCGACACAGCGTTTCCCACTCCGTCCTGGCCTTCGCGGATCGATCGACATCATGGATCACGAAGCGGATCGCCGGCCACCGTTGTTGCAAGGTCGGCAGAAACGCTTTCAGTTTGCCGCACTTGGGGCAGGTCGTCCGTGTGTAGAGGTTGGCGGTGAAAAGCTGTTCGATCTCCGGGCCGGTTCGCCTCGCATCGTCGAATCCAAAATACATCCGGTCACAGGCGAAAAATGCCGGCAGCAACGGCTTCTCTCGGCCAGATTGTTTGGACAGTTCGTACAGGCGAATCAGTTGCGTTTTGTCATGCAGCACATCATGAAGACGAATGTCCAACCCGTTGATTCGCTGCTTCAATTGATCGCAATACTCCTGAACCGCATCGGCGGATTCGCGATCGCTGCGGACAAACACATCGAGACGAATCAGATTCGTTGCCTGGTCGGGCGGACGGTCGTCGGCGCGTGTCCAGGGCAGCGATGCGGACGACCAGAACAGACAGCTCAGTAGCGCAATTCGGAAAGCCATGGTTGATCGGCCCATGATGCGTGTTGGAAATCAGTCACCCACGTTGGCAGGGAGATCGTGCATTTTTCAGGTCACCAATCGTTCGCAGATGCGACGGGCGATTTTTTCGGTTTGGCCTTCGTCAGTCGCAAAGAGAATCAAAGTCCGCATTCAACCTGTCCTTGCCGGAGCGCTGAGACATTAAAGCATCGCGGTGAGCGTTCCAGCCACCGTTTTTGCGAAGATCAACAGCGACATGATTGCGATCACGATCACCGAAATCCAAAAAACCTTCTCGTGCGGAGAGTCCTTCCAATCGATTCGACTCATCGTTCTGCCTCGGATTATCTAGACAAACGTGCTCGGTTCCACGTCTCCCGAACGCTTTGACACGACGCTAGGAATTTGCAGAATGCATCTTCTGTGCCAAGTCCGCCGTGTCGCGATTGACCGTCACATCGTGCAACATCGTCGCGCGTTTGTCGCGGATTGGCCATTTCCGCACACTCTGTCCACGAGACCGTTGCATTGCTTTGGATCTTGATTGTCGCGCAGTTTCTGCTCGCTGCGGTGCTCGTTTTGTCGGCTCGCTGGTCTCCGCCGCCCGTCGCGGCACTGATGTTCGCCGCGCCGGGGATCGGCTTGGCCGTTTGGGCGTGGGCGAAAGTGGGCTGGCGGAAGATTCGGATTCATCCGACGGCGACCGACGAAACGGAGTTGCTCACCGACGGGCCGTACGGAATCGTCCGTCACCCGATGTACGCGGGATTGCTGTGGTTTACCGCTGCGTTGCTGTTGACCCCGCTGTTGTGGTGGCGGGTGGTCAGTTGGGTCGCGCTGCTCGTCGTCCTGTACGCCAAATCTGCGCACGAGGAGCAATCGATGTGTGAACGGTTTGACGGCTATCAGGCCTACCAGAACAGGGTGGGGCGTCTGTTTCCGGTGCGCCGGTGGCCCGGATAAAAACTCAGTCGTCGCGACGCCATCAATGATCGCCCCCAGTCGCGTCTGATCAGCAGCGTCGTCGCCCCCAACGGCACGTGGTCTGCTGGTGTATAATCGAACCGTCCCGACGGGGTTTTCTGGTGACGATCGAAGGACCACGAAACTGCAGGCGGTGTGTCATGGATAACGCGGAGTCTCCATCCTCGATTTCGTCCGTCGACGATCCTGCCGAACGGCGACGCGTCGGGTTAGACGAAAACAGGCGGATCGCAAATCATCTCGGTGAGATCGCCAGCTTGCTGGAATCACAACACGCCAGCGAATTCCGTGTGTCGGCCTACCGCAAGGCGGCCGGCACTTTGTTGAACCTTCAAACCCCCGTGCGATGGATTGACCAGAAGCATGGGATCGAGGGCTTGATTCGAATCGAGACGGTCGGGCAATCGATCGCGAGTCTGATCGATCAGTATCTGAGAACCGGTCGAGTCCCGCTGCTGGATCGGTTGCGTGGTGAGGCGACCGCGGAAAGGATCTTTACGACGTTGCCCACGATCGGTCCCGAACTGGCGCATCGAATCTATGACGCGTTGCACGTCGAAACACTTCCCGAGCTGTACAGCGCGGCGATCCATGGCAAACTCGGCCAGGTCCCCGGGATCGGTCGAAAACGGGCCGCCGCGATTCAAGAGGTGCTGGCTGAACGCTTGCGTCGAAACCCCAGTCCGATGACGCCCTTGTATCCGCAGACCGATCGTTCGATTCCGGTTGCCGAGATCTTGGATGTCGACGCCGAGTACCGTCGCAAGGCAGAAGAAGACAAACTGCCCAAAGTCGCGCCCACCAAATTCAATCCAGGCGGTGTCGCCTGGTTGCCGATCTTGCACACCCAGCGCGACGACCGCCACTACACAGCCTTGTATTCCAATTCCGCACGCGCGCACGAACTGAATACGACGAAGGATTGGGTGGTGATTTACCGTGACGACGACCAGCAACACGGCCGCTGGACGGTGATCACGTCCCAGTTCGGGAAACTACACGGATGCCGAATCATTCGAGGCCGCGAAGACGAGTGCCGCGACATCTATTTAAGGGCCCCGCAGTGACGCGGCCTTCAGCGAAAAAGTGGGATAGGCTTCCAGCCTGTCAATAGTAAGGCACGAAGGGCGTCGGCACGTAGATCTCTACCTCGTAATGCTGTTGCAAGAACGTGACCAGATCCGCCAATTGCGTCACCGTCATTTCGTCATTGTACGACCGCATCTTGGAAACCTCGCCCTCTTGGATCTCGTCGGATTTGTAACCGAGTGCGAAGCGGTGGGACGGATTGATGATGGACGTCACGAGGTCTCCGTAGGTCACCACGTATCCCTTTTTGCCACCCAGGGCGACCGTCGTGACGTCTTCGGAGACGCTGGCGTCCAGCTCCACTCCGTCCACCGTGTGACACGCGTTGCACTGCAACGCCACAAACGTCGCTTTACCACGTTCGGCATCGCCCTCGGGCAACGTGAACCCCCAGCCGGACTTTGGATCCGGTGTGCATCCCACCAGCGCCGACAAAAGTAGCACGCCCAACGCCGTTTTGAATGACTTGATCATCGATCGTTTTCGATTGGGGAAAGACCTCGAACCGCCACAGGAAAAGATCAAACGCAAGCGTTGTGCCAACCATGATGTCCGGCTTTCTGACCCAGCGTTTGGCCTGTGACGCACACTTCGCGAAATAGTGTGCGTAAACGCTCGTCATGCCGTGGCCAGATCGTGCTATCCCACTCGACAGATCTGACACTCGTTTTCGATTGGATCCTAAATGACCAACGTCATGCCCAGCACCAGACTATCTTGCACGACATCCCGATCGCTGACGGTTGTGATGTCGATCAGCGGGGCAAAACCGGAACTGCGGACGTATTCAGCCGACACGCTGCAGTGGCCATTGAGGTGACGAAAATAGCCGATCACCAACTGGCGATTGAATTCAAATTCCGAGCCATCGGAGCCCTGGTCACCCGCGCTCCAGCTGACACTGACGTACTGCGGGCAGGTTCGCCGATCGATCCAATAGGCCGCTTCGGTTCGATAGGCGCTGACTAATGCTCCGGTGACCGGCCAGGGATGGGTGGTCGAAACAAATTCTCCGGCCAAGGACAATCGGCCCTTGTCGATACGGCCGTTGACATTCCAGCCGCTGTTGTAATCAGACCCGAATTGGTTCGCATCCAAATGCTCGGCACTGAAACCGTCATAAATGGTGCCGAGTAGGAATCCGACGCCCAGCTGGACCGAGTGTGTGGCGCAATCTCCGGCATGCCAGGTCGCGTTGGCCGCCAGGTTGTTCAGTTTACCGCGCTCGGGGGAATCATTCAGGCGGATTCCGCGGCCGCCGTTGATTGCCGCCGCCGTCAGGTCCCAGCGTCGATCGTGGTATCCGATGCCAACGCCTTCGGCCAACGCGGCAAAGTAATGCCAGGTGACGGCCTGGGTGAACGGGCTGAGCGTGCTGAAATCGCCAAAGCCAACGTGTTTCTTGCCGAGGTAGAAGTAGAACGGCGAAACGTCCAGGTCACCGATCAAAGCATACGCTTGCCTGACTTGCAGGCTGCCCTGTTTAAAATCGCCAAAGCTGAAGACGTCGGAAAACAACAGTTCGCCATGGACGCTGACCGTGGGCGCGACATAGGCGGTCGCGTGCGCGTTGGCCTGCAGCATCCGCGCATCGGTGGCTGTTTTGCCGCTGAAATCCGTCGGGAAGCGGCCCAGGTAAGGAAATTTATTTTCTGTGTTGGTCGTCGCCGCCAGAAACGAAAGTCGTGCCTGGCCGCCGACGACCACAGCGGGCGACGTCGATCCGGATTGCCTGCGGTGATGCAGGAGATGCCGTTCTTTGTCCGTCTGTCGGTTCTGGAAATCGAGCATCTGCTGGGTCAATCCGCCGTTCAGCCGCAACCAGTGCCCGGACGCGGAGAACTCTGTCGTCGACCATCGATGGCTGACCGGTGCGATGGCCGCCATCGGATCCAACTCGACGTCCGTCTCCCAGTTCGCTGATTCTGCACCACTGTTTGTGGGAGCGGGTTGCGCGATCGCACAGCTGGCAGTCACAACCGTCGCAGTCACAACCGAGACCGCGATCCACAGCCGCGCGAATCGACCGGTGCTGGCAGCGACGCGAAAGCGGGACGTACTTTTCTCCTCGCTGTCGGCTGGTTGATGCCGACTGAACGATCCGTGTCGATTCCCCATTGGCTTATCCGCTATAAAAAGGCGCGTCCATTCTCGGCTCGATCGCAATGGCGCCGTCAATCGCATGCGTGCCCGACGCGTATCGACTGAATCGGTTATGGCGACTTTGCAGGTTAGGATACTTTTCCGGCCGGCAGCATTTCTCAATCAAAACGCGGCCTTTGACACAGACTATGAACGCATCAAAGGTCCAGGCCGGCAAAACGAGCGTGTTTCACGCCGTCGACATCGCCAAGATCTATCAGATGGGCGAAGTGGAAGTGCACGCGCTGCGCGGGGTCAGCCTGGACCTGTACGAAGGCGAATTCGTCGTGCTGCTGGGGGCATCGGGCAGCGGAAAATCGACGTTGCTGAACATCCTGGGCGGTTTGGATTCGCCCACGTCGGGGACGGTTCACTACCGGGATCATGAATTGACCGCCAGTGATGCTTCCCAGCTGACGCAATATCGCCGCGACAACGTCGGATTTGTGTTTCAGTTTTACAACTTGATTCCCAGTTTGACGGCTCGTGAGAACGTTGAATTGATCACCGAGATCGCCACGTCGCCGATGGACGCAATGGATGCGTTGGATCTGGTGGGGCTAAAGCCCCGAGCCGACCACTTTCCCGCTCAGCTTTCCGGGGGAGAACAGCAGCGGGTCGCGATTGCCCGGGCGATCGCAAAGAATCCGAACGTGTTGCTGTGTGACGAACCGACCGGGGCGTTGGACGTGCAAACGGGGATCGTGGTGTTGCAAGCGATCGGGCAGATCAATCGACAGTTGGGGACCACCACCGCGGTGATCACGCACAACGCGGAGATCGCCAAAATGGCCGACCGGGTGATCTTGTTGTCCGACGGTCACATCGCCGGCATCGAAACCAACTCGACCAAGTTCGCGGCGCAGGACTTGAGGTGGTGAGCGATGCGAAAGCTGGACCGCAAACTGCTCCGAGACCTGTATCAGCTGCGTGGGCAAGCGGCGGCGATCGTGTTGGTCATTGCCGCCGGCGTCGCCACCTTCGTGATGTCGATGTGCGCGTATCACTCGTTGACGGCGACCAAGGACGCGTTCTACCGCGACTATCGATTTGCGGACGTCTTTACCTCAACGCACCGGGCTCCCGACGCGCTGTTGCCGCGACTGCGCGACATCGAGGGAGTCGCGGCCATTGAAACCCGTCTGGTCTACGACGTCTTATTGGATGTGGTCGGCATGTCCGAGCCGGCCACCGCTCGTTTGATCAGCGTGCCCGACCGCGGCCAAAGCGAGTTGAATCAAGTTTACATCCGCCGCGGTCGCATGATCGAGCCGTTGCACACTGGCGAAGTCGTGGTTTCGGAAGTGTTTGCCGCGGCGCACGGATTTGTTCCCGGTGACCAGGTTCGTGCGATCATCAATGGCAAGACCCAGTCGATGAAGATCGTGGGGATCGCATTGTCGCCGGAATACGTGATCCAAGTTCAACCGGGCAGCGTTTTACCGGACGACAAACGGTTCGGCATTTTCTGGATCGGCCGCCGTGACTTGGAAGCTGCCTTCGACATGACAGGCGCCTTCAACAGCGTCACTGTCCGTTTGGCACTCGGTCACGAGACAGTACGCGTGATCGACGAACTGGACCGCTTGCTCAAACCGTATGGCAGCGTCGGCGCGTACGACCGCGACGAGCAATTGTCGCACCGGTATTTGTCGGATGAGTTATCACAGCTTCGCGGCATGGCGGTGATGGCACCGGCGATCTTTTTGGGCGTCGCTGCCTTTCTGCTCAACATCGCAGTCTCCCGAATCATCACCCAGCAACGCGAGCAAATCGCCGCACTCAAGGCCTTCGGGTATTCCGATTTCGAAGTCGGCGCCCATTACCTGAACCTGGTGTTCGTGATCAGCGTGGGCGGTAGCATTGCCGGTTCGTTGATCGGATTTTGGATGGGGGCCAACATGATGGGCATGTATGAGGAATTTTACAAGTTTCCGGCGTTGACGTTTCTGATCCATTGGCCTGCCGTCGCCGCCGCGTTCTTGATGACCAGTGCTGCCGCGGTGGTGGGAACGTTTCTGTCGGTGCGATCGGCCGTCACGTTGCCGCCGGCCGAAGCGATACGGCCCGAAGCGCCGCCGAGCTACCGGGCGTCTTGGTTTGAACGCGTCGTTCCCAAGCGGTTTTTGGCACCGGAAATGCGGATGGTCGTCCGGAACTTGACTCGGCGACCGGTTCGTGCGGCACTTTCGGTCGTCGGAATTGCGATGGCCGTCGCGGTGATGGTGCTCGGCAATTTTTCCCTCGACGCGATGAACTACATGATGGAGTTTCAATTCCGCTTGGCCCAGCGTCAGGACCTGACCGTCACCTTTGTGGAACCGGCCACCGAATCGGTGATGTACGAAGTGCAAAACCTGGACGGGGTCTTGGAGAGCGAGACGATGCGAAGTGTCGCCACCCGCATTCGATTCCAGAACCGTTCGCGTCGGATCGGCATCATGGGCCTGTTACCCGATCCCCAGCTGTATCGTTTGTTGGATGCCGATGAACGCGAGGTACGCGTGCCCGAATTCGGGATCATGCTCAACAGCAAACTCTCGGAGGTCTTGGGGGCTTCGATCGGTGACGAAGTGATCGTCGAGGTTCTCGAAGGCAAGCGTCCGACGTTGACGATGGAGGTTTCGGCGATCGTGGAGGAATACGCGGGAATCAACGCGTACATGAACAAGCGGCTCCTTCACGAAGTCCTGTTGGAATCCAACGTTGCTTCGGGGGCGTTTTTGAAAGTCGATCCGAATCGCATCGATGCCGTGTTCGCCGAGTTGGAAGAACGCCCGGGGGTGGGCAGTGTCACGATCAAGGACGCCATGATGCAAAGTTTTGAACAAACCGTCGCCGAAAACATTTTGGTCATGCGGTCCTTCATCGTGATGTTTGCCGCCGTGATTGCGATCGGCGTGGTCTACAACACCGCCAAGATTTCGCTGTCCGAACGTCAGCGTGACTTGGCGACGATGCGCGTCATGGGATTTACCAATCGCGAGGTGTCGACCGTGCTTTTGGGAGAGATCATCATTTTTACCGTGCTGGCGATCCCGCTCGGTTGCGTGATCGGGTACGGTTTGGCGGCGGTGATGACGGCGGGGTTGGACACCGACAACTACCGGATTCCGTTGGTGATCAGCCGAAACACGTTGCTGTTGGCGTCGTCGGTTGTCGTGGTGGCGACGATCCTTTCGGCGCTGCTGGTGCAACGACGCGTGAAACGTTTGGATCTGATCAGCGTGCTTAAAACAAGGGACTAGTGGTGCGATTTTCGCTAAAGACATTGCTGTGGGGAATCCTGGTGATCTCGCTCGTCATGGTCGCCGTCGCTGCGTTGTTCCCCCAACCCGTTGCGGTCCGAGCGACCCCGGTCACTGTCGGGCCGCTGCGGGTGTCGGTGGTCGAAGACGGTAAGACTCGGATTCGCGAAAAGTACACGGTGTCCGCGCCGGTCTCGGGCCGTTTGTCACGCATCGAACTCCGCGAAGGCGATTACATCAGTGTGGATCGCTTACTGGCGGTGATCCTTCCCAGCGACCCCGCGTTGCTGGACCAGCGCTCGTTGGCCGAGACCCATGCCCGGGTCCAAGCCGCCGAGGCCGCCGTGCTGCGAGCCGATTCCAGGGAGCAACAGGCCAGGATCGATTTCGGCTTGAGCCAAACCAAATTCGATCGGGCCAAACGTTTGCTGCCCCAACGTGGCATTTCGCAGGACGAATATGACATCGCCGAATCGCAAATGCTGGCGGACAAACAAGCGATCGAAACCGCGTCCTTCGAAGCGGAAATCTCACGATTTGAACTCAAGATGGCCAAGGCGGCTCTGAATCAATTCGAACAAGACGACGACGAGGTCCAAGTCGCTCCCTTTGAAATCTTTTCTCCCATCGACGGTCGAGTGCTGCGGGTGATGGAAAAAAGTTCCACGGTGGTCACCGTCGGAACACCGTTGATCGAACTCGGAGATCCACGCAATTTGGAAATGGAGATCGACGTGTTGTCGACCGACGCGGTCAAAATTCGAACCGGCGCGGACGTCACGATCGAGCACTGGGGCGGAGAATCTCCGCTCAAGGGCAGCGTGCGCGTGGTTGAACCCGGGGCGTTTACCAAAATTTCATCGCTCGGCGTCGAAGAGCAACGCGTCAACGTGATCGCCGATTTCAACGAACCGCCCCAGCGAATCGCTTCGCTGGGAGACGGCTATCGAGTCGAGGCTCGGATCACCATCAATCAGCTCGACAAGGCTCTATTGATCCCCAACAACGCCCTGTTTCGTTACGAGCAGCAATGGCACGTTCTGGTGGTGCAACACGGCGCCGCCGAACTGCGAAAGGTGGAGATCGGCATTCAGAACGAGTCACAAGCCCAAGTCGTTTCGGGATTGGTCGAGGGAGAACGCGTGATCGAATATCCCAGCGACCAGCTCAACCCCGGTACCCCGGTCACCGTGCTGACAAACTAGTGCTTCATCCAGAGATTTAATTTTCGGGTTCCGTTTGTCGAGCGGAAAAGGGGTCAGGTACCAAAAACCAAATGGCCCGCAGGGTGCTTCGCATTTTTGGTACCTGACCCCTTTTCCGCGGCACCCCAAGTTTAAAAGTTGACGAAGCACTAGCATCGCAAAATAGGCACCTCGCCCGTCATGGCGGGGATGTCGTTTGGTGGAAAACCGGAGGCGGGAAACCGCGGCAGACGAAACGGCAGGCAGAAGCACGCGACAAAAAGCCGCGTGCTTTACGCCGCCCTAATCTATACACCCACATGCATGTTTTGATAAACTGAATTCACACGCATCCCGCCTGACCGTGCATAGGTTTTGCGACCATGATTGCTTCCCAGACCTTCGCGACTCGACCGTCTCATCTGCGGTCTCGCAAGTCGTTTGACCATAGCCCGATGCTGGTATTTTACATTCCTGAAGCAATGGCCACTCCTTAGAAGGGAACCCACCATGAATCGTCGCGTGACCGTCATCGGCGGTGGCATTTCGGGCCTCGCCGCGGCAAACCATCTACGCCGGATCGCGCCCGAAATCGAGGTGCGTTTACTGGAATTCGGGCCGCGCCTCGGCGGCGTGATCCAAACGACTCACAAGGACGGATTCTTGATCGAAGGAGCGGCAGACAATTTCATGACGACGTCGCCCGCCGCGATTCAGCTTTGCAGGGACGTCGGCCTGGGTGACGATCTGATCGGCACCAACCCCGAGGGGCGCGGCGCGATGGTGCTCAGCCGGGGCAGATTGGAAAAGATTCCCGAGGGCTTTTACGTGATGGCCCCCTCGCGTTTGTGGCCACTGCTGACAACCAAGATCCTGAGCCCGAAGGGCAAGTTGCGATCAGGCTGCGAAGTCTTCGTACCACGAAAGCGGGGACAAGACGACGAATCGCTGAAATCGTTCGTGTGCCGGCGATTCGGAACCGAAATGTTTGAGCGTCTGGTCCAACCGTTGGTCGGCGGCATCTACACCGCCGACCCCAATCGGCTAAGTGTTGCGGCAACGATGCCACGTTTCTTGGACATGGAACAAAAATACGGCAGTCTGATCCGCGGCATGTTGAACCAACGTCGCTCGCGGCAACAACCCGGCGAGAAAAGTGGCGGGGCGCAATACAGTCAATTCATGACGCTGCGTGGCGGGATGTCTCAATTGATCAAGGCACTGGAGCAGAGTCTGCCCGAAGGCACCGTACGGATCAATACGCCTGCCAATTTCATCGTCCCCAGCGAATCGGGGTGGTCGATCAGCTCCGGTGCGGAAGACCCGCGGCGTGAAGCATCCGATGCCGTGATCATTGCTGCGCCCGCCACCCAAGCCGCGCGTGTGCTGTCCACCGTCGACCAAGATCTATCGCAGTTGCTCGGCGGAATCCAGTACGCCAGTTGCGCGGTCGTTTCGCTCGCCTTTCGCCGTGAACAAATCGGCAATGATTTACAATCGTTTGGTTTCGTCGTGCCGGCGGTCGAAGGGCACTTCATCTTGTCTTGCAGCTTTTCGAGCGTGAAGTACGGCGGTCGTGCCCCCGAGGGCACAGTGCTGATGCGAGTCTTCATCGGCGGTGCCTGCCAGAGTGGATTGCTGCGATTGCCCAACATGCAGTTGCTGGAATTGGCGCACTGGGAAGTCGCCAAGCTGTTGGACATCGAAGGTGAACCACTGATGCGTCACATCACCAGACAACGACATGCAATGCCACAATATCACGTCGGCCATCAGAATCGGATCGCAAAGATCAATCAGCGGCTTCAGTGGTTCCCCACGCTCGCGTTGGCGGGCAACTCGCTCAGCAGCGTCGGAGTGCCGGGCTGTATCGAAAGCGGACAAAAAGCCGCCGAGCGGATTGTTGCCGCGATGCGTGAATCCTCGACGGTCCCGATGCAAGTGGGGTAAGCATCTTGCTTGCCATTTCGTGGGGCTGGGCAATCGCAAGCTGGAAGCTTACGCCACCCTCGCAAGCTGGAAGCGTACACCACGCTCGCAAGCTGGAAGCTTACGCCACGCTCGCAAGCTGGAAGCGTACGCCACTTTGGCACCAAACCTGAAACTCAACTGGAACAAGACTCGAGGAGAGGCTTCGATGAGTAGTGCAACGTTTCTCAATACCACGGCAGACGTCGTCACTCCTGCCGCGAAACTGAAACCGAAAGAGCACGGCGCTTACGCGATCCTGGGAATTCCGATCGCAACGTCACTGTTGATCGCAGGGCTGTCCGTACCGGGCGTTTGCGTCGCGATCGCCAGCGTGACCGGTTTCTTGGCCCACGAACCGCTGCTGGTCGCCTGGGGACATCGGGGTTCGCGTGCGCAGCGTTCGACCCCGACGGCAACACGACGTTTGGTGATTCTCACCGCCCTCACGATCCTGTGTGGATGTGTTGCGTTTCTGACGGGATCCAACCCGGTGCGAATCTCGCTACTGGGATGCCTTGGACTCGCGTCGACCAGTTTTGCATTGGCCGTCGCGGGGAATCACCGTTCGCTGCTCGGCCAGTTGTGGGGAGTTGTCGGATTGTCGGTTCCCTGTGTGCCGATTCTCTTGGCCGGAGCGATCCCCACCGACCTCGCGATCGAAATTTGGACGACGTGGTTGATCGGGTTCGCCGCCACCACGATGGCCGTTCGCGGAGTGATCGCGGCCCAGAAACGGCACCCGCGGACCATTCACTGGTTGGCCATCTCCGCGCTGAGCCTGCTAGCGATCGGACTCGTCGTCTCGACCGATTCACTCGCGATCGTCACATCCCCTATGTTAGCGATGAGCGTCTATCTGATGACTTGGCCTCCACCAGCCAAACACCTCAAGCGAGTAGGATGGACATTGGTCGTCGGCACCGTGGCCAGTGCCGTTTGGATGACCGTTGTAGTTTGACGAAACTTTCTTTGAGTAATTTCATGTGCATTCAATGGATTTCGATCCTGAGGACGAACGGTATCTTCTTCATCTTCTTCACGTTGCTTTCGGCTGGCTGTCTCCACGCAGCAGAGCCGATCGTGGTGAAAGAGAATGGCGGATGGTGTTGGTTCCAAGGTCAACGTGCGATCGGATCGGATGGCAAAGTTTTCTTCACGTCCATTTCCGGCGACGATCACGGAGATTGGAATGCCGGCGACTTGGTGGTCACCGAGCTGAATCTGTCGAGCGGTGAAACCACGCATTTCCGTCTGCACTCCAAGCTTCAACGTGACGATCATGCCGTCGCGGGACTTTGTCTGCTCGCTGATGGGCGACTGCTCACTGTCTATGGAAAACATGGCAACGATCATTTCCAACGGTCGCGGATCACGCTTCGTCCGGGCGATATCAGCGAGTGGACTCGGGAGCAACGGTTCGATGTCGGAGCGGGCTACACGTACTCGAATGTTTACCGGTTGCCCGCAGAGAACGATCGCATTTTCAATTTCCATCGTGGACGCGGTTTCAACCCCAACTGCAACGTCTCCGATGACGGCGGAGCGAGCTGGAACTACGGCTGGCGACTGATGCAACGAACCTCCGCTGACCTCAACGATGACCCGAGATACACGGGCATGGACGGCCGGCGACCCTATGTTTGCTATGCGAGTGATGGACGTGACGAGATCCACTTTATCGCGACAGACGATCATCCCAGGGCATACGACAACAGCCTCTACCACGGTTACTACAAGGCAGGCAAGTTACTGGCGTCCGACGGCACAGTCCTGGCGACCCCCACAGCAGCAGGTGAACCACTGAAACCGCGTGACTTTACCGAAGTGTTTGCCGGAGCGGCGGATCGAGTTGCCTGGGCGAGTGATATCGAAGTCGACGCGCTCGGCAACCCGTACGTCGCGTTCTCCGTCCAGGTGGATGGTGCCGCGGTGCGCACCCGCCGCGGTGCAGGTGGGATGGATCACCGCTATTATTTTGGTCGCTGGGATGGAACGCGGTGGCGTGTGCACGAAATGGCTTATGCAGGAACGAAACTGTACGCCGGCGAAGACGACTACACCGGGTTGGTTGCACTTGATCCACAAGACCCTGACTACGTCGTCATTTCCACAAACGCTGACCCGGTCTCCGGAACGCCGCTTGTCAGTCGCGCAGACGGCCAAAGGCATTGGGAGCTTTTCGCGGGCACAACCACCGACGCGGGCGAGACCTGGACGTGGACCGCCGTGACGAAAGATTCCACCCAAGACCAGTTGCGGCCGGTCATTGCGAACGGCGTCCCGGAGACACGCGTCATCTTGTGGACTCGAGGAACGTTGAAATCCTATACCGATTATCACCTCGACATCGTCGCACTCTCCTCGCCACGCTAAACCACTCGCCGCCTCCAGCCTGATTGATCCGCATGTGGCGGCAAAACACGCGCGGTGATCGTTTCCTCTCTGCGTCCGTGCAAACTGGCCGACGCGTGGGTGGGAAGATTTTGGAGGTAGGAAAGCTTGCGGATCGAATTTTGTGGGATGCCATTTTCTTCCCTCCAAAATCTTCCTACCCGAACGGTCCACGTTGGCTCAGGTATACTCTGTCAAATCACCTCCGAAATCAATTTCTCCGAAAACTTCGAACCCCGTTATGAATCGTTCGTTCTGTCGCCTGCTGGTCGCGTGCTTTCTGATTGCTGTCGGAAATTTTCTCGCACTTGCCGCAGATGCAGGCGCCAAGCCTCCCAACATCGTTTTCATCCTGGTCGACGACTTGGGCTACGGCGACCTGGGTTGCTATGGCCAGAAACTGATCCAAACACCGCGATTGGATCAGATGGCCGCCGAGGGGATGCGGTTCACGGATTTTTACGCCGGCAGCACGGTCTGTGCGCCTTCACGCAGCGTCTTGATGACCGGGCAGCATATGGGACACACCCACGTTCGCGGCAACGCCGGCGGCCCCGACATGTCGAAACAGTCACTGCGCAGCGAAGACGTGACGGTGGCGGAAGTCTTGAAAGACGCGGGCTATCAGACGGCGCTGTGCGGAAAGTGGGGACTCGGTGATGACGCCCTCGGTGGACGCGAGGGATTGCCGCGACGACAGGGTTTCGATTTCTTCTATGGCTACCTGAACCAGGTGCACGCCCACAACTATTACCCCGAATTCCTGTGGCGCAACGAGACCAAATCGCCGCTGCGCAACGTCGTCCAGCGCAACGATCGATCGTACGGTGGATTCACCGGCGGTTGGGCCACGAAGAAAGTCGATTACAGTCACGACTTGATCGCCGAGGAAGCCTTGGGATTTATCAAACGGAGTGCGGAAAACACAGACAACCCCTTTTTCCTGTACCTGTCGCTGACCATCCCGCATGCCAACAACGAAGGCACACGCGGCACCGGAGACGGTCAAGAAGTCCCCGACTATGGACCTTACGCGGACAAGGACTGGAGCAATCCCGACAAGGGACAGGCGGCGATGATCACGCGGATGGACGCTGATGTCGGCCGGCTACTGGACCTGCTGGATGAATTGCAGATTTCCAAAGACACGGTGGTGATGTTTTCCAGCGACAACGGACCACACGACGAGGGCGGCCACAACACCGAACGCTTTGACCCCGCCGGACCGCTGCGAGGCATGAAACGCGATTTGTATGAGGGCGGCATCCGCGTGCCGTTTATCGTGCGTTGGCCCGGCACCACGCCGGCCGGAACCACGTCCGACCACATCGGCTACTTCGGCGACCTGATGGCCAGCGCCGCCGAACTGGCCGGCGTCCCCTGCCCCGAGGCTACCGATTCGGTCAGCTTCGTCCCCACAATCACCGACAACGCCGCCAGCCAAGCCAAACATGATTACCTGTACTGGGAATTCTACGAACGCGGTGGCAAGCAAGCCGTTCGGACCGGCAACTGGAAAGCGATCCGAATCCCGATGCGAACCGGAAAGACACAGCTTTACGATCTCAGCCAAGACATTGGCGAAACGAACGATCTCGCCGGCCAGCATCCGAACATGGTCGAACGGATGGAAGCGATGATGACGGAGGCTCATACGCCACATCCGAACTGGCAACCGCGTTAATGTTTTGACTGCCGAAAAGAGATGCCATGACCAAGCCTAATCGATCGAGAATCAGTCGGCGCGCGCTGCTCAAGAGTGTCGCGATGACACCAGCAATGGGAGCGTTGTCATCCGCTGTGATGGCGAATGACAAGGAAGACGTCATGGCGCGAGCGGGCTCGTCACTGATTCGCCAGGAGAACGCGAAACCGGGATCACGCGACTGGCAACTGACGCGGGTGCGTCTGGATTCACGCGACTCGGTTCGGGCGTCGAAGATCGAAGGGTATTGTTCGCGGCAAAGTGTGTCCGCGGGCGAATCGATTGACATCATGGTTTCGACCGACCCGGCACAAGCGTTCGTGATCGAAATCTTTCGCACCGGATATTACGGCGGTCGCGGCGCCCGGTTGATGACGAAACTCGGCCCCTTTGACGGTTCGGTGCAGCCGCTGCCGGAAGCCGGTGAAAAGCGGCTGCGAGAGTGTCAGTGGACACCCTCGGTGACGCTGACGATTCCCGAGGATTGGCCCAGCGGCGTGTACCTGGGTCGACTTTCAACGCTGACCGACTCGACCGGATTCGGTTACTGGCAAAACTACGTCGTCTTCATCGTCCGGGACGACCGCCCCGCCGACATCCTGTTGCAGTGCAGCGATAACACCTGGCAAGCCTACAACCAGTGGCCCGACAACGACTCCGTTTACACTCATCCCAAAGGCAACCAGGGTCCCTGGGCCGACGTCAGTTTCGATCGCCCCTACGGGATGTATCCACAGATCTTTGAGAATCCGCAAACGATCGGGTCCGGGGAGTGGTTGTGCTTTGAGTATCCGCTGGCCTATTGGCTGGAGAAACATGGCTACGATGTGACGTATTGTTCCAACAGCGACATGCTGACGCCAGACCGAGGCTTAACGTGCAAGACATTCATCAGTAATGGTCACGATGAGTACTGGGACATCCGGCAATACAACAGTGTCGTCAAGATGCGTGAGGAAGGTGTCAGTTTGTTGTTCCTGTCGGGGAACTCGGTGTGCTGGGTCAGCCCCTTTCGCGAAAGCATGGATGGCCGTGCGAACCGAATTTTGTTTCGCGGGGGACCGTATGGCGGTGATTACCGATGGGCCAAGCTTCGTGAGCAACAACATGGTCCCTTTCCGCATCGCGGCCCCGACGAAGGTTACTTGATGGGATCGCGAAACGTTGATCCGGTCAACGGAGGCGGCGATTGGGTTTGTGCCCTACCGGATCACTGGATGTTTGAGGGGACGGGCATGGAGCAGGGCGAAGCGATTCCCGGCCTGATCGGCTGGGAGTATCACGGCGATCCGCCGGCGGACATCCCCGGTCTGGAGGTCGTCGGCAAGGGAATGGCGCTGCAAGGCGGCGTGAATCCTCAGGCATGGACGTCGACGATCTATCCCGGACCGAAAGGCAACTTTGTCTTCAACGCGTCGACGATCTGGTGGTGCCAAGACCTGGCCAGTCCGCCGGGCCACTGGATCCCCTGGTCCCATTGGAGTCGCCCCCATGGGCCGGACGACCGTGTTCAGCGAATCACCCACAACCTGCTGCGGCGGGCGATCGACACCGTGCCGTAAGCGTCCGGCCGGCGATTCATCACCGCGCACCCCTTCGGTCGCTGTTAGCGGCAGGGCGCAAGCGGGCTGTCGATTTAGTCGGGTTCTGCTGAGTTAATGGTGAGCCGCTGGCCGTAAGGCCTCGGGCGGCGCCACAATGCCCGGCCGCTCGTATAACGAAAATACAGTTCCATTAGAATGGACTGTGGTTGTTCGTGAGGAGCGATTTACGGCCGCTGTGACTTTGACCAC
>NZ_NTFY01000054.1 GCF_002289565.1 Rhodopirellula sp. SM50 | reverse complement strand
GGCAGCTTCCTTGCTGAGGGGATGTATTTCAACACCACGATCCTCGCAGGAAAGCTGCTTTTTTTGAAGCTTAACTTAGCGGTATTGGGCTTTAGCCGCCCCGTCTTGCTGCTTCGCAGCGCGTGGGGATGCGCCTGAAGGCTGGACACCAACGGGTGCTGGTGTGTAGGCTTTAGCCGCCCCGTCTTGCTGCTCCGCAGCGCGTGGAGATACGCCTGAAGCCTCGACACCAGCGAGCCACGCCCACTTACGGAGCGGCGACGTCGTGCAGGGTGGCGCCTTTGTCATCGCTGAGTACCAGGATCGCGTAGCGCTGGGCACCTTTGGCATCGGCGGCACTGATGCTGGTGTAATCAAACCGTCCCCGCCCGTCGGTGTAGCCGTCTTTGAAGAATCGAACGCTTCCATCGGGATAGCGAGCGTAGACCTTCACGTAGGCACCGGCGACAGGGCGATGCGAGGTGGCATCGGTGGTTTGCAGTTGCCCGAAGCCTTCACTGACATAGGTCGTCAGCTCACCCCCGTAATACAACGACGTGTTTCGCGAGGCCCCGACGTTGGCTTCGACCAACAGCGTTTTACTCCGCAGATCGGCCGGGATCGGGTAGCGTGCCGTGCCGGTCTTGGATTTCATCGTCACGGTGTCGGCCCGTGTCGGTCGCACCATCGCGATCCGTTGCAGGTCATCGCGTGCGAACGGGGCGTTGCTGAACAACAGTTCCAAATCGACGCCGTACAAGTTGATGTCGACTTGGTCGGTGTTGCGGTGGTCGATCCGCACCGTGTCGTCTTCGACACGGACGATCACTTCGGGGACCGACGCGGACGCTTGGCTGTTGGCCCGGTCTCGGTCGGCGATCGCCAGGTCAGCAGCCTTGGGCGAAACCCCCGCATCGTCGATCGCTTTGGACGCACCGAGCGAGACGAGTTGCCCGGCGTCCATCAGTTCGAATCGCTGGCGGACGTGCAGTCCCATCTGGGCAAAGCGGCCGTTCCAACGCGGAACGGGATGGGATTCGTAGCGACCGGCGATTTCCAAGGCCGCTTCATAGTTGCCTTGATGAAGCGCCAGATAGCCGGCCAAATAGTCGTGTTGCAATTGACTGGGGATTTGTTCGCGATTGAGCGTGCCGAAGAACTGTGTCGCCTCTTCGATCCGGTTCTGCAGCAACAGGTAGTACGTCAACGGCAACTTTTCGGTGTCCGCGATTTCGGCTTGGAAACCGAGTCGGCGAACGAACTGCTGGTAGTGGTTTAGGAAGGTCGGGTTCAAAATCTCATCGACTTCACCCAACCGATGAATTCGGGCGCGAACCAACGGTGCGTACTCCAAGTGTTCATAGGCACCTTGGTCGATCGAATCGATCGTCAATAGGGTCGACTCCAGCGAGGGGCCGACGCGTGCGATCAAGTCGTTGCGAAGCGAAAGGAAGCGGCGCATGGAATCCAGGTCGTCGTGATGGAAACCGTACGCCCAGACCGCGGCCTCGGGCAATCGGGCTTGTTTCATCACATCGACGACGGTTTCGTAGACGTCGCGATCACGCATCCGGTGCAGCACGTGGGTCCAATCGAGTTCATGCAGATTGGCTTGGTCGAGGAACGATTTGATTTCAGCGGCCGAACCGTCCCGGGCGATCGATTGCCAGGTCACCGCGTCATCGTTCCATTCTTCGGCGACGTTGAACGTCTTTTCTTTTCCACTGGCCAACAGCGTTTCGCCTTGGGAAACGGTCGCGGGGTAGTGGACGAATTTGCCGGCGGCGGGGAAGTAAAACTTGTAGTCGATGGCCGAGACGGCAAACGGTGCCAGCTTGATCGTCTTGCTGTCGGTGACTTGGCTGCCAGCCAGCGGGATGCTCCCGGCGGGGATTTGCCAAAACAGCTCCACGATCTTTTCGGTCGCCGTCGGGTTCGAAACGACGACTTGCCCTTGGTAGGCTTCGCCGGTGACGAACTGGTCGGGTTCTCGCAGTTCTTCGTCGTCGCGACGGTCTTGGTCGACTTGCTGGAAGAGTTGCCCGATCAGCACGCCGGGCTCCGCGTCGGCGGGTTTCAGCGTTCGCAGACGTTTGGTCACCAGGGCGACCGGATGTTCTGGCCGATAGACGGTCTCGGGCTTGGAAGGCAACGAGATCTCACCGGACTTGAGTGGCAACCCGCACATCGCCAAGGCGATCAGTGCGGAGTGTCGATTGTTGGTGCATTCGAGCAAGTGTTTCGAGACGTTCGGAACCGAGGTCTCGTCGGTCCACTCGTTGTTGGCCAGTTCGTTCCAAAACGCGTTGATCGGAATCAACTCGATCGGCGATGGACCACCGACGACCCGGACTCGATCAAAGTGGCTTTCGGCCCATTGCTTGGTACTGTCGAGTTCCTGATAGAACGCGCGCTGAGCTTCCAAACCCAGGCTTCGCGCCCCGAACATCATGTCTTTGCCCGGCGCAGCTTTCTGCATCCGTCCGAGTTGACGGGCGACGTTGGCGCGTCGACCCCGCTCGAGTTTCTTGTCGGCCGCGCCGCCACCGCCCATGCCTCCGGCCATACCCATGCCCATTTGCATCTCATCCATGTAGAGCTCGCTGTCGACCAAGCCGAAGGTTTCAGCCATTGCTTCCATTTCAACCATTGAGCCGGAAACCGACATGCGGCTGGATCGCAAGGCGCTTTCGATCAGTTTGCGGCTGGCGCTGTAATCCTCTTCCAACAGCGCCGTGGTCTCAAATAGATCGCGGCGGATGGGGGCCCGCAGCGCCGGGACGCGGATGGCCAGCAGGGCGCGTTCGGCGGCGGAGAGGCGTTGATATTTCCAGAGCGTCGCGTACTCGGATAGATCGTTGCCGAGTAACCATTGGTCGATGAATTGCTTTTCCTTCTTGTTGCTCAAGTACGGTTTGATCACCGAGTCGAAGAACTCACGGTCGTGCATCCGCAGGAATAGATGCAATTCATGGCAGGCGAGCTCGGAGTAGTGCTTGAGTTTTTCGTCGCTGGTCAGGGTGTGCCAACGACCGAGCACCTGGAATTCATCCAGTCGCTCGTCGTCGATGAGTGTTCGGTAAATCGTCATCAGGGAATCGACGTTTCCGTAGACCTGGACCTGGGCCGAGCCGAGCTGGGCAAGGTCGAGCGGATCGGCGTTCGAGACGATCGAAACGGCCCGCTCGAAGGACAGGGATTGATCCAGCGGCAGTGAGTTGGCCAACCGCAGGTCTTCCGTCTCGGCATCGGTCAGCGGGGCGGTCAACGTTCGCCGCAAAACGGTCGCCGGATCGGCAACGATCACTTGAACGATCGGCATGCCGTCGATCAGGTCGGCGGGGATGGTGACGCGGCCTTCGGCATCCGCGATCAAGTTGGCCGCCAGCACGCCACCGTCGGACAAGAAGTCGAAATCGGGGGCGGCCGCGGTGCCACCCTCACCTTCGAGCGCGAAGTCGGCTGAACGAGACATGCTCTCCGCTGCCGGTGCGGCCGAGGGTGGCGGGGCTTCTCCGTCACGGGCACTTTGACTTTGGTTCGATGTCGTTTCGGTTTCCCACGGGTTCAGCAGGATGCTGGGTTGGGGCAACATGACGCCGGGGTATTTGGCGGCGTATTGCCGACGCAACACGTATTCGTATTCGTCACCCAAACGCAGATCGCTGACATATCCGCAGCGCCCCAGCGACAGTTGTCGCCCCCGCAGCGACGGCATCCCCAGATGCAAATCATTCAGCGGTGAATATCGATCAAAGTAACGTGATGCGACGACGTGAACCCGGGCCAAATTCGTGTTGCCGGCCAGCTGCACCGTCACGCTGCCGTCCGGGTTGCGGTCGATGTCGCGGATCGAGATCGGGACGGCAACACTTTGCTCGCGGTGTCGGATCTGCCCGACCAAGATTTGATCGATGGCGGGACCTTGGACGACGGCAATCTCCGTTTGATCACCGCTACGACGGTCGACCAAACGAAGGTCTCCTGCCGGCAGATTGGAGGCAACCAGGAAACCGTTTTCCAGTCGCAGTTGGTCCGAGTGGTCGATGTGGTTCTGGCCATCACGCATCGCCAGCAATCGAAACTGGTCGACCGCTGCGCCATCGACCAAGGGCAGTCGCAAATCGTCGTCCGTCGACAGGTGCAACGCGGAGGGCCAAATCTGTTGATTGAGTTCCAGGTCAAATTGATGCTGTGTCTGATTGGCGATCCCGTATTGCAAGCGACGCACACCGGCCAATTGTCCCAGTTGCACCCGTCCGCGGTCATCGCTTTGCAGGTATCGGCTGGGGCGGACCTGGCCGATGTCGACGGTAAATTCCAATTGAACTGTCGCAGCCGCGATCGCTTCGCCGCTGCGTCCGCGCGTTTCGATCACATAGTTGTCACCGTCGCGGGTCAGGAAGGCATCGACGGTGTGGGTGGTCCGGCGGATCCCGGCGATCTCGATGGAGTGGCTTTCGCTCAGTTCACGATGTCGGCGGTCGGAGAGCCCGACCACGTGACCGGACAAATGGAAGTCGATGCGAGCGACACGCGACGGCACTCGGAATTCGAGTTGCAATTCTTTCGCCTGATCCAGCTCCAGCCCGCTGAATTGCTTGCTGGTTTCGATCCCGTCGAGATCCGTGGCAACGATTCGAACCGTCGCCTCTTTCAAGATCGCCGGGTCGACAGGCGTCCCTCCCACTCGCAATTGCGGACGGACCAGCAAGGAGGCGGTTCGACCGGATTGAATCAGTGTTCGGTCGACAAAGAAACCGGCTTGGAGCGTGTAGTTTTCGTCCGGCTGTCGGATCTTGATCGACTTGGCGATCTTGCCATCGCTGACGATTACCTTGCGGTCGACCGCCTGGTTGACCATCGGCAACACAATACGCCCGTTTTCATCGGCGTCGAACTGCTGGTTGCCGACATACAGTTTTGCCGTGGGCACCGGGTTGCGATTCTCGTCCAAGACCGTGAGCTGCATCCCGTTGGCATTGCTGGATCGGACCGTTTGCAGGTCACCGCGGCGAATCAATGTGCGGGCGCGAAGCCCTTTGCCGACCAGGTCGATGATCCAGACCCCGCGGTCGCTCGCCTCGGGGATGGCGATCGTTTCGCGATGCCGCTCGATCGCCGGCCGGTCGTACTCGATCGTTTTCTCATGTGTCGCGATCAGGCCATCGAGTTCCACGTCGGTGTCCAAGCGGCCCTCGTTGGTGCGATGGAACGCCAGCGAATTCATTTCGTAAATGCGGACGACCAGTTTGTCGATGTTCTTGACGTCAACGAGCAACTCGGTGGGTTGCCGATCGTCGTACCGGATGGGGTTGTTCGGCGCGAAACTGAGTTGAACCTTGTCACGCAATTCGCGACGTTCGCTGGCCGACAACATGTCGTAGAAGGGTTGCGGGTTGGCGACGCCGGCCATCAATTTCGTCCGTGCAAACACGCGCCGCAGAAAATCAGGCTGCAGGTAACGCTCGTACGCATTGGTATCTTGTGCGTCGCGGAGGAAATGTTCGAGATAGGTTTCCACCAGCATCTGTTCGTTGCCGATCGGCGGCAGGATCGCGATCTGAGAAAAGTCCTCGTTCAAGTTGGCTCGCGATCCGGCGCGGGCGAGCACGGGGCTGATCAGCGGACTTTGACGCGGCAGTTGCAGGTAACGCAAAAACAGATCGACGTCCCAGATTCCGGCCGCCAAGTTGGCCTCCAGCAAGCGATAGCTGGCCGATGCCTTGAGTGAATTGTACGAGGCGGGAAGCGTTCGCACGTAGGCTTCCAAACGCACCAGATACTCGCGACGTTGATCGGGCTGTTGGCTGATGTCGACATCGGCACTCGGTCGCAGCATCCGCAGTTTTGTATTGACGAAGGCGTTGTCATCGGTAACCGCAGCGACGCTGCGGCCGACGTTGTTCAGTTCGCCCAGGGTCAGAAATTGGTGAGCCGATAAGTCGCCGAATCGTTGCTCCCGTGCCGGGCGTGATTTCAATTCCGCGATGACAAGCTGGTCCAGTCCCTTCAAGTACGAACCGTCGACCCGCTTCAGAAAATCGTGCAACGAGACTTGGGTCTGGTTCGCATTCCCGTTGAGGTACCAATCCGCGGCGATCTGCATTCCGATCGGGGACAGCGGCACGTTGTCACGCAACGAGTCTTTGACCAGTTGCTGTGAATTGATGAAGTTGCCGCCCAGTTCGCTGGGGTAGCGACGGGTGCCTTTTTTGGCCGGTGGCGCGTGGTTGAGTTGGATGCCCAGTCGATTGACAAAGTAATCGATTGTCTGTTTGGGCGATTGGTCGTAGGTCAACAGCCGTTGGCGATCGGTCATCGAATGCATCAACGCCGTCATCGATCCCCTGCGACTGGCCGACCAGTCTTTCAACATCGCCTCGGCACGATCCAGCTGGGACGTGTTTTGGTAGTGCAGGCAATGGTAGAAGAAATAGTCGTCACTGCCGGGGATCAACTCCGCCAGAATCGCCTCGCGGTCGTCTGCCAGCGCAAATCGTTCCATTAATCCGATCGGTGCAGCCATAACATTTGTGGGGATTAGTCCGGCCAAGACCAGGCAGGTGGCCACACAGAGGGTGAGACTGAGCTGGATGGCGGAGCAACGTGGAAATTGGTTTGGATCTTGCGGCAGCATGACAGATCACCCGGAAGTGATGGAGAGGGACCGATAGCTCGATTCGGAACACCAAGCAGCAGACGAGCGGCGACGGGGACGCCTAACGGTTTAACGTAGCCGCTGAGAATGACGAAGGTCGTGCCGATTTCTTAGGAGAAACGAAGAATTTTCGGCGAAATCCGGCCTGCGCGACGCGCGTGTCGCTCGCCGGGACACCAGCCGGGGCGTTCGAAGCTGATCAAGGTCACACTGTGCGTGACAAATGGCCGTAAACCGGGCCTCTCAGGCCTGGTTCCCAGAGAATTGGCTCAATCGGATCGACCATCGATGAGCATGGAGCGGTTGGGGATCAAAAACACAATTGACATCAGCCGATTCGCGCAAGCGTTCGGGCCTCGTCAACAACGGAGGGCCCGTAGGCTGGCGCCAAACGGCTGATCATCGTTGGATATCAGCCGGTTCGCGCCAGCGTCCGGGCGTCCCCTTTTCTTCGGGTTGAGGCCCGTAGGCTCGCGTCAAACGGCTGATCATCGTTGGATATCAGCCGGTTCGCGCCAGCGTCCGGGCTTCCCCTTTTCTTCGGGTTGAGGCCCGTAGGCTCGCGCCAAACGGCTGATCCTCGTTGGATATCAGCCGGTTCGCGCCAGCGCCCGGGCGTCCTAGGCCAACAACGCCGCGATCGGATCGCCGTTGCCGCCGATCTTGAAGGGGCGTCCGTTTGGGGCGAATTGCTCTTTCTCCAGCGGTAACCCCGCCGCCGCGGCGATCGTCTTGTTGAAATCGCTGACCGAGACGTGGTCCTTGTCGACCGAAAATCCTTTTTTGTCACTCGCCCCGTAAACCTGGCCGCCCTTGATGCCGGCCCCCATCAACAGCGAACAAAACGCGCCGGGGTGGTGATCACGCCCGCCGTTGACGTTGATCGACGGTTTGCGTCCGAACTCGGTCGTCAGCACGACCAGGGTTTCGTCCAGCAATCCGGTGCGGTGCAGGTCTTTCAGCAGGATCCCCAGGGCGGTGTCTAAGTGTCCGGCTCGATCGTTCAGCCGCGAGTAGATGTCCTGGTGCATGTCCCAGCCCCCGTAGGAGACTTCGACGAACCGTGCACCGCCTTGGACCAACCGACGCGCCAGCAGACAGCCTTGCCCCAGCGTGTTGTTCCCATAGGCATCGCGAACGGCTTGGGGTTCCTGCTTGATATCGAACACTTTCAAGTGATCGCTGCCCATCAGATTGCGGGCTTCATGGTACAGCTGGTTGTAGGCTTCGATTTTTGTGTTGCCGCGATGCGACGTTTGGAAATTGGTGTCAAACCGTTCGGCCAACATCAACCGCCTGGCGAACAATTCGTCCGGCAGGTACTTGGGTAGTTTGATGTTTTGAATGCCCGCGCTAGGGCTGGCGACGGGGACCGGTGAGAGCGACGGTTCCAAGAATCCCGCGCCGGGATGCCGGTTGGCTCCTCCGATCACGTAGTTGCCCGGCAGCTCGCGATTGAGTCGTCCCTGTTCGGCCACCATCCAACCGCCCATCGCCGGGTGCTGGATGCTGTTGATTTTTTTATAGCTCGTCCGCATCAAATACTGGCCTTTCTCGTGAGCCCCTGTCTCGGTGCTCAGCGATCGAACGACGGCGATCGCGCCGGCCAGGTACGCGAGTTTGGGAAAGCGATCACCGAAGGCGATGCCGGGAACGCGGGTCTGAATCGGCTTGGTTTCGCCGGCTTCGGGAACGCCCGTCTTCGGATCGAACGTGTCCAGGTGCGTCATCGCACCTTCCATGAACAGATAGATGATGTGCTTCGCTTTTCCCGCCGCGGTGTCGGCCGCCTTGGCTTCGCCGAGCGACGCCATCGCGCCGGATCCGACGGCACCGCCGAAAGAGACGCCGAGGCACTGGTTGGCCACCTTGCGCATGAAGTCCCGGCGGCATTCGTTGGTCGTTTCTGGAAGAGGCATATCGATCGTTTTTTTACAGACAGGTGACAGGTTATTGAACGAACAAGAATTCACGCGTGTTGAGTAACGCCCAAATGATGTTGCCATAGCCGACGTTGTCGTTGGGCGTCCGCGACAGTTCCTTGGCGGCCGAGAGTCGGTCTTTGGATGACGGCCGTCGCGCCAAAACGCTCATGAAGATCGCATCGATGCGGTCGCGCGTGCTATCGATCGCCAAGACGTCGTCGACGATCGCCGAGCCGCGTTCGAGCATCACGTGGGTGATCGGGCCGTTGAACATGGCCAGAATCTGGGGCACCGTCGCTTCCTTCTCCGCTCCGTCAATCGTTTCTCGATCGCTTTGACCGAACTGACGCAAAAAATGGTCGGCACGCTGCGGCGCCGGCAACTCGCTGGCCCGACACAGAATGTTGCCCTGGTAGGCGTGCTTGTTCAGTTCACGATTGTACGCCGACAGGAAATACGTCTTCGCAAACCGCTCCGATTGGGCTTTGGCTTGTTCAAAGGTCAGGCTCGTAAAATCGACGTCCAGGTACGGTTTCAGTTCTTCGGCACCGGGACGTTGAAACGGCATCGGATTACGGACCGCCAAGGTCAACATCGAATCCCAGACCTGTTCGGCCGTCATGCGGCGAATCGTCGGGCCGGGGAAGTAATAGGGCTCGCCGCTGGTCAAGTCGTAGTCCGAGGCAGCGCTTTGGTAGGTGCGGGAATAAAGGATGATCCGAATCAGGTCCTTCAGGTCAAAGCCCGATCGCACCAGTTCCTTGCCCAGGTATTCCATCGCCGGTTCGTTGACGCAGGGATGTTCATCACGGAAATCGTCAATCGGTTCGACGAACCCGACGCCCATGAAGCGTTGCCACAGGCGGTTGACGATCATGTTTTGAAATTGTTGGTTGTCCGGGCTGGTCAACCAGGCGGCGAACTGGTGGCGCGGCGAAGCGTTTTTTGCTTTGGAGGGGATCTCGCCCCACAAGACAGCCGGCTCGACCACCGATTTGGGCTTGGCGTCGGCGTAGGCATAGTCGTGGGGCAATCGCAGCGTCGCCTTGACTTCCGAAACGCTGTAGGTGTTTGCGCGGATCATGCGTTGGAACGCGCCGGGTACGCGTCCCTTGTCGTAATGTTTCCGAGCTTCGCTGATCATCGCGTTGGCGGGGTTCGTCTTTTCGTATCCCGGATCGCCACGCTTGATGCGTGTCCGCGTCCCGGCCGTCAACGCCGCCAGCTCGTAAAACTGATACTGGCTCCACTGGTCAAAGGGATGATCATGGCACTGGGCACAACCGATTTGGGTGCCCAAAAAGACCCGGACGGTGTTGTCGATGTATGGCAAGGGCATGCCGTCGTCACGCAGCTGGTAACCGGTCGCGGGATTTTCCCAGACCTTGCCGTCGGCGGTCAGCATCTCATAGACCCACTCGTCGTACGGCTTGTTCGTGCGGATCGCGTCTTTGACGTACGCCAGAAACGGTTCGGCCACGATGTTGGGCTGCGGACGCTCTCTCAACCGCAGCGTGTCGGCCCAAAAGTTGTAGGTGTGGCTGACGTAGTCGGGGCTGCTGAGCAACGTGTCGATCAGCTCGATACGCTTGTCGGGATTGTTGGAATCGAGAAAGGACTGGGCTTCGGCGAGCGTCGGAATTCGCCCCGCGACGTCCAAATAGATCCGCCGCAAGAAAACGTCGTCTTCGACGTACGGATTGGGAGACTGTCCCAACTCGGTCAGCTTCCCCTCGATCAGCGAATCCAATTGGGCGGCGGCCAGTTCCAGTTCCGTACGTCGCTCACGGGACGCCGGCGCGACGTCCATCAGATGCGACGGTCGCTGGCGGACGCTCTCGGGAAGCCGGATCTTGGGAGGGGCAGGTTTCTTCTTGGGTTTCGGTTTCTGCGCCGTTGCCATCACCGGCCAGAGGCTTGAAACCGCGAAGATCAGAACCAGCAACGAAATCGGCCGTCGAATCACTGAGGAAGACATCAAGAATCGCGAATGCATGAACGCCAGACCTAGCCGTGTTTTGAAGAGAAATCCGTCACCCTTGAACGGGCCAAAGGGATGATTTGTACCCCATTTTAGCTCAACACATGGCGAATCCCCAACGGATTCGCGCAAGACCCACTACCGAGAGGCACGCAACACGGCTCAGAGTCCCCGTGTCAGACGTCACCCTCCCCTTTAAAGGTCGTGCAGACTTATAGCCACCCTCCCTGGCGGGGAGGGTCGAGCGGAGCGAGGGGCATACGCACCAAGTTAGGAAGCAACCCTCCCGTGTGCGGGAGGGTCGAGCGGAGCGAGGGGAGGGCTTCCGGCATTGATGCTCCATCATGGCTGGCAACCCTGGCGTTGCAACAACCCTCCCCTCTCGGAGCGTCTACTCCTCCGCGACCCTTCCAGAGGACGTCGATTGTCCAAGTGGCGGAGTTGATCGTAGCGGAAGCCGTCAAGACTTTCGCAGCGCCGGCCCTCTCTGGCGTTTGCTTGCTGCGCAAACGCCGTCTCTCCCAGAGGGAGAGAATCTAAATCGGTTGCCAAGTCCTGCAGCAAAAGAAGCGACGTCCCGAGGGGACGGTGACTTCGACGCTTGCGACTTGTGTCGACACCAATGCCCTGGCTGGAGGGTCGCGAAGAAACGTATCTTTCGAGCGCTCCCCCCGCTGTGCTACAACCGGTGACATGTTGGGTGAAATTAAAGTTGGCCGATGTAGCCGCCAGTGCTACCGCGAAAAGCGACCGCTGAAAGAAGGCGAGTGGTACTACAGCGTCGTGATGCAGAACGACGACGATGATTACGAGCGCCGCGACTACAGCGCCGAGGGCTGGGAAGGCCCCCCGGAAGGCAGCCTGGGGCATTGGAAGTGCCGGATGCCGATTGCCGGAGAAAAAAAACTGGTGCTGGCGCCCCGCGCGGTGCTGATCGGCTTGTTGCGACAGATGGAAGACATGCCCGAACAGGCGAAGACGCGGTACCTGTTGGCGCTGATTCTGCTTCGTCGACGATTCGTCCGCGTCATCACCGGACCACCGCTGACCGCAAACGATCCCGGCACGCCGGATTCGGAAACCCCCGGACCCAAGATGATGCACTTGGAAGTCGTCGATGACGGTTCGACGATCGACGTGGCGGAGTGCCAGATTGCCAAGAGTGAAGCGGAATCGCTGAGTGAATCGCTAAGCGAATTGTTGTATTGCGAAGCGAGCGAAATTCAACAGGAATGATCGATGAGATTCATTGACGCAAGGATGCGTGCACTGACTTGGCTGCTGATGCTCGGCGTCTGTTTCGTCTCCGGCGGGGCGACGTGTGCCCGACGCGATGCGACACTGCAATTGCCACCCCCGCCGCCGGTGCTGCCTCAAACGCCGACCTTGGAACTCGTCACCGCGGCCGTCAATCGCACTTCGGCGATCCGAGAACTGTCCACCAACACCGCGTCGGTCGATGTGCTCAGTATGCCCGCGCTGCCGAAGCTGTCGGCGACGATCAACCTCCGCAAAGAACGCGACTTCCGTCTCAAGGCGAGTCTGCCGATCGTGATGGGGTCCGGATTGGACATGGGCAGCAACAATTCACTGTTCTGGTTCGAAGTCCCCGAGGGGATGAGCCGGCTGTTGTACTTCGCCCGACATGATCAATACCGCCAACAACTCGATCGCGCCGTGTTGCCGGTCGACCCGACCTGGGTGACCGACGCGCTTGGGCTGGTGCAAATCGATCCCAATCAAGTCGTCGCCGGGCCGGTCGTGCGTCCCGACGGAAAGTTGGAGGTTCGGACCGTCTTGCCGATGCCCGCCGGAACGTTTCAGCGAGTTTGCTACATCGACGCAGCCGCGGGGCATGTCACCGATCAATTTCTGTACGCCCCCGCGGGAGGCGCACCAATAGCCGAAAGCCACGCCTCGAATCATCAGTTCTATGTCGACCACAATTGCTCGCTGCCGCACACCGTCGAGTTTTCACTGACACCCCGAGCGGGAGAGCCCTTGTCGATGCGGATTGACGTGGGCATTTATGCGATCAATCAAATCTTGAGCGGCGACCCGAACTTGTTCGTGATGCCACAAGGCGCCGCCAACGCGATCGACCTGACCACCCTCTCAGCGGGCAATGCCGCCATGGTCGCACCAACCCACTATCAAGTCCCCGCCAGCTACCAAAGCGAAACCGTCGGCCCGATGCCCTACCGGGGCCTGGGCCGATAGCGCCGCACAAAAGCGGCCCCGACACCTCCTCAGGCGGGATTCAGCAACCGTTGGTGTTTAGCCTTGAGGCGATTCCCGGTCGCTGCGACGCAGCGACAGTGGGCGGCTAAAGCCCAATACCTAAGTTAAGCGTGAATGAGGGGGCCCGGACGCTGGCGCGAACCGGCTGATATCAAACGAATATCAGCCGTTTGGCGCGAGCCTACGGGCCCTCATCTGAAGAAACGACGCTTAACTTAGCGGTATTGGGTTAAAGCCTGCACACCAACACGTATGCCCGTGCCATTGGAGTCGGACACCTTTATTAATCCTCTGGGGCTGGAGCCCGAAGTCGCGGCGGCAATCCGGTTACAATCGACGACAATCGTTGTCGGTTTCTCGCGCGTTTCAGTGGTCCTCTGATGCTTCGTTCACTCTTGCCGTTCGTCGTGTTGTTGTGCGTCGTTGGGCGTGCCTGCTCGGCAAACCCGGACGCGCCCAACATTCTCTACATCCTGGCGGATGACCTCGGTTACAGCGACCTGGGTTGTTACGGCGGCGAGATTAACACCCCGGTGCTCGATGCGCTGGCCGCCGGGGGCGTGCGACTGACACAGTTCTACAACACCGGACGGTGTTGTCCTTCGCGCGCCAGCTTGCTGACGGGCCAGTACCCCCATCGCGTCGGACTGGGCCACATGACGACCAACGATCTGGGACGTCCGGGGTACCGCGGCGTGGTTTCGGCGGAAGCGACGATCATTCCGCAAGTCCTGGCGTCGGCGGGCTATCGTTCGTTCATGTCGGGGAAATGGCACCTCGGCACGGATGACCCGACGCGTCACGGGTTTGAAGCGTTTTATGGAACGCTGGTCAGCGCGAAACGTTTCTTCGACCCCGACCATCTGATCCGGCGCCCGGTGGGACGCTCGGCCAGACCCTACGCAAGCGGCAAATTCTACGCCACCGACGCCGTCACCGATCACGCGCTCGAATGCCTCTCGCTGGCACGCACCACACCGCAAACGCCTTGGTTCGTGTACTTGGCCTACCACGCCCCGCACTTCCCCTTGCACGCGCCACGCGATGAAATCGCCAAGTACGCCGATCGCTACCAAGGCGGCTGGGATCAACTGCGCGACGAACGTTTAACAAGGATGAAAGAACTCGGAATCGTGCCCGGTGAGACACAGTTGAGTGCACGTTCTCATTGGCGCAATTACGGCGAAACCAAAACGGGTGTGAATCCGGCGTGGGAAAGCCTTTCCCGCGACCGCCAACTCGATCTCGCTCGACGGATGGCAATTTATGCCGCGATGATCGATCGGATGGACCAACAGATTGGACGCGTCATTGATGACCTGAAAGCCGCCGGCGAACTGGAAAACACGCTGATCGTTTTCACGTCCGACAACGGAGCGTGCTTTGAATGGGATCCCTTCGGGTTCGACATCGTCTCCAGCAATCAGAACATTTTGCACAGCGGGGCCATGCTGGATGAAATGGGCGGGCCGGGAACCTTCCACAGCATCGGATCCGGTTGGGCGAACGCCGCCAACACGCCTTGGCGATTGTACAAACACTTCAATCATGAAGGCGGCATCGCATCACCGGGGATCGTTCATTGGCCGACAGGTCTCACGCCCGCTGCGGGATCGATCATTGACCGACCGATGCACCTGATCGATCTGCTGCCGACCGCGATCGCGGCTTCCGGCGCTCGCTACGACGGCAGCATGCCCCTGCCGGGAACCGACCTGATCACTCAGATCAACAACGCACCTGCCCACACCTCGACGACCGAACGCACCCTGTTCTTCGAACACCAAGGCAATCGGGCGGTGCGACGAGGAAAATGGAAGCTCGTGGCGCTCGATGACCAGCCGTGGGAACTCTACGATCTCACCGTGGACCGCACCGAAATGAATGACCTGGCCGGCGAACATCCGGAGCTGGTCAAGGAACTCAGTGCCGCGTGGGATCGCTGGGGCGCTGAAAACCACGTCACTCCTCTGCCGGATGATCTGCGAGTGAACTACCTGAAAGCTGATTGACCCGAGGAATATAGAATCGGCCAATGACCCAAATCCTGGGAATGGAGGCAGAAAAATGTGGGGCAGAAAAATGAGTCGAACAATCCTGGCGTTGCTGATGCTGGTGCTTGGTAGTGTTTTAGGGATCGGGCAGCGGACGTGTTCCGCTCAAACCCTCACACGCGTGCCCGACCTGCAGACGCCTGCGGTCAGCGACGGAATGCCGGCGGCGGGAAAACGAGTCAAACAAGTTCATTCGGATTACTCGGGCTCGAACGTCTATCACCTGCTGTATCTGCCGACGGATTGGAAACCGGGCCGGACCTATCCGGTGATCGTCGAATACGCCGGCAACAAGTACCGGACCAGCCCCGGAACGGTCGAAGGCAGCAATCTCGGATACGGCATCTCCGGCGGCAACGGCGTCATCTGGGTCTGCATGCCCTACGTCAACAAGACAGAAAAGCGAAACCAGGAAACGTGGTGGGGCGATGTCGACGCGACCGTCGATTACTGCAAGGACATCGTCGCGAGCGTCTGTGATGACTACGGCGGCGACGCGAACAACGTTTTCATCGCCGGTTTTTCACGGGGAGCAATCGCCTGCAACTTCATCGGTCTGCATGACGATCAAATCGCGTCGCTATGGCGAGGCTTCATCTGTCACAGCCACTACGATGGCGTCAAACCATGGCCGTACCCCGGCAGCGATCGAGCCTCGGCGGCGGAGCGGCTGCGTCGACTCGGTGATCGACCGCAATTCATCAGTCACGAGCAATCGGTCGACACCACGCGTCGCTATCTGGCGGACGTGATGCCCGACGGTCATTTTACGTTTCAACGGCTGAGCGGCTGGGATCACACAGATACTTGGGTGTTGTACGACGTCCCGGAAAGAAAGGCACTGAGGGAGTGGTTTCACGCACAACTGCAGAGCGGTAAATGAATGGGACAGGCTTCCCCATAAAATGGACACTTCTCGCTGAACGCCACCCCATTTGATTCAATACGCCCGTTGGACGACGTGCAAAGGGTCAAAAAATTTGGTGGTCAAAAAATGAAGAGTTCCGCCGGAGGTATGCTGATGTACTCGTGTGCTGTTTCTCTTTTCTCATTTTTTGACCAACCAATTTTTTGACCAACCTTCTTGCCCATCTCGACGCGACGAACGACGCCGATCGGTCGCAGGGACATCTCTGAATCTGTTGTGCGAAATTGAATTTCCGCAATCGGTGTCAGTGGTGATTACGCCACTTGTCCGGGAACTCACCGATCTCAATGCCCCAGACCACCGGCAAGATCCAGTAGACAAAGACGGTAAGCAGCAGGATCGACATCACGTTCATCCAAATTCCGGCACGCACCATGTCGGGAATCCGCAGGTATCCCGATCCGAACACGACCGCGTTGGGCGGCGTTGCGACCGGCAGCATGAAGGCACACGACGCAGCCACCGTCGCGCCGACCATCAACAAAAACGGGTGCACGTTCATCGAAACCGCCATCGACGCCAGGATCGGCAACAACATCGAGGTCGTCGCCAAGTTCGATGTGATTTCGGTGAGAAAGTTGACCGACGCGACCAAGATCAAAACCAGCAACAGCATCGACACCGATTCTAACAGCGTCGTTTGCGAACCGATCCAAACCGCCAAGCCGCTCGACGTGAACCCTTCGGCGAGCGCCATCCCACCACCAAACAGCAAGACAATGCCCCAGGGCAACTGTTTGGTGTCTTCCCACACCAGCAATGGTTCTCGTTTTCCATCGGCGTCCACGTTGCGACTGGGAATCAAAAACAGACACAGCCCGCCGGTCATCGCAATGATCGTGTCATCGAGCAGTGGCAAAAGCCCCAGTTGGTTTTGAATAAACGAGCGGCTGATCCACGCCAACGCGGTGATCGAAAACACGGCTAGCAGAAGTTTTTCTTCGAGCGAAAACGTCTTCAACGCGTCGAGTTGCTTTTGAATTTCCTGACGTCCGCCGGGGAAGGTTTTGTGGCGGAAGTGAAAGGCGAAACGCGTCAGATAGACCCAGCAGAGCGCGAGCAAGATCAGGGAGATCGGCAGCCCAAACTTGAACCATTGCAAAAAGCTGATCTCCACCCCGTAGACTTCTTGCACCACACCGGCCAGTACCAGATTGGGCGGCGTTCCGATCAGGGTCGCGATACCGCCGATCGAAGCGCTGTACGCGATCGCCAGCATCAATGCCTTGCCAAAAATCTGGTTTTCGCTGGCATCGGTTTGTGGGTTGTCACGCAGCTGGGCCACGATCGCCATTCCGATCGGCAACATCATCACGGAGGTCGCGGTGTTGGAAATCCACATCGACAGCCCCGCCGTGGCGACCATGAACCCCAAAATGATGCTGGTGATGTTGGTCCCGATCAGCTTGATGATGTTGAGTGCGATCCGCCGATGCAGATCCCACTTTTCGATCGCGATCGCGATCAGGAATCCACCGATGTAGAGAAAGATGTAGCGGTGGCCGTACTGCGCCGTGGTGGCCTGCAACTGGACCGCCCCGGTCAGCGAGAACAGCACGATGGGTAACAGCGCCGTCGCGGCGATCGGGATCGCTTCGGTCACCCACCAGACCGCGATCCAGGTCGTCGCGGCGAGTACCGCGTTGGCTTCCGGAGTTAACCCTTGCGGATGAAAAAACAGCAAGACCACAAAGAACAGAACGGGCCCGGCGATTCGTCCGACAAGCTTGGCTGATAAAGTCATGGAGTGTGGTGGTCTGACCGTCAAATGTTTCCTACCCGCCCGTTGCCGTCGCGTTTGCCCGCCGCGCCCCTATGGATCTCCAACGGCAACGACCAGTCCAGTGGTGTGTCTTTCGATGGCCCGGACACTTTATCAGATCGCGGCCATCTAGACACACGTGTCGTGCGGGGAAGCCATGGCCCCAGGCTGCTTTTCATCCGTGGGTACGCTCTGCCATCCGTGGGTGCATTCAAATCAGGCACTGGGGGCTGTCCTCAGCTTGGCGTTTCCAGCGTCGCGCTGCCCCCGCTCCGCCGAGCCCCATCGAGTCGTTGGGAATCTGGGGAGGGATGGCAGAATGATTCAGGGCAGAATGATGGGCCGGTAGACTGTTGCCCAATGCGAGTAGGAATGGATCGATTCTGCGCCGTCCCGAGGCGGAGCCTCAGAGGCATTGCGTTGCCAGGCGGAGCCTGGCAACGAGGATGAAATCGATCCGATCGCTCGCGACATCGGTTATCCTATTGGGCCCTTACCTGCCTTAGCTTTCCCTCCCACGATTCAGCCCCCGCCCGATCTCCCGATGAAACCTTCTTGCGATTTGTTCTCGTTCACGATCCTGGTCGTGCTGGTCTCTGTCGTCATTCCGAGCAAACTTGCCGCCGAGACGCCTCCGCCGCGGTTCCAGAAACTCGTCCTCAGCGAATCCTTTCACAGCGAGGGCGCCGACGCCGCAGACTTCAACCGTGACGGACATCATGACATTGTGTCAGGGCCATTCTGGTACGAAGGCCCCGAATTCCGCACGCGTCATGCTTATACGGTGGTCAAGGATTATTCGATCAAAGGCTACTCCGATCACTTCTTCTCCTTCGCACGCGATTTCAACGGCGACGGACACATCGACATTTTCTCGATTCCGATGCCCGGGACGGCGGGAGTGTGGTACGAGAATCCCGGTGACGCGGGCGTTTCGGATGTTTGGACCAGCCATGTCGCATTGCCGAGCGTGGACAACGAGTCGCCGACGTTTGCGGACATCGACGGCGACGGAATCGACGAGCTGGTTTGCATTCACCAGGGTCGCTACGGTTACGCCCAACCGGACAGCACCGATCCGACGCAGCCGTGGCACTTCACCGCTGTCAGCGACAATCGGGGCTATGGGCGATTCACGCACGGCCTGGGTGTCGGCGATGTGGACGGCGACGGACGCCCCGACCTTTTGGAGAAAGATGGCTGGTGGCAACAAACCGAAACGGCGGGCGTTCCCTTCACGTTTCACCCGGTGAAATTTGCCGCGTCGGGCGGTTCGCAAATGTTCGCCTATGACTTTGATGGCGACGGCGACAACGACGTGCTGTCCGTCCAAAACGCACATGGTTATGGATTAAGTTGGTTCGAACGACGCGGCTCGGGCGACGAGTTCCTGTTTGTCGAACATCGAATCCTGGGAAACCAGCCGTCCGACAATCCGTACGGTCTGGCGATCTCGCAGATGCACGCGGTTGGCTTGACGGACATCGACGGCGACGGCGTCTTAGACATCGTGACGGGCAAACGATTCTGGGCGCACGGTGGAAACGACCCCGGTGCCAGCGAATTGCCGGTGCTGTATTGGCTGCGAACCGTGCGGTCCGATTACGGCGTCGACTTTCATCCCCATTTGATTGACGTACGCGTCGGCGTTGGGACTCAGCTAACGACCGCGGACATCGATCGCAACGGTCACGTGGACGTGATCGTCGGCAACAAACTGGGCACCTACCTGCTACTCAATCGCGGCACCGCCGAAGCGGCTCCGACGCCGTCGACAACCGCGCCGCATCGGGTCGGCAGTGACGAGTTTAAAAACGCGGTCAGAACGACGGAACCGTTGACACCCGAACAGGAGCAACAAACCTTCGTCCTGCCGGCGGGGTTCAAAGTCCAACTCGTCGCGGCCGAACCTGAGATTGCCAAACCGATGAACATGGCGTTTGACACCAAAGGCCGACTGTGGGTCAGCAGCAGTGTGGAGTACCCGTTCCCCGCCGCCGAAGGCGAGGGACGCGACACGATCAAAATCCTGGAAGACACCGATGCCGATGGCCGCGCCGACAAAATCACCACCTTCGCCGACGGACTGAATATCCCGATCGGATTGTATCCCTATCGCGACGGAGTGATGTGTTACAGCATCCCAAACATCTGGTGGTTGCGTGACACCGATGGTGATGACAAGTGCGACACACGCGAAATCTTGTACGGCCCGTTCGACTACTCGCGTGACACGCACGGCATGTGCAACGGATTCACCCGTGGACTCGACGGCTGGCTGTATGCCTGTCACGGATTCAACAACCAGTCTTCGGTTGCCGGCAAAGACGGTCACAACGTCACGATGCATTCGGGCAACACCTTTCGGATTCGAACCGATGGCTCGCGAATCGAGCACTTTACCGACGGCCAGGTCAATCCGTTCGGGATGGCGATCGACCCGAACGGCGATTTGTTCACCGCCGATTGCCACACCAAACCCATCACCTTGCTGATGCGGGGCGGCGTGTACGAGGGTTTCGGCAAGCCCCACGACGGACTCGGCTTCGTGCCCAACGTGATGGAGCATTTGCACGGAAGTACGGCCATCGGCGGGATTGCGCTTTATCATGATGATGCGTTTCCGCCCGTTTTTCACGGCAACGCCTTTGGTGGCAACGTGATGACCAGTCGGGTCAACCGCAATTCGATGCACCATACCGGATCAACCGTTTCCGCTCGCGAAGAATCCGATTTCATGATCTCCGGGGATCCCTGGTTTCGTCCGGTTGACTTGCAGACCGGCCCCGATGGAGCGCTGTATGTTGCCGATTTTTACAACCGCATCATCGGCCACTACGAAGTCGGGCTCGAACACCCCGGACGTGATCGCCATCGAGGCCGCATCTGGCGAATCGTCTATGACGATGATGCGGGGACGCGTCGCGATGTGCCTGCCGTCGCGTCGATGGATCCGCCCATCGGCGAAGACGTTTCCCCGGTTTCGCGCGCGATCGAGCAACTGGAATCGGCGAATCTGACGCAGCGGGCGATCGCATCGGATCAACTGGTCGATCAGTTCGGTGCGGAGGCGATCGAACCTGTTCGTCAAGCGCTGGCGCATTGTGAGACCCCCGACGCCAAGATTCACTTGCTGTGGGTGTTGCACCGTTTGGCAGCGATCACCGATTGCGAGATTCAAGCCGCTTTCCAGGACGAAAACGCCCGGGTGCGTTCGCATGCGATGCAGATCATCGGCGATAGCGGTGATGCGAGCGAGGCGTTTCAGGAATGGCTAGCCGCCGGACTACAGGACTCCGATGCCATGGTTCGGCGTCGTGCGGCGCTGGCCGCGGCGATGTTCCCGTCGCTGCAGTTGACGAAGGAACTGATGGAAACGCTGCATCAGACGCCGGCGTCGGATCCACACTTGAGGCATGCGATTCGGATGACGTTGCGCGACCACTTGCGTGACGCCGAACGCTTTCGTGCCTTCACTGCGTCGCTGCCGGCCCGCGACGTCAACGCCGTGATCGATTTGTGCCTGGGCATCAAGACCGACTTTGCCGGCGAGTTCCTGGCGGCCCATGTGACCGAACTGCAAGGCTTGGCGCCCGATCAACTTTCGACGTATCTGTTGTTCGCCGCGCGTTACGCATCGCCGGAACACCTGGACACCATCTCGCAAATGGCGCAAACGCGTTTCGCAGAGACCCCGGACTTCCAGGAGGATCTGCTGCGTTCGATTCAGACGGGACTTCGCCAGCGCGGCATCGCGTCTCCACCAGTCGTGGTCGCTTGGGCGACCCGTTTGGCTCGATCGTACCTGGGCATTCCAGGCGACGGTGACTCTCTGCCCGAACGCCCCCGGCAAATCGGTTGGACCTATTTCCCCTATCCCGGCACCCCCGACCATGGCAATCCGTGGGTGCTGTCGACCAAACGCAATTCGGCCGACGGCGAGCAAGCATCGAGATTGCACAGCAGCTTTCCGAGCGGGGAATCCAAAACAGGGATCTATCGCAGTGACTCGTTTCGGTTGCCAGAGGAATTGTCATTCTATTTGGCCGGTCACGACGGGTCCCCCGACAAACCGATTCAGCGATTAAACCTGGTGCGGGTGCGGGACGCCGCCACTGAAGCGGTCCTGAAAAGCTGGAGTCCTCCGCGGAACGACACCGCGCAAAAGATCACTTGGAAAGCCGCCGACGCGGCCGGACGCGAGGTGTTCGTCGAGTTGGTCGATGGTGATACGGCCGGGGCTTACGCATGGATGGCCGTCGGACGGTTTTCGGTCGATGGTTTGAACCCGAGCGACGAAGCGGCACGTTTCATCCAGGCGGCCCGGCTGATCGCAGAGTTCCGCATCGGCGAACTCGCCGGCGTGGCGAAACAGATTCTTGCGGATCCGGATGCCAGCGGTGCGTTGGCCGCGGAATTCGCCGCGGCGTTGGTCGCCTTCGATCCCACGTCGCAACGATCCGCCATCGCCGAGTCGCTCTCGATCAACGGCATGAACCGCACCCTGCGAGGCGAACTCGCCAACGTTTTGTTGAGCCCCCAAGACGACACGGTGGCCCAGACGCTTGGCAAGGTGACCAAACTGGCGACCGCGGCGGAACAATTGCGGATTGCCGGAAAGCTCTCGTCGGACCAAGCCGGCGTGGAAACCCTGTTGATGCTGGTCGAAGCCGGCCAGGCATCGCCACGTTTGCTGGTCGCGCCGGCGGTCCGGGGCAAACTGGATAGTCTGGCGACGCCGGAACAATCGCAGCGGATCTCCGAGTTAACAAACGATTTGCCGACCGAAGATCAAACCTTGATCGCTGCGATGAACACCCGGAAAGCCGCGTATCTGGTCGGCGGCGGTGACGCGATCGCAGGCAGCGAGTTGTTCGCCAAACAATGCGCCGTGTGCCACCAGATCGCGGGCAAGGGAGTCGCGGTCGGACCGAACCTGGACGGCGTCGGCAATCGCGGTTTGGATCGCTTGATCGAAGACGTGCTGACCCCCAATCGAAACATCGACGCCGCCTTCCGCGCCAGCGTGGTGTTGACCGAGGACGGGCAAGTCTACAGCGGGTTGATCAAACGGACCGACGGAACACAGCTGGTGATCGTCGATCAGACCGGCAAGGAAATCAACGTCTCCGTCGACGAGATCGTGAGGCAAAAAACCGTTGCGACCTCTCCGATGCCCGCCAACTTTCATGAAACGTTGGACGAGGGGCAAACCAGAGATCTGTTGGCGTACCTGCTTTCACTGACGCACTAAAGCGCCGGCTGATGTCTACTTGATTCGCAAGACTTGACGTCACCCTCCCAGCCAGGGAGGGTGACGCATGATGTGTAGACACCGATGCCTGACGCCTGAGGAAACTCTGTTGAATCATCCCACAAAAATCTTCGGTTCGATCGGGCTGATCGCGGTCTACTTCACGTCGTCTTACTTCGTCGGTGAATTTGCGTTCATCGCCGTCTTGGGCGTTCTGGTTGTCGCATGGCTATTCCGGATCACCTTTCCACTGCTGTATCGGTTGGAACAGCGAATTGGCCGCTGGGAATCGCGTCAGGATGTCGACCCGGATGAATGATTTGGTCACAGACGAGCAGACACATTCGATACGTGATGTGCAATCGGTTACGATGGTGAGTTGGCGGACACTTTTTAAGGTTCTAGGCAATTGCGGAGCAAGACGATGAATCGAACAGCAAGCACCCCACGGCGAAGTTTCTTGGGCGTGTGTGGCGGGGCAACCGCGGCGTTGGCATTGAGCGAGCTTGACATCATCAACCATTTGCCGCGTGTCAGCGCGGCCGAGGCGACACTTGAGCAACCAGCCGTTCGTTTTAGCGACGACATTGAACCCTTGGTGCGATTGCTCGAAGACACGCCGCGCAAGCGGGTCGTGGAAGTGTTTGCCGACAAGGTCCGCAGCGGCACTTCCTATCGTGAAGTCCTCACGGCGTTGCTGTTGGCCGGCGTCCGCAACGTCGAACCAAGGCCGAGTGTGGGGTTTAAGTTCCACGCCGTGCTGGTCGTCAACTCGGCGCACCTGGCCAGCCTCGCGTCGCCCGATCAAGATCGTTGGTTGCCGATCTTCTGGGCACTCGATTACTTTAAATCGTCCCAAGCCCGCGATGTCCAGGAAGGCAATTGGACGATGTCAGCGGTGGACGAATCGTCCGTTCCGGCACCGCACCAGGCACGTCAAGCGTTTGTCGATGCGATGGACAACTGGGATGTCGATGCGGCCGACGCCGCGGTCGCGGGCTTGGTCCGTTCCGCCGGCGCAAACGAAGTGTTTGAATTGATGGCCCATTACGGATGCCGCGACTTTCGCAGCATCGGCCACAAAGCCATCTTCGTGGCCAATAGCTTTCGCACCTTGCAATGCATCGGCTGGCGGTACGCCGAACCCGTGTTGCGTTCGCTGACCTACGCGCTGTTGAATCACCACGGGGAGCCCAATCCGGCGACCAGCGACTTGGCCGCCGACGCGGCATGGCGGGTGACCGATTCATTGGTCGACGGCTTCGATGATCAATGGAACAGTGGCAAACTGGATCCGTCGGTCGCGTCGGCACACTTGCAAACCTTGCGTGATGCCACACCCGAACAGGCAGTGCGGGAAACGGCCAAACTGATTCAGTCCGGCATCCATCCCCAGTCGATCGCCGATGCGTTGTTCCTTTCCGCCGGTGAGATGCTGATGCAGCAACCCGGCATCATTTCGCTGCATTCGTCGACGACCACCAACGCAATGCAATACGCCTATCGGACCGCCCGTGATCCGAAGACCCGGCTTCGGCTGCTGTTGCAGAACGCCGCGTTCATTCCCCACTTCCGATCGTCGATGCAGTCGCGCGGGAAGGTGGCGGCAAAACGCATCGATCAGTTGCAACACGTGGAAGCTCCCGAGCAGGCAACCTCGGTGACCAAGATTTTTGAATTGATCAACGACAATCGTGAGGAAGCATCACGTGGCGCGATGGCGTTTCTGGCAACCGGCGGCCAGGCCGAACAGATGATTCACACCGCCCGCCAATTGGTGTTCCTCAAAGGCAACGATTCCCACGACTACAAATTCAGTTCAGCGGTGCTGGAAGATTTCTATGCGGTCTCGCCGAATTTCCGCAACAGCTACCTGGCCGCGTCGACCTATCTGTTGCCAGGAAGCCGTGACCGTGATAACGGACTGGTCGATCGCATTCGATCCGCGGTCGGGTAAGGCGATCGTGCGAGATTTCAGATTTCAGGTCTCAGATTTGAGAACAGCCCCCTTGCACCGGTAGCTAGCGCCCGATGCCATCGAATTTGACGTTAAGCGGGATGTTTGTTGTTAGCGGTAGGGCGCGAGCCCTCCGGTCTTTCGCGGTGCAACCGGACGGCTCGCGAGCTGTCGATTGAGTCGGGGTCTGCTGAGTCAATGGTGAGCCGCTGGCCGTAAGGCCTCGGGCGGGCGCCAGAATGCCCGGCCGCTCGTATAACGAAAATACAGTTCCATTAGAATGGACTGTGGTTGTTCGTGAGGAGCGATTTACGGCCGCTGTGACTTTGACCAC
>NZ_NTFY01000053.1 GCF_002289565.1 Rhodopirellula sp. SM50 | reverse complement strand
GTGGTCAAAGTCACAGCGGCCGTAAATCGCTCCTCACGAACAACCACAGTCCATTCTAATGGAACTGTATTTTCGTTATACGAGCGGCCGGGCAATCCCGCGCCCGCCGCCCGAGGCCTTACGGCCAGCGGCTCACCTCTCGGCTGATTTCTGGTCGACGCGAACGGCCTGTCGATTTTGTGAGCCGTGACGCGTAAGCGGCCGGGCATGCTGGCGCCCGCCCGAGGCCTTACGGCCAGCGGCTCACCAGTGGGTACCTGCCCCCTTTTCCGCGGCACCACAAGTTTAAAAGCTGACAAAGCACTAGATTGCTTCGGTGGTCTCCGGTTCGGGCTTTTTGACCGAGCGGATGAAGTTGATCAAATGCCAGATGTCGTCTTTTTCGTACTCGCCGGGGACAAAGGTGGAGGCCGGCATCGGGGTGCCTTCGATGCCTTGCAGGATCCGACGATATAGGTCTTCGGCGGCTTCTCCGCCGCGAAACACGCCTTCGGAGAAATTACGCGGCAATGCGTTTTTCGGTGGCATCGCTCCCCGGGCCATCAAGGGGATCAGCGACTCGGTGTCTTCGGGTTTTAGCCCGGCCCGAGTCGTCCAGTCTTTGGTCCAGTCGTCGTAATCTTTGTTCTGGCCGTCGCCGTAGCCTTTTTCGCCGTGACATTTGCTGCACGAAGCGACTTTTCCGGTGAAAATTTCTTGGCCCCGTTTGATCGACGCGGCCAGCGCTTCGGCTTGGTCGCCCTTGGACAGTTCGACGAACTCGGCGTCATTGTCGGCCACGGGGATGTCGGCCGGCGGCTCGGGGACTTCGACCACGTCTTCTTCGGCGTCCAGCCAATCAAAGGCGATGTCCTCGAGCATCTCGACCGCAATTTCCATCGACTCGTCAAAATACTCCAATCGCTCGGCCAGCGCCGCCGCCGGAGCGTCCTCCGGTTCGCCGGCCTTTTCCCACGCTTCGATTTGTTTCTCAATTTGCTCGCGACCGCCGGCGGCCAAGGTTTCTCCGAGCTGGCGATCGATGATCCGGTCCCCGCCTTCCAGATCCAATTCAAAGATCGCGTCGTCGATCAGCGTCCGCTCCAGTTCCCCACGGATCGACAGATAGATCACGTAGTCGACGAGGGCTTGGATGTCCGCTTCGCTCAGCTCGGGAATTTTCTTCATCGCTGTGCCTGCGATCCCGTCACGGATCGCGCGGGCGAGGTCTTCGCGGACCGGTTTGGAGCCCCGTTTGGTCGATTTGAACTTAAAAATCCCGTGCCGATAGTCTCGCGGGTAGGGATCCAAAATGGCCGAACTGTCCCCGCGTCCGTTGCCCGTGACGCCGTGGCAGGTGACACAGTGTTTGCGATACAGCCCGCTGCCTTCGGCGATCGGTCCGGCTGCTTGCTTGATTCGGTCCAGCGAGATCAAGTCGGCAAACTCGTCGTCCTGCAACGTCTCGGGCAGGGTCGGTTCGTCCGGGGTGCCGAACATGCCGTCGATGATCCAGTTGGCGTCCTTGAGCGCCTCCTCCATCGGAATGCCTTCTTTGATCTGGTACTTCATCGCATGGACCAGATTCGGCTCGAACTCCGCCTTGTATTCGGTTGGTTTTCGGCTGCATCCGGCGAAGGCGAACGGGAGCAGGATCAGGGCGGAAAGGATGTAGTTTTTCATGGGATTTCGACGGGGAACGTACGCGGGAGCAGGCCCGGACGCTCGCGGCGAACCGTCTGATTCTGGTAGGGAATCAGCCGTTTCACGCGAGTCTACCGGCCTGCGATCCATCCTCGGTGGCTCGACGGAGTGGTGCAGGTTTGATCGGGATCCGGTTGCTCGGAGCTTGCTCGGAGCTTGCTCGGAGGTTGACCGGAATCCTGTAACCTGCGCCATTTCGGGAACTGAATCAAGCTTCTGCGGCTTTTTTGCACGCGTTTTCGATCCGCTCGGCCACCTTCTCTTTACCGAGAATGGCCAGTGTATCAAACACGCCAAATCCGACGGCGGTTCCCGTCACGGCGACCCGGACGGCGTGAATGATCTGTCCGATCTGGATTTCGGCGGTTTCACAGTAGCCTTTGAGCAGGGATTCCGCCTCCGCGGCGTCGAACGACTCGGCCGCCAACACCACCTCACGAAAACCGGCCAACAGGTCGCAGGCGTCTGCCGGCTTGGTGATCCGTTTGGCGAAGGCTTTGGGGTCATATTCGATCGCATCGACGAAGCAATAATCGAAGTCGATGATGTCCCCGGCGACCTTCAACCGATCCCCTGCGGCGGCGACGACGGCGGCGAGTTTCGGATCGTCATTTGATTCGACCAGTCCCGCGGCGATCGCGAACGGAGCCACCGCTTGCAATCGAGCCTCGTCCGAGAGCGAGGCGAAGTGATCGGCTTGGAACGCCATCAACTTTTGCGGGTCAAACGAGGCCGGTGACTTGGTGACGCGAGCCAACGAGAACAATTCGATCATCTCGTCGACGGAGAACTTTTCCCGTGCACCGTCCAGCGACCAACCGAGCAACAACAGATAGTTCAACAACGCGTCGGCGGTGAAACCGATGTCGCGGTAGAAGTCGACGATCACGGGGTTGAAGGTCTCGTCATCGGTTTCCAGATTGCAGCGTTGGGCGATCCGATTGCCGTGTGCGAGCAAGTCCGCAAAGTCTTTGTTCTTGAGATACTTCTTCAGCTTGCGTTTGCTCAGTTTAGCTGTCCCGCCCGGCTCGGCGACGTACGGCAGGTGGGCGTATTGCGGACGCGGGTAGCCGAGCGATTCGAGGATGAAAATTTGCCGCGGCGTGTTGGGCAGGTGTTCTTCGGCGCGGACGACGTGTGTGATCCCGAAGGCATGGTCGTCGATGACGCTGGCCAAGTGGTACAGCGGGCTGCCATCGGTCCGGGCGATCACGTGGTCTTGTTCGGTCTCCCAAGCGACGGTCACCGTGCCGCGGACCAGGTCCTCGATCACGCAATCGCCTTCCCGCGGCATCTTCAGGCGAATGGTCGCTTGGCGACCTTCCGCTTCATAGGCCTTGGCGGCTTCCTCGTCAGCCGCCATCCAACGTCGATCGTAGAAGAAGCGTTCGCCGCGTTTTTCGGCGGCTTCGCGCTCGGCCTTCAATTCCTCGGGCAACGCATAATCGCGATAGGCGTGTCCGCTGGCGAGCAGCTGGGCCACCGCGGCTTTGTGAAGATCGATGCGTTGGGATTGGTAATAGGGACCATTGGGGCCGCCCACCTCCGGGCCTTCATCCCAGTCGATGCCGAGCCACTTGAAACCCTCCAGGATCGGCTGCAGGGCTTCGGTCACGTTGCGTCCCGCGTCGGTGTCATCGATCCGCAGGATAAACTGCCCGCCAGATTGTTTGGCCAACAGCCAATTGAACAGGGCCGTACGGACACCACCGATGTGCAAGTAACCGGTCGGACTGGGCGCAAAACGGGTTCGGATCATGGGATTTGAATGAGAACGGGAGGACGGGAATGGCGACACGATATCAGCGCCCGCGGTCGAAACGAAGGGCGGCGCCGCGGTGCCCGATCCTAAGCCGCTCGGCCGGTGCGTTTGAGATGCTTGCGCATCCGTCGCCGTTCCGCTTTGCTCATCGATTCCCAGTCGATGTCATCGGGATCGATGTCGTCGTCAAGGGCTTGCGTTTGATTGCCGCGCGGCGGTTCTGCGGTCTGCGAGCTGCGTTGCTGCCGAGCGGCGGAGCTGAGCGGGCCCGAGCCGCGTGAAGAGGAAGCGGCACCGCGAGCGGGCGCGCGACCGGATGGCTGGGGCTTGGAGCTGTCGTTTGTCGCGTCGCTCTCCGCGTCGTCCGACTCCTCGGCGTCGACAGTCTTACGTCGTAGCAGCCCGCCGAACCATCCTTTCTTCTTCTCCTGCGTCTCCGTCTCCGCGTCGCCGTCAGAGTCCGTCACCGGCTCGTCCGAGTCGCCGTCCTGGTCGGCGGAGTCAGCCAACGGTTGGGGTTTCAGCCGCAGAGAGAACCAGCCTTTCTTTTTCGCCGGGCGTTCGCTGTCCGGTTGGTCGTCGGAATCGTTTTCGGATTCGGCTGCCGATTCTTCCGCATCGTCGGTTGGCTCGGTCGAGCGCGCCGCGCGAAGGCCGAACCAACGGCGTTTGGGTTTGGGTTGGTCCGGGGTGTCGTCATCGTCATCGGCCGCATCGGCCTGGGACGAGCGGTCGGGCGTGACGTCGTCGGAATCGGCATCGGATGGGTTTTTCCCACCTCGGCGTCTCAAGCGGGCGAACCAACCCAGCTTTTCCGGTCGTGCCGAATCGTTTTCATCGAGATCGGTCTCGACGTCTGTCCTGTCATCATCGTCTTTGGAAACCACGTCGGATTTCGCCGCCGGGGCGACCGTGCGGGGACGCCGGGGTGCGACGCTGGCGACCGCGGGACGAGGTGTGTCTTGCGGCTCAAAGAACTCCGACGGGAAATCTTCCTCGTCACCGCTGCGCCGTTCGGCGACCCATTGGGCGAGACGTTCGCGGATCGACGGGGCCGCGGGGATGTTGCGGATCTGGCGGTACATGGACCGCAAATAAAGCGTCGCGGCGACCAGAAAACAGGACCATGTCAGCATCGGCGCGGCAATCACCAGTGTCGCCTTGGCGGCCCCATCGACGACCACGATCTGCCAATGGGCCAGTTCTGAAAAACCGATCAAGACGGCCGAGACAGCCATGGCAATCAACGCCGGGCGGCAAAGATAGACCTCGGCGATCAGTCGCATGGTCAGGATGATGCCGCCCACGTCCAGCACGATCCGCAACCAATTCGCCCCGGATAGCACCGCGCGATCGCCGACCAGAAGATCCAGCGACGCGCCCAGCCAACCGACCAGATCGACGGTCGCGTGCACACTGGCCAACAGCAACACCACCAGCGTCAATTGCCACAACTGATAGTGGCCGCGATAGTCGTCGCGGCGGTGTCGGCGAAGCACGTAGATCAAACGGGTGGCACCGGCCGAAAGCAGCAGCAACATCGTCGTCCACCAGGCGCCTAGACTGTCCGGCCGATGGATCAACAGGGGGCGGGCGAGATCGGCGCGATAGGCAAGACTGGGCCAAGTGAAGGCCGCGTGATGGAGCACCGTCAGCACGATCGAAATCGCCAACACGATCACCGCGGACAAGCCCATCGCCATTCGCGAGACCGGTACCAACGAAAACCAGCGTCCGCGGAGATGTTGATGCACGCGCGACCCGAATGGCTGGGCCGGCTGTCGTGCGGCACGCAGTTCCGCCGCCGCGCGACGCGTCGCCGGGGTGGAAGGGGTGTGGGGGGACACGTGCGAATGGTACAGCACGCGCCGCCGGCGATCAGTGGTGCGGCGAAGTTGGGACATGAAGTACGGGGGCGGTCGAGTCGATCGAAAGCAGCAGTGATTTTGGCAGCGGTGACGCTGGCAGCAGTGACGCTGGCAATGGTGGCGGTGCTGGCGATCGCAGTAACGCTAGCAAGGGCGTTGGCCGCTTCCAGCGGGAACGGTGAAATCGTCGCCCTGAGTTCCTACGAAAAATCGCCGGACGGGGTCAATCGGGTTCCCTGCGAACCCAGACGGGGGCACCAAGTGTCTCGCTGCCAGGCGGATCGGGCGTTTGAGGGTCGAAAGCCGCCGGCGGAGATGAAGGTTTCGAAAAAGTCGACGTTTCAGAGGGTGTTTGAGGCTCAATTGGGGGCCCATCCGGACTGTCGGGTTGACTAGAATGTGAATGCTGATGTGGTTCATCAGAAGACAGTGCGGATTGCAACACGCAACATCATCCCGATCGTGTCACCCCGGCCGGCCGCTAGGCCTGCAACAAGTGCAAGGATTTCGCAGAGATGAGTCAGAGTTTGCTGGACAGTCACGTTTTGATCTTGAACCGATTTTACATGGCCATTCGGGTGGTCGATGTACGTCGAACGTTGACGCTGTTGTATCGCCAATGTGCCGAGGTGATCAGCCACGAGGCGGGCCAGTTCATCAGCTATGACTTTGACAGCTGGTGCGAAATGAGTCAGCTCAATGCGATCGAAAAGCAACCCGGCGATGACTTCATTCAAGCGGTGGGGTTTGAGATGCAAGTTCCGCGGATCGCTCGATTGACTCGTTTCGATCGGATGCCGATGCAGACGGTGCGTTTCAATCGCAAGAACCTGTTTGCCCGCGACGAACACACCTGCCAGTACTGCGGCAAGGACTATCCGACGCACAAGTTGAGTTTGGATCACGTCGTGCCGCGGAGCCAGGGAGGACCGACGACGTGGGAAAACATCGTGGCGTGTTGTTTGCGCTGCAACAGTCGCAAGGGCGGCCGAACGCCCAAGCAAGCGGGCATGAAGCTGCGAACCAAGCCGGCCAAGCCTCGGTTCAACTCGCTCGTCACGCATTCGGTCAACGACCCGCGTTACGATTGCTGGAAGACGTTTCTGCCGGCTGCCGGTTGAAATCCGGCCTATCGATTCAAGCCCGCACGCGTGAGCAAGGGCCATGCGGCGCCCCTCGCTTACGCGTTCGGGCTAGCATCATCGCTTTGTTTTCGGAAGATCGATCAAATCGACAGGCCGAATCGCTGCTGCATCAAAAAAAGCCTCGTCGGTGAATCACCGACGAGGCTCTTTGTTTGGCTGGGGACCAAACACGGATCGTCCCAATCGCGATCAATCGTCTGCCAGAGGCTCTTTCTTTTCGGTGATCACCTCGCACTCTTCAGACTTTTGAGCGTTCAATTCGATGTAGCTCTTCCACTCCTCGGGCAGGTTGTCTTCGTGGAAGATCGCCTCGACCGGACATTCGGGCACGCAGGCTTCGCAATCGATGCACTCTTCGGGGTGGATGTAAACCATTTGCTCGCCCTCGTAGAAGCATTCCACGGGGCAAACGACGACACAATCGGTGTATTTGCAACCCACGCAGGGTTCGGCGACGATATGAGTCATGTTCAAAAACCTTTCGTAACGGGAACCACTCAAGAATCAGCTCTTCGCCCAATATATCGGCCGGAGAAGCGATTGGCTGCACCCCAACCTGTGCAACGAGGCAGCGATCGGTCATTCTTCAAAGATTCTGACCAATCCCTTCGACTCGCACCCTGGCCTGCCGTGTCCCAACCCACCCCCCAACAGCTCCGTGTCAAACCGGGACGACAGTTTCCTTTTCTCGCCCGACACCCCTGGGTGCATGCCCACGCGTTGATCAGCGACGGCAACCGGTTCAGTGACGGCGGCAACCTGGAGCGCGGTGACATCGTCGAGTTGGTCGACATGGACGGAAATTTTCTGGGCCGCGGGTTGGTCAATCCCCACAGCCGTCTGCGGGTGCGTTTGTACACATATGAAAGCACCACGCCGATCAACGATGCACTTTGGATCGAGCGGATTGACGCGGCGATCGGTCGGCGTCGGCTTTCTCGGGCGGCGGAAACCGACGAAGCGGAACGGCTGATTTTCAGCGAATCGGATCTGATCAGCGGTCTGATCGTGGACCGATACGCCGATTGTCTCGGTGTCCAGTTTACCGCCGGGGCGTTGATGAAATGGCGGCAGCCGATTCTCGATCACCTGCAGCAGGTGACGCAGTGCCGCCAGATCGTCGTCCGCGTGGACGAAAAAACGGCCAAGTATGAAGGGCTGGATCCCGAGTCGGGCACCCTGGCGATCGCGGGGGTCGACCTCAGCGAGCCGGTTCCGTATCGCCAGAACGGACTCGATTTGACCGTCGACTTGGTCGGCGGCCAAAAAACCGGCGGCTACCTGGATCAGCGGCTCAATCATGAAGCGGCGGCGGGCTATTTGCGTGGAAAACGCGTCTTGGATGTGTGCTGCTACACCGGCGGGTTCGGTTTGGTGGCGGCGCGGCAGGGTGCGGAAAACGTGGTGGGCATTGACTCGAGCGCGTCGGCGATTGCGGCGGCCACCGAGTCGGCACAGCGAAATGGGGTCTCCGATCGGATGTCGTTCTTGCAGGAAGATTGCTTTGACGCCCTCAAACGGCTCGGCGACGAGGGGCAAACCTTTGACGCAGTGGTTCTGGATCCCCCGCGTTTTGCCGGCTCGCGTCACCAAGTCGACCAAGCCTTGCGGGCCTACCGGCGGTTGAACAGTTTGGCCGTTGACTTGCTTCCCCCCGGCGGGATCCTGGTCACGTGCAGCTGCAGCGGTCGTGTTTCACGCAGCGAGTTTCTCAACATGCTGGTGGATGTGGGGCGTCGCCAGCGTCGCGACATCATCGTTTTGGAAAATCGGGGGCCGGCTCCGGATCACCCGCTGGCCGTCGGTTGCCCGGAAAGTGACTATTTAAAATGCGTGATCGCCCAGGTGGTCTAGAATTCTGGCAGACGCACGTCAAACAACCAGATATATTGATGCATCACGACAATCCTCTTTCTCGATCCTCATCATCTCGGGGTCTGCCCATGTCGGGTGTGACGTTGAAAGTTCTTCACGGCGCCGATCGCGGCAAAGTCTTCGGCGATCTCATCCCACCGTTCACGGTGGGACGAGAAGAAGTCAATGACATCCAACTCAACGACGAGCGCGTCAGCCGCTGCCACTTCAAGATCCAGCGTGACAACGACCGATTGGTCCTGACGGATCTGGACAGCACCAACGGGACGAAGGTCAACGGCGTGGAATATCCGCTCAAAATCCTTCGCAGCGGTGACCTGATCTCGGTCGGTCGCAGCCTGATGCTGGTCGGATCCGAAGAAGAGATTGCGGCGCGTTTGGCGGCACTGGGAAGTGAAAACCCGACGATGTCGCGGGAGATGTCTTCGTCGGAGAGTTCCGTTGCACTGGAATTGAGTCAGGAGAAATCGCCCTTCCAAATGGACATCGCGTCGGTCCGAGAGATCCCCTCGATCCCGGACAACTTGAGCCCGGGGCAAAAAGCACAACTGTGCGAGATCTTGGATTTCCTGCAGCACCGTCTCTGCAAATTGGTGGAGACGGCGAAGATCGACGAGTCCAGCCAGTCGGTCACCTTGAAGTTGAGTTCCTGGCAACGCCTGTTGGGTGTCCAGGCACGCCTGGGTGAAATGCATCGCAAGATCGCCGACCCCGATTGGAACGGCGACTGACTGCCGTGGGCTGCACCCCGTGCCGTTTCTAGAGGTGTTAGCGGAACGGCGCAAGCCGTCCGGTCGTGCTTCAACAACACCGTGAAAGACCGGAGGGCTCGCGCCCTGCCGCTAGCAAGAAGCTAGAGGTGTTAGCGGAACGGCGCAAGCCGTCCGGTCGCGCTTCAACAACACCGTGAAAGACCGTAGGGCTCGCGCCCTACCGCTAACAAGAAACACCCCGCTTGGCGTCAATGCCGATGGCATCGGGGTTGCGTCGTTCAGGCCCGTGGATGGTACTGTTGATGCACGCGTTTGAGTCGGGAATGCTCGACGTGGGTGTAGATTTGCGTCGTCTGGATGCTGGCGTGGCCGAGCATCTCTTGCACTTGCCTCAGGTCCGCACCGCCGGCCAACAGGTGCGTGGCAAAACTGTGACGCAGCGAGTGGGGACTGATGGCCGAATCGATGCCGACTCGTTTGGCGTAGTGCTTGACCAGACGCCAGAGCTGGATGCGATCGAGCGCCCGTCCGCTGCGGGAGAGAAACAGTTCGTCCGGCGGGTGCGGTGGTTTCGCGGCCAGTTCGCCACGCAGCTCTTCGCAATAACGTTCGATCGCCGCGATCGCTTGGCTGCCGATCGGGACCATGCGTTGCTTGCCGCCTTTGCCGGTGCACTTGAGATGTTTTTGGTCCAGGGAAAGATCACGGACCCGCAGCGAACAGACTTCGCTGGCACGGCATCCGGTCGCGTACAAGACTTCCAGCATCGCGATGTCGCGGAGCCAAAAGGCGTCGGACCGGCGCGGGGCGCGGAGGAACAAATCGACCTGCCGCTGCGACAGCACGCCCGGCATCCGCTGCCACATCTTTTGGGCCGCCAGCAATTCCGCCGGGTTTTCGCTGACCGTGCCTTCCAGCTGCAGGTACTTAAAGAACGTGCGGATGGCGACGACCGCGCGTGACACCGATGCCGGCGCAAGGCCTGATTCGGACAGGGTGCCCATGAACTGCGTCAGGTCACCGACGCGAATCGAGTCCAGGCGTTTCTTTCCCACCCAGCCGATGAAACGGTTGAGATCCCGCCCGTAGGCTTCGATCGTGTTGTCGGCCAGGTGGCACTCACCGCGCAGATAGTTCAAAAACTCCTCGCGGATGGTATCGGCCGAGTGCGACGGTTTTTCGGGCGGCCCCGACTCCTGCATCAATTGCAACTTGGTTCGTCGTTTGGCCACCGATTGATTTCATCCGGTTTCGGGGGAAGATTGATGTATGGTTTCCGTAATCTCTTGGTCGGCACACCACGTCGCCACATCCGTTGCCCTAAATGCCTGAAGTGGATTTCATGAATGTTTTGGTTGTCGGTGGTGCCGGTTACATCGGTTCGCACGCCGTTCGTTTGCTCACCGAAGCTGGCCACCGGGTCACCGTCTACGACAATCTCTCGCGGGGCCACCGCCAGGCGGTTCCGGACGGCATGCTGGTCGAAGGCGAATTGGCCGACCGGGCAAAATTGACCGGCGTGTTGAAAGACAAACAGATCGACGCGGTGATGCACTTTGCCGCCTTTGCGTTGGTCAATGAATCGGTCAATGATCCCGCACTGTACTATCGCAACAACGTCGTCGCGGCGATCGAATTGCTCGACGCGATGCGCGAAGCCGACGTCAAGAAAATCGTCTTCAGCAGCACGACGGCGACCTACGGCGAACCCGACACGATTCCGATCGCGGAAACGACGCTTCAGCAGCCCATCAACCCCTACGGATTTACCAAGCTGGTCTTTGAACAGGCCCTCGCCGATTACGCCGCCGCGTACGGGTTCGGCTATGCCGCACTCCGCTACTTCAATGCCGCCGGTGCGCGGCCGGACGGATCGATCGGCGAAGACCACACCCCGGAATCGCACCTGATCCCGATCGTCTTGCAAGTGGCGCTCGGCCAACGCGACGCGATCACCGTGTTCGGCGACGACTACCCGACGCCCGATGGCACCTGCGTCCGCGATTACATCCACGTCGACGATCTCGGTGCAGCTCACCTGGTCGCGCTGGAAAAACTGCAGCCCGGCAAAGGCATCTGCGTCAACCTGGGGACGGGCCGGGGCACCAGCGTCCGCGAGATCATCCAGGCCTGCCGCGAGGTCACCGGCCATCCGATCCCCGAAGTGATGGGAGCCCGCCGCGCCGGCGATCCACCGGAACTGGTCGCCGATGCAACTCTGGCGGCCGAGTTGCTGGGGTGGAAAACCCAGTACAACGACGTCAAAAGCATCGTGGAAACCGCCTGGAAGTGGCACCAAAGCCACCCGAACGGCTATTCCGACGCTTTGCACTAGAATTTTGGGCTCTCGCGACCGCAAATCTCGTTTGCCAAGGGAGGCGCGGTCCACGGACACGCCGACTGCATTGTCAACGTTTCAGTCCAATGCCGCTAAGTTAACGCGGTCTTGCCCAGAACTGGGGCCCGTAGGCTAGCGCCAAACGGCTGATATTCGTTTGAGGTCAGCCGGTTCGCGCCAGCGCGAGCGGCCTCCCTGTCGAGCTTAACTTAGCGGTACTGCGTTTAAGTCTGCACACCGACATTGATGCTCGTGCCATTGGTACCTGATCCCGTTTCGGCTCGACAATCGCAACCCAAACATTCAAAGCCGACAAAGAGCTACCTTTCTGGTCCCGCAACCGTCGCAAGCACGCGACTGACGCCCCGCCGACTACTTTAATGAAGATGAAACGAATCATCCCCATCACGACGCGCTGCGTCCTGCTCCTCGCCACGTTCATGGTCGGTCTGGTTGCCGGCGGCGTGATCGGTGGGGGAACAGCCCAGGCGGTCGAACTGGATCGACGTCAAAAAGCCATCGTGTCGACGATCGGTGCGACGATCAATCGGGCCGGGAAGGCTTACTTCGAAGGCAAGTACGATTCGTCGGGCAACGAGATTCGCAAGGCGCTCGAGCAAGTCGAGCGGGCGGTCGACCTGGGGAGCCCCGAGCTGTACGACGCCATTGTCGTACACATCGACAAGATCTCGCGGGCTCACGCGATGCTGGAATTGGAAGGGATCTCACTGCCGCCGTTTCGACGTCCGCCGCGCCCGACCGGGACGGCGTCGACTGCCATGGCGTCGTCCGATCCGCCCGGCACCCCGGCATCGGGCACACTGGTCAGCTTCACCAAAGACGTGGCGCCGATCTTGAGCAGCAAATGTGGTCGTTGTCACATCAGCGAGCGCCGCGGCGGATTTAGCACGTCCAGCTACACCGCGTTGATGCAGGGGCCACCCGAAGGCGTCGTCGTGTTCGCCGGTGACGTCATCGGCAGTCGGCTGATCGAAACGATCGAAACGGGCGACATGCCGCGCGGCGGCGCCAAGGTCAGCGCGGCCGAACTGGGAACGTTGAAAACATGGATCACCCAGGGCGCCAAATTTGATGGCAACGATCCGAATCAAATGCTCGCCGCCGCCAATACGCCCGCCCCGGCGATGGAAACCAAGCCACCGGTGATCACGCAGGCAACAGGCAACGAAACGGTTAGCTTTTCCTTCGATATCGCGCCGCTGCTGGTCGAGCATTGCGGCGGTTGCCACATCGACGCCATGCAGGTCCGCGGCGGATTGAGAATGGACACGTTCGTGCAACTGATGCGCGGCGGTGACAGCGGGGCGGTCATCACGCCGGGGCGTGGTGAAGCGAGTCTGTTGGTCAAGAAACTGCGCGGGACCGCGACCGATGGCGAACGGATGCCGGCCGGTGGGCGGCCACCGCTGAGCGACGATTCGATCGCGCTGATTTCCAAATGGATCGACGAAGGCGCGACCCTCGATGCGAACCAATCGCAACCGATCAAAGTGATTAGCAAACTCGCTTGGGCCTCACGCGCCTCGAGTGCGGAGATGTCGGCCAGACGAGCCGAGTTGGCCGATCGAAACTATCAACTGGCCAACTCATCGACAGCGCTGACCGAATACCAAACCGACCACTTCCGCGTCGTCGGTTCCGGTTCGCAGCAGACCTTGGAAGTGGTCGGCCGGACGGCAGAAAAACATCTCAAAGTCGCCAAGTCGGTCGCGCGACCGGCGTCATCAACGGCTGCCGAAGATTACTTCCACGGCCGCGCGACGATCTTTGTGTTGCCACGCCGCTATGACTACAGCGAGTTTGCCAAGATGGTCGAGCAGCGCAGCGTGCCGAGCGATTGGTCGGCCCATTGGCAGTACGACGGGATCGACGCCTACGCCGCTACCGTGGCGTCGGAAACCGAGGACGAAGAGGCCATTGAATCTCGACTTCTGGCGCCGATCGTGAGTCTGGCGGTGGCCAGCCGCGGCAGCGATGTCCCACGCTGGTTCGCCGAAGGGATCGGTTCGGCCACCGCGATGCAACAGAACGCCAAGAGCCGCAGCGAGAAAGAAAAATTGCGGGTGTTGGCCGGCGAGGCAGTGTCGACGGTGAAAAACGCCAAGGCATTTCTGGACAACAAGCTCACGCCCGAGCAAGCGGACTCGTTCGGGACCGCGCTGGCGATGTCGATGTTAGACCGCAGCCGCCGCAAGATGCTGGACGCGACGTTCCGATTGCTCGATGACGGCAAATCATTCAACGATGCCTTCGTCGGTGGGTTCGGCGTCACGCCCACCCTCTACATCGACCAGCTGCTTCAGTTCGCACGCTAGTGGGGTGAGCTTCCAGCTTGCCATCGCCTACCGTGGGGTAAGCTTCCAGCTTGCCATCGGATAAGCTTGTAAGCTTCCAGCCTCCCCCACGATCAATCGCGCCATGAATCCGAGCCCCGAACAAGTCAAAGCGAGCCAGTCCGCCGTCCGCGCCGCCGGTGACCGCACGATCGAGCAATACCAGAACTGGATGCAGACCAACGCGGCGGCTCATTTGATGCGCGCGGCGCGACAGTCGGGGCTGACCGCTCGGTTGCGTGAAAAGCAACACACGCTCGAAGAGCTTTGCGAATCCCTGTCGCTGCAGCGAGAGACCACCGCACTGTTGCTCGACGCCTTGGTGGCGATCGGGTTCGTCGAGCAGTACGGAGAAGATTTTGCGCTGGCCAGGGCCGGGCATCTACTCTGCCAATACGATGACGATTTGGGCGACCGCCGCTGGGAAGGTCTGCTTGACCGATTGAGCGACCCCGAAACCGCGGGGTCCGCCGACGCCGCGGAATATCGCGCTCGCAACGCCGCGACCCAGTGGATTCACACCGCCGCGGCGATGCAGGCGGCCGAAATCCTGGACATCGGCGGCCCGGGCGCCTCCCGCGGCCCGAAGATCTTGGACTTGGGTTGCGGGTCGGCCGTGTGGAGTTGCGCGATGGCGCATCGGGACGCGGAGGCGAGTGTTGTGGCCGTCGATGAACCGGCGGCGCTGCAGGCGGCTCGACGCACGGCCGAGTCGATCGGGTTGGGCGATCGCTTCAAAACCATTCACAGCGATCCGCTGGCGGTGACCGTGGGCCAGCAACAGTTTGAACTCGTCGTGTTGGCCCAGGTGCTGTCCGGTTATTCGGACGATCAAGCCGCCAGCCTGTTGGAAAAAGCGGCGGCGGCTCTGGAGCCGGGCGGCCGGATTGCGGTGCCGGACTTTTACATCGGACCGGGGCGGGCCGGGTTGAAAGAATCGCTGGGACGATTGTCGATCCACCTGGCGACCCCGCAGGGTCGGGTCCGCGACTTGCGCGAGTGCCAGGCCATGTTTCAGGCAGCCGGACTGGGCGGGATTCAATTCACGTACTTGGCCGCCAGCGAAGCCGGGCTGGGGATGATGGTGGCCGAGAAACCGTAGCGGGGCTTCGTTGCTGCCCTCGCCAAAACTGAAGAAGTTAAGGGACACTCCCCCAGTGCCCGATTTGAATGAACCCACCGATGGCAAAGCGTACCCACGGATGAAAAACAGCCTGAAAACGGGCTCGCCGCCACAAGTTTGCCCCCGAGTTGTGCTTTTTTTTAATCGTGGATTGACGAAACCGACCCAGAATTTCTACGATGCTGAGCCAAATTTGATTCGAAATCAACACCATACTTACCCCCCAAGCAGCCATGGCTGTCCCCAAGCGAAAACACAGCAACAGTCGAACCGGCAAACGCCGCAGCCACGATCGCGTCAAGAAACGCCAAATTGCGTATTGCCCGCAGTGCAGCAGTTCGGTGCCGACGCACACGATTTGCCCCAAATGCGGATATTACCAAGGGCGTACCGTTGTTGAGCCGGTTGACGAGTAATCGTCCGGCGTGAATCGGGCGATTCTTTTCGACGCTTTCCGCCGCGCCGTGTTGCCGGGTGTCGTTTGTGGCACCGGCATGAGGTGGTTCGGCGGTTTTCTTTTTTAGCGGCTGTTATCAATGGACGTAAATTCCGCCGGAATTCTGTTTCCGGGTCAGGGTGCACAGGGTGTCGGCATGGGTCGATGGCTGTGCGAAACCTATCCGATCGCCAACGAGACGTTCGCCGAAGCGGGTGAGGTTCTCGGCTACGATCTTGCCGATCTGTGCCAGAACGGCCCGGTCGAAAAACTTGATGCGACCGAGTTTTGTCAGCCGGCCTTGTTCACCGTCGGCATCGCCGCGGCCCGGGTGTTGGCAACGGAGCATCCTGAGCGGGTCCAACGGATCAACGCCAGCGCAGGGTTGAGCCTGGGTGAATACACCGCGGTTTGCTTTGCCGGTGGTTTGGAGTTTGCCGACGGGCTGAAATTGGTCCAACGCCGCGGCCAGGCGATGCAGTCGGCTTCCGACGCCGTCCGAAGCGGGATGGCCAGCGTCATCGGGATGGAACTGGAAAAGCTGCAAGCACTGTGCGACGAAGTGCGGCAAGGCGATGAGGTCCTGCGTCCGGCGAACCTGTTGTGCCCGGGCAACATCGCCGTCTCCGGTCACCTGACGGCCATCGAGCGTTTGCAGCCCGCCGCGGTCGAGGCCGGAGCGATGAAGGTGGTGCCGCTCTCGGTTGCCGGCGCGTTCCACACCTCGCTGATGGCGCCGGCGGTCGAGTCGCTCAAGCAAGCCCTGGCAGAGATCCCCCTCTGCGACACCCGCATTCCCGTTTACAGCAACGTCGATGGGGCGCCGCATCAATCGGCCGATGAGATCCGCGACCTGCTCAGCCGCCAGGTCACCGAGCCGGTGATGTGGGAGGCGAGTATTCGCCGCATGATCGCCGATGGAATCGAAGGGTTTCTCGAAGCCGGCACCGGTCGCGTGCTGCGAGGAACGCTGAAGCGGATTCAGCGCAAGATTCCGACCGATGGATTTGGCGACCAGTAGAGCGTTTCCAGGAACATGCAATCGATCGACCGATTGCCCCGTCTTCCCGACCCCAAGATTTTCCCCGAACGAGAAACATGGAACTGACACTCAAAGCCGATCTGTCCGGCCAAGTCGCGATCGTCACCGGCGCGTCACAAGGATTGGGTAAAGCCGTCGCGGTAGCGCTGGCGATGAACGGCGCCACGGTCGCCTGCATGGCCCGCAATGCGGAAAAACTGGCGGCGACGGTCGCGGACATCGAAGCCGTCGGCGGCAAGGGCATCGCCTTGGCCTGTGACGTGACCGATCGTGCAGCGACCGCCGCGGCGATCGAAGGCGTGGCCAAGGAGCACGGCCGGCTGGACATTCTGGTCAACAGCGCCGGCATCACACGCGACAAGACGATGCGTGGGATGAGCGACGACGAATGGGACAGCGTGATCGCGACCAACCTGACCAGCTGTTTTGTCTGCTGCCGGGCCGCCGCGGGGATCATGCGAAAGAAAAAATATGGCCGAATCATCAACATGGCCAGCATTTCGGGGCTGATCGGCAACCAGGGCCAAGCCAACTATTCGGCCAGCAAGGCCGGGATGATCGGCATGACCCGAACGATGAGCAAAGAATTGGTCAATCGCGGTGTCACGGTCAATGCGGTCGCTCCGGGCTTCATCGCGAGCGACATGACCGACGCGATTCCCGCCGGGATTTTGGACGAAGTGATCAAAACAATTCCCGCCAAACGCATCGGAAACCCCGAAGATGTCGCTGCCGCGGTGCTCTTTCTCGCCTCCCCGGCCGCCGGATATATTTCTGGCCAGACGATCGTCGTCGACGGGGGAATCACCGGATAGCGAGTCGATCGGCCCCGTAGCGGGTGCCGCAGCGACTATCGGCAACCTTAGCCGACTGAAAACCTTCGCGAGATGGTGAGTCGGGAATCCCGGCATATTGACGCCTTTTGCTTGTTTCCCCTATCTTTTCGGCGAATCAACGAAGCGTCTCCGGGCTCCAAACCCTGCCGTCTCGTTCCTCCCTACAGATGAGGGGCGTTTCGTTCCCTCGATAACTTCCCTTGCAGATCAAACCATTGGAGATTGCTTATGGCTACCGTCGAAGAGCGCGTGGTCGATATCGTTGCTGAACAACTTGGTGTCGAGAAAGACAAGATCAGCCGCGAAACGTCCTTCGTCAACGACCTGGGTGCCGATTCGTTGGATACCGTCGAACTAGTGATGGAGCTTGAAGAGGAATTCAACATTAGCATTCCTGACGAAGCTGCTGAAAAGATCCAAAAGGTCGGCGAGGCGGTGGATTTCATCGAGAATGCCAAAGGCGAAGACGCCTGATTCGTCCCTCGTTCGAACCACCTTATTCAATCGCATTGCCGCCTCATGGTCTTGTGGTGATCCGGCTCCAGCAGCCGCTTGCCGATCATTGTGGGCGGCATTTTTTTCATTCGGACCTCTCGAACCTCTGATTCGTCACGTTCGCAGCTTTGATCAATTGAACGCATCGCCAAGGCATCACGATGACCCAGGGTTCATCACACACCGTGTCACAACCACAGATTTTCCGAGGTGATCGCCGTGTGGTCATCACAGGAATCGGCGCCGTCACTCCGCTCGCTCTGGAAGTCCCCAAACTGTGGGACCGATTGATCGCTGGGGAAAGCGGCGTCGGCAAGATCGAGCTGCTCGACACGTCACAGTACAAAGTTCATTTCGCCGGTGAAGTCTGGAATTTCACGCTCGACGGCGTGACCGACCCGCGCGAAGCAAAACGACTCGATCGGTTCACCCAGTTCGCCGTCCACGCCGGCCACCAAGCGATTCAGGATTCGGGCGTCGATTTCGAATCCGTCGACCGCACCCGCTGCGGCGTCATCCTGGGCAGCGGCATCGGCGGGCTGATCGAAATCGAAAACCAGATCGAACGCATGCTGACCAAGGGGCCTTCGCGGGTCAGCCCCTTCACCGTGCCCAAGATGATGGTCAATGCCGCCGGCGGGAACATTTCCATCACCTACGGGCTCAAAGGCCCCAACTATGCCGTCGCCACCGCCTGTGCCAGTGCGACCAATGCGATGGGTGATGCGCTCCGCAGTATCCGGCTCAACGAAACCGATCTGGTCATCACCGGTGGCAGCGAAGCGGCGCTGACCCGGATGGGCCTGGCCGCGTTCCAAAACATGAAGGCCCTCTCGACGCGAAACGAGGAACCGACCAAGGCCAGCCGGCCGTTTGATGCCGATCGCGATGGTTTCGTGCTCGGCGAAGGCGCCGGGGTATTGGTCTTTGAGGAACTCGAACACGCCAAAAAGCGTGGGGCAAAGATCTACGGCGAAGTCCTCGGATACGGAACCACCAGCGACGCCGGGCATATCACCGCGCCCGACGCCGACGGGATCGGTGCCGCTGCCGCGATGACCGCCGCCCTTGCCGATGCCAGGATCGATCCGGCAAACGTGGACTACATCAACGCCCACGGCACCAGTACCCCGCTGGGCGACAAAGCCGAAACCACCGCCATCAAACGCGTCTTCGGCGATGCCGCCTATCAGACCAGCGTCAGCAGCACCAAGTCCGCACTGGGGCACTCGCTCGGGGCCAGCGGTGGGGTCGAGGCCGTGATTCTTTGCAAAACCATCGAATCTGAAGTCATCCCGCCGACCATCAATCTGGAAACGCCCGATCCCGACTGCGATCTCGACTACACCCCCAACGAGGCCAAGTCACGCGCCGTCAAAGTCGCGATGAGCAATAGCTTCGGATTCGGTGGACACAACGCCTGCATCGTTGTTGGTCGGTTCGACGGTTAGTGCCCCCGTCAACGTTTAAACTGGGGGCGTGACCCGAACGGCACGGGCAAGCGTGTTGATGTGCAGGCTTGAGCCCAATACCGCTACGTTAAGCGTCGTTTCTTCAGATGAGGGCCCGTAGGCTCGCGCCAAACGGCTGATATTCGTTTGAGATCAGCCGGTTCGCGCCAGCGTCCGGGCCCCCTCATTCATGTCAACTTAGCGGTGTTGGGCTTGAGCCCAATACCGCTACGTTAACGCAGTCTTGCCCAGAACCGGGCCCGTAGGCTCGCGCCAAACGGCTGATATTCGTTTGAGATCAGCCGGTTCGCGCCAGCGTCCGGGCCCCCTCATTCATGTCAACTTAGCGGTCTTGGGCTTGAGCCCAATACCGCTACGTTAACGCGGTCTTGCCCAGAACCGGGCCCGTAGGCTAGCGCCAGACGGCTGATATTCGTTTGAGATCAGCCGGTTCGCGCCAGCGTCCGGGCGGCCTCACCGGCGAGCTTCACTCAGCGGTGTTGGGCTTGAGCCGCCCACTGTCGCTGCGTCGCAGCGACCAGGAATCGCCTCAAGGCTAAGCACCAACGCCTCCCTAAAACACCGCGTCGGCTGGTACGCTATTGCCATGCCATCTCTCAAACCGCCAAACGCGAAGAATCCGCCCGAGCGGGGAAACATCCTCGATCGCGACGAGTACATCGAACAGGCCCACCTGTTCGAATTGCTGCACGAACAGGCCGGGGGCAAGTTTCCGATCCAGGACTTGCTCGAACAGCTGCGCCACGAAGTGTTGGCGACCACACGGTTGCCGATGGCGATGGAGTACTTGTTGACCGAAGTCAAACACTCCGGATTGCTGGGGCCGGCGATGCGACAGCTGGCCCATTACTTCACGCCGTTCCAAACCTATTTGGTCGACCAGAGTGAATCGGACACCGGCCGGTTCATGATGAACACCGCCTTCAAAGTCATGCAGGCCGAAGCAGAGTACCGGGTCGAAAAAGCCAACCCGGCCGGAATGTTCTTCTTTCAGTTCGAGGTCCTGTGCCGAAATCGACTCTCCTACGATCGCGGATTGACGGCGATGAGCGGTGATCCGATCTATGACGACCACTGGAGCACGTGGATCCTCGGCCTCCGCGCCCAAATCGGTCTGATCGACTTTGCCGACCTCGTTTTCCTGGTCAGCGAGGACTACCGCAACAAACTCAACGCGGCCGGCAAATCGGTCGACGACAAGGGCCCGTTCCTGTTCGGCGAAAAGGAAGGCCGGATCGCACTGGCCAATCGACGTAAAGATCCGCTGTACCTGTTCAGCGCCCTGCAGCGGCACCTCGGCTATCCCGCCGTTCCCAAACCCGCCCCGGCGGACGAGACCCAGGATCTGATTCCCCAGATGGCTCGGCGGATCGAGCGGCTGGAGGCCCGGATCCAGCTGATGGAAGAGGAACGCCGGGCGTCGCTGGATATCACCAAGTTCTACGAGCAAAACAAGCACCGCTTGAAGCTTCCAGAGTGAACATCCGCGCAGGATGAAGGCGGGTCAACTAGAATGACGCGGGGGTGAATCGGACGGACCTGCGCCGCACCAGCTGCGGAGGGACGCGAGCGCTCTGGCCAGAGCACTTGAGACGGCAACACCATGGCGCATCGATGAGCGAAGACGACATCACCCAGCCGACCAACCCGTCTCAGACCCCTTACAGACTCGATGATCAGGTCGCCACCGGCGACTACTCCTTGGAATCGGCCCGGCAGAATGCGTCCGAAGCGGAACTGACGAAGATCGAAGAGTTTTCCGTCTTGGGGTTCCTGGGCAAGGGCGGTTTCGGAACGGTCTATCGCGCCTATGACGGCTTGCTGCAACGCGAAGTCGCGCTCAAGGTCCCGCATCAACGTCTGGTCAATCAATCCGATCTCGCCGCGGCGTATCTGCGTGAAGCCCGCGCGATGGCCAGCTTGGACCATCCCCATATCGTGCCCGTGTATCGGGCCGCCGCGACGCAACAGGTCGCCTGCTATCTGGTCACCAAACTGATCCACGGTTGTCCCTTCGGCCAGTGGATTCGGCGAAAACGTCCTTCCCATCGACAGCTCGCCGATGTCCTTCGCCACGTCGCCGACGCGCTCGCCTACGCCCATTCCCGCGGCATCGTCCATCGCGACATCAAACCGGGCAACATCCTGATCGATGAAGAGGATTGTCCGTATGTCGTCGATTTCGGTTTAGCCCTGCGCGACGTCGAGCGTGAAGGCCGCAGCGCGTACATCGGAACGCCGGCCTACATGAGTCCGGAACAGGCGCGGGGTGAAGGCCACCGGGTCGACGGACGCTCGGACATTTTTTCCCTCGGCACGGTGTTGTATCAGTCTCTGACCGACAGCAAGCCGTTCAAGGGCGAGGACCGCGACAGCCTGTTCCAAGAGATCATCTATCACGATCCGGTCGACCCCCGTGAAATCCAGCCCGAGGTGCCGGCGGAACTCGCGCGGATCTGTCTCAAGTCGCTTTCCAAGTCCGTTCACGACCGCTACGCCAGTTGTGAACTGCTGGTCGATGACTTGGCGCACTTTGTCGAATCGATGGACGGCGAGTCGTCGGCATCAACCACGTCGGCTCAGTCGGCATTCGGTCCGAACGCAGCTCATTCAGATAGCCACCGCCAGCGCCGTACCCTTCCCAAAGGACTTCGGCCGTTTGATTTGCGAGATGCCGAGCACTATTTGGAATTGTTGCCCGGACCCTATGACCGTGACGGCTTGCCGGACATTGTCCGGTTTTGGTTGGCGCGGATCGAGTCAAGAGATGCTTCCAGAGCCGTCCCGGTCGGACTGATCTATGGACCCAGCGGGTGTGGGAAAACGTCGCTGGTCCGGGCTGGGATCATGCCGCGATTGGGCAGTCCGTGCACCAGTATTTATCTGCAGGCGACACCCGAATCGACCGAATCGGCGTTGGCCGGTGCGATCCGATCGAAATTTGGCGATCGCCGTTTTGGATCGGTCACGGATCTGGCGGACCTAGTCGCCGCTCTCCGCCGCGGCAATCAACCCAAGGTCGTGATCTTCATTGATCAGTTCGAACAGTGGCTGTTCTCTCATCCCGACATCGAACGCGAATCGTTGACCGCCGCGCTGCGACAGTGCGATGGCGTGCAGGTGCAGTGCATCTTGATGGTGCGTGACGACTTTTGGCTCGGCATTTCACGATTGATGCAAGCGATCGATCTACCGATCGCCGAGAACGAAAACGCGACGTTGTTGGATCTGTTTGATACCCGCCATGCCCGTCATGTGCTGGCGCTGTTCGGTGCCGCGCACGAGCGATTGCCTGATTCACAGACCCATTTCAGCCCACGCCAAAATCAATTCCTGGATTCCGCGATCCGTTACCTGGCCAGCGACGGCCGAGTGATCTGTGTCCAGTTGGCGCTGCTGACTGAAATGCTCAAACATCGCAACTGGGAAACGAGCTCGTCTCTGTTCAAAGACGGCGGCACCGGGATCGGGGTCCGGTTCTTGGACGAGACCTTCGACAACGAGCGTTCGCCGCGTCGGATCCGGTTGTTCGCCGAAGGCGCCGAGCACGTTCTCCGCGCCCTGTTGCCCGAATCGGGGTCCAGCATCAAAGGCGCCGTGCGGAGCGAGCAGGAACTGATGGAAGCGACCGGCTACCGCGACAAAGCCGCATTCCGTCGATTGATCGCTGTCCTCGACGGCGAACTGCATCTGATCACTCCGACCGACCGGACCGAAGAAGACAGCTTCAGCAGCGAATCGTCGACCAGTCAGATCGGCACGACCGGCTATCAACTGACGCATGATTTCTTGATCGCGCCCATCCGTCACTGGGTCGAATTGCGAAACCGCACCACCAAAGCCGGCAAGGCGCGATTGCGGTTGGATGAATTCACCGAACTGTACCGTGCTCGTCCGCTGCCCCAAGCGTTGCCGACACTCAGCGAATACCTTGCCGTTCGTCGGCATGTCCCGCCCTCGACCTATACCGGACCACAGTTGCGGATGATGAACGCCGCCCGACAGCGCCATCTCGGTCGGTTCGGGGCGTGGTCGCTGGTCGTCGGATTGCTGTTGGCCGTCAGCTGGGGCGGCTATGCGTTCGTGTTCAACCAGCTTCGGCAGCGGGACAGTCAAGCGGCGCTGACCCGCTTGGTCGACGCCGAGCTTTCCGAAGCGATCCCGTTGGCCACCGAGCTGCGCGAAGATGCGTGGATTCGAGCCCAGGCGTCGACACTCGTTGCGGACCCGGACTCCAGGCCATCGGTTCGTGTCCGCGCGGCCCTGGTCAATGCAGATCGGGACGTCGTCGCGGCAGAAACATTGACCAGGCACGCGCTGACCGCGCCGGTCGACGAGGTCGTCCAGATCGCGCGGAGCATTGTTCCCTTGATGAACTCCACCAACGAGTTGGCGGTCGACCTGTGGCGGGACCAGACCGCGACGCGCGGAGAATTGCTTCGCGCGGCCTGTCTGATCGCCAACGATCCCGGCAGCATCGGTGGCTTCGATGATCCGGACGATCAAGCGGTTTTGGTGCAGTTGCTGCTGGCCGAAAATCCGGTCTGGTCGAAGAGCTGGGGGCTGGGGTTTGCACCGCTGGCCGAGACGTTGCTGCCGCGGCTTGCCAAACATTTGTCAGACCCGGATCGGGAACAGCCTTCGTTGACTGCCGTCAATTTGGTGCGTCAGTTCGCCGAAACGGATTTCCATTTGCTCGCCGACCTGGTCCGCTCCGCCCACGCCTCCGAATTCAACTTGCTGTTGGAAACCATGGAAGCGGATCCGGATCGGGCACGTGATGCGCTGCGGCGGCAATGGGATCAGATCAGTCAGGCCGAGACTGCGGTGATCGATGTCACACGTCCCTGGGGGTCGCCCTGGTGGATCGTCGGTGATCGCGATCGAGTCGATTTGACACCCGACCCGGCAATCGACGACGCCCTCTCGGTTCAGTTGGACGCCTTTCAATCGGTCATCGGCCCGCACGCGATCGTGGCCCACCAGGTTCCTCGCGATGGTCTGGCCGGACTCGCCACAGAACTCGCCATCAGCGGCTATCGAATCGGACATCTCGCCGTCTATCGCCACGACGCGCAGCGCTATTGCTTTGTCTTGTTCACGAGAGACGCGTTGGAGTCCAAGTATGCGCTGGATCTGTCAGCCGATCAGGTGCGTGCGCTCAATCGCGACCATCGTGACGAAGGCTTTCTTCCCGATAGCATCAGCGGCTACGCCGACGAGGATGAAACCCTACGGTATTTCGTCAGCTGGATTCGTCGGCCGCAGAACAACGGCGTGACCGCTGCTGACCTGTATCTGGAGGTGCCGGGGAGCCATCACCAGACCGACGGATGGCAGCCGATGCTGCAAAGGGGCCTGTCACTGCCGCGTTTCAATCTTTCAGTCCGGCAATCGGATCTGCCCGAGCAATTCACGTCCATTCGCTGGCAAACGACTCGCGAGATTCGATACGCCGACGCCTGGAACCAGTCGGCCGACCAGTGCCGCCAGATCATCCAATGGAATCGATCTTCGCCAGTGCTTGTGGCGGGATCCAGCTTGGCCACCGACGGTCGACGCGATGGGACGGTCACTCCGGTCTGGTGGCATGATCTTCCCGTGGAGGCGAAGCTGCTGGAACACCAGGGACGACTCGATCACCTGCGTGCGGCGGGAAAGCTGATGGCCGAGGGTTACTTTCCCGTTTCACTCGATGCGGCCGCCTTTGACGACGATCGGACATTTCGATTTCAGTCGGTCTGGTGGCGCGGGCTGCCGGAGATCGATGCCCAGGTCGCCTCCGCCCGGGTCCGCTGCAATCTGGCACTGGCGCAGTTGCGACTGCAGCAAGACCAGAATGTGAAAGACGCACTCGCCGGCCATTGGGGGGAAGAGACACGGGGCGCCGTCATCGCTGGATTCGGCGAATTCATGTTGCCGCCGGAATGGTTATTTGACCAACTTCAAAACTCGCGAGATGACCAAGCCCCGCAAGACGCGACGAGAGTCCGCAGCTGCTTGATGGCGTTGAAACTGATTCCGGTCGACCAGGTCAGTCCGCAACAACGGTCGTCGGTCACGGAGGTTTGGCGTGATCCGCTTCAACGAACGACCGACCCGGGCATTCGGTCTGCGTCACTCGCCCTCGCGGTCGCTTGGAATTTGGATCTACCCTTGGCGCCGTCGAGTGATCCCGATCGTGAGTTCCTGGCCGTCTCGGGGCAGCGGATGGTGGTCGTTCGGCCTGACGCAACCGTTTGGCTCGGTTCGTATGGCAATGAACCGGGGCGTGACGGACAGAAAGAGCCGCGGACGGCGTTTGTGATCGACCATGACTACGCGATCGGGGCCACCGAAGTGACCGTCGAGCAGTTCCTGGCGTTTCGCAACGATTTTGACTATCCGGCAGACTATGCCCGATCGGTAGACAGTCCCGCGATCAATGTGACCTGGTATGACGCGGCACAATATTGTCGCTGGTTGAGTGAGCAAGAAGGCATTCCCGAAGACGAGATGTGTTATCCCGAAATCGATGCGATCAAGCCGGGCATGGTCGTCTCGGCAGGATCAGTGGATCGAATCGGTTATCGGCTGGCAACCGAAGCGGAATGGGAATACGCCTGCCGCGGCGGCGTCGATCGCAACCGTTGGTTCGGCTTTGACCCGAAACGACTCGATGACCATGCCTGGACGGTCAGCAATTCCGAATTCCGGACCCAGCCCGTCGCCCGCTTGTTGCCCAACGACTACGGGCTGTTCGACATGTTGGGCAACGTGATGGAATGGTGCCACTCCCAAAGTCTCGCCTACCCGCGGCAATCGCTCGCACCGGCGTCTGATCCCGGCAATGAATGGTTCGACGTAGAGGGACGCTCCAGGATGATCACGCGCGGCGGCGCGATGCTGTACCAACCCGGTGACGCACGCGCCTCCCAACGCAATCTTCATGGCGCCGATTCACGTTGGGTCTACATGGGATTCCGAATCGCCAGAACGATCCGGCCGACGCTTGAGTGACCGGCCGCTGCGGCGAACCGGCTGATCTCAATCGATGATCAGCCGTTTGGCGACAGCCTACGGGCTCCGACCTGGGGAAATCACGCTTCGTTTCAACGCTCAACGTGTCCGCGTGACCGACCAGCCTTCCGGTGGATCGGGCAACTGGAAGGCCTGGTGGTAGGCACGCTGTGCTCGCTCGACCCAGACCAAAGTTTGCTGGTGTAGCTTCGTCGGCTTCATCCGAACAGCTCGACTGGCCAACGATCTGGCCTGTCCAAACTCTTGTTTGGCCACCGCCGCGATCGCCAAATTGTGCACCGCAACGGATGAAAACGGATATCGCTGGTAAACCTCTTGCCAGATCGCTTCCGCCTCGCCCCATCGGCCGGCGACCGCCAAGGCGTTGCCGCGTCGAATGGCTTGCGTGCCGGGCAGCAAGTAGGGGATTTCCAACTGCACACGTTCCCGCACGACCGACGGTGTGATCAGCGGCAACGTCTCGCGAACGAGCGCCGATTGTAATGCCGCATCCTTGTCGGCGGCCAACGCCAAATCAGGGTATCGCTTGAGCGCGGATTCCAATTCCACCACGACCGGTTTGCCCAATGGCCGACCTTCGGCCTGTGCCTGGAGGTCAGCGCTGACCGGCATCAAACGCCAGGAAACGGTCAGCCGATTGCCCGCTTCGGTGATCGATCGGGGACGCCGGTCCGGCAAAATCTCGCCGCGCAAAATGAAGTCGATGTGTCCGTGCTGAGCCTTCTTGGCCAGCGCCAGATCGCTTTCGTCGTCGGCGTTGTAAGACACCAGCGAGACGCCTTGATCAAAGCCCGGCGTCGATTCGTTGATCGATTCGGCGGATACCAAGCGGGTCGAACGGCCCGCGTCGGCGGGAGCGGCCTGCAGCAGTTTTTCATGAATCGGCGTGGCCAGTTCCCGGGGGCCGATAATCTTGGGGACCATCACCGAATGACCCACCGTGGAACGCAGCGTCGGCGGCGACCAAACGTGAATCGGGGCTCCCATGCGACAGCCACCCAGAGACGTGAAACACGCGACCAGGGCGGCGCAACGGGCGAGTGAACGAACGCAAGTGACAATCATCCCCCACGCGATAAGTAATCCGTGTGACGTAAGTCAAGAGCGACTCGGAGTTTGCCCAGAGCTTCGCCGCGACCGCCCCGCAGTCGCGAACCGAACGTCTTGCCGGCTTCCGCTACTTGTGTTAGCGGCGGGGCGCGAGCCCTCCGGTCTGTCACGCTGCTACCGGACGGCTTACGGGCTGTCGATTTAGTCGGGATCTGCTGAGTCAATGTTGAGCCGCTGGCCGTAAGGCCTCGGGCGGGCGTCGCAGTGCCCGGCCGCTTACGCGTCGCGGCTCACAAAAACGACAGCCCGCTCGCGCCGTTCCGCTAACTCCTTAAATGTCCACCTAAGTGGCATCGGGCGCAAGTCGTCCGGTCGGCGCAACCCCTAACGTCCAATCTAGACAACGCACTAAGTCGCCCGCGACGGGGGCCGCCGTGGCGTGTAGAGACAGCAATCCGATGGGCAGACATCGTGCCATGGACCCAAGGTTCCGGCCGCGTCTTTCTCCTGGCGCATCCCGATTCGCTCTTCCACCAGTTTGCGAATCATGCTGACGAAACCAGCACTGATGCCCGGTGTTGCGGCACGGCTCATCTTGATGCCACGTTCTCGGCACAGCGTCGCCGCTTCGTCATCCAGATCGTACAGCACTTCCATGTGATCGCTGACAAAGCCGATCGGTACGATCACCAGCTGATTCAGTTTCTCCGCATCATCCATTTCGGCGATCGTGTCGCACACATCCGGCTCTAGCCAGGGCTGCTGCGGCGGGCCACTGCGGCTCTGGTACACCAACCGCCACGTCTCGACCCCGACCGCCTCTGCGACCAATCGCGACGCTTCATGCAGTTGCTTGACGTAGTCGCAATTGTCCGCCATCCCCATCGGGATGCTGTGGGCGGTGAACAACACCGTCGCCGCGACCGGTTCGGATTCAAGCTCGGCCAGCGATCGGCGAACGCTGCTCGCCATCGTTTCGATGAAGCCCGGATGGTTGAATCCCATCCGCACTTTTTCCACCAAGGGGGCTCCCTCGCCGACCTCCTCTTGCGCGGCGATGATGTTTTCGCGGTACTGACGGCAACCGCTGTAACAGCTGAACATGCTGGTGAAAAACGCAATCGCCCGTTTGCACCCGTCTTCCTTCATCTGCCGCAAGGTGTCGGGGAACAGCGGATGCCAATTCCGATTGCCCCAGTACACCGGCAAATCAATTCCGTTGGATTCAAACTCGGTCTTGATCGCTGCCAGCAACTGGCGGTTCTGTTCGTTGATCGGGCTGACGCCGCCAAAACTCTTGTAGTGCTCGGCAACCTCCAGCATTCGCTCGCGCGGCACGTTTTTCCCCCGCAGCACGTTCTCCAAGAACGGCATCACGTCCTCAGGGCCTTCCGGGCCGCCGAAGGAAACTAACAGGAACGAATCGTAGGGCAAGTCTTGGTCAGACATCGATGGGATGAGTTCTCGGATACGAAAGGAAACCGGCGGGACATTCTCCCCGATCGTCAATCCAGATGTCAGAGGGGGGATTTCGGCGTCGCATCGATGACCGGGCCAAGCGGGCTGTCGGTTTTGTGAGCCGTGACGCGTAAGATGTAACGTGGATTGTCAAGGGCGTCGAGCGTGATGACGCTTCCTTTTTTTGCATC
>NZ_NTFY01000052.1 GCF_002289565.1 Rhodopirellula sp. SM50 | reverse complement strand
ATCGTCTGTTCGATCGATCGAGGGAAGCCGATTGCCAGACGGTCCAGGGCTCTCTCGCATGACATCTACCGATAGACGCTGCAGTAGGGCATGCTGTGCATGCCAACGTTGCTACGGATCGCGGCGGAGATCGTCGGGGGCTTTTGTCAGCTGAGCTGCGAAGTGATTGCGCCACGCCGCCTGGTCGTATCGGTAATCGACGCCCGGTGCGATCTGACGAAGCAATTCCAAGGCGCCGGGGTTTTGAACCGTCTTGGTCATTACCTCTTGCTTGCCGCCGGTGGAAAGCCCCGATCCGCCCAGGCTGTTGCTGCCGACTGACATGCCTGGCCCCTTGGGCGTCAACGACTTGTGCGTCGTGATCAAGGCATCGACGTATTCCTGCCAAAGTTCCGGGTCGGGAAAATAGTTCAGCGCACGCAGCGCTGCGGTCACTTCCACCGGCTTGCGGTTGTCACCCTTCAAGATCGGCAGATAAGACGCGACCGCCGACGGCGCGCCGTACTCTTGAAGCTGTAATAAGGCTTCGGTGCGTATGCCCGGATCGGGCTCGAAGATCCCCGTTCGGACGAGCGTCTGGACCGCAACCGGTGTCTTCAACGCCCCGAGTCGTTTGACGTAGATCATCCGCAACGATTTGGGATCGGGTTCGTTCCCACGCGACTTTTCCAGTGCTTCGGCGAGCGCGGTCGATGCCATCGGGTCGTCAATGGCTTGGATCGATTCGAGTGCTTCGGCGGACCGTTTTCCCGGTCTCAGCACCAAACTCCTCAGCTTGGTCAGCTCCTTGATCCAAAGTTTCGATGCCTCGTCGAACTTGTCGCGTCGTTGTTCGCGAAGATAAACCTCCGGGACCTCCCATCCGCCTGCCGTTCGTATCAATCCGCGCCGCCGTTGCTGATCGGCATAGAGCACCCAATCGTTGCCATCGCGAACGTAACCGAGCGCCGATCGGGCTTGGGGGTGATTGGGATCGATTTCAATGGCTCGCTGGAAATGAAAATCACGCTGCGCCAACAAGCCGTTTCCCTTGCACTGCCGCGCCAATTGATAGTGCGCCTCGGCGTCCTCGCCCACCTGAGCCAGCTGTTGACGATACCAGACCAGTTTTTCGTCGGAATCGCTGACCGTTTTGACGACCCGGCTCTGGGGAATTGCGACTCGCAACTCCGGATCCACTTCCACAATCACATGCGGTTTCGACCCGTTGTCCGACTTCCTCACAATCTTGCCATCGACCTGCACATCGCCACGCAATTCCAACGTGTCAGCTTGAGCCGGCGGTGCGCTGACGCAAAACGCCCCAAGTGTCAGCAGCAACCCGGAAGTCAGCGGCATGCGCGAATGGCGAATCAAGTGATTCATGTCGGACCTGTTTGACGAGAAGAAATAGAATCGGCCGCGGTGCCAGGGATGCAGCCTTCGTTGGTGTGCAGCCTTGAGGCGCTCTCCAGCATTGTGGGACGCTTGGAAAGCGTTCCGGGGCGCCTAAAGGCCAATACCGCCAAGTTAACATCAATGAGGGGGCCCGGACGCTGGCGCGAACCGGCTGATGTCAAACGAATATCAGCCGTTTGGCGCGAGCCTACGGGCACCGAGTTGAGGAAACCACGCTTAACTTAGCGGTATTGGGCTAAAGCCTGGACACCAACGACAGACGCCCAGGTGCGGGGGCACCCTCGGATTGTAACTTCCCGAGGGGCCTTCCCGCAGCGTTTTTATTGGTTTTGGTCCGGTGGCCGGGCGGCACAGCGGTGCCAGGACCCGAAATCCGCTCAACCCGATCGGGATCCCTGCCGATACCATACTTGACTAATTGGATCAACTTTCTATTGTTATCCGGTTGTGTGGCCGCCGGAGCGGCCGGTACCGAGTTTTCTGCCTTCCTGAAAGTCTGACGATGAAACCCGTCTCGACCGCCGAACCTTCCCCCGAACCGGAGCTGGAGCGAGCTGCCGGTGGACAGACGCCCGTCCCTGAAGCCGCGTCGCTTCCCGTCGTCACCGGCCGTGACGCTGACAGCCAACCTGTGGAGGACGCCTTGCAGGGGGCGCTGGCGGCGGACCCCCCGCTGGCGCCGACGGAGGAGTTTTTGGCAGAATTGGCCGACCACAGTCAGCGTCTGGAAACCGCCAGTCCGCAGGAGATCTTGGCCTGGGCGGTGGAGCGTTTTGCACCGAAATTTTCGATGGCGACGGCGTTTGGACCCGAAGGGATGACGATCATCCACATGCTCAGCGAGATCGCTCCGGAAACGCCGATTTTCAACTTGGAGACCGGTTACCAGTTCAAAGAGACACTTCAGTTGCGCGAAGCGGTCAAGCAGCGTTACGGGATCGAAGTCGAATTCAAGTACCCGCAGCAAACGGTGCAGGAATACGAAGCGGCCAACGGCGGACCGGTTTACAAGACCGATCCGAATCGATGCTGTTTCGATCGCAAGCTTCGTGTTTTGAAGGAGGCCGCGCGGGGGCTGCACGCGTGGGCCAGCGCGATCCGGCGTGACCAAAGCGAAGATCGTGCGAAAGCTCCGATCGTGGGTTGGGACAAGAAATTTCAATTGGTGAAGATCAGCCCGCTGGCGAACTGGACCAAGAAAGACGTCTGGAATTTGATCAGCAAGCACGAGATCCCCTACAACCCGTTGCACGACCAGGGCTATCCGAGCGTCGGCTGCTGGCCTTGCACACGCGCCAATTTGCTCGGCGAAGACGAGCGGGCGGGGCGATGGAGTGGCTTTCAAAAGACCGAATGCGGACTTCATGACTGAGATCGGGGAGGTGATTCGGTGACAATCTCGGCACGCGTTCATTATGCGACGCTCGCGTTGATCGAACTGGCGTTGCGTCAGTCAGAAAAGGCGCCGGTGGCGGTGCGGGAGATCACCCGGCGGCACGGCATCCCCGGGCCGTTCCTGGTTCAAATCCTGCGCACGCTGCGCAGTGCGGGTTGGGTGCAGAGCGTTCGCGGCAGCCAGGGCGGCTATCGCCTGGCGGTCGAGCCGGCCGACCTGACCTTGCTGGAGATTGCCGAGGCGGTCGGTTGCCCCGAGTCCAATGGTCAGACCGACGCGACCGACACGCCGGCCAACCGGATGGTGCACGAGGTCTGGGACGCCGCCAGCGAGGCCTCGCGTGCGGTGCTGGCCAGGACCACGTTGGCCGAGATCGCCGCCCGCACGGCGCAGGACGACGCGGTGATGTTTTACATCTGATCGCGGTTGCCGGACCTCGCTCGCGCGGCAAGCTATCTCACGTTTTTGCTGCTGCGGTCAAAAAGCACGGTGAAAGCGAGTTTTTGCTCGGCGGCGTGACGCCTGCACAATCCGCACGCCCTTTAGGGCTTTCGTGTGTTTCGCCGCTGGTGACGGTTGCAAGGATCGTTGCTGCGACTAGCGTGGGGTTTCCCGCCCGGGAATTTCTCCACACGTCAGGTCGACAGAAACGAGTCTTAACACCATGAAACGAATTGCACTTGCCGTCGCCGCGCTGGCCGCGATTGCATTTGGCGGATCCGACGCGGCTTCAGCTGCTCATCCCGCCGGTTACCCCTTCTTCCCTTACGGCTTTTACCAGCCCTATGGGGCTCAATACGGATCGTCGTTGCAGACGCCGCCGTACTTTGCGCTCAACCCGCCGGTCTACTACGGCGCCCGTCACGCGCGGCCTTACGGGATCAGCCCGTTTGCTTCGCCGCCGGTGGTCAGCGCCGGGCCGGGCTATCGCGGGCGTCTGCGGAGCGATTTTTATCTTCCGCCGAGCGAATTTCAGCCCACCGAGCCGGCGCCCTGCACGCTGAACCCCTGTGTCAGTCAAGGCGTTCAGAAACCGGTCAAAGTTGGCGTGGTTCGAACGAACCCTTTCGTTGCCGAGACCCAATTGGTGAAGAAGTAGTCCGCCCCCGGATCAATTTCGGCCGAAATGGTTCGGCGTCACAAAAAAATGGCGAGGTCATGCCGACGGCACGATCTCGCCATTTTCGTTGGGTTTGCACTGCGTCTGTGCTCGGTTTGCACGACGGAGGTGGCCCTCACACAAAGTTACACCGCTTATGGCTGCTCCACTTAAGTCCTGACCAAGTTCACGATTCACAGTCGTAAGGGCCACCACCGTCGGGCAATGGGACGAGAAGTGTAAACAACGTTTTTGAATTTGAAAAGTCAGCGCGTGGCACAATTGCGGTCCCCCACCGGTCCTGGCGATCGGCAATCTTCACCAAGTGTCGCTCAGCCCAGCGAACAGCCCAGGAAATTGCTTTCGAATCGTCGTCGTTTCACGTGCCGTTTATCCTTGGCGGATGGCGGTTTCTCGTCCATAATGAATGGCTTGCTGGTGTCGGAGTTGAATCCCCCGCTTGCCGTTGACGCCCTGGCCCCGCACTCCCTGCCCACAAACTCTGCCTACAAACTCTCCATTGGAGCTGTCTGAAATCGTGCGAAACATTTTGCTCACCCCCCTTCGCCTCGCTGTCGGCTGGGGAATCTCGCCCCGAATCTTGGGCATCATCGCCATCACGATGCTTGTCTTGCTTCGACTGTCTATCGGTTGGCACTTTCACAGCGAAGGGAGTGAGAAGTATCGCAAGGGCGACTGGGACGCAGCACCGTTCTTCGCCAACGCGAAAGGGCCTTTGGCGGACGAGTTTCGCAAAACGGTTTGGGATTACGACGGCAAGGTGCGACGGGACCCCGAGTTCACACGTTGGTGGTTGGAACAGTACCGCGATCAAGCCGCCGACTATTACAGCTTTGGCGAAAAAGAACTGGCCGTGGCCAATGAAGCCTTGGAGAAAGTGCTGGAGGACCACGAGGTACTTTTGGAAGACTACGCCAACGACTTGGAGGAATACGATCTCGGTCAGCTGCGACTGGAGATGTTGAAATCCGAAGACGACCGCGTCGGCGTGGAGAGTCTGGCAGGCCAGATCGAAACCGTTGAGAGGGAGAACGATGCGAAGTTGAAGCCGGCACTCGCGGCGATCGACGAGTTGTGGACCGGGTACGAGGGCACGATCAATTCACTGGCCGCCCCCAACCAACGCCGGGCGTCACCGCCGCTGGATTTGGTCAAGCCTCGGACGGCCGTGGTCGACACCAGCGTGATCAATCGGTACGTGCCCTATTTCGACTTGGCGGTCGGTTGGTGTCTGTTGCTGGGGCTTTTTACCCCCGTCGCGGCGTTAGCAGCGGCCGGTTTTCTCGGTTCTGTATTCCTGAGCCAGTATCCGCCGGGAACCGGGCCGACGAGCAGCAACTACCAATTGATCGAATGTATGGCCTGTTTGGTTCTGGCATCAACGGGAGCCGGACGCTTTGCGGGCCTGGACTTTTTCATCCACCTGTTCATTCGGCGAAGCGTCGCAAAGCACGCCGCCGACAAGTAGCGAGCGCTGGAAGCGTTCTGCCGCCACGATGATCCGGCACGCTTCCCAATCGTTTGACTGAAGAACCCCAACACAACCCCAATCAAGCACGAACCCTATTCGAGGATAATCCCATGGTCGACAAGCTCTCCAGTGACGAACGTGAAGTAGGAAAACAAAACTACTACAACGCTGTGACCAGTTACTACGACGTCAATCGTCGAGACTTTTTGCGGGGCATCGTCGCCACCGGCGCCGTCAGTGGCGCCGGCCTGGGCGCCGCGTACTTCGGCTACGGCCAAGTCAAAGATCCCGTACGCATTGCCGTGATCGGAACCGGCGACGAAGGCAGCGTGCTGATCGGCGGCTGCAATCCGAACTACGTCGACGTCAAAGCGGTCTGCGACATCCGGCCGTTCAGCCAACACCGCGCGTTCCACGGTGACTGCAGCAGCGCGTCGGCATTGATCCGTCGCCCCGGATTGATCTCCGTCGCCGGCTACAGCAACGAAGCCGAAGCGCGTAAGAACGTCAAGGTTTATGACAGTTCCAACGGCGGCATCATGGCCTGCCTGGACGACCCCGATATCGAAGCGGTCATCATCGCACTGCCGTTGTGGCTGCACGCACCCGTCGCCGCGCTGGCGATGGAGCGAAATCTGCACGTGCTGACCGAAAAACTGATGGCACACAATGTCGCTCAGTGCAAAGTGATGGGCCGCATGGCCGCTGCGGGCGAAGACAAACAAGGCAACCCGCTGCACTTGGCCACCGGTCACCAACGCCACTACAACGTCAAATACGAAAACGCGGTCAACCTGATCCGTTGGGGGTTGCTGGGCCAATTGCACCACATTCGCGCCCAATGGCACCGCGGAAACCTGCCCGGTCGCGACAGCTGGTCGATGCCGATTCCCGGCGGGGAAAAAATGGCCAACGGAAAGATGTATGACAAGATCGCAAAGGATCTGGCGTACCGCCGTGCCAAGCTGAAAACCGCCACCGGCTCGGACATCAAACGGCTGCAGGCCGAGATCGCGCAGTGGGAAGCCTGGGACGCCGACAAGTCCGTCGATCCCCGCGACCATGGCTATCAAGACTTTGCCCGCGGCGACACCATGTTCACCGCCGAAGAAGAATTGCACCGCTGGAGACTGTTCGAGCGAACCGGTGCGGGCTTGATGGCCGAACTGGGAAGCCACCAATTGGATGCCGTCAGTATTTTCCTCTCCTCGCTGCGAGACGACGGAAAGAAAGTGCATCCGTTGTCGGTCCATGCCGTCGGCGGACGACACATCATGCCGCACGACCGCGACGCCGGTGACCATATCTATTGCACGTTCGAATTCCCCGGCCCCGAATACGCCGAAACGTTCGACGTCGGCTATTACGATCCGGTCCAAAACTATCCCAACGGAGCCGTGCCCGGGTACGAGCAAGACCCCAATAAGAAAGTCGTCGTGACCTACAGCACGATCAACGGCAACGGGTTCGGCGGCTGGGGCGAAGTCGTCATGGGAAGCAAGGGCACGTTGGTGCTGGACAAGGAAACCGATGTCCTGCTGTATCGAAACAGCGACACCAGCAGCAAGGTTGGCGTCAAAAAGGAAGAGGGCGGATACGCGTTGGACACCAGTGCCAGCGGCGATTTCGCAGCCCCGGTGGCCCAGACCGCTGCCTCCGGGCCGGTCAGCCGAGGGTATCGCGAAGAGATCGAGCACTGGGCGTATTGCATCCGAAATCCCGACAAGGAAAACAGGGTGCGCTGCTACCCCGAAGTCGCGATGGGAGATGCCGTCATCGCCCTGGGGGCCAACGTCGCACTGAAGAATTCGCATGCCGGAAAGGGCGGCTACCTCGAGTACAAAGAGGAGTGGTTTGACATCGACAACGATGCAACTCCAGACGGCAGCGACATCAAACGCGAGCAAGAATTCATGCTCAAAGACGTGACGTAACGACCGCGGTGGGGGCCAAGCACCAGCGCACGTTGGTGTGCAGCCTTTAGGCGCATCCTACTCGCTGCGGAGCAGCGACACCGGGCGGCTAAAGCCCAATACCGCTAAGTTAAGCGTGGTTTCCTCAACTCGGTGCCCGTAGGCTCGCGCCAAACGGCTGATAAACGATTGATATCAGCCGGTTCGCGCCAGCGTCCGGGCCTCCCCGTCGAGCTTAACTTAGCGGTATTGGGCTTTAGCCGCCCACTGTCGCTGCGTCGCAGCGACCGGAATCGCCTCAAGCCTGGACGCAGCGCTAGGCACGTTTGCGAGCGGTGACGCGATGGAAGTGCAATTGGACTTCGCGATCGACGACGCGTCGGACGCCTTCGGCCAGACACGCCGGTTCATTTTCTTTTTCGCCGCGGGCGATGATGGTTTCCAGGCTGGTGCCCGGATCGACGCTGAAGGTGCGTTGATTGATCGTCTGGTTTCCCGCATCGAGTTCGGGAATGATGAAATGGCAGGTCGCACCGTAGGTCAGCATCCGCGCGGCAAAGGCATCATGGTAGGGTCGAAATCCGGGAAAGCCCGGTAGCAGCCCGTGATGAAGGTTGATGATGCGACCGCCGGCGAATTGCCAGCAGGTGCTCGGCGGCAGCACGCGCATGTAGCGAGCCAGGATCACGTAATCGACATCGTATTGATCCAGCAAGCGAATCATTTCGGCATCGTCGGCTTTCCCGGTCTCGTCACCGATACGGTGATAGGGGACGTCAAATTCCTCGGCCAGCGGAGCGAGTTTCTTGCGGTTGGACAAGATCACGGAGGCTTCGGCGGCGATCCGCCCGTCACGAATCGACTCCAGGATCGCCCGCGGGGTGTGTTCGACGTAGGTGCAGCAGATCGCCAGGCGGGGCGTTTTTCGTCGGTCCGGGCTCCACACCCGAATCGCCAACCCGGTGTGGTCGCCAATTTGTCGCATGGCCGACTGGAGCGTCTCAAAATGTCCCTGATCGATGGAAATCCGGCACAACATCGCGAACAACTGTTCTTCGTCGTGGTCATACATCTGGATTTCGGTGATCCGTGCCCCCTGGCCGGTGACATAGTGAATGATCGGATCGGCCAGCCCGACATTGTCAGGCCCGAGTGCAGTGATGACGACTTCCATTAAACTGATTCCTCTGATATCCACATTGTCGCTCGAAACCCACTTTTGTTCCATCCCAGCCCGGAAGCCGTGAACGCACCACCCCCCGCCAGCCCCGCCGCGTTACCGATTCGTATGAAACGCGATCAAGTGCCCCAGGGCGAGAATCTGTGCGATCATTGCACCGCCAAGTGCTGTCACTATTTTGCGTTGCCGATCGACCCGCCCGCCGGCCGTAAGGATTTTGACTATATCCGCTGGTACCTGCTGCACGACAGGGCAACGATTTTCGTGGAAGACCATAGCTGGTATTTGCTCGTCCACACGACCTGCAAACACCTCCAGGACGACCACCGATGTGGCATCTATGAAACCCGACCTCAGATTTGTCGCGATTACACCACCGACGAATGCGAGTTTGATGACGACTGGTGCTACGAACAGTATTTCGAGACCCCCGAGCAAATCGACGAGTATGCCGACGCGCTGTACGGGCCCCAATTTCCGGCGTCCGATCAGGACCCGAAAGACTCGCTGCGGAGCCGGCGGCCGAGTGGTTTGCCGGTGGTGAGCTGAGATCAGCCGGAGAAGCCGTGTCTGAATTTGTCGTCGCTGCCGTCGTCTGACGGCGGGCCCACCACGCTCTGTAGCGCGTCGCGCCACACTGTCCCACAACAACACCCCCCAACCCGATGTCATTGATTAAACCACGAACGCTGAACGGATTTCGCGATTACTTGCCGGCGGTCATGATTCCGCGCGAACGATTGATGGAAACCGCGCGCGGCGTGTTTCGTTCCTACGGCTTCGCGCCGATCGACACGCCGACGCTGGAGTACTTGGAGATCCTGACCGGCAAGGGCAGCGATGAAACCGACCGGCAGATCTACCGCTTTGAAGACAACGGCGGTCGGGCCGTCGGCATGCGGTTTGACTTAACCGTTCCCTTGGCGCGTTTCGCCGCCCAACACATCAACCAACTCGGCACTCCCTTCAAGCGGTACCACATCGCGCCGGTGTGGCGCGGCGAACGGCCCCAGGCGGGACGGTATCGCGAGTTCGTGCAATGCGACTTCGATACGATCGGAACCCGCAATGTGATGGCCGACATCGAAACCGTCGCCGTGATCAACCGTCTGCTCAGCTCGATCGGATTCGATGCTTTCACCATCAGCGTCAACAACCGCGCGGTCCTGACGGAGTTGCTGCGTCATTTGGATCTGGCCGATCAGAGCGTCGCCGTCCTTCGCTGCCTGGACAAACTTGGCAAGATCGGGCGTGAAAAGGTAGCCGCGGAGATGTGCGAGGTTGCCGACGTGACCGCTGCCCAGGCCGACAAGGTGTTGCAACTGGCCGAACTCGATGGCGAGGCCGAGTCGATCTTCGAAGCGCTGCCGGCGATCACCGGCGGCAGTGACGAAGCGTTGCTGGCGATCGATCGATTGAAAGACGTGTTCACCGGCGCGCTCGCGGCCGGGGTTCCACGCGACCGGATCAAAATCGACGTCTCGATCGCGCGCGGGTTGGATTATTACACCGGCGTCATCTTCGAAACCACATTGAATGATTTGCCTTCGATCGGCAGTGTCTGTAGCGGTGGCCGATACGACAACCTGGCGGGGCTGTACACCAAGCAGGAACTGCCCGGCATCGGGGCGTCACTGGGATTGGATCGGCTGCTCGCGGCCATGGAATCGTTGCGGATGTTGCCCGACGCTGCGACCCCGGCCCCCGTGTTGATCGCCTACTTTGACGCCGATCACCGGGACAATTATTTGAGGCTGTCGGCGCACCTGCGCGAGGCGGGAATCGCCAACGAGGTGTTCCCCGACCCCAAGAAACTGAGTGTCCAACTGAAATACGCCGACTCCCACGGTTTTCGCGTCGCGCTGATCGCCGGGGGCAACGAGTGGGGGGCCAGCACGGTGCAAGTCAAAACGCTGGCAACGAAGGAATCGACTGAGGTCCCCTATTGCCACGAGCGGCCCGAGGAACTGACCAGTTGCCTCCATCGAATTCTTGCTGAGGAGTTACAATAGACCGTCTCGGGCTCTCCTGTTCGCCATCCTCAAGGCCCTATGTCTACCGTCGCACCACCCGTCACGCCCTCCAAACGCTCGGTCGATCCGTCACCCGGCGCCGAGCCTGCCAAACGCACCGCCGCCGAGCAGTTGATCGAGCAGCGGATCGAAGAGGCGCGTCGTGCATTGTGGTGGAGCGAACTGACGCGAACGGGCTTGATGGTCGTGATCGGTTCGATGCTGGCCTTGTTGGTGTGGCTGGTGGTGGATCATTGGGTTTATTCGCCCGGACCGATCGTTCGCACGGCCAGCTTTGGCGCCTTGGTCACGCTGGCGTGCTGGTTTTTGGTCCGTCGCGCCTGGCCCGTGGTGACCTCACGGGTGACACGTGAATACGCCGCCTGGGCGCTGGAGCAAGACCACCCCGACTATCGGCAACAATTGACCAGCTACGTCACGCTCCACGATGGCGATTCGCGACGCGGTGTCCGCGCCCGGGTCTTGCGGGCGATCGGGACGCGAGCCGCATCGCTGCTGAAGTCGCACGACGTGCTGCCGCGTGAAGCCACCGGGACGTTCAAATGGTGGATCACCGCCGCGGCTGTGTTCGCGGTGTTGGCCGCCTACTGCGTCGGGTCGCCGAAAAGCTCGCTGGCGTCGGCCAAGCGATTGGCGGTTCCCCTGGCTGCGATCGATCCGGTGCGACGCGTCGAGATTCGTGATGTCCGCCCCGGTGATGCCGAAGCACTCGCGGGCCGTGATCTAGAAGTTTCCGCCGACGTCGACGGACTCCGCGATGGCGAACCGGTGATGTGTCGCTGGTTGACCGACGGATCGACGCGGGAAGCGGAACTGGAACTCGACCCCAGTTCGAATCGTTTTGTCGGAACGCTCAGCCTGGACCATGCCGCTTCGGGGATCGTCCGCTACTCGGTCCAGGCCGGTGACGCGGTCGCCGGTCCGTTTGAATTGTCGGTCGAGAATGTTCCGGTCGTCGCCATCGAGAGTGTGCGTTATCAGCCGCCGGACTACACCCGCCGAAAACCCCGTACGACATCCAGTCCCGCGATCACGGCGATCGATGGGACAAAGATCCGGATCACCGCCAAAACCAACCGGCCGATCGCCCGCGCCGAGCTGCAATTCAACCCGAAACCAATCGGCGACACCGTGCGTGCCACCGCGGGACGCACCCCGATCGCGATCGGTGACGACGGAGTCACGTTGACGTCCGATGTGACACTTCGCAGTGCCCGCGGCAAGACCGCGTCGGTGGAACTGGAAAGTTACCGGATCCGCGTCTGGGATTCCAACGAGCAATCGAACCCCGATCCGATCATCTATCCGATCAAGGTCATCGCGGATCTGCCGCCGGAAGTCGCGATCGTGGTGCCCACGAAATCGCCGATCGAAGTCCCCGTCGGCGCACAACAGATGATCGAAGTCCACGCCATGGATGCCGACTTCGAGCTGCAACGCGTCACGCTGCGGATCGAACGCGGCATCGACACGCTGGAAGATCCCGTCATCTGGATCAAACCCGAAGACGGAAACGGTAAGGGCAACCAGGTGATGGAATATCGCTTCCGCCCGCTCGAGCATCTGCTCCGCGCCGGCGACGTGGTCCGCATCTCGGCGACCGCGATCGACAATCGCAACATCCCCGGCGATCCCAACGTCCAGCCGAATCAAGCCAGCACCGACCCGATCGAGATTCGGATCGTCGAAGACGCCGAACCACTGCCCCAGGACCCAACGGGCAATGACGGCCTGTCGGCACCCGACGATCGGCCCGCCAGCGATGTCGAACAGTCCGAGCAAGGGGAAGGACAACAGGGTTCCGGTGGCGAAGGCGCGCAGGGGCAGGGCGGTCAAAGTCAGGGTGATCCGAGCCAGGGATCCGAAGGCCAAAACAGCGGCAGCGAAGGTTCCGCGGGCAGCGAGTCGAGCGGCGAGAACCAGGATCCGAGCGACGGAGAACAGGGTGGAAGTTCGCCGCAACCGTCCGGCGAGCAAAGCGCGGGCGACGGCGCCACCGGTCAATCGGACACCGAAGGCCAGTCTCCAACAGAAGGAGAGCCCCCAGCAGAAGGCCAGCCTGGAACCGAAGGACAGCCTGGAACCGAAGGACAGCCTGGAACCGAAGGACAGCCCGGAACCGAAGGCCAGCCCGGAACCGAAGGCCAGCCCAGCAGCAGCGATCCGTCCAACCCCGGCGGACAATCGCCAGCGGGTGAATCAACCGATCCAGCGAGCGGCGATCCCCAGTCACCCCCGTCAACCGAGCAACAGCCCGAAGGACAATCCCCAGCCAACGACGCGTCTCAAGGCACGCAAGGAACCGGCCAATCGGACGGCTCCATGCAGGACGCCACCGATGGCGGCGGCAAGCCGAATCCGAGTGGGGCAGAATCGAATTCACAGGACGGCGCCGGCTCACCCAGCGGCGACAGTGATGCGCCCAGTGACAATAGCGATGCATCCGGCGACAGTGCCGGAACCGATTCTCAATCGCCCTCCGGCGGCGAACCGTCCCAGGCGCCGCCGGAACATGACGGCCAAGCGTTTGAACGGATCAAGGATTACATCGAGAAACAAAAGCAAAACCAACCCCAGGGTGGCTCGTCCGCCGACCAAAACCAACCGCCCAAGAACGATGGTTCCGGCGGCGACTCCGAATCCGCCGACCCCGCGACCGACCCGCCGTCCAACGCGACCGACTCACCATCGGGTGATCAAGCCGCTGGCGAGTCAGAGTCTTCCAATTCCCCTGCGGCCGAACAGGAGTCGCCTCAAGGCCAGTCACCCGGCGAGTCGTCAACGGGCGAAGAATCGAGTGGCGGCGGTGATGCTTCCCAAGATCCCAAGAGCGACGGCGAGCAGAGCTCCAGCGAGCAGAACGCCGGCGAGCAGGGCGCCGGCGAGCAGAGCAGCGACGCGCCAGGGACGGAGAATCAGCCATCGGGAGAGGCATCCGAGGGCGACGGCGGCAAGTCCGAGGGGCAAGACGCCAGTGGATCTGAATCGGGGGATCCGCAGCGGCAACCGGGCCAGGAGAGTGACAACGCGTCCAAGGGTGAAAGCGGGGCGCGTGACGGAGCGGATTCGGCCGACCCGTCGGGTGCAAGCCAAACCGGTGACCCGCCACAGGGGCAATCGCCATCGACCCCGTCACCCGATGCGTCCTCCGGCAGCCAAGGCAGTGGCACGGGGACATCACCCGCATCCGGCGACGCGGCCGCCGAACCACCGCCCCCGCCTGATTTGGAGTACGCGAAAAAGGCGACCGACATGGTGTTGGACTACTTGGACGAGACGCGTGACCAGGTGGATGAAGACCTGTTGAAGGAATTGGACTGGACCGAACAAGATCTGCAACGATTCCGCGAGCGTTGGGAAAAGGTTCGCAAGCTGGACCAACCGACTGAGCCGGCTGAGTCGACCGACGAGTTGCAAGAGGCGCTCCGCAGTCTCGGGTTGCAGCCGCGTGACGCGCCGGCATCCTCGGCTCGCGACTCCGCCGATTCGCTCCGCAACCTGCGCGATTCCGGCAACCGGCGGCAAGCGCCCCCGGCGATTCGCGACGCCTTCGACGCCTTCCGCCGCCGCAAGTGATGCACCCCCGCTCGTTCCCAGGCTCCGGCCTGGGAACAAGAGGAAGTGGGGTAAGCATCCTGCTTGCCACCCCCGCCGGCTCCGCCGGCGACCGTGTGAGGCGGAGCTCAGGCTCCAGCCTGGGAAGGCAATGGTCGCGAGGCTCCGCCTCACGATGCGGAGGCAGAGCCTCCTGGCAAGCCCGTTCCAAGGCGGAGCCTTGGAACGAGGTGTGCGTTTACATGCGGCCTCGTTCCCAGGCTCCAGCCTGGGAACGCAATGGTCGCGAGGCTCCGCCTCACGATGCCCAGGCAGAGCCTCCTGGCAAGCCGGTTTCAAGGCGGAGCCTTGGAACGAGGTGTGGATTGACAGGCTGGAAGCCTATCCCACGTGCGTTTACAGCGTGCCGCCTTCGGTGGCGGTGAACTCGGCGAACACCGGCAAGTGGCTGCTGACGGCTTCGGCCTGGCTGAGATTTAGGTTGAACAGCCGCAAAAAGTCGATCGGTCCGCCGCGGCCGACGTATTCGTTGGTTCGATTGCGGTCGACCAGTAGGTTGCACGTCTGATGCCGGCTGAAGATGTCGGTCGTCGTGCTGTCCACTGCGGCAACGACGTCGCCGCCCATCACGCGCGGAATCAAATAGGAATCGTCGGCTTGAAACAGCCCGGCCATCACGACATCGTCTTCACCCCGACCGTCCGCCCGCACCGAGGCAAAGATACCGGGTAACAGAGCGACCTCGACCGGTGCCCGCGCCAAGTTGATGCGGACGTTGACGACCGAGAACGTCCATGCCGAATCGACGGTGGGTTGGGCGGCGCGAAACCAGACGACCAATGGATCGTAGGTCATTTGGTTTTCCGGATCGGCGACGGTGTAGGTTTGCGAGCGATCGATTTGAACTCGATTGACATTGAACAAGATCGCCAACTGTTCGGATCGATCGGTCGGTCCGGACGGAGCGCCCAGCGCGAAATCGAAGCTGCGCCCTCCCTCGTTGATCTCGTCCACCAACCGCGGGATCAGGTCGCGTTCGGCTGCGGTGATTTGTTGAAGCGCGATGACGTCAAACTTGCGAATCATGCGGATCAGGTTCAACCGGCAATGTTCGCTGGCCAGTTTGCTCGGTCCGAACCCGCTGAGCGCCCACGATCCGATTCGCAGGTTGCGGACGTTTCGGTTGGCTTCCGCCGATCGGGCGACGAAAGGTGTCGGTGCGACCGGTCCGCCGGTTGAAAGCCCGTTTCGTTGGTTCGCCGAGACGAACAACAGATCATCGAGCGGATCGGGTTCCTCCGCCGATTCCTCCGACTTGGGAGTGATCGTCAGTTGATCGAGCCCGGCGATCTGGAAGTGCTGTGAAAAGTAGACCGCAGCCCCGACGAGGATGCAGATCGTGACCAGCATCAAGAACGGGCCCGTTCGTCGTTGTTCTTCCATTTGATGAAAAGGATACGCGCACATGGTCTGCCGCCTTGGTGAACAGAGTCGCCACTGTCACGCGAGAGGGGTCGGCAAGGAATCGAAAGACACACGAGGTGAGCGCAGACGCGCCCACCTCGGACATCGGCAGCCGCGTCAGCGATGATCCAGTGGGACGCCGCAATTGTCCGGTTCGATGGAGGTTCCGGTCGGGAAAACCGTCACGACTGGTGCACGCTTCATGGCCGCGCTTCGCTTAACCCTCCCTGCAGCGGTCGTGCAGTCTTAAAGTCGCCCTCCTGGCAGTTGGGTCGAGCCAAGCGAGAGGACGTCGACCGGTGCATCGCGGAATTCAGTTCGCGAGCAACGACACCCCCTCACACCAACGCCAATCGATCCGAGGGGCTGCCGGCAACGCTGTGAAGCAATTTTTGGCGGTAGGGCGCGTGCCCTCCGGTGTTGTGGCAGAGAGGAAGAACCGGAGGGCTCGCGCCCTACCGCTAAAACCTCATGAAACACATAGGAAAAATGCTTCACAGCGTTGGGCTGCCGGGGGGCGCAGAAAGGACGATCGGATCGTTCCCATTCTTTGCCATGTCTCATTTGACGCGATACCGGATATCATCAGCGACTCCGTCTTTTGAAGACAGCGGTGTTTCCTTGCACGTTCGACTCAGGTAGGTCCAGCATGATCTGCTAAACTGGTTTGACGTTTACGGCGCTGCGACCTTCGCACCGGAGGTCGCCCGCCATTGAAGTCCGCGCAGAACCATCGATTGCAGCGGAACTCGCGTTCACGGTGTCACGCAACACAACGTGTGCGGGAGCGAGTTCGCTGAACCGGGCCGTTATTTGCATACAATGATGGTACGCATATTTCTCCTCATCACCGTCGTGTGTCTTGCTGGATGTTCACAATCGGACGATTCTCCCGCGTCACGCGTCGGAACCCAAGATGTGGAGACTCAAGCGTCGAAAGAGCATCGTAGCATGACGTCAGCTAACTACGAGCCGAAACTCTGGCGAATCTCCGTCGAAGGAAAATGGGGATTCATTGATGCGACGGGCACTGTGAGGATCGAACCACAGTTCTCAAAGGCCGAGCCTTTCAGCGAGGGACTGGCACTTGTCTCGGTGCCAGGGACCAGTGAAGCCGATCTGGCGTTCGAGCGGAGCTACGATGGTTTCATCGATGAATCGGGCGAGTTCGTAATTCCTGCTGAGTTCCCAACTTTCTATGAGAACCGGGAGGACTACGACCGGTATGGCTACTCCAGTTTCGAGGACGGCGTAGCGGTTGTAAGTGACGCTACCAGCTCCGATGGGATCAGAGGACTCATCGACCGTACAGGGAAGCTCGTAGCGCCTATGAGATTTCATTCATTAGATGGCTTTGGAGAAGGCCTCTGTGGATTCGAAATCCATCCAGAATTCGAATACGACCGCCAGAAATTCCAACGCGGATACATGGACTATCGCGGGAAGGTTGTGCTTCGACCTGATGGGTTCCTTTATGGGTCCGGTTTCTCGGATGGTCGAGCAGTCATCACCGTTCGTGATGAAGAGGGCGATCATGAATTAATGATTGACCGCGACGGAAATGTCGTTGTCGGTCCAGGTGAGTACACGGCGATCTCCGGGATCGAAGGCGGCTTAGCCAGAGTCGTGAAGGACGGCGAGGTTGGCCTGATTGACCGCGATGGTCGAGTTGCTGTTCCACCTGGCGAATACAATCAGATTTTGGAACCTGATCCAGGTACAACGTACATAGGCGAACGGGACGGCGTTTTCTACGCGATCGACGCCGATGTGGAACCGACGAAGCTTCCTGAGTTTGGAGCTGAACCCGTCAGGTACCGTGGTGACCTTATCTGGATCAGATCTGACGACGACAAAGACGGATTCGCGAAGCCCGATGGCACCATTATCGTTGATCCTGTCTTCGATGATCTCTCCTATGCATTCGACGGCGAGCTCTGCAAATTCTATAGAGAGTCAGAACAGGGCTACGTGAACCGTTCAGGCAAGATTGTGTGGTCAACAAAGAACTGGGAACTGCCACTACAGTATTCGATTCGAGATCCGCTTCAGAGCTACTTACCAAACTTCGGCTTGGAGGCGATGCCATTGTCCTACAACTGGGACTGTGAGAACGCAATCGTTTTTGTCTGCGACGGCGAATTGGAGAAACTGCGAAGATACTGTTTGGCGAAACGATCCGCAGAGGTCGAAGTGAATGACTACACCGACTACGAACTAGAGCCTGGCAAACTCAACATGACGATTTCATTCGAGGGCGTGGCCTACCTCGAAGTCTTTGCCATGCATGGTGACCAAGAATCAAGGGATGCGGAAGACACGGACAGCTTCGTGAGTTTTTATCATTGTCAAAACATGAATGAGTTACGGAAAAAGTATCCGGACAAGACTATCGGTATCATCCTAGAGAACTAAAGTGGAGCCGCAAAGAACAATGCGAGGCACGACGAGTCGCCGAGTCGTGGTTTTTGAAATGGATGATCACTCGCGGCGACTGTGTGATCGCCAACGTTGAACTTAATCGAATTGCTTACCGCTTCGACGGTTGGCATGCCGTTACGGTGGGCTGAGGCCAACGTGGGACTCCGGTCCGTAAGGCTAACGCCCGCGTCTTGAATCCTCTGGCCGTAGGTCGTCCGCGTTGCGGTGCGACAGGCGTCTTGATCTCTTGTGGCCCATCGAGTCATCCTGCGGCGGATGACTGTCCCGTCACTCGCGTCGTGTGGTCGAGGGTGTTTGAAGTGGCAGATCGTTCGTCGGGGCCGGGCGGCGTCAGGTGGGGCCTTTCGAGAGTTTGTATTGGCGTCTTCGCCAACTTTCTCAACGCGAAGAGGAGCGGGAATTCTGATGATGAATCGCGGATGAAGCATCGGCTGGAGATGGAGGTAGGGAAATTTTGGGCAGGAAAAGAGAGCCGGGTGTTTGCCGGGTGTGTCGGTTTTCGGGCATCCGTTTTCCTACCCCAAAGTTTCCTACCCCCTGCTGCGTTCTGTGGGTCGGAAAATCGACTTGCCGACAGTGATCGCTGCCGATTTTCCGGTCGGTCTTTGGGGGGCCATTGAGCGGGAGGCTGAACACGGCGGGGTGCCGGGATTTGCTGCGACCCCGTCCGGGGTCGAGGGGAGGATCGAGGGCGTTGCCCGGAGGTGCCGCTGCGCTGACCTCCGGCTACTCGCTGTGATCCCTCCGGGATAGCTTGGACGCCGCGACAATCGACACGGCCTCTTGGTTGACGCAAGCCGTAGACTTGGTCCGCGCCACGACGGACCTGTGCTGCGGTCCCAATGGATCGCTTGTCAAACTCTCCGGTCGCCACCATCGCTTTTTCTTTTTGTGTCTTCTCGTGTTTTTCGTGGCTACCCACCGCTGTGTGGTTCCGCCATGTTCGCGCCGCTCGTTTCTCGGACAAAAATTTGCGTCGTCTGTTTCGCGGCGGTATCCTTTTGCATCGGTCGCATTCAACGCTGCCGCCGAGCTCTCGACGAGATCCGAGGAACAATGCCGTGCACCTGAGCACTCGATCGAGTCAGTTTTGAGTTCAAGTGTTTCCGCTCGTGTCAGGTGACGGCGGACGTTCCTCGTAAATGTTGTTGACCGAAAACTCTGCTCAATGGTCCAATGTGTTCCAAGCTGCGTTCGCCTGAATCCACTTGTATAGGATTGATCCGCCATGTCTGAAGCGTTCGTATCCACGCCAACTGATTCTGTGTCACGTACGGAGTCAACCGGACGAGGAGTGAGTGCGGCGAAATATCTCGTTGCGTTCATTTTCTCGATCAACGTTTGTTTTACCGTTTACATGGCAGTGCAGTTTTTTATTCCCAAGGCCTACGGCAATGGACTGCATGCGGTCGGTTCGACGATCGTCCTCGCGACAACGATGCTGCTTGGGCTCTCGACTCGCCGACTTTGGACCGGAGACTCGAAGCAAGGGGCGTATTTGTTCTTTGCTGCTCTCGCGGTTTCTTTCATCGGCAACCTGGTCGCGCAACTGTTCGCCTAATCGAGTCGGGTAACCAACGAATGGAACGGACGGGCGGAATCACGTTGGTTTGGCCATCGCGATCTCATTCGCCGCCCGCCGTTCATTCGCACCCGTTACCCCAATTGCACTGCCCATGACTTCAGTCCGAGTCGTTCACGGCTTTGCAGTCACTTCCCTTGTATTTCGCCCTCTGTTGCGTCGAATGCATCGCGACTCCGTCGACGCGACACTCTTCCGCTATCCAAGCGTTGGTTTAGGGTTCGATGGTATCGTTGACCGGCTCACGTCTAATCTGCGAGAGCATCGACCGGACGGCATCGTCGCTCACAGTCTCGGTTGCGTCGTGACTTGGCTCGCAGTCCAGGACACCGATTGGCGTGGTCCGCTCGTGCTATTGGCTCCGCCATTAAACGCGTTACCCGCAACACGGCTCATTCCCAGATTCATGCGCTGGCCCTTCGCACCTCTGCTGGATCACCGCCAACTCATGAACGCCACAGGGGGCAATCTGCCCGTACTGCCCGGGTGTGCAATCAAAGTAATCGCAGGTCGTTTTGATTTTTCGGTACCACTTTCCTGCACTCGCCACGACGACATCAATGAATCATCGGTTACACCACATACCCACAACTCAATGCTGTTCTCCAGTTCTGTAGCGAGGGCCTGCTCCGAATGGGTGCTGGCCGCAAGCGAGCGTGGCGAGCCATGCGATGGACCGACGTCGCGGAGTCATCGTTTTTGACATTGGAAGATCAATTGCCGCGACTCGGTTATCGCTACCGTTGAACTTGATCGAATTGCTTTCCGCTTCGACGGTTGATGTGCGGTTATGGTGGGGTGGGGTGGGGTGGGGCTTGCAACCGTAGGCTGACGCCAGCTTCTCAAATCCACTGGCCGCAGGTCATCAGCGTTTTGGTGCGACAAGCGTCTTGATCTCTTGTGGCCCATCGAGCGATTCACAGGCGCATGACTCCCCCGTCACTCGCGTTGTGTGTTCGAAGTTGTTTTTCTTTGACTCAAAGACGAATCCGACTCTGCACGCGGCGCGCCGTTGCTTGGGTGTCGAGCGCCTTGGGATGTTTGAAGTGTAACACTGAGATCAAAAGGCGGTTTGCACCGCGACGCCGATGAACTGCGTGCAAGTGATTGGTGAAGCGGGCGGTTTGCGGATGGGCAGATCGTTCGGCATGCCCCGGCGGCGGGAGGTGCGTCGTTTCGAGAGATCGCATTGGCGTCCGTGCCTGATGCAGGAGTGCAAAATCTTTGTGCGACCCCGTCCGGGGTCGAGGGGCGGATTTGGGGGCGTGATCCGGAGGTGGCGCTGCGCTGACCTCCGGCTACTCGCTGTGATCCCTTCGGGATAGCTGGGACGCCGCGAGGAGTGGAGGTTTTTCGCACTTGGTATGCCCTGGTAGTGCAAAAAGTGAACAAGAAATTGCACAGGAGTCCGAGTCCGAACCGGAAATCCTCCCGCCACCGAGCTCGAGTTCGCCTGGGCCTGAGAAACTGGTACCGTCTGGCAGGATCCGTTCTAATCAGGTCCCGTGACCGGCCCACCTGAAGAGCGACCACGACCGCGTTTCTTTGCACGCTGCGACAAACTGGAATACGATGCACGGTCTTCCATCGTGAAAGATTGACCTACGCAACTAACGCTCGCACCCGGCATCACCATGAACCCGCTTCGTCTCGCGATTCTGCTCACGTTGGCAACCTTCACTCAGGTCGCGGTCGCGAAAGATCGCCCCAACATCTTGTGGCTGTTCGCCGAAGACACCTCGCCGTGGATGGGGTGCTACGGCGACCCGGTCAATCAAGGTCAGACGCCGAACATTGATTCGCTTGCCGAGCGTGGTGTGCGATTTTCGCGAGCCTACGTTCCGGCACCGGTTTGCTCGGCCTGTCGATCGGCCATCATGGGTGGGATGAATCAGATTCGCTTCGGGGCACACGAACATCGCTCCAGCCGCGGCCCGGCCAAAATCAATCTACCCGAGAACATGAAACTATTGCCGCAGCTGGTGAAAGAGAGCGGCTACTTCACGTTTAACTTCGGCAAAGACGATTACAACTTCATCTGGGATCAACCGGCGACGTATTCACTACAAAAGAAGAACCGCGCAGCGATCGATTGGCAGCAACTGAAAGAAAACCAACCGTTCTTCGGCCAGATCCAAACGGCCGGCGGGAAGAACAATACCGCCAAGTTCCCGGCGGATCGAAAAACGGATCCCCAGTCCGTCACCGTCCCGCCGGACTATCCGCAAAACCAACTCTATCGCGAAACGGTCGCACAGCATTACGACGCGATCCGAAAAGACGACGACTTCATCGGCACCGTGCTCCAGGAGCTCCAGGAATCAGGATTGGCCGACAGCACGATCGTCGTTTACTTCGGTGACCACGGTGCCAACAATTTGGTGCGTCACAAGCAGATGCCGACCGAAGGCGGGTTGCACGTTCCCTTCATCATCGCCGGTCCTTCACCTTATGTGCCGTCTCCCTCGGTACGCGATGATCTGGTCGATCTGCTGGACCTGTCCGCGACGACGCTCGCTTGGGCCGGCGTCGACAAGCCCGATTGGTATGAAGGCCAAGATTTGTTCGCCGAGGTCGTCGTCCCACGCAGCTTTGTGGCCGCCGCCAAAGATCGGCTGGACCATACCATCGATCGTGTCCGCACGATTCGCACCGACCGCTATCGCTACACGCGTAATTTCAAAACCGATCGTATTTTCCTGCAGCCCCAGTACCGAGACAGGCGACCGTTCCTGCAAAACCTGCACCAGCTTTATCAGTCCGGCGAGCTGTCGCCGAAGTTGACCGAAATCTATTTCGGCGAGCGCCCGGCCGAAGAGTTTTATGACGTCAAAGCGGACCCCAGCCAAGTCAACAATCTGATCAATGATCCCCGGTATCGCGATGAGATTCAGCGACACCGTCGGTTGCTCGACGAGTGGATCGCTGTCGGTGACGAAGGCGCCGACGAGGAGCCGCTTGCCGAACTGGCCTATCAAGCCAACGGACAGAAATGGGGCGAAGGGGTGAATCCCGAATACGAAGTCGTTCGCTCGGATCGCGATGGCGACGGATTGTCCGATGACTGGGAACGCATCAATGGGCGCGATGCGACCGACGGCCGGCTGCTGTTTACGTTTGATTGCGGCGGATGGCAAACCGAAGGCTGGAGCGGCAGCGATGAAGCGATGGGCAACATCGCGGGCCGCTTGGGATTTCTGGATTTCCGGCTTCCGGGCGGCAAAGCGATGATCACACGGCAGGGATTGAAGCTCGATCCGACCAAGAATCAAGGTGACCTCGTGATCGACCTGCGTTCGGCGCCGGGGACCCAGGTCACGCTCATGGCCGGTGAAAGCGAGGCCACCGCCACCATGCACGATGCGACGCAGGTGATTCGCTTTCCATTGAATTGGAAAGACACCGTGCGTCAGGTTGACTTGCGGTTTGATGGTCCACCAGGATCGATCGTGGAAATCGATTCGATCGCCGTCGTGTCGGGACGGTCGTCATCGGATGGCCGCGACTAAGTAACGTGTGGAAAATAAGTGGGATAGGCTTCCAGCCTGTCGATGCTGAAATGACAGGCTGGAAGCCTATCCCACTTAAAATCATCGTGTCCCCCCACGTGAAACGCGTGACGCGATCATGGCTTCACCGGCTGTTCTTGCCCGTCGCTTGTTCGTACTGTGCGGCCGAGATCCATTTCAGATCGTCCCAATACCCGGTGTCGTTGGGTTGGTCCGGACCGGCGGTCGTTCGTCCGCGCAGGACGATCTGCGTGGCTTTGGTTTGCAGATCCATGGCGATTGTCATGTGTTCGGCGAGCACGTTTGTTGTTTCACCGGGATCTTCTTCCAGGTTGTAGAGTTCGGCGTCGGACCGACCGTGGGGCAAAACCAGTTTCCATTTGCCTTCGGTGATCGCGAATCGACCGTTGATGGCGTGGTTGATCAGCGGCAATCGGTGACGGTTGCTCGCGGGATTCAGCAGCACGGTCGCAAAGCTGTGACTGTCGACACCTTCGTCGGGTTGTAGGTCGGCGTCGATTAGGTCGGCAATCGTCGCCAACAGATCGATTTGACCCACCGGCCGATGCCAGCTTCGTCCCGGCGACAAGATCCCCGCGGGCCAGCGGACAAAGAACGGGACGCGATGGCCGCCTTCGTAGATCGAGCGTTTACCTTCGCGATAGCGGAAATTACTTCGGTGATCGAATGCTTTGATGCGTTGCTTCCAAGAGCTTTCCGGACCGTTGTCACTGGTGAACACGATCAGTGTGTCGTCGGCCAATTCGGCATCGTCGAGGAACTTGAGGATACGGCCGACGTGGTAATCGGTTTCGATGACAAACTCGCCATAGCCGCCGCAATCACCCTGGCCGTGGAACTCGGGCAACGGGCAGACCGGGTAGTGTGGCGACGTCAGCGGCAGGTACAAGAAGAACGGTTTTTCAGACTTTGAACCCGATGTATGCGACTGCATCCAGTCGATGGCGGTGTCGGTGAATCGTGTCAAACACTGGTTGTCGATAAAGTCCGGTGCGACCTCCATGCCCTGCTTGCCGAGTGCCTGTTGTGTCGCTTCGGGAGTCGACTGGTAGGGCGGCATGATGCGATAGTCCATGTGCCGTGCATTCGGTTTCTTGGCGGTGAAGACCGTCGGCGGCACCTTGGCATGTCGGCCTTCGAACCACGCCAGCACGCCGTAGTTGAGCGACGCGGGGACGCCAAAGAAGTAGTCGAAGCCTTTATCTAATGGCATGTCACGGGTCGGCTGAGACCAATCACGGGTCTTGTGATTCGTTCCCGGAAAGTCCATGCCGAGGTGCCATTTGCCGACCATGGCGGTCGCGTATCCGTTGTCACGCAACATCGACGCGATCGTGGTCCGCCCGTCTTTGATCAAGCATTCGCCCTCGGCGCCCATCACCCCTGTCTTCAGCGTCGTCCGCCACGAATAGCGTCCCGTCAACAATCCGTAGCGTGACGGCGTGCAGACTGAATCGGAAGAATGACCGTTGGTGAACGTGATCCCTTCGGCGGCCAATCGATCCAGATTCGGCGTTTTGAACTTGGCGTCCGGATTCAAACAACTGGCATCACCAAAGCCTTGGTCATCGGTATAGATGACAAGGATATTGGGGCGAACCGAATCGGCTTGAAGGGCCGGGGCAGACAGGGCATGCGTCAGCAGGGAGGTTGCGGCCAGGACGCCCCACGTCGTCGCTCGGTGTCGCAGGAGCCGCGAGCAGGACCGGCGGAAAGCCGTCGGCATCGAAGCAAGGAACTGAATCATCTTGAATCCCATTGTTTGGAAGGTTGACTCTGGGCGCTGGGATCGATCTCGTGCTCCGCCACCGAGGGGCGGCTCTGTAGGCACATCAAGAACCGTGGGGCGCGGCCGACAATCCACAGGGTGAGAGTCCCTGGGGACGGGGGATCGCACAGGATTCCCGCCGATAGTCTCTTCTGTCGAAACTGCCAAGTCAAATCCGAGCGGCAGCTGGGGCAACAGCCCGCTGGTTGCGAAAGTCTGCGCGACTGCGGAAGGAGAGAATGAGGCCCGAAACGCCGGATGATTTAGGCCGTCAGGGGGGCTTTGTCGTCCAGCACGACGGCGTGTCGATCGGGAACGACCGCACCGACGAACTCATTCGGCGTCGCGCGATTCAGCTCACTTCGTCTGACGGTCACGCCCGTCGGGGCATCGATGGCGAGACTCACTCGGCTGCGGGACGCTCGGGTGATCACGATCCTGATGTCGTCACCCAGCAGAATCTCTTCACCGATTTTTCGTGACAGAACCAACATGCTGACTCCTCCGTGTTTGCTCGACAAACGCAACCCAAACATCTAACGCTGACGCCCCACTAGTCAAGGTGGAAAACTTCAGTGAAACGTCACGCAGAAAGCAAAGTTTTTGATTTCCAGTGGAAAGCTTTCAATTGTCCGATCAGCAATCGCCTTTCATCACGCTGTTTGGTTGACAGCACTATGGAGCGACGACAGGAGTTTCCAAGCGGCCGGCCATGATGTTGGCGATCTGACGTGTCGGTTCGAATCGCTCGAGCACGATCTTGATCGCCGCGGTGATCGGTGTGGCCAGAAACATCCCGATGATGCCCCACATCATGCCCCAAAACATCAACCCCAGCAGGATTGTGACCGGGTGCAGGTCCGACGAGTTGCCCATCAGCTTCGGCTCGATCACGTTTCCGCTCAGGATTTGGATGGCCGAAGTCGCCACGATTACCGAGACCATCCAGACGATGTTGCCGGACGGATCCAACAAAATCAAAGGGATCGGCAACAAGCTGGCGACGATCGGTCCGATGTTGGGGATGAAGTTCAAGAGAAACGCGAGTACCCCGAACGACAACGCCATCGGGACGCCGAACATCCGCAACGTGAGACCAAACACGGCGCCGGTGCCGATGGAAATCACCGTCTTGAGCGACAGATAGCCACGGATCTGCGAGTCGATTTCGCGCAACGTCGCGGTCTGGGCGTAAGACGATTTGCCGAGCAGCAGAAAGAAGACGTAGATCAGCACGACGATGCTGGTCGACACCAGACTCAAGAACGCCTGCAACACGACCGAGATGCCGTCACGCACGAAGGCGTCGACCAATTCGGTGGCTTCCTTCATCCGCCCGGATTCGACCGGAACACTCCGGGCGCGAATTTGCACGGTCGGAGTTTCCAGCAGCGGAAGTGGTTCGTCTTTGTCTAGCTCGACATTGACCTCGACGTCTGCCGCCGGCTCTGTCGCCGTGACGGAATCCGGCGGGGCATCGGATGGAGCCGCGGCATCTGCCGGTGAGTCCACCGTCGCAATACTGGAATCGAGGGACTCGCCGGGGCCAAGATCCGCCGGCGATTGAGCCGCTGCGAGTGATGGAGTCTCTGCTGGGGATTCAAGATCCGGCGGAGATACTGCAGCCAACGGAGGACTTGGTGGCGCGGCCGGTTCCGCAGGCTCGGTGGAGCTGGTCGTGGTGTCGCCGACGAACCTCTTCAGCGAGAGCGCATCGAAGGAAAGTTTGTCATCGACCTTGTCTACCAGTTGCCGCACACGGGTTCGGTATTCTTCTTTGTTTTTCGCCAGATCAATGATCGAGAACGAGATCGTCAACCCGAACACGCCCATCAGGCCGACGCCCAACAGGAACGCCAACCCGGCGGCGGCAACGCGGGAGACGTTGAACCGGTACTCCAGGTACGACAAGATCGGCCCGACGCCGCTGACAATGAAACAGGCGACGACGAACGGTACCAGCACCGGTCGCAGCCAATACATCATGTAGATTCCCGCGACGCCGGCCAAGACCATCAAGCAGACCGTCTGGATCTGCTGGTCGCTCATCCGCGTCCCCGGCGGCTTGGATGCCGACATCATGGACTCCCTTGCATGGATTCAGTTGCCTATTTGGTCAGTGATTGTCGGCCCAATCGATATGAATCGCTCTCAGGGAGTTTCTATAGCGCAGACCGGCTACCGGAAACGGTAGCTCGGGTTGCTCGCATCGAAATCGGACGCCGACAGCCCGACGTTCACTTTCAAATTGAAATAGTTGTACTCTTCGTCCAGCACCGGCGGGCCGCCCGGTGTCTCGGGCCATAGCCAGGCCTGGTATCGAATCGGCATCTTCGTGTTGTTGTCGAAATAAACCCGCGCCCGATGGAACCGAAAATGTTCGCGACGAATCGGATGAATGACTTCGACCAGCGTGCAGCTGGTCTGACCGAACAGGTGGTCGGTCTCGATTTGAACGTCGCATTCGCCGTGCAAGCGATCCTGCTGCGCCGTGACGACGAATTTCTCCAGCAGGTTTTCGATCCCGATCTCCTTGATCGAATACCGCTGTCCGCGCATCGCCAGCATGCCCTCGGGATCAAGTTGCGTCGTCAAGAAACTGGCGAACCCGCCCTGATGCACGATCAGGTTTCCGTCGTTGGCGTTCTCCACCCAGATCACCTCGCGACCCTTGACCGAACTGGGTTTCAAGAAATCCAGGTAGACACTCAACGGAACCGCAATGTCCTGTCCGTCGAGTTTGCGATTGCGAATCTTCAAACTCGCGTACTGCAGCGGCGGCATCACTCCGCCGACCCGGCAACGTTTGATGAAGATCGCCGTGTAGTCATCCACGTTGGCTCGGACGTGCTGCAGACTCTCTTCGGCGATTTCCAAGGCCGCATCGACCGGATGCCGACGTTCCACTGGGGGGAGGCTCAGCCGCGCCACCTGCTGGATTTCTTGCGCATTTGCCAGCAACGGTGCGGTTGCCAGCAATGAAATGATGATCAGCCGTAGTCGCGGCAGGAGTTGGAAGGGGTGCATCCGTTCGTTCCAAATTGAGAGAGAAGAGATTGCCGCCATTAGCCCGGTTTTGCGGCAGTATCTGGTGTGTACATAAATCTCGTTGCGAAGGACTAGTGATATTTTGACTAGATGTTGAGATTGCCTGCAGGTAGACGGTTCCCTACGATAAAAACAGTTGCGTCTCTGATCTAATTCGGTGTGCTGATTCGTTTGGGGAAGACAGGATGTTCACGCAGAGCGAAAATCGTCCGACGATCCTCGGGTCGGTGGCGCCGGGGTTCGAGCCCGTTCGGGCGGAGTTTGAAACCAATTTTGTGTCGCGGGGTGAGTGTGGTGCCGCCTGCACGGTGTACCACCAGGGCCAGAAAGTCGTCGACCTCTGGGGTGGGAGACGATGCCACCATTCCGGGGCGCGCTGGACCGAGCAAACGCTTTCGCTGGCGTTTTCGGTGACCAAGGGCATGGCGGCGGCCGTGATGGCGGTCGCCCACAGTCGGGGGCTGTTCGATCTGGACGCGCCCGTCGCAACGTATTGGCCGGAGTTTGGATGCGGCGAAAAGCGGCAAATCACCGTGCGTCAATTGTTGGCCCATCAGGCCGGTCTGGTGGCCATCGACCAAAAACTGAACCCCAAGATTCTGGCCGACCATGACCAAATGGCGGCGATCACGGCCAGTCAAAAGCCGTTGTGGCAGCCCGGGACCCGGCACGGCTATCACACGCTGACCTTGGGCTGGTACCAGAATGAACTGATTCGTCGCGTCGATCCCGCCGGGCGGACACTGGGCGAATTCTTTCAAGACGAAATCGCCGCTCCCTTGGGGATCGAATTCTATATCGGACTTCCCGATTGGATCGACTCGGAACACATCAGCAGCACCCAGGGCTTTCGAAAGCTGGCCATCTTGGCCAACCTCAACCAATTGCCGTGGAAAATGGTGTTGGCCGGGATTTGGCCCCAATCGGTCGTCTCCAAGTCCATCAAGTTCCTGAAATTCGATAACCCTGCAGCACTCGGGCGACCGGAGTATCGAGAGGTCGAGATTCCATCGGCCAACGGATTCGGTCAGGCGCGTGCCGTCGCCAAAGTCTACGACGTGTTGGCGCGGGGCGGCCGGCGGTTGGGAATCACGCCCGGGACGATGCAGGAATTGGTCGCTCCGCCGGTGCAACCCTCGCGCGGCTCGCGGGACGCCGTCTTGAAGATCGATACGAATTACAGCTTCGGATTTTCTCGCCCCAGTGCGGGATTCCGCTTCGGCGCCGATGACCAGGCCTTCGGTTGCCCCGGGGCGGGCGGATCGTTTGGCATGGCTGATCCGTCCAGGCAGTTGGCCTTTGCCTACCTGACCAACACGATGAGCTTTCGCATCTTCGACGACCCGCGCGAACGGGCCGTCCGCCAAGCCGTCTATCAATGCATCGGCGCGATCCAAACGCACCAGGTTCCGTCGGACGTGAAGGTGGCGTAGTGGTGCTGCGAGGCGTCAGACACCCGGTTTCGCTGCGGGGGACGTCAATTCTTTTACTGCAGGATTTGGCAACCGATTTAGATTCTCTCCCTCTGGAAGAGACGGCGTTTGCGCAGCAAGCAAACGCCAGAGAGGGCCGGCGCCCCGAAAGGCTTAGCGACTTCCGCGACGATCGATGTGGGCTGCAA
>NZ_NTFY01000051.1 GCF_002289565.1 Rhodopirellula sp. SM50 | reverse complement strand
ATCTTGATCCACCACGGAACAAGAACGACCAAAGTCTTAACCGGCACAACGCATGAAATCGCGGGCATTCTGCGCAGCCCAGGCAGAGCCTCCGAGACAGTGTGTTCCCAGGCGGAGCCTGGGAACAAGTCTTGAGCCATGAACGACGTTGAACGCTAGACGCACCACTACCGCGTTGCCCGCGATGGCTCGTCTTGCACGATCTGTTGATACGCCGCATCGATTTCTTCGATCGGACTTTGCAAGCTCCAGATGCCGCGGGTTTGGATGCCGATGTCAAAGGCCGGGTTGGCGGCACGCACTTCGGTCAATCGTGCGATGTCATCGGTTGCCTTCTTCAAGCGTGCGTCGACATTTGGGAAAATCGAACTGGTCGCCAGCCACCACTGTGCATCGGAGGCTTGGATGAGCAGTTCGTGGTTCTCGGTCAGGAAGGTCAACAACAGTTCGCTGTCACGTTTTTCTGCCGGCGTGCATTGATCGTTCAGGTGGAACGAGAGAAGTTGGACGTACTGCATCGGTGCGGATTGCAATTCCAGCCAACGCGGAAAGATCTGATCGCTGCCCACGACCGGCAGGCTGAACCAGAAGATCGATCCCAAGCCGGGTTCGGATTCGACGTGCAACTGGCCGAGATTGAGTCGGCAGAAACGGGCGGCGATGGACAAGCCCAGTCCCAACAGTTTGTCATCGGGATCAGTCGTCAGCAACGGTCTGGCGAAGCGGGCGGCGAGTTGATCACGCTGCCGGCGTTGGATGCCGATCCCATCGTCGTTGACCCCGATTCGAATGTGGTGATCGGGTTCATCGTAACGAACCCAAATCCGCACGTTCCCCGAATCGCTGCAGGCATTGATGGCGTTGATGGCCAGACAGACCAGGACACGACAGACCTTTTGGCTGTCGCAGTACGCGATCGGGGTTTCGATTTGCGATTGAATTTCCAATTTCACGTTCCGCATCGCGGCCCGTTGCTCAATCGTTTCACGAACCGAGTCAATGATCTCCCGGACGTGGCAGGGCCGGCGACAGATGTCGAGCAGTCCCGAATCAAGTTTGCTCGAATCGAGCAAGTCATCCAATTTGTTATTCACGTCGTCGGCTCGAATCAATGCCTTTTCCAGCATTGCGGCCTGTTCCAGATTGATCCGGCCGGCCAATCCCTCGCGGACGATCGAGACGTGTTCTTTGATGACGGTCAATGGATTGCGGATGTCGTGCGAGGCTTTGGCCAAAAACTCGTGCGCCGTTTGGTGCATTCGTTCCAATTTCCGGTTGTCCTGCTCCCTCAATTCGGCTTGTTCACGCAGCAACCGGTGGCTGGCTTGCAGCTCCGCGGTGACCCGGCTCATTTCGTTGATGGACTGTTGCCGCTGGACGGCATGTTCGATCGCTTTGCGTGTCCAGCTGCTGTTGGCGAGGCCTTTGGGCAGAAAGTCTTGTGCACCGGCATGAAGGATTTCCCGCTCGACCGCTTCATCGTCTAGCCCGGTCAGGACCAGGATCGGGATGTCATCACACTTCGCTTTCAATCGCTTGACGGTTTCCAGACCACTTGAGTCGGGGAGGCTAAGGTCGGTCAGGATGACGTCAAAGTATCGGAGGTCCAGTTCTTGAAGGGCTGCGCCCAGTGATGTCGCATGTGAGAGCGAGATTCGCTTCCGTCCGTGACGCAAGTTTTTCGAGACTTGCAAGAAATCCAGATCATTGTCCTCGACGACAAGCACGCTGAGGACCGAGTCTGAATCCGCCGCAGAGGGGTGCGGTGAATGCGACAACTTTACCGAGGACACGACGGGGTCCACGCTGTCCAAGGGATGGTCGTGCAGATGAGGGGAATGCGAATTGATCATGCAGCGGTCTTGGTCGAATGATTGGATGGGCCAAAGACGGGGGAGGATCAGCTGGCCGCGTGTTCGATTGCCGCCGTGCATCAAGGTGATGAACGTTGCTCATGGAGGAGTCTGGTCCATCCCAAAACTGTAAGCCTCAAACAACAGGGTGCAAAACGAAACCGCGGATGCTATTTTAGCTTCTCGTAATATTGGACTTTCACAGATGGCTGTTTCCCCTCAGGTGCGGGTTTGTCCTCGTCGCTCTGGGGTTCATTCGGTCTCGCCCTCTTTCCTACCAAGGCTTCCCTGAGATGAGTGTTTGCAAACAATCGAAATGTGTGGCCGAAAAGATCGCAGTTGAAACGTCGTCCCGATTCGCCCGGGCGGCAGGGTCGCTCAGGCTGGCGGTCGCGTTTGTTGCGGTTATTTTGGTCGGACTCACATCGGCGTTTGCCCAAGACGCGACCGTGGTGGTCGAGCAGAGTGTCAAACCCGGGATCAACGACCAGTTTGTCGACCCCGAGTTAGACGTCAGTGAATGGATGGGGCGATTCGAAGTCGAAAGCCGCGAGGTCTACGCCGCGCGTCAGGAAGTGTTGGAGGCTTGCGACATCAAACCGGGGCAGAGCGTCGCCGACATTGGTGCCGGTACCGGTTTCTACAGTCGGCTGTTCGCCGACGCCGTGGGAAAGAATGGCTGGGTCTTTTCCGTCGACATCTCACCTCGTTTCCTGGAACACATCAATACCAAGGCGCGCGAAGACAACGTGCACAATCTGACCGGTGTGCTCTGCTCAGACCGCTCCGTCAACCTGCCTCACCACTCGATTGATGTCGCGTTCATCTGCGACACCTACCATCACTTTGAGTATCCGAATCTGACGGTCGAGTCGATTTACAAGGCGATCAAGCCGGGCGGGTCCTTGATCGTCATCGACTTTGATCGGATTCCCGGCAAGTCGCGAGAATTCATTCTCGGTCATGTCCGCGCCGGCAAGGACGTGTTTCGCAGCGAGATCGAAAAGGGCGGATTCGAATTTGTCGATGAAGTCCAGGTGCCGGCATTCGAGGAAAACTATCTGTTGCGTTTTCGCAAGCCGGCGGCATCCTGAACCGAGATCGTTATCGCAAGAATTCCAACAGCCCCAACGAATTCAGATTTGCCGTGACGGCATAGGTGTATTGCAACAGCGTCTGTGAGTTCTCCAGACGCAGCACCGCATCGGGGAAGTCGGTGGCTTGGATTTCGCCGATATTTGATTCGACCGATAGCATCAAATCATCGACGCGGAACTCCATCGTCTGCATCGTTTGCAACGAAGTCGACTGTTCGCCCATCACGCTGAACACTTTGCTGGCCGCTTGGTCCAGTTCCGTCAGACGCCGATTGAGTGCTTTGCCGTACTCGGCCGAACTCAGCTCCCTGCTGTTACGAAGGTCCGCGGCGGTGGCGTGAAGGACTTGGAACAGGTTGGACGTTCCCGGGAATTCCAGTGAATCGTCGCCGGTCGACCGGATGTTGCTCGAGTCGATGGTGACGAATCGTCCGCTATCGACGTCGGAAACGAGTTGGCTGGAACTGAAGTCGATGGGAATGGTCGATGCACCGTCGTCGACGCTCAATGTTCCCGTCGATGTGATATCAACGGTCCCGTTGAAACCGGACGCGATGCTGGTGGTGTCCAAATAGACCTCTTGGCCGAAAAAGCCCGGCACACGCAAGTTCGTGTCCGTATTGGAAAATGGAACCGGTTCGGCTCCGTTGAGGGAGATGGTTCCGGCCGAACCGTCGCCGGATGTATCGACGATCGTCAGTTGATGCGCGCCGGCCGGGCCGAGGATGGTATCGCCTGCCGCGGAGTTGGTTCCGGCGAGCACGCCGGAGCCGCCCGCATAACTGGTGCTGTCGTGCTGCACTCGCAACGTGGCTCGACCGATCAGCGTGTCGGTCCCGCCGCCATGTTTCGCTCCGGTGGTTCCAACCAGCACGGTCGATTCGCGCCCGGCGCCTCCGAAGATCTTGGACCCGTCGTAGTAGGTGTCGATCGAGATCGAGTCACCGATGTGGGTTTGGCTGCGTTGTCGGGAGCCTTGGTAGCTGACTTCCAAAATGCCATTTTCACGCACCGGTTCACCGAAGGTGAAGGGAGGCTGATTGGATCGCGTGCCCCCGTACAGGTAGTTCTCGTTGAACTGTGCGATGCCGATTTGTTTTGCCTGGGCTAGCAGCGCGTCGATTTCGGTGGCCAGCGCATTGCGCTCGTCGGAATCCAGTGCTTGAATCCCTTGTTGCACCAGGTTTTTGGACAGCGTGATCAATTCGCTGACGTCTTGGAATTGGGAGACACTGGCGTTGAGCGTCGAGGTCGCTCGGCCGATGACGGTCTTGTCGGCTTTCAATTCGACATAGCGGGTTTCCAGCGATCGAACTTGTCGATAGGCGACCGGTTCTTCCGACGGCAGTTCGAACTGCAACCCCGATGTGATCTGCCGTTGGGCGGTCAGCAATCGCGAGCTGTGCAACGAGGTGAAATGGATCGCATTGCGTGTAAACGTTTGCGAGGTGACTCGAGCATCCATCGGATTAGCCTATGATTCTGAACAGTTCGGTGAGCATTTCGTCGGTCGCCTGAATGATTCGGACGGCCGCCTCATACGACTTTTGATATTCCTGCAAATAGACCAATTCTTCGTTCAGATCGACGCCTGATTTGGCGTCTCTCTCGGTTTCCAGCCGCAGTTGAAAGGTGGTCAAACTGGTGCTCAACGCGGTGTTGGAATTGATCTCGAAACCGATCTCGGTCCCCATTTCACTGGCGTACTGCCCGATCGTGCGACCACCGGGCATCGACGCGGCGTCATCGATGGCGATGAAGCGAGCGAGATTGCTTGTGTCGGCGGCTTCGCCGGATCGGCCCGTCGCGATTCGATCGGGATTGGTGGCGACGGACGCGTCGACTTGAATCGAATGGGCATCGGTTCCGCTGAAGAAGGCGTTGATGCCAAGCGCGGCTAGGATCCCCGTCTGATCCGGTTGCCCCGTCAAACGCGTCGAGAATTCATCGCCGTCGTTCATCGTGCCGGCGGCGAAGGCGATTTCGACACCGTCATCGAGTTCGATCGCTGATCCCGCCTCGTATCCGTCACCGACGTTCACACGAGTCAGCAACGCACCGCTGGACGAATACACGTTGGCGAACAGCGACGCAGCGCTACCGACTTGTCCGGTCCCTTCGATCTCGACCGTCAACGTTTCGTTGGTGCCGGCCGTGTAGGTTCCCGAGACGGTTGCAATGCTGGTGCCGGAAAACAGCGACAGATCAGGATTCGTTTCCACGCCGCCGGCGAAGTTAAATTCCAGGTCCGCACCGGTCGTGATTTGAAACTGATTGCTGACCGCTCGGATCGATGCGGTGATGCCCAAGATTCCGGTCAGTTGTGACGCCACATCCTCGAGCGTGTCCACGTCGGGATCGATGGAAATGACGTGCGTTTGTCGATCGCCGTTGGCGTCGATCACCGACAGGGTGAGTTCGCCGGCGGTCAAGTCCCCCTCGGGGAACACTTCGGACAAGGGCACATCGGTGTCCGAGACGTTGACATTGCCGACCAGGTTGGTGAACGATCCCGCGCTGCCGATCCCCGTCGCATGAACGGTGTTGACGCTTTGGATCAATTGACCCGCGATTTGGTCCAGCTTTTCCTCGAAGGCGGGGATGATTTCGTTGTAGGCTTCCACCAGCGCCGAGAGCCGACCGGTTTCAACCGACAAGGGCCGATCGGAATCGTCCAAGTAGATTTCCAACTGCTCGCCCGCTTCGACGACGGACAAAGAACTGGGGTGGCTACCCTGTTCGATGCTGTGGTGTCCGATGGTCAGATGCAACTGGCCGCCGGGTTGTTCGTTGCGAGAAATGCCGACGACTTCCGCAATCCGGTTCAGGACGGCGTCGCGCTGGTCCAATTCATTGTTCCGCTCGACATCCTGTGCGGAGAACTTAAAGATCTCGAAACTGACGTCTCTCAATTCTTGCAGATCGCCGTTGAGCAATTCGATTTCGTTTTCGATTTGCAGCCGAACATTGTTCTTCAGTTCGGTCAACTGTTGCGCCGCATCGCGTAGACCGCCGGACAATTGTTTGCCGGTTTCCAGCAAGGCCGATCGTTGAGCGGGCTCGTTCGGAGACGCCGACAAATTCGTGAACTCGGCGAAGAACTGGTCGAGTTGTCGTCCGACCGAATTGTCACCGGTCAACAATGCCGACTCGATCTTTCGCTCGATGGTCAACAGCTGTTCGACGTCGTTGGAATCGGAAATGACGCTGGTCAAGGACGATTCGGTGACCTGGTCGCGGATGCGAGTGATCCCTGAGATCGTGACGCCGTTGCCGACCCGAAAACCGCCGGTGTAATTCGGCGGAGTCGATTCCATCGAAAGCCGTCGCCGGTGGTATCCATCGGTGTTGGCGTTGGAAATATTGTTGGAGACCACCTCCAAAGCGAATTGGCTGGTTCGCAGGGCGGACAGGCCGATTGAAAAATTGGGCATCGTTAGCAGTTCCTTCCGATGATTTTTTCTGTGGGGAGCTTGAACGCCAGGCCATCGGCTTGGTAGCTGGATTCATCGACGTCGCACTGCAACACACCGAGCAGATAACGACGATGAAACTCGGTGGAATAAAAGATGACCACCTGATTGGCCGTCAGTCGTTGCTGAGCGGCGACGAGCCGATCGTGAAGGCGGCGACGGTTGGCATCGAGCCGCTCGGATTCCGCGACCGGCAGTTTGGCCAGAATCGTCTTGATCGACGTCAGGCGGTCGTCGGTTTCGCTTGACGCCTCAGACGCCTCAAGCTGCTCGGGCGGTTTTGCGCCGATGTAGCGGCTGAGGATCTGGCGTGATTTGCGGCTGTCGGCTTGGCAGTGTTGCAGCCTCTCCAGCAGCGGGGAGAGTTGTTGCAGATCCGATTGTTTGGGACCGTAAATCCCCGAGTTGTCCAGCAGAGCGGCCATTTCGTCGTTGAGTGCGTCGAGCGCGTCGGCGACGCCCGATTCCAATTGCAACTGCCGCTCGACGAGGACGCCCAGTCGTTCCGTTTGTTGATTCATCGTTGAGTCACCGAATGTAAAGGATGTCCAGAAGGGTGTTCGAGCCAAGGTCGATGGACCGTGGCGACGCAGGGTGATGCGAAAGGTGGCGTTAGGCGGAGAAGGAGACGCCGGATGATTGCTCTTGCCCGCCGTCGGCTTGTGTTTTGGAGTACTGTTCGACCAACAGATCGCTGACGCCGATCGCGTTGGACTGGGCGAGGTGCTGGCCGATGAACAGGTCAAACATGCCGCCAAAGGAGTCACTTCCGTCGCCGCCGAAGAGGCCGTCTTCGAGCGAGTTTCGCATTTCTTTCATCAGCATCGACAGAAAGACACTTTCAAACTCGGTGCCCAGTTCTTTCATCTGCTCCAGGGACGGATCGCCGCCCTTGGCGGCCGCCGCGATCGGACCCGGCAATCCCACGCTGATGTTGTTTCCGATGGATTCCATAGCATCTGTCTCCTCGAATTATTCGATGACCAACTCGGCCTTCAGGGCGCCTTGATTGCGTAGCGTCGTCATGATGCTGATCAAGGTGGTGGGTGAAACGGCCAAGGAATTCAAGGCCGTCGCCAAGTCGCCAACCGTCATTCCGCCCGGCAAGACGTTGTAGCGTCCGCCGGATTCAAACAAATCGATTCCGGTTCGCGGGAGGACGACGGTGTCGCCTCCGGCCAGCGGGTTGGGCTGGGATGCGATCGGCGTTTCGGTGGTGGCGATCACAATGTTTTCGCTGGCGAACAGGACCGGCGCGATCTTGACGTTATGACCAAGCACGATCGAGCCGGTTTTTTGGTTGATCACCACGCGGGCCGGCGTGTCCGGTTCGACACGCAAGTTGCCGATCGTCGAGATAAACTCGGTGACGCTGTTGGCAAACGTGGATGGAATAAAGACTTGAACGGTCCCCGAATCAAGGGCGCGGGCGCCGCCGGGGAAAATCCGATTGAGCGCATTGCCGATCGCGGTCGCCGTCGAATAGGACTTGTTCCGCAACACCAGACGCAGACTTCCATTGTCGATGATCGTCCCGCAGGGGACCGCGCGTTCGACGATGGCTTCGCAAACCCCGACCGTCGGATGATTCTTTTGCACGTTGGCTCCGGCACCTTCGGCCGAGATGCCGCCGCCGATGATCGCGCCCTGGGCAATCGCGTAGATCTCATCATCGATGCCACGCAACGCCGTTTGATTGAGTGTGCCCCCACGCAGGCTCGATGCGTCGTCGGCAACCGAAACGGTCACCAGAATCGTCTCGCCCGGCCGAGCGTAGGCGGGGATCTTTCCCGACACCATCACTGCCGAAATGTTCTTGGTGTCGACTTGTCCGACACGTACCCCGCGACGCAAGTAATAGTTGGCCAGCATCTGCCGCGTCTGTTGCGACTTGCCCCCCGTTCCGCTCAACCCAAACACCAGGCCTTCACCGGAAACATGGTTGACGCGGTCGCCTTCGACGAACGCGATGTCCTTGATCCGAACACTGGGGTCTTGCCGCAACGGAGCCAGCGGTGTCAGTGTCGAACCCGGTCCGGGCGTCGTCGCGGGCGGCGGCGGCAGCGGTTCCTGTAGGACCTGAGCATGCGCGACCACACCGCTGTTGCCGATCAACAGGGCGGTCAGGCAGAGCGCGGAAAACGCGAGTCGTGAATGCTGTGAAAAAATCTGCATGAATCGGGTTGCGACCGCGAGAATTAAAAAGGCCAAAAACGATTGAAGCGGCGGCTGAGCCAGCCTTGGCTGGTGTAGGCCTGTTCGGCGCCTTCGGCATCGAGCGTCAAACGCAGGTCGGCCACCAAGTACGACGGAACGGTGTTGCCGGGTAAAATGTCGTACTGTCGTACGATTCCGGTCAGCTTCAGATCTCGAGCGTCGCCTTGGACCGAGATCTTTCGCGTTCCCTCGACGACGAGGTTGCCGTTGGGTAAGACATCGACCACCATGACACTGAATCGGTCGGTAATCTGTCGTTCGCTGCGGAATTCGGCATCGCCGGTGAACGCGCGTTGATTGGCCGTGTTGGTGCCCAATTCCGCGCTGCCGCTGCCGGTGCCGATCGTACCGCCGAGTCCGTAGTCAAATCCTTGCGTGGATGACGAGTTGCCCGTCTTGTCCATCGACCGCTCATCGCGGTTTTCGACGTCCGTGCTTTCGGCGATCAGAATGGACAACGTGTCGCCGCGGTTGCGGGCGGCGTAGTCACGATACTGGTCGATCTGATTATTGCTGCGCCGCTCGAACAGGCTCTGCCCCAGCGACGGTTGTGTGGTCACAGCGATCGCCAGCAGGACCAACGCCGGCTTGATGAACGCGACAATGACCGACGACGGGATCAGTTGCCGCTGCGGGTGATGTTTATGTTGCATCGCTATCGCCTCCGTGGGGTCGAAGATACGGTTGCCAGGTTGGGGCCGATGATGGAGGCGTTGAAACGCCGGTTGGTCTGTGGGTTGAGAATCTCGATCGTTTCACCGATCTGGCCCGCTTCCATCGCTCGGGCATTCTTGAGACGGATCTCGCCCTGGCCGACGCTGATCACGACGTCGACCAAGTCGTTTCGCTTGACGGTTTGGGAATGACCCGACCGAGTGCTGTGGAAATGATTGGTCAACAGAATCGAGTTGCTGGCGATGTAGCGGCTTGCGGTCCGTCCGACGGCGTTGTCGGGATTGGCATAGTCGGCACTTTGAGTGATCGAGCGATCGACCAGACGGAACATGTCGGGCTTCAGCACGGTGCCCTGGGCGATCGGCTGGCTGGCGATCGCGACGGTCATGGACAGGCTGACCTGGGCGTCAAAGGAATGCGAGTATTGGTTCCCTGCCGAATCGATGATGGCGACGGTCAGCCTGGTGCGGCCGATCGGAAACTCATTGCGTGGGACCAGCTCCACGGCAAACTCGCCGGCGGCGAGCTTTTGTTCCAACGTCGCCAACTGGGGCGTTTGTGTCAGACGAATGGCGACCCGTTCGGGGGCCACGGCGAATTGTTCACCGAGTTCTGACTCGAGCAACTGTTCCAACTTGCTGCGCAGCTTTGCCGGCGAGGAGCGTCGGGCCGACACCGTGGACGGCCCGATGATGTTAAACGAATCACGCTCGTACCCGGCCAACAACAGACGCATCTCGACTTGCTTTCGAGTGATCGAGCAATCGTCTTGGTCACGCAGCGATTCCAAGTCGAGTTGCTCGATCTCGCGTCGCTGTGACGGTGTGGCGTGGAGGACGTTGGCAATGTCGCCGACGCGAACGGTCGTGTCGGCGACCGGCGAAGACGTTTGGTGCAGCGCAACGACAACGTCGCCGGCCGATGAGGCGTCCGGCGGGGTGAAGATCAGTAAACTGATCAGCAGCATTGCGTATCGAACCGATTTCATCATCGTTACCGAACGAGGTCACTTGCGGAGGAGAGCATTTCATCGCCGGCACGGATCGCCCGCGAATTGATCTCGTAGGCCCGTTGGGCGGTGATCAGCGAGACCAGTTCCGAAACGACTTCGACGTTGGACCCTTCGATGAATCGCTGTCGGATCTGGCCGTTGCCCTGTTGTCCGGGTTGTCCGAGAATCTCGGCGCCCGAGGCCGCGGTTTCCATGTACAGATTGCTTCCCAGATTCTGCAATCCGGCGGGGTTGGTGAACCGGGCGAGTTGAATGGTGGGGCCGACGGTCGAGACGCCGTCGATCTGGTAGCTGACCACGCCGGTCGACGAAATGGACAGGTTGGTCGCTTGCTGGGGAATCGTGATTTGCGGATCCAATAGGAAGCCGTCGCCGGTGACCATCTGGCCTTGGTCATTGAGCGTAAAGTTACCGTCGCGGGTGTAGGCGATCGTGTTGCCTTGGGTGACTTTGAAAAAACCATCGCCTTCGATCGCCATGTGGGTATCGATTCCCGTTTCGGTGGGTGTTCCCTGGGCGAACAGGCTGGTGGTACCGACGGCCCGCACCCCACTGCCGATCTGCAGCCCGATCGGCTTGATCTCGCCGTTGGCCGAGGCGGCACCGGGCGGCGTCTTGGTGTCGTACAGCAAGTCGGCGAAATTGATGTGCTTCTTTTTGAAGCCGGTTGTATTGACGTTGGCCAAGTTGTTGGCCGTGTTGTCGATCATCAACTCCTGGGCGCGCATGCCGGTGGCGCTGGAATAGAATGCTTTTAACATGGAATACCTATGCGGTTCTCAAGCGGGTTATGATCGGATGTATTCTTTGAGCGAGTCCGAGAGTGTTCGCGTGGCTTTCTCGACCGCCTCGTGTTGTCGCGTGTTGACGATCAGCGCGATCAGTTCCGAAACCGGCTGGACATTGGAAAGTTCGTGCCCGAATTGCGTGATCTTGACCGGGGCATCGCTTTCGATCGAATCGGGGCCGGGGGTAAAACCGAGGGCACCGACGGGAATCAGCGTTCCGTTGTTTTCGTAAGCGACCGCTTGAATCCGTCCGACTTCCCGGTCGCCGGCCGAAACCGTGCCGTCGGAGGAAATCGTGATCTCGCGGTCCGAGACATCACGGTCGATGGTGATCGGTCCGTTTTCACCGCGGATGGGAACCCCCTCTTCATTGACCAGCGTGTTGCTCTGGGGGTCGCGGAACAGTCTGCCGTTGCGCGTCAGGTAGGGTTGGCCACCGTTTTCGTAAACGAAAAAGCCGTCACCGGCGATCGAGATGTCCAGCGGACGATCCGTCGGGGTGATCCGTCCCGGGGAGAAATCCGACGTCAACGCTTCGACTTCGGGGCCCAGATCCAAGGTGGTGTTTGGTGATGTCTCTTCGAATCGCTGTTTGATTGCCGGTTGAACGCGTCGGTGCCCGCTCGAATTGGCGTGCATCAGGTTGCTGCTGATCAGCTCCTGTTGCTTCGCCAATGTCTGCATCGCGGCGGCGCCGCTGTAGAGTCCGTTGATCATTCGACCTTCCTATCTATGGAGCGATCGCGGCGGGTCAGGGGACACGGAGACCAACAGCGATCGTAGGTATTGGTTATGTCGAATATCCGGCGTCTGGCGGTGAGATTATTGGGCCGGCTTGGGCAAGAACGCACGAGGGATAACCCACAATCCCGGCCGCAGGCGTCAGCCCAATGCCACCTCTTGTGAGCGGTAGGGCGCGAGCCCTCCGGTCTTTCACGCTACAGCCGGACGACTCGCGGCCTGTCGATTTAATCCGATCACAGATGGGATCAGCCGTTTTGCGCGAGCGTACGGGCCTGTAGCACGAAGAAAACACACCAGGGCCCGTAGGCTCGCGCCAAACGGCTGATTCAATCGACAGCCCGCTCTCGCCGTTCCGCGAACGTCTGCAGTGCCCAAGTAGGGTGGCATGGGGCGACGGCCGACCCGCCCGACGAGGCCCGGCTGCGCTTGTGGGGGTTAACCCTCATCGGGTACTGAAAGACAGGTCCCGACTGAATTCCGTCACCCGGGCCGGACGATAAGCTGTAACGACACGGAAAGATAAACCGGTCACGCAAAGATGGCGGGTGACCGGCCAGCGTCGGTCTCGGCCGCACCGGCGAAGCGCCTCATCACGCGGCGATCGGACGGATCGCCGCGTGACCCATTCCCTTCCAACACCTCAACGATTCATGGCAGACGACAACGAGTCCGGAGCGGACGACAAAAAGAAATCCGGCATGCTCTCCAAGCTTGTGATCTGGGGTGCAGTGTTCGTGATGGGCGCCGGGACCGGGGTGGCAGTGCCGATGTTCGTGCTGCCGTCGGATCCCAAGGCGGCTCACCGCAGCCCGGTGGACGAAGACCGCATGGATATCCCCGAACCGGATGACAAGCTGGCGTTCGTGGACTTTGACGAAGTCGTGGTCAATTTGAACGATGACCGCTATTCGCGTTACCTGACCTGCACGTTCTCGCTGCAAATCGCGGCCTCGCAACAGGAAGCGATCACCAAGTTGGTGGAGGACAAGAACGTTGTCCTGAAGAACTGGCTGATCGCACATTTGCGTGACAAGAAGCTGGAAGACGTCCGCGGGAAACTCGGGCACAACCTGCTGCGGCGTGAAATCCATGACAAATTCAACGCGATGCTGTTCACCGACGGCATCGAACGAATTCAAGATGTCCTTTTCCAGGATTTCAAGGTTCAATGACCGTGCGTCCGTTCGATTTTCGTGACATTGCCGCCCTGGATGACACTGCCGTTGCCATTCGAACTTGGATTTCGAAGTCAACGTCGTTCTTCTCGGACTATTGGGTCGAGGCGACCGGATTCAGTGCCAAATTGGATTTGGGCGCGATCACGACCGAATCGTACGACAAGATCCTCAGTGAAATCCCGCGGCACGACCTGTATTGCGTCGCCGAGATCAAGGATCGACTGCCATCGGTCTGGTACACCTCCGGCGATCAGTTTCGCATCATCCTGTCCGATTTGCTGTGCCTGCCACCGGCGGACAGTGAAAGTGACAGCGGCAGTGATCGGGACCTCAGTGCCATCGAAACCGATCTGTCCAATTACTTCATCAACCGGGTCGCCGAATCGATCAGCCGGGGCTGGATGGGCCAGGGCGAATTGGAGATCGAAGTGACGGATTTGGAAAAAGACGCCCGAAAGTTGCGTCTTTTCCGCGGCAAAGATCTGGTCACCAAGGTCTGCATCGAGATCGAATGCAAGGGCGGCACGGCGACGTTGAATTGGTTGTTGCCGAAACAGAAATTGCCGGCATTGCTCGACGAAACGGTCGACAATCGGGCCGGTGCAGAACCCGCCAAACCGTCCAAGGAATTGATCGGCCAGTTGCCCCTGGACGTCGTCACGATGCTGGGGTCGGCCAAGATCCCGATGTCCGATCTGGCCAAGTTAAAACCCGGCGAGTTGATCATTTTGGATCAACGCATCGACGAACCGATGGTGTCCCACGTCGATGGTGAACCGTCATTCCAGTGCTGGGCCGGCCGGTTGGGCAACAAACAAGCCGTTCAAGTTTCAAAGTGTTTGAATAAGTAAGACGAAGGAATTGATTCATGGCTGAGACCAAGACCGAAACGCCCGTTTCCGACGAGCCACAAGCGACGTCCGAGGACGCCCAGGCCCAAACGTCCGAAAAGCAAGCCGATGACTCAATTCCAGAGTTTGAAGCGCTCAAACCGAACCCGCCGCAACCCTCCAAAGACCTCGATTTCTCCCGCTTCGGGGGAGTCCACGTCACCCTGGCAGCCGAATTGGGACGCACCCAATTAACGATTCAAGAATTAATCGGGCTGGCGGAGGGATCGGTGGTTGAATTAAACCGGGCCATCAGCGCGCCGGTCGAGTTGGTTGCTCAGGGTGTTCCCATGGGCAACGGCGAGGTAGTCGTGATTGACAATCAATTCGCGATTCGAATCAAGCAAATCTATCCCTCTTAGGTCAAATGAATCGGCATTCACATGGACGTCAACATGCCTTTCCGCTTCACCCCAAAATCGATGTGCGTTTTTTACGCACTCCTGATTTCATCGTCACTCGCGACGGTCGCGCACGGTCAACGCTACGCCGAACCTGAATCTCGCTCTTCGCGCCAACTCGGCGGAATGGTCGACCAACTCTCGCGCGGCGAGTCGACGGTCAGCATTCGCCGCGGGGTGCTCTCGGGCGATATCGGTTCGGTCGACCGGGATGGTCGATCCGAGATTCCGGTGAGTCCGTTGCGGCCTTCGGGCAACCGTCTCGACGGTGGCCCCGAACAGGTCGTCGCGCTGCGTCCGCAACCGATGTCGGTGCGGCAAGCCAGTTTCGAGTCGAATGATCACATCAACGACCTGTATTCCGGGCAGCAGCAAGAACTGCAGTCGCGGCAGAGTCTTGATCGGCTCAACGCCCAAGATCACTATCAATCGTTCATCGAGCGTGAAAACGCCGCGCCGGAAGCGGAGCAGGCCGATGCGACGGAGATGATCAGCCGGATCGGAATCAATCTGGTCTTCGTGCTCGCTTTGGCCGTCGGCGGGATCTTGTTCGTCCGCCAGATTCAAAAAGGCAAACAGGGTGTCCGCCAAGACACACCGGCCGATTTGGCCGGGTTGAAGATCGATCAGGTGTTGCAGGTCACACGCGGCGTCAGTCTGTACCTGGTCGATTCGATGGCCAGCAAAATTCTGGTCGCCGTCGACGGCGGGGGCATCAAATCGGTCAGCGTGTTGCCGTCACGATTCGAAGACGCGCTGGAAGAGCCCGAAGCCTTCGGCCGGCAGAAAGAATCCGAAGCCGCTCGGGCCGGTGGAAACGTTGCCAGCCGCCAGGCTTCGCGTCGCAGTGTCAACAAGACCTCGACGTCAGAGATCGATGAGAATCTGATCCGGTTGCTTCTGACCAAGTCGAAAGAAGCCGCCTGATCAAACCGAGGACTGAAATGGATTTCGCCTTGATCGCCCAGACAACCGCCGAAGCAGCCAGCGATCCGTCGCAGCTGTTTTCGGATCTTGCGCCGCCGTTGCAGGTGGCCGTGTTGCTCGGTGCGCTCAGCTTTGCCACCGCGATGCTGGTCAGTGTCACGGCATTCACGCGAATCATCATTGTGTTGTCCTTCGTGCGGCGGGCGCTCTCCACGCAAGAGATTCCGCCGAATCAGGTGATGATGGGATTGAGCCTGTTTCTGACGCTGTTCGTGATGGCCCCGACGTTTGAAAAAATTCATGCCAACGCGGTGATCCCGCTGTTGGAGGCTCAGGAAGCGGCCGGTCCGGATGAAGAGCCGGCGTTCGGGTTCGTCGACGCGTGGAAGATCGCGTCGGAAGAGCTGAAGGTGTTCATGTTGCGGAACACACGGACGAACGATCTGGGGTTGTTTTTCGAACTGTCCGAGACGCCGCCCCCGTCGCAGCGGATGGACACGCCGCTGAAGATCGCCGTGCCGGCGTTTATCATCAGCGAACTGAAGACCGCTTTCATCATGGGGTTTTGTATCTACATCCCGTTTCTGCTGATCGATCTGGTCATCTCCACGATCTTGATGGCGTTGGGGATGATGATGATGCCTCCGGTGGTTGTTTCGACGCCCTGCAAGTTGCTTTTGTTCGTGCTCGTTGACGGCTGGCAATTGATTTCAAAAGCACTGGTCGCAAGTTTTGCCTAGGGGCGGGTGGCGTACAAATCGATGAAAGACACGGATTCGAATTTCGGATTTCTGCAGCGGAGTGAGCTTTGGCTTTCGGCCTCGTTCCTCGCGATGCTGGTCGTGCTGATCATCCCCTTGCCGACGTTCTTGCTGGACATGTTTCTGGCCTGCAACATCGCCGCGGCGATCCTGTTGCTGTTGGTCACCCTGGGCGCGAAAAAGCCCCTCGATATCGCATCCTTTCCGTCGCTGTTGTTGTTGCTGACGCTGTTCCGGTTGTCGTTGAACGTGGCGACGACGAGGTTGATCCTGCTCGATGCCAACGCCGGGAAGATCGTGTTGACGTTCGGCGACTTTGTCGTCGGCGGAAACCTGGTCGTCGGCGTGGTGATCTTTTTGATCTTGGTGACGATTCAGTTCATCGTGATCACCAAGGGGGCGACGCGGATCTCCGAGGTCAACGCCAGGTTCACACTCGATGCGATGCCCGGAAAGCAGATGGCGATCGATGCCGAACTCAACAGCGGTGCGATCGACGAAAAAGAGGCTCGTGATCGACGCAAGGGGTTGACCCAAGAGGCGGAGTTTTACGGTGCCATGGACGGTGCCAGCAAGTACGTCCGAGGTGATGCGATCGCCGGGTTGATCATCATGATCGTCAACATTCTCGGCGGCGTGGTGCTGGGCGTCAGCGACGGCCAAGCGATCACCGACGCGCTGCAGATCTATTCGATCTTGACGATCGGTGACGGACTGGTGTCTCAGATCCCGGCACTGATCATCGCCACCAGCGCGGGCATCCTGGTCACCAAGTCGGCGTCCGAGTCCAACCTCGGTGACGAAATCAACGAACAGGTTTCCGGTGCGTATCGGTCCTTGTTCCTGGGGCCGATGATCCTGGTGTTGATCGCGTTCACGCCGGGGTTTCCGAAGTTCCCCTTCATGCTGCTCGCCGGTGCGGTGTTCGCGTTTGTGTTTTTTGCCAAACAACGCGAGACGGCCAAAACCGAGGAAGCGGAGAAAGAGCCGGAAGTCGTCGCGGCGACCGAGACACCCGAAGAGAAGGGGCTACAGAAATTTGTCCAACCCGAACGGATCATCATCGAAATCGGTGCAGGTTTGATCGCGCTTGCCGAACCGAAGCGGGGCAAGGGCATCGCCGAACGGATCTCGACATTGCGTGAAGACGTGGCGATCGAGCACGGGTTCTGGGTGCCAGCGGCGCGGATTCGCGACAACTTGCAAATCGGTGTCAACGAATACCGCTTTCTGATTTGCGGGCGTGAGATCGCGCGGGGACAGGTGTTCGTCAACGACTATCTGGCGATCAATCCGGGCAGCATCAATGCGGAACTGGAGGGTGAGCCAATCCGGGACCCCGCGTTCGACTTGCCGGCCAAATGGATTCCGGAATCGCAGCGCCGTCGGGCTGAGGTTTTAGGGTTTACCGTCGTCGACGCGCCGACTGTGTTGATCACGCACCTGAGCGAATGCTTGCGGAAGCATGCTCATGAGCTTTTGAGCCGACAAGACCTTCAATCCATGCTAGAGAAACTCAAGGAGATCGCGCCGACGACGGTCGAGGAAATCAAACCCGATACGGTGCGGCCGGCCACCCTGCATCAAGTGCTGTTGAATCTGCTCCGCGAACGCATCTCCATCACCGCCCTAGAAAAAATCGTTGAATCGGCGGTTCAATTCGGTCCCCAAATCAAAGACCCCGTTCAGTTGACCGAAAAGATAAGAGGCGGTATCGGGCACATCATCTGTGACCGGTTCCGTGACAGCAACGGAAACGTGAGGGTCATCATCCTGGAGCCGCGATTGGAACACTATTTCCGAGAACATCTCAATGGCGACGCGATCGTGTTGCGCCCCGATCAGCTGGAACGCTTGATCATGGAACTGCAAGCGAAATGGGAAGCGTCGCGATTGAAGAACCAGATGGCGACCGTGTTGGTGGATTCCTCGGTTCGCTTCCCGCTGCACCGAACGATCTTTCGGTCGTTGCCGGAAATCAGTGTGGTCGCTTACAGCGAGGTCCCCTCTGACATGCGGATCGAGTCGGTCGGGATGATCCGTTACGAAGACGTTTTGGGCGAGGGCGAGAATCCCTCACCCGACCCGTTCGTGCTCGGGCTGCATGGCAAAGACGGCAATCAAGAAGGGCGTAAATGAGCGGAAAGTCAACTACTCGGCGTGCATCGTTTCGGCGTCAAAAGGCGTTTCCGGTGGGGACGTTGATCGCCCTGTTGACCGCGGTCGCGGTGACCTTGGTCGGCGTCATCCTGGGGCTGGAATCGTCCACCATTCTGATGCGTGCCATCGTGTCCTCGGTCCTGGTCGGATCGGTCGTCTCGATCGGTGTGGGTGTGATTCGACTCGCTGACGCGGACTACAAGGACTGAGCAGCTTTGTTATGAAAGCGACGATCGAAACAACCTACAAACCGTCCACGCAGACCGACCGCGATCGGCTGGTGCTGGATAACATCGACTACGTCGGACGGATCCTCAGCACGATGACATTCTTTAGCAGGAATGACGATCATCGGGAAAACCTCCACTCCGCCGGAATCCTGGGACTGGTCCAAGCCGCCGCCAGCTTTGATGCCGAGCAGGGCGTCGCGTTTCGGACGTTCGCCTACCCTCGGATCCGTGGTGCGATCGTCGATGAATTACGCAAACAGTCTCCGGTCTCCCCCCGCATGATGCGTCATGTCGGCAAGATCAAGAAACTGTGCGAGACGCTCGAACCGCCGATCACGCCCGAACAACTCGCCGAACGCTCCAGCCTGCCGATCGATGTCGTGCTGGAATGTCTCGAAGCGATGCGCTTCATCAAGCCGGACGACTGGAATGATCTTTCTGATGTAGTTCACAAAACTTGGCGGACCAGTATCGATTCTCCGGAAGATCTGGCCGAAAAAGAAGAAATCGGACAACTGCTTGCAGAATTGATTGAGCAATTGCCAGAGAAGGAACGCCTGGTGATGACGCTGTACTACAGCGAGGAACTGAACCTGGCGGAAATCGGGGCCGCGATGGGATTGTCCGAATCGCGCACCTCACGCCTGTTGGCCGCAGCGAGATTCAGACTCAAGGAGGCAATTCGATGGAAGACCAGCTAGCAACCGTGTTGAAAGAACGCACCACCAAGGTCGGCGGACCACGCGTCCGGGTCGGTCCGACCAAACACTGCAATGCCGAACCGGAAGTTCGAGTGATCAAAGACGGAAATCGTATCGAATCGATCGTCATCGCTTGCCCCTGTGGGGAAGAGATCACGGTGATTTGCGGCTACGACGAGACAGCGAGTACGTGATTAACACCCGCAGCAATGACCGACAGCGTGGACGGCACGCGGCGACCAAGTGCGATCCCCGCACCGCCCAGCGTGCCTGCGCGCCGCGGCGGTCTCTGATCGTCGTTTTGTTGCTGCTGCTCACCCTCGCAGCCGGATCGACAGCGATGGCCCAAGAGCGGCATCACAGTCGCCGTGAGCAGAATCCCAATTCGGCGCTGCGGAAATTGGATCTGCTGCAACAAAGCGTCAAACAAAAGCTGAAAAATGCGTTGGGCGTCAAGGCGCAGAACGCGTCAAACGATGACGCGCCCGCAAACGGTGCCGACGAGACGACAGGCGCCGACGACCGTCAGGGCCAGACCCACGGTCGCACCTCCGGCAACGACGCAACGCAATCCGGAAACCCCGCTCAACCACAGTACCACCCCGAGTGGACTCCGCAGCCGACCCGTCCGACCACCGCAGAAAGTCATCCCCGTTGGGTGCCGCCGACCAACCAGCCCGACGACGGCAACCGTGGTGTCGCCGCGGGGAATCGTTGGCAGCCGGAGCGGTACAGCCAAGAACAGTACTACCACGAGCCATCTGCCCAACAACAGTACGCGCAACAACAGTACAACCAGCAACCGTACCCGCACGAGCAATACGCTCCAGCGCAATACGCTCCTGAGCAATACCCCGGGGCGAATCCGATGCGGGCGGCCGAGTCAGCCGAGCAGCACGCCGTCGGGCCTGCGGCGTACAACCAGATTCAACGGCCCTTGCCGCCACCGATCGCCGAACTGGCGACGGGCGAGATCCCGCATCCGACGGGACAACACGGAAGTGGACCGACCCGCCGTTGGGATGGTCAGGAAGCATATGGTCAGGGAACTTATGGTCCGCAACAGGGGTATGCGGATCCACGAGCATCCAATCGCTCCGGCATGAACTATCGCGGCGAGCCATCGCGTCTGGCAACCGGTTCGGTCAACACCAATGCGCCCCTGGCGCGAGGCAGTGTGTTGGGCGACAACCAGATCACGGCGACGCAGCATGCGCTCCGATTGATCGAAGAAAACGGTGACCTGAAAGCCAAGTTGGCGATGCTGGATGCCGAAAACAAACGGCTCAAGGAAAAACTGGACCAGACGGAAACGTTGCTGGGGCGTTCGACCAAGGCGGTCGAAGGGGCGTATGAGGAGATCGAGGCGACGCGTCAGATCAATCGTGAACTGCAAACGAAGCTGAACGATGCGGAGCAAAAATACAACCGCTATCTGATGGAAACCGATCGGATGCTGCAATCGATCCGCGAAGAGTTGGACGATGTGTTGGTGCGTGAAATTTCGGCGAACGGGACTTAGTGTCGTGCATACCTTTAGATTTCGATTGCTCGCCACGACCTTGATCTTGGCTTGGACCCTCCAGTGGTCGACGGCCGGTCCGCCTCGCTGGTGGACGCGCTGCAAGGGAGATTGTGGTGCGACGTGCCATTGCCAGGACGCGACCGATTCAGCGAGGAAAACGGCGGCGCCCCAGTGTCCTCCGCAGCCGGTGCGAACGTCACCGCTGTTGGGACAATTGAAGCCGAATCGAGTGTTGATCGTCGCGCCCTTGGACGGCCAGGATCGCCTGAAAGAGCAGATGGCATTGATGCAAGCCTTGGCCGGCGCGCTGCGGGCAAAAGCCGGCGTCGACGTGGTTGAAAGTCCGCGGCGGGTCTGCGAAGCCTGTTTTCCGATTCACAGCGGTCGATTTGACGAACGCAAGCTGGTCGAACTCGGCAATCAACACTTCGTCGATACGGTGCTGTACTGCAACATCGAGTCGATCGATGCGTACAGTCCGATGCGGTTGGAGATTCAATTCCTGGCCATCAACGTCGCTCAATCCGTGGCGATCGTCTCAGGATCCCATTCGTTCGATCTGGACGATCCGGCAATGAACGAGTGCTTTTTCGCGGCGATGAACGCCGACCCCGCCGTCGATACGACCCTGAAGAACTCGCCGACGCGGCTGATCGATTTCGGGGCCACGCGGGTGGCAGGTGCCCTGGCGCAGACCTGGAAGTAGGCGCCGTCGCGAAAGTGGCGTAAGCTTCCAGCTTGCGTTTCAGGAGTGAAACGAGACGGCAAGCTGGAAGCTTACGCCACTCTGAAAGATTGACAGAGCATTAGGTTGTCGTGAACGCTCCCGCCCCACCCCATGGAAACGCTCCCGTCCGACACGGTGAAGAGTGGGCCAACGCGCTGACACACGGGTTGGCGGCGTTGATGTCACTGGTGCTGGGAACGTGGCTGGTGCTTGAGGCGTTGCCCGACAACCCGGGTTTGGCGCTCGCCTGTGCGGCGTACATCGCGTCGGTGTGCGCGACGTTTTCGTTTTCGACGTTGTCCCACGCGATCCTGCAACAGCCGCTGTTGGACACGCTGCGGGCTTGGGACCAGGCGATGATCTATGCGATGATCTCGGGCACCTACACGCCGATTGTGTTCCGCTACGCGCCCGACGCAGTCCGCACGCCCCTGTTGACGGCGATCTGGGTGGCGGCATTCGCCGGCATCGCCGGCAAATTACTGATGCGTCATCGCGTGAACAACGTGGCGACCGTCAGCTACCTGTTACTCGGGTGGCTGCCGGCGATTCCATTGTATGGCAACGTGCCATCGGGGCTCGGCTGGGGGATGTTACTCGGCGGCGTGTTGTACACCCTGGGTGTGATGGTGCTGCTGAACGATCACAAGTTCAAATACTTGCACGTCGTCTGGCACCTGTTCGTCATTTCCGCTGCGCTGTGTCACTTCCTGGCGATTCAGTGGTACGTGTTGCGTTAGCGGCAGAGGTGTAACACAGGAAAGACATGCTTGCCAATCATTCCCCTGCCAATTCCGGAAACACGCTCTCGTCCAACTCGGCGCGTTTGAGGATCGATTTCAATCGGATCTGAAAGTCACTTTTGTAGTTGGCGACTTGTTGTTCGGTTAGATCCAGCTGTTCGGCGACTTGCTTATTGCCCCAACCACGAACGATCATCAATTCGATCGCTTGCAACTTGATCCAATTGCCTGACTGTTTCCAGCGATCGATTTGTTCTTGCATGGCGTCGCGGATCGCGTCTTCCTCGATGCGTTTACGTTCGACGCTGCGGGCGATTGAGCTGGCGACGCGTGCGCTTCCCTTGAGATCGAAATCCCCGGCCGAACTGGATCGGCCGTGCAGCTGCAGCGCGGGGCGTCGGCCTTCGCGTCGCAGGTGATCGGTCAGTTTGTAGGCACAGATCGAAAACAGGTAACTTTCCAGCGGTCGACCGCCGTCATAGTTGGGCAGACTGATCAGAAAACCGACGAAGGCTTCTTGGACAATGTCTTCTGCGGCGGCCGAATCACGGATGCGGCTGCGGGTGTACGCCAGCAACCTCCCTTCGTAGCGATCGATCAGAGATTGCCAGGCATCGGAATCGCCCTCGCGGATCTGGGCGATCAGAATTTCGTCCGCAGAGGGACCATTGGAATCGGCAGAAACATTCATGCAACATCGTCGGTCGGTTGGAGGTTTTCGATGACACGTTTGACATTTTCGACCGCTTTTTCGCCGGCCCGTCGTCCCGCTTCGATCAGCGGGTCGACGGCGTGGAAATCCTCGATCCGGAAGGCGCTGGTCTGGGGGATGATGATCAGGTCGCTTTCTTCACGATGCAGGGCGCTGGAATGTCGCCGCGAGATGTCCATGGTGCGAAGCAACGTCGACAGATAGCTTGGCCGGCGCAGTTTTCCGCTCCGGTCTTTGGCGTAGTCGGTCGTCAGCGTCGATCCGACATCGATCGAGACCACGTGGTCACAGCCTTCGCTTCGCAACACCGACGCGGGCACGTTCATCAGTACGCCCCCGTCGACCAGCATTTGCCCGTCGTGAATGATCGGCCGACCGAAGACGGGATGGTTGATGCTTTGCAACACGGCCTGAACCAAATCACCGGACCTGCGGATCTGCTGTTCGCCGCTGATCAGGTCCAGCGTCGTGATCGCCAACGGCAAACTGGCTTGTTCGAAGGTCAGGTGATCGAGGTAGCGTCGCAGTTTGGTTTCGAAACGTCCGCCGCGAAAACTGTGCAGCAAGAACATGCGTCGCAACGACGGGCGACCGGCCAAATACTTCGGTGGAATCATCTCTTTGCGGAAAAAGTCGCCGATGTCCACCGGAGTGAACCCCGCGCCGTAGGCCGAAGCCACGATCGCACCGGCGCTGGTACCTGCGATCGAATCGAAAACGACGTTGTGCTGTTGCAATATCTCTAGGACGCCGATATGGGCGATCCCCCGTGCACCCCCTCCGCCAAGGGCAAGCCCGATGCGTTTGCCGATCAACGATCGATACAGCCGGGTGACGGACGCCGGAACGAATTCGGCTGTGCGGTCTTCGCCACGATACCCGCAACGCACCGCCTCGGCGTCAGAAAAATCCATCTCCGGTCGCGGCCAGGAATCGGCCGGGAACATCAACGCCACCATCGCGCGACGATGCAGCGGGATGGATTTCAACAGCGCTGCGGCGTGCTCCGAAAGCCCTTGGTGGGCGTCGGCGGCAAACACCACGCGGTTGGATTCTCGCACGGCGGCGTCGGTCGCTTGGGGGCCCCGAGCGACCGTCACCGCCAATGCCTGTTTGCTGCGACCGGCGATGGTGCAGCCGAGGTCGGCAACCGAAACACAGATCGCGTCACGATCGAAGGTTTCGCACGCAAAGGGTAGATCATCGTCACTGACCAACAACGGTTGCACCAACGGGTGGTCCCCACGCAGTTGGCCGATCAGTTGCTCCGCCAGCGGCCAGCCACTGGGATGGTCGATGATGATCGCCAGGGAATGCACGCCGCGATGGGTTGACGTTGGCGACGAGGCGGCGGAATTCATGTTCGACAACCGCTTGGTCAACGAACGGCTGAGGTTTTCCAGCAGTTGCGGATAGCTTTTCACCAGGCGGCGATAATCCTCTCCGCTCAGTACCAAGGTTTCGACATAGGTGACGGCGGTGACCGTGGCGGTCCGTGGTCCGCCGGAAATCACCGACGATTCGCCGAAGTGATCGCCCGCCCCCATCATCCCCAGGGTGCGTTCGGCGACGGCCGGTCCGTCGCCCGTCCAGACCCGTACTTTGCCTGCGGTGATCAGGAACAACTCGTCGCCGTCGTCTCCGATCTCAACGATGGTCGCGCCGGCGTCAAACGAACGCGGTTGAAATGCCGACAGCACGTTTTCCAGTCCATCGTTGCTGAGCCCCATCAACAGTGACCGGGTTACTGATTGTTCGCGATCCATCCCGAAATTACCCAGCGAAAAAAGGTTTGTCATCAAACGATACCCTACCCGACGGGGGCTGCGGTCGCCAACGCGATTGCAGAAATCGTCTGCATCGACGAGGGTCGTGCATTCTTCCGAGTCATCCTCCCTGGCAGGGAGGGTCGAGCGCAGCGAGGGGGGAGGGGCGATCGGTCCCTTGTTCCCAGGCTCTGCCCTACGCCGTGAACGATTTTTTAGCGGTAGGGCGCGAGCCCTCCGGTGTGTTGGGGAAGATGCGGAACCGGAGGGCTCGCGCCCTGCCGCTAACACCTCGTAAAACACAGGAAAGAAATCGTTCACGGCGTAGGGCGGAGCCCGGGAACAAGGGAAGAACACGTAGGCCCTAAGGTCAGGCTGAGATGAACCCACGGATGGCAGCGCGGACCCACGGATGAAGAGCAGCCTGGGATCCGTGGGTTCGCGCTGCCATCCGAGGGTTGATTCGACTCGCTTGCAGGGTTCTGCCATGCAACGCATGGCCGGTGCGGCCACTCGCCACAAGCCGATGGCAGCCAGCAGGCGGGAGCCTCCCGCCCATCCCGTTCCCAGGCGGAGCCCGGAAACGAGTAGAGGGCTCAGCCCCCGCGCGCTCGACGGTTGGGATTCGACTAGAATATCCAGCCTTCCATCTCTTTCCCTCCTTTCTCGGCCCCGGCACACCTGCGATGTCTTCCCGAATAGCGTTTTCCCTCCTCCTGCTCAGCACTTCATGGTTTTCGTTGACAACGTTTGGCCACGCCGCCGAACGCAACGTCATCTTCATCATCACCGACGATGAGAGTCCGACGCTGGGGTGTTACGGCGACACGGCTGCGAGAACCCCGGCGATCGATGCGTTGGCGGCCGATGGCGTCGTCTTTCGAAACGCTTTTGCCACCACCGCGTCTTGCAGCGCCAGTCGCAGTGTGGTGATGAGCGGTTTGCACAATCACCGCAACGGGCAATTCGGGCACCAACATCACTACCACAAATTCGCGTCGTTTCATGACGTCGTGTCACTCGCGCTGCCGCGCGTGATGCAGCGAGCCGGCTATCGCACCGGTCAGATCGGAAAGTACCACGTCGCTCCGGAGACGGTTTATCAGTTCGAAACCTATCTCAACGCGAATTCACGAAACGCCGTCGAGATGGCCGAGACGTCCAAAGCGTTCTTGACCAACCAGGACGACGAGCGACCGTTCTTTTTGTACTTTGCGACGTCCGACCCCCACCGTGGCGGCGGCGTTGACCAATCGAGCGAGCGCGAGCTGAAACCGAACCTGTTCGGGAACAAACCGAATCGCGGATCCTTCCCCGGCGTCGAGGAGGTCTTCTTTGATCCGGCCGAGGTGACCGTGCCGCCTTTTTTACCCGACACGCCCGAAACGCGTGAAGAGTTGGCACAGTACTACCAGTCCTGCTCGCGGATCGACGCGGGAGTCGCGCGTCTGGTCGAAATCTTGAAAGAGGCCGACCTGTACGACAAAACCATGATCGTCTTCACCAGTGACCATGGGATGGCGTTCGCTGGCGGGAAAACGACGGTCTACGAAGGCGGATTGCGGGTGCCCTTTGTCGTCCGCGATCCGTATCAATCCGATCGCGGCGTCGAATCCCAATCGCTGATCAGCCACATCGACATCACGCCCAGCCTGCTCGATTTCGCCGGCGGATTGGATGCCCAGACCAACGGCCCCAAAAATCCTTTGAACGCCAACAAGTTTTGGAAGGAACGCGGCGAGGCGCTGAAGGAGAATCGAAACGGAAACAAGCCGTTTGTTTCCTACCACGGCAATTCATGGATGCCTGTGTTGGCCGATCCGATGAAGCCACATCATGAAACCATCATGGCCTCGCACACGTTTCATGAAATCCAGATGTACTATCCGATGCGGGTCGTCCGCGACAACGACTTCAAACTGATCTGGAACATCGCCCACCCGCTTCCCTACCCCTTTGCGTCGGACTTGTGGGCCGCCAGCAGTTGGCAAGCCCAATTGGCCAAGGGCGACGATGCACCGTACGGGCAGATGACGGTCGGCCGCTACGTCCAACGACCGGAGTTTGAACTTTACGACATGCGAACCGATCCGAATGAATCGACGAACCTGGCGACCAGTCCCGGTCACGCGGATGTCTTGGAGACGTACAAAGCCAAATTGAAAGCGATGCAGAAGCGGTTTGACGACCCCTGGATCTTGAAATGGAAATACGAGTGATCGCGGAGTAGGTGACGCTGTGCGTCACATCGGAACGTGACGCACAGCGTCACCTACCGACGTGACAACGTACTAATGCTCATCGCTGATTTGTGCCGCTTGCCACATCTCGCCGAACTTTTCGGCGACGTAGGGTTCCAGGTTTTCGGCGAAGTCTTTCGGCAAGCCGTTGGCGCGGATCAGGTTCATCACATCAGCCATGTCTTGCATGCGATGCGGTGCCGTCATGCCGCTGGCCAGTTTCAGCTCCAGCAACGTCTTCAAGGAGACGAACGGGATTCCGTCCTCCTTGACTTCCGAGACGCGTTCCGGCTCGGGGAACGAAACCGGCTTGGGCAGTCCATCACCGGGATAACCGCCGACGATCAACGCATCAATGTCGACGCCGCACACGGCATCGCGGAAGTTCTTGGAGCCTTCGAACTTGTTGACCCAGCCGCGACCGATGTACTGCTGTTTAAACTTTTCCAAATCTTCGCCGCGAATCAGGATATCGATATCGGCCGTCGTTCGCCGGTGACCGTGGGCGTTGGCGGCCATCGCGCCGGCGATCGCAAAGGGGATTTGCATTTCGCCGAGCGTCTTGGTCAGTCGCAGCATGGCTTGATGGATCGGTGATTTGCCCATAAAGAACTGCCCCGCACGCTCTGCCACTTTTGAGATCGAATCGGTCATCGGTTCGTTGATTGGTGAAAATGGTCCCGGCGCTCCATCGTGAACCATCACACGCTGCCCATCAAGCCTCTTTTGTCGCCCCCCGCCGGATCGATTACAATCAGGCTCCCACCACCTTTCCCGCCTCCATTGGGTCACATCCGACCATGTTTGTTTTTCGCGTTTTTTGCGTCGCGGTGCTCGCCGGATCGCTTGTTTCGATCACTCAGGCCGCTGACACGCTGGCGACCGATTCCGTTGCCGCCGGTCACAGCTATCACGGCGAAGCGTTTAACGAAGGCCCGCGGCAAGCTGCGGTGATGATGCCTGGGATGGCGGCGATCGAGTTTCCCACCTCGACCAAGTCCGAGGCGGCTCAAGGGTTCATCGAACAGGGGATCGCCCAGCTGCACGGGTTCTGGTACCTGGAAGCCGAACGCTCGTTCCGCCAAGCCGCCAAGGAGGACCCCGAGCTGGCCATCGCCTATTGGGGGATGGCGATGGCCAATGTCAACAACGACGACCGCGCGCGGGGGTTTATCGACCAGGCCAAAGCGAAATCTGCAAAAAACACCTCGAATCGAGAAAAGCTCTACATCGACGCGCTCGATCGTTTCTTGCCCAAACAGGACAAAGGCGACGACAAGAAGGACGGCGAGTCGGCGAAAGACCAGAAGGATCGTGAGAAAGAAGAAAAGAAGAAACGCGGTGAACGGTACGTCGCCGATCTGGAAAAGATCTTGCATGAGTATCCTGATGACATCGAAGCCAAAGCGCTTCTCGTCGTCCAGCTTTGGATGGGAGACCGTTACGGTGTCAAACTGACCAGCCGCTATGCCGTCGAAGCGTTGTTGGGCGAGATCTTTACCGCCAATCCGGCGCATCCCGCCCATCACTACCGGATTCACTTGTGGGATTCGGCACGCCCGGCCAACGCACTCGTTTCGGCTGCCCAGTGCGGACCGGCAAGTCCAGGTATCGCGCACATGTGGCACATGCCCGGTCACATCTATTCCAAACTGAAACGCTATTCCGACGCCGCCTGGCAACAAGAGGCTTCTGCGCGTGTCGATCACGCCCACATGATTCGCACGCGATTGATGCCCGACCAGATTCATAACTTCGCCCACAACAACGAATGGCTGGTTCGCAATCTGATTCACATCGGGCGCGTGGAGGACGCTTTGGATTTGTCACGCAATCTGGTGTCGTTGCCCCAGCATCCCAACTACAACTCGTTGGACAAACGTGGCAGCCACAAGTATGGGCGTCAACGCCTGGTCCAAACGTTGACCCGTTTCGGGTTGTGGCAGGAATTGATCGACGAAATGGGCGGTCCATCATTGCTGCCGACCGATCACCAAGAGACGCGGCGCGATGAACTGGGCTGGCTAGGCGTGGCACAATTCATGGCCGGGCACCGATCCGAAGGCGCAAAAACGCTTCGGCGATTGCAACGCGAGCGAATCGAATTGCAAACGCGTCTGCTGGATGTGGCCGATCGGGATGCATCCGAGGCAGACACGTCAAAGGATGAAGATCCGAAGGAGTTGAAGAAAGAGTTGGCATCAGTGCGAGCGGTGGTCGCGCGGGTCGCGGCTGCGGCGGCTGCCAAACGCAAGGACCTGGCGACCTTCAACAAGCATCTCAAGGCCGCAAAACTGGACGCGACGATGGAGGCTCAGTGGCTGGGGCTGGCCGGAGATCGCTCCGCCGGGATCAAAGCCGCCGAGCGGGCGGTCAAGTCGGGGCCGTCGGAAGTGCTGCCGCTGGCGGTGTTGGTTGATTTGCTCTGGAAGGATGGCAAACAGGACGAGGCCAAAAAACAATTTGAAACGCTGCGAACCGTCGCCGCCGACGCGGATCTGGACACACCGATGTTGGCCGGGTTGTCTGAAGTGGCGAAGGCGGCCGGGGCGGAGGGCGACTGGAGGAAGAAGCCCGAACCGGAAAGCGATCTCGGTCCGCGTCCCCCGCTGGACGAGTTGGGGCCGTTTCGATGGCAGCCTTACATGGCCGAATCATGGCAAGCGAAAACGCCGGAGGGCGACGTCGTCACGGACGTCGAATTGGGAAACGGCCCCAAAATCTTGATTTTTTATCTCGGTTTTGGATGCTTGCACTGCGTCGACCAACTGCACGCGTTCTCGCCGCATGTGGAAGCGTTTCGCAAGGCGGGGATCGATCTGGTCGGCATCAGCACCGAGACGACCGAGGATCTGATCACGGGCATCAAAGCGTTCGACAAGAAGCTCGAACTGCCCTTGTATTCCGATGGCGAGCAGCAAGTCTTCAAGACGTTTCGTTGCTGGGACGATTTTGAAGACCAACCCTTGCACGGCACGTTCTTGATCGACGCGGCCGGTCGTGTCCGCTGGCAAGACATCAGCTACGAGCCGTTCATGGACGCCGAGTTTCTGTTGAAGGAATCCAAGCGGCTGTTGGAATTGCCGTAGCGTGGTAGGTCACGCTGTGCGTGACGTATGGCATGCACAGCATGCCCTACGTTGCTAGAGGTGTTAGCGGTACGGCGCGAGCCGTCCGGTCGCGCTTCAAAAACACCGTGAAAGACCGGAGGGCTCGCGCCCTACCGCTAACAAAAACACCCCGCTTTCGATCTTGTTCCCGGGCTCCGCCTGGGAACACACTGTCCTGGAGGCTCCCGCCTCCAGGCTGCTATCGGTGCGTGGCAGGAGCCACATCGGCGTCGCGTTCCAAGGCGGAGCCTTGGAACGAGTTGAAGACTTTGGTCGTTCTTGTTCCGTGGTGGATCAAGATTCACTCGGTTCGGTTCGCCAAAGGCGAACAACAACATAGCCTGGGGTGAGACCGGATGAGCCCCAGCGAATCCGGGCGTAACCCCAGGTCCACGATCCACCGAAACCCCTCCCCCTTTC